>DATATE010000191.1:0-78536 GCA_036268955.1 Pseudonocardiaceae bacterium
CGCGCTACTCGTTGGCCGCTGGCGCGCACTCCGCCACATCACCACCAGTCCCCGCAAGATCGGCACCATCGTCAAAGCCGCACTCGTACTCACCCATTTCGAACACGGCCGGATCGACTGAAAGTTGATGAGATCACTTCAATGGATGGTCACCGAAGGATGGTGACTGATTGATCCCACAAGGGTGAGCATGAGCGCCGTTGGGCAGTGGATCCTGATGAGCGGCGATCATCTTGATGTCACCGCGTATTCAGATCCGACTGAGCTGCTGACCAGGTTGAGAGAAGCCAACCACTGTCGTGCGGATACTCCTCATGACGGTTTCGTGTGGGATTTCGTCTCGCCGACATGTATTGATTGGTTTGCTGCATGACTACTTATCGACCAGTTCTGATGCGCGACGGCCAGATTGATGTCAGTCAATATGATGACCCTGCTGATCTGGTCGCTCAGCTTCGTGAGGTCAACGAACGTCCTGATCCGGGATTCGTCTGGTTCCTGACCGTGGGGTCCCAAGAGGAGGACCCGACATTGGTGGTGGGCGTTCGGGGTGAAGTCGGCGCCTTGGCCTGGTACGACGACGATGGCTGTTTCGTTCCGGTCGACGGGCTGAACGAAGATCACGCCGAGTACTGGCTGTGGGCAGGCCATGAAGCTCCGATGCGGCCACATTCGGAAGTTCCGGTTGACCGGGTCTATGCGGCTGTCGAGGAACTGGTCCGCACTCATCAGCGGCCTCTCCGCATCGAGTGGGAATTGGCGACCACCACGACCGAGCCTTCGATCGCCTACGACTATCCCGACATCACCGCTCTCCCATCGCGGACCCCCGCGATCAGCACTGGATCGTCATCATGAGATCCGTCAGCGGCGTGAACGCCTACGGCATCGGTTACTGGACCTGGTTGGGCGCGCGTTGCGTGGGTGGCTGTCGAGAACAGCGGTTGTTGAGTGAATCAGGCGGGTAGTGACTCGGTGATCAGCTGGCTGAGTTTGGCCGAGTTCGCCGGGATGACGCTGAGCCAGTCGCCGCGACGACGCAGTACGTAGCGGCCTTCTGCGGTGTCGATCCAGTTGATGGTGTCCGAGGCTTGGCCGACGCGGCCACCGATGTCGACCTGGCCGGCGCCGTGGCGTTCGGTGACCACGCGGGCGATGGTGCGGGCTTCGGCGATGCGCATACCGGTGTCGCGCAACACCCAGAGGAAGGTGTCGATGCCGTCCAGTTCGCCTTCCTTGCAGGCGCGCAGGTAATCCGACCAGGATACGTTCGCGGTGACGCCTGGTCCGGCGGGCAGCGGCCGCAGTTCCTCGACGAGGGTGTCGACCAGTGCGGTCGGTCGCAGTGGGCGTAAGGCGACCTCGGTCCCGCCCAGGACCGCGATGGCCGCACCTTCGCGGCCCTTGACGGCCAGGGCGCGAAACCGGCCTTCGCGCCATTCGGCGGCCAGGGCCAGGGTCAGTTCGCGGTGGCCGAGTGCCTGGATGATCTCGGCAAGGTCGTCGGCGGGCCGGTGAACGGTGCCGAGTCCTCGGTCGAGCAGGTCGTCCGATGCCCGCTCGGCGAGGTCGGTGCGTTCGGCTCTGGTTCGGCCGATGTGGCGCAGGTTCAGCACTGCCGGTGGCTCACCGAGTTCGGCGGCGTCCCAGAGCAGAAAGAACTCCGTGTCGGACAACCGAAGCCAGGAATCAGCCACGCCGTTCCTCGCCGATCACGGGCGGCGTGGCACGCAGCGGAAGGTCGAAGATTCCGTCGTCGTCCTGCCAGTACTTGCGCTTGTGTTCCTGGTCCTCGCCTCGACGGGCACCCGCCCCGCCCATCCCGCCGCCGGTCACTCCGGCTCGGCTGCCTTGCGTGGTCGTCTCGCTCGTCGTGGATGTGCTCGGCTGTTGCGAGGCGGCGCTGGCGCCGGAGGCACCGGAGGAGGAGCCCGAACCCAGCGCGGGCTCCGCCGTGCCGATACGGCCGGGTTCGACTTCATCGGCAGGCGGATTGCTGCCGGCTCCGCCGAACACTGGTGTGGTCGGCTGCGGACTGCCGGGAGGCCCGGTCGGCGGGAGTTGGCCGACGGGCGGTGACTGGACCGGACCGTTCACCGGATTGGTCGGCGCGGCGAACTGCGGGATGGTGCTGGCGTTGATCGCTGAGCTTTGCTGGTACTGCTGCATGACCCTGGCGGCCTGCTGGTGCGCCTCGTACTGGCTGGTCTGCACCTGCACCGGGCCTGGACTGGTCAGCGGCGGCTGACTGAAGCTGGCCGTCGTCGTGTGCGCCGTGCTCCCCGGATGCGCCACGTTGACCGGATTGGCGGTCGGCGACTTGACGACCGGGACCGTGGTCACCGGGGGGAGCGGGGGAGTGGTCACCGGTGCCGGCATCGCGGTGCGGGCGGCCTGTAGTGCGTCGGACTGCCGGTTCACGCAGCCGGCCACCGTGGCCGCGTTCTCGCCGGTGTTGTTGGCCCAGGTCACCAGAGTGCCGATGCTGGTCCGCGCCTGGTCGGCCGCGCTGCCCTGCCAGCCGTCGGCGGACGCGGCCAGTGCCTGGCTCAGGGTCTGGCTCATCTGGGTGAGCGTGTCGGCCAGTGTCGTCCAGGACGCGGCTACCTCGCCCGCTCCGGACAGGTCGACGCCCTGGTTGACCATGTCGTAGAGCTGCTGGTGGGTGAAGGTCATCCAGTCGGTCTGTTCGGCGAGATCGCTGCCCTCGGTGGGGTTCGGCGTCGGTACCTCGGTCATGACGATTGTTCCCCCGCCCGCGTCAGCAGTTGGGCCTGGTCCTGGTCGTTCTGGGCGGTCAGATGCGCTGCCTGTTGGATCGTGTCGGAGATCTGGCCGAGCAGCGTCGCGAACTGGGTGAGCACCGGACGGACCGAGCTGTTCTGGCCGGCCGCGACCGTGCGCAGCCGGGTGTCCATGGTCAGCCCGACCCAGCTGTGCCCGAAATGTAACGGTTTGTCGATACTGTCGGCCACGTTGAGTAGGTCGGCAGCCTGGTTCTGGAGTTGGCCGATGGCGGCGAGCAGGGCCGACGCGGCCTGCTGCGACAGCGTCAGCGTGCCCTGGGAGGCCGCGTCCTGGACGCCTTGTATCTGCCCCCCGGCCGCGCCGAGGCCGGCCCCCGCGCTCCCGGCGAACCCGTCGGGTGTCGCGCCGGCGCCGCCGGCGCCGGCGAGGCTGCCTGCCGGTATTTCCGCTGTCATGAACAAACCTCGATCCGCCGGTCCGTGCGCATGTCGAACGCATCGGACTTTACCGAACTCGGCGGCGCGCGTTCAGCGGATCGGCACAATTCGATCCCGGCCATCAGTCCGTTACCGGCCAGGCAATGCGCTGGACAGGTGCAGGTCGGGAAGGCCGGTGCTCGTCTCAGTCTCAGCCGACGCGCGGGGCGCCGGTGATTTCGACACCGGCCGCGCCGAACTCCGCCAGTGCTGTGTCTACTGTGGACTGACTGACACCTGCGGTCAGGTCGAGCAGGACCGTGGTGTGCAGGCCGGCGCGGACCGCGTCGAGGGCGGTGGCGCGGACGCAGTGGTCGGTGGCGATGCCCACGACCTCGACGGTGTCCACCTGGCGGGTACGCAGCCAGTCCGCGAGACCGGCGCCCTCACGGATACTGCCTTCGAAACCCGAGTAGGCGGCCTGGTGGGCGCCTTTCGAGAAGACGGCGGCAATCCGCGACACATCCAATTCGGGATGGAAGGAGGAGCCCGGCGTGCCGGCGACGCAGTGCACCGGCCAGGACTGGACGAAGTCCGGGTGGGCGCTGAAATGCGCGCCGGGATCGAGGTGATAGTCGCGGGTGGCCACGATGTGGTCGTAGCGGCCGGTCGCGATGTGCTCCGAGATGGCCGCGGCGACCGCCGCTCCGCCGGTGACCGGCAGCGAACCGCCTTCGCAGAAGTCGTTCTGCACGTCGACCACGATCAGTGCGACCGCCATCGGTCCTCCCGGAAGTCGAAGCTCGGAAACTGAGGCTTGCGGAACTGGCTCAAGGAGTTGAGGCTCGGAATTCGCAGTCTCAGAAGCTGAAGGTGGTCGGGATCGCGGGCTCGCCCTGGGACAGTTTCAGCCCTTCCCACGGTACGCTGACCAGCGCTTCCCGTAGCCGCTGCCGGCTTTCCTCCAGCGTTGGCAGGTTGTCGGCCGGTTTGCCGTCGCGCAGCAGCGGAATCTGCAGTTCGCGGTCGTGCGGGCCGAGTTCCGGACGGGGCAGGCCCTCGCCGAGGTGGTAGACGAGTTCCTCGGTGGCGGTGCCGCTTTCCTTGTGCCGCCGCAACGCCGCCTTGCGGCCGCCCCGGGATTCCTTGTGCGAGCTGCGTTTGGCCACCGGCCGACCGTCAACTTCGACAAGTTTGTAGACCATCCCGGCGGTCGGCGCCTTCGAACCGGTGACGACGGAGGTGCCGACACCGTAGGCGTCGACGGGTTCGGCGCGCAGGGAGGCGATGGCGAACTCGTCGAGGTCGCCGGAGACGACGATGCGGGTGTTGCGGGCGCCGAGGGCGTCGAGTTGGTCGCGAGCCTGGCGGGCCATCACGCCGAGGTCGCCGGAGTCGATCCGGATCGCGCGCAGTTGCGGTCCGGCGACGCGGATGGCGGTGGCGATGCCCGCTGTGGTGTCGTAGGTGTCCACCAGCAGGGTGGTGTTCGCGCCGAGCACCTCGACCTGGGTACGGAAGGCCTCTTCCTCGCTGTCGTGCAGCAGGGTGAAGGCGTGGGCGCTGGTGCCGGTGGTCGGAATGCCGTGGCGCCTGCCGGCTTCCAGGTTCGAGGTGGAGGCGAAACCGGCGAGGTAGGCGGCGCGGGCGGAGGCGACCGCGGCCTGCTCGTGGGTGCGGCGGGAGCCCATCTCGATGATCGGCCTGCCGTTGGCGGCGCTGACCATCCTGGCCGCCGCCGACGCGATGGCGGTGTCGTGGTTGAGGATCGACAGTACGAGCGTTTCCAGCAGTACGCCCTCGGCGAAGGAGGACCGCACGGTCAGCAGTGGCGAGCCGGGGAAGTACAGCTCCCCGTCCGAGTAGCCGTCGATGTCGCCGTTGAACCGGTAGTCGGCCAACCAGTCGAGGGTGGTCGAGTCGACGACGTTCGCGGCGGCGAGGGCGGTGATCTCCGCGTCGGCGAACCGGAACTCGGCGATCGCGTCCAGTACCCGGCCGACCCCGGCGACAACGCCGTAGCGGCGGCCTTCGGGCAGCCGGCGGGCGAACGCCTCGAAGACACACTCTCGGTGACCACTGCCGTCGGAGAGTGCGCTGGCCAGCATGGTCAGCTCGTAGTGGTCGGTGAGCAGCGCGGTGCTCGCGCCGTTGGCCGTCATGGTGGGAGCCTAAGCGGTCGACGGCCGGTGTCGCGCGCCAATCGGAGAGATCGTTTTTCTCATACGATCGGGTGATGAGATGCTGATCTATCTCACCGCGGGTGACCGTGGCTGACCTGCGATTTGCTTGTTCGTATGGCTTTCGTCACTCGCGGGCGGAACGCGATCTCACCGGCGTCGGCCGGGCATGCCACCATTGAACTTATGACGACGCCAGTCGAGCAGGAGAGCGCGCAGGTCGAGCCGGCGTCTGCCGAGCTCGGGATCGCCGAGCAGCCCTGGCAGACCGTCGTGTGGAACGACCCGGTGAACCTCATGTCCTATGTCACGTACGTGTTCCAGAAGCTGTTCGGCTACGGCCGTGATCACGCCGTCAAGCTCATGCTCGACGTGCACCACAAGGGCAAGGCCATCGTGTCCTCTGGTTCCAAGGACAAGGTCGAAGGTGACGTGGCCAAGCTGCACGCGGCCGGTCTCTGGGCGACCATGGAACATTCCTCGTGATCGCCGAGCCGAGAATGGTCACCGCCCCGCGACACCGCCCCTGAACGGTGATCGGTGCATACGCGATGGTCAATGATCACTGAATACCTGGAGGTAATGCGGTGAAGGGCTGGCGCCGCAAGGGCGACCGGGTTGTCGCGGTCTTCGACCGGCAGGAGGCCGCGCTGGTGCGTGGTCTGGTCAGCCAGATCCAGGAGATGCTGGAGGTTCGGGCCGAGGACGCGCCGCAGGACGAACTGGCCGAGCTGACCGGTATCCGAACCGGACCGTCGACCTCCCCGGACGACCCGATCCTGTCCCGGTTGCTGCCCGACTTCCACCGGCTCGACGACGACGCACCCTCCGCAGAGGACCAGAACTCCGCTGCCGCGCTGCGTTCGCTGCACGAACCCGCGTTGCTGGAGCACAAGACCGGCGTTGCCGCGCTGGTGCTGGACACCTGCCCGAAGGACGGCGGCGAGCTGCGGCTGGACCTGGAACAGGCGGAAGCCTGGCTCTCGGCGATCAACGACGTCCGGCTGGCACTGGGCACCGCGCTGGACGTGTCCGAGGACATGCCGGAGACGCTGCCCGACGAGGACCCCCGGTCCTCGCACCTGAGCGTCTACCACTGGCTGACCTGGGTGCAGGAGAGCCTGGTACAGGCGCTGAGCGGCGGGCGATGACGACGCTGCTCCCGGTGCGACCCGGACCGGCCAACGCGATCACCGATGTGGCGGGTGTGCTGGTCGGTCACCATCAGCGGATCGGGGACGGCTGGGCGACCGGGACCACGGTGGTGCTGGTGCCCGACGGCGCGGTCGGCGCCGTCGACGGGCGCGGTGGCGCGCCGGGCACTCGGGAGACCGATCTGCTCGAACCGTCCAATTTGGTCCAACGCGCGCACGGGATCTGTCTGACCGGTGGCAGCGCCTACGGGTTGGCCGCCGCCGACGGCGTGATGCGCTGGCTCGGTGAGCGCAATCACGGTTTTCCGGTGGGGCCGGCTCCGCACGAGGTGGTGCCGATCGTGCCGGCCGCCGTCCTGTTCGACCTGCCGTTGAGTAGCTGGGGCAACCGGCCGGACGCCGATTTCGGTTATGCCGCTTGCGAAGCCGCGACGGCAGGACCGGTCGCGCAGGGCTGCGTCGGGGCCGGCACGGGAGCCAGGCTCGGCTCGTTCAAGGGCGGCATCGGCACCGCGAGCGCGGTGTTCGCAGGTGAGTCCGGTGAGGTGGTGGTGGGCGCGCTGGTCGCGGCCAACGCGGCCGGTGAGGCCGTCGACCTGAACACCGGTCGGCCCTTCGCCGCCGACTTCGAACTGGCCGGCGAGTTCGGCGCGGTGTGGCCGGGACGACCGGGCAGCGGGTCACCTGCGGAGGCCGCGCCGCTGAACACCACCATCGGCGTTGTCGCCGTCAACGCCGAACTGAGCAAGGCCGAGTGCCGGCGGCTGGCGATGGCCGCCCAGGACGGTTTGGCGCGGTCGGTCCGGCCGGCACACTCCATGTTCGACGGAGACACCGTCTTCGCGCTGGCCACCGGTCAGCTGCCGCTGTCGACCGTGACCGGCACCTTCGCCCAGCCCGCGCGGGCCGCGCAGTTGGACCGGTGTGCGGGGGTGGTCGCGGAGGTGTTCGCGCGGGCCATGGTGCACGCCCTGCTCGTCGCCGACCCCCTCGCCGGCCTGCCCGCCTACCGGGACACGTGGCCCGGCGTGCTCGGGTGAACGGCGGGCAGGCGGACTCTCACATGTCGGAATCCGAGATATCAGCTCTTGGCAGGCCCGTAGGATGGGAGCTGTGCTGGTGATCGGACGCGACTTGGTGGACGCGATGGTGGCGCACGCCCGTCGTGACCACCCTGACGAGGCCTGCGGCGTCATCGCCGGGCCCGAAGGCTCTGACCAGCCGCAACGGTTGATCGAGATGGAGAACGCGGAGCGCTCGCCGACCTTCTACCGGTTCGACTCCGGGGAGCAGCTGCGGGTGTGGCGGGCGATGGACGCGGCCGATCAGGTGCCAGTGGTGATCTACCACTCACACACCGCGACCGAGGCCTATCCGTCCCGCACCGACGTCTCCTATGCCTCGGAACCGGACGCGCACTATGTGCTGATCTCCACGCGTGACCCGGAAACCCACGAGCTGCGTTCCTACCGCATCGTGGACGGGAGTATCACCGAGGAAGACGTACAGGTGGTCGATGTCGTGGAGTCGTACATGTTCTCGCACACCGGACGCGACGACACCATCGATCGGCACTGAGTCGTGCCCGATCCGGAATAGCGGATCGGGGTCCCGGCGTCAGCACCTGTAGTCATTCCTAGCGGAGGTTGTTCCACCATGGCCATCACCGTTTCCATCCCCACCATCCTGCGCACCCATACCGGCGGCGAGAAGTCGGTCCAGGTCAGCGGCAGCACGTTGTCCGAGGTCATCGACAGCCTCGAAGCCGACCACGCCGGTCTGAAGGCCCGCCTGGTCAAGGAAGGTTCGCTGCACCGGTTCGTGAACGTCTACGTCAACGACGAGGACGTCCGTTTCGCCGGTGGTCTTGAGGCCAAGGTCGCCGACGGTGACACCGTGACCATCCTGCCGGCGGTCGCCGGCGGTATGCGCTGACCACGACGTTCTTCGAGTTTGGAGGCCCGTAGTGGCCAGGTACGACTCGTTGCTGCACGCGCTCGGTGACACCCCGCTGGTCGGACTGCCGGGGTTGTCGCCGGCGCCGAACGTCCGGTTGTGGGCGAAACTCGAGGACCGCAACCCGACCGGGTCGATCAAGGACCGGCCCGCGCTGGCCATGGTCGAGGCGGCCGAGGCGACCGGTCAGCTCAAGCCGGGCGACACGATCCTGGAGCCGACCTCGGGCAACACCGGTATCGCGCTGGCGATGGTGGCCAAGCTCAAGGGCTATCAGCTGGTCTGCGTGATGCCGGAGAACACCTCGATCGAGCGCCGGCAGCTGCTCAAGGCCTACGGCGCGGAAATCATCTTCTCCGAGGCGGCCGGCGGTTCCAACCAGGCCGTCGCAACGGCGAAGAAGCTGGCTGCCGAGCACCCGGACTGGATCATGCTCTACCAGTACGGCAACCCGGCGAACCCGAAGGCGCACTACGAGGGCACCGGCCCGGAGATCCTGCGCGACCTGCCGACCATCACGCATTTCGTCGCCGGCCTCGGCACGACCGGGACCCTCGTCGGTGTCGGCCGGTACCTGCGCGAGCACAAACCGGACGTCCAGATCATCGCCGCCGAACCTCGCTACGGGGAGCTGGTCTATGGCCTGCGCAACCTCGACGAGGGGTTCGTACCGGAGCTGTATGACCCCGAGGTGCTCAGCGGACGGTTCTCGGTCGGTTCGCGGGACGCACTGCGCCGCACCCGGCAACTGTTGGAGACCGAGGGCATCTTCGCCGGCATCTCGACCGGTGCGATCCTGCACGCCGCGCTCGCGGTCGCGGAGAAGGCGGCCGGCACGGGCGACGACGCGGACGTGGTCTTCATCGTCGCGGACGCCGGCTGGAAGTACCTGTCCACCGGTGTGTACGCGGGCACCCTCGACGAGGCAGCGGAACGGATCGACAGCACGCTCTGGGCGTAGCCGCCGCGCCGGGTTTCATTACGAGGCTTGGGCTCTGTTTTTCGCGGTTCGCGCCTTGGCTGTTTTCGCGCTTCGCGCACGGGTTTTTATTGAGCTGACAGCGAAGATCAACAGCTGGTATCGTTAAAATCGGGGGACCCCGGATACTCGAACTGGGGCGAAGCGTGCGGTCTCGTGTGGTCGGTGCGCGGTCGCGGTCTGCCTGTCTCGCGTGGTCGAATGTTGGCCATGCCGCGTCGTATCGATCCCGTTGTGCCGGTTGGGTCCCTGCGTACTGCCGCGCAGCCGGTGTTGCCGGCCGGGGAACTGCTGATCCGGCCGTGGGCGGTGACCGATGCCGGCGCCCTGGTGACCGCCTTCAGCGATCCGGCGATCCAGCGCTGGCATGCCCGCACAGTCGCCTCCGAACAGGAGGCGGTGTCGATGATCACTTCCTACAACCAGGCCTGGCAACGGGAAACCGCCGCGCACTGGGCCATTGCCGGCCCCGAGGTCATCGGCAGGATCTCCTTGCGGATGATCGATCTCGTGGAGGGGTTCGCCGAACTCGCCTACTGGGTGGTGCCGTCCGCGCGCGGTCGTGGGGTGGCCGTTGCGGCGGTCGGCGCGGTGGGGGAGTGGGCCTTCGCCGAACTCGGGTTGCATCGGCTCGAACTGGACCATTCCGTGGCGAACACCGCGTCCTGCCGGGTGGCCGAGAAAGCCGGGTTCGCCTACGAGGGGACCAAACGCGGCGCAGCGCTGCACACCGATGGCTGGCACGACATGCACCTGCACGCCCGCGTCAACGGCGACGCCTGACTCCCAAGCCCGAAAGGCGCCTGGCTCCCAAGCTCCGGAAGACACCCGACTCCTCAGTACGGAAATCGTGTCTCAGCCCGGAAATCGTGGTGTTGGCAGACCGGCGCCGATGCCGCGCGCGACGAACAGGGTGCCCTCCGCGGTGATGTACAGGTCGGTGAAATCGGGACCGCCGAAACAGCAACCGGTCACCTCGGCGGCCGGTACCGCGAGCGTTCGGTCAAGGCTGCCTTCCCTGGTATACCGGTGAATCCGGCCGGCGTCGCGGATCGCGACCCAGACCCCGCCGTCGGCATCGACACACATCCCGGCCGGGCTGCCGTCGGTGATCGCGCACAGCGGCCGCCTGCCGTCGATCTCGCCGTCGGCCTCGTGGTAGTCGAACTGGTCGACCTGCCGGGTTGCCGGGTCGACGACATACATCCGATCGGCCGCCGGGCTCCAGCCGATTCCGCCGACGACATCGAGATCGGCCAGCACGACCTTGGCCCGCCCCTCGGGCTCGACCCGGATCAGCTGACCGCCGGCCGCCGCGTCCTCCCGCACCGTCGCGGCCCACAGCCGGCCGGTCGGGTCGACGGCCGCGCAGGCGGCGTGCTGGCCCTCGCGCTGCCAGTAGACCAGCCAGGTCAGTCGGTCGTCGGAGTCGCGGAGGCCGACACCGTCGCGCAGGTTGCAGACCAGACCGCCGTTCATCCGGGGCGCTGCGGCGCCGATGTCCTGCCTCAGCACGGTTTTCGTCTGGGTACCGCTGCCCGGATGCAGTCTGTGGACCGTGTTGGCAACGGCGTCCACCCACAGCAGCGAGGCGCCGCCGACGTCCCAGATCGGCACCGCGGCCGATCGGCCGGTGACCTCCGGCACGGCCTCGACGGCGGTCATCGGGTTTGCCCGGCGATCGGGCGAGCACCGGGGCCCGGCTCGGGTACCGTCTCGGCTCGGCCGGTCAATCGATGTCCCTCCGCACAGACGAGTTCGACGCGAATCTCGGCGCCGCAGTCGCGATGCCGATACTGGCTGGCCGGCCCTTCCGGGCCGACCAGATGCGCGTCACCCCAGTCGCGCAACGCGATCAGCACCGGGAACAGTTCTCGCCCCGAGTCGGTCAGTCGGTACTCGCTGCGCTCGCGGCTGCCCTCCTCACGGTAGGGCACCCGGTCGAGCAGGCCGGCCTCGACCATCGCGGCGAGCCGGCGGCTCAACACCGGCGGAGACACCCCGATATGCCGCTGGATCTCGTCGAACCGGCGCAGGCCTCGGAAGATCTCGCGCAGTATCAGCAGAATCCACGGTTTGCCGATGACATCGAGAGTCAGGGTGACGCTGCAGTTGCTCGGGTCCTGCTCGCTCCAGGCCAGCGAGCCGGACTGCGGCAAGCCTTCCTGGCCTTCCCGGCTGTCCTGCTGCGTGTCCTCCTGCGTTACGGCCATGCCGACCAGCGTAGCTGACTTTCACTCAGATATTCAGCGTGCTAGCCTCCTCCCACGGAGTCTGACTTACAGTGTGAAAGTCAGCTTGCGACGTGGGGAGGATCTTGTGCCATTCGTCCGGATCACCGTGCGGTCGGACACCGACGAGGCCACTCGGCTGGCCATGTCAGCGGGCGTGCACGCCGCGCTCATCGAGGCTCTCGGCGTCCCGAAGGGCGACCGCTTCCAGATCATCGAGGAGCGGCCGGCCTCGGCGATGATCTTCGATCGCGATTACCTCGACGGCGATCGGCGCAACGTGGTGTGCGTCGAGATCACCCTGGCCAAGGGGCGCGACGAGGCCAGGAAACGCGCGCTCTACCGGGCGCTCGCGGCGAACCTCGGCGAGGCCGGAGTTCGGCCGGAGGACGTCTTCGTGCTGCTCAACGAGACCAACCGGGAGGACTGGTCCTTCGGCGGCGGTGAGATGCAGATGCTCGACGAGCCGCTGCTGCGCAAGTACGGCTGGAAGCCGCCGGACGCCGCCTGAACGCGGCTTGAACGCCGGAACCGGCCACGACCGGGACCCCCGGTCGGACCTTCCGACGCGGAGCCTGCCGGCTCTCGGTCGCGGCACGGCGGAGCCCATCAGGGCGACTTCAGGGTTTGCACCGATACGCGATCGGGTTTTTGCTCGTAACCTCGATGGTGTGGACCTGAACCCAGCACAACCCGCGGGCACCGCGCCGAGTTCGAAGAGCCCGCGCAACCCGGCCAAGCGGATCCTGCCGCAGCGGCCGGTACGCGCCGCGGTCGTCATTGTCGCGTTCACCGCGGTCCTGTACCTGGTGGAGCTGGTCGATCTGGTGCTGCTGCACGGACACCTCAACAGCGACGGCATCCGGCCGCGCACGCTGTCGGGTCTCGGTGGCGTGCTGTGGGCGCCGTTCCTACATGAGAACTGGGGCCATCTCGCGGCGAACACCATTCCGATCCTGGTGTTCGGCTTTCTCGCGATGGCAGGAGGAATGGCGCAGTTCATCTCGGTCACGGTGCTGGTCTGGCTGGTCAGCGGTCTCGGCGTCTGGGCGACCGCGGGCAGTGGCACTGTCACCATCGGCGCCTCCGGGATTGCCTTCGGCTGGTTGGCGTTCCTGCTCGTCAGGGGCGTTTTCAACCGCAGCTTCGGACAGATCCTGATAGCTCTGGTGCTGCTGTTCTACTGGGGCAGCGTGCTGTGGGGCCTGTTGCCGGGCCAGCCGGACATCTCCTGGCAGGGCCATGTCTTCGGCGCCATCGGCGGCGTGCTGGCGGCCTTCCTGGCGACCAGAGGCAATGGCAGGGGGCGGACCAAGTCGGCGGCGGCGACCCCTGAACTTCCCGGTAATGTCACGGTGTGACCGTTTCAGCTGACGCTCCCATTGGTGTTTTCGATTCGGGCGTCGGCGGATTGACGGTGGCGCGAGCGATTCTCGACCAGTTGCCCGGCGAGCGGCTGCGCTACGTCGGCGACACCGCCAACGGCCCGTACGGGCCGCTGCCGATCGCACAGGTCCGCGCGAATGCCATCGCGGTACTCGACAAGCTGGTGGCCGACGGGGTGAAGCTGCTGGTCATCGCGTGCAACACCGCCTCGGCGGCCTGCCTGCGCGATGCCCGCGAGCGGTACTCGGTCCCGGTCGTCGAGGTGATCGTGCCCGCGGTGCGGCGAGCGGTGCACACCACCCGCTCCGGCCGGGTCGGGGTGATCGGCACGGTGGGCACCATCCGCTCCCGCGCCTACGCCGACGCGTTCGCCGCGGCCAAGGACATCGAGCTGACCAGCGTGCCCTGCCCACAGTTCGCCGAATTCGTCGAGCGCGGCATCACCTCCGGCCGGCAGATCCTCGGGCTCGCCCAGTCGTATCTCGAACCGTTGCAGGCCGCCGATGTGGACACCCTCGTGCTCGGCTGCACGCACTATCCGCTGCTCACCGGGGTCTTGCAGTTGGTCATGGGCGATGTGGTCGACCTGGTGTCCAGCGCTGAGGAGACCGCGAAGGACGTGCTGCGCGTCCTCACCGAACTGGACCTGTTGCGGGAAGCCGACCCTGACCAGCCGCCCACGCAGGAACTGCTGGCCACCGGCCCGATCGAGCCGTTCGCCCGGCTGGCTCGGCGTTTCCTCGGCAGCCATCCCGGATTCGACCCGGTCCTCGCCGCGCACTGAACCGGTGTGCCGAACCGACGCGCCGAACCAGTGCGCCGAACCGAACAGTCAAACCGAACAACCGAACCGGTGCACTGAACCGAACAAGTCGTTGAACTGCGTGGATGCGGCCTCGGTGGGTGCCGAAATTCCGGATCTCGTGAAAAGCTCGACTCGTGCTGTTGACCGTGCTCGGCTGCTCCGGCAGCTTCCCAGGCCCGTCCGAGCCCGCATCGGGCTACCTCCTCGATGTCAACGGCGCCCGGTTCGCCATCGACCTCGGCAACGGCACACTGGCCGCCCTCCAGGCGTATGCCGATCCGTTCAGCCTCGACGCGTTGTTGCTCTCCCACCTGCACCCCGACCACTGTGCCGACTTCAGCGCGCTGACCGTGCTGCGCCGCTACCACCCGAACCCGCCGCTGGACCCGCGCGAAGCCCGGCTGCCGGTGTACGGGCCGAGCGAGGCGCCGAGCAGGCTGGCCGCCGCGTACGCCCCGGACGCCGCCGAACTGGCCGATACCGACCTCTCCGACGTGTACTCCTTCCACCAGTGGGCTTCAAAGGCCGACATCGCCGGGGTGACCGTGCGCACCGCGCGGGTCGCGCATCCCTGCGAGGCATACGGCCTTCGGGTCGAGCACGAGGGCCGGACCTTCGTCTACACCGGGGACAGCGGTGCCTGCGCCGCGCTGACCGAACTGGCCACCGGCGCGGACGTGCTGTTGTCCGAAGCGTCGTGGACCCACGCCGAGGACCGGCCGGTCGGCCTGCACCTCTCCGGCCGGGAAGCCGGTGAACTCGCCGAAGCGGCCGGGGTCGGGAAGCTGATCGTCACGCATGTGCCGCCGTGGGCCGACACCGAGGCGATCCTGGCCGAGGCGAGGACCGCTTTCCCCGGTGAGGTCGTGCTGGCCGAGCAGGGCGCCGACTACCAGATCTAGGTGATCCCAGGTCGATCCAGGCTCGATCCAGGTCCGGTCGGTGCCGGCGCTAGCCGCCGACCTGTTGCCAGACGGCCTGCGCGCCGGTTGTGCCGATCCGGACCACCTGCACGGTGGTGATCACCGCCATCGCCACCACCAGTACCGACAGCAGCGTGGAGATCCGCTGCCAGGTCCGTGCGCTGCTCTCCTCGGCGGCTCGTTCCCGATCGGCCAGCTTGCCGGCGACCAGCAGGATGACCACGGCGACGCCGAAACCCAGCGCGTAGGGGAGCAGTTGGTTGCCCAGTTCGACGTGCCGGGCGATCAACGGGTCGGTCGCGCGCAGCCGGGTGGTCAGCTGGGTGCCGGTGTACTGGGCCAGTGGCACCGCGGCCACCGCGAGCGCGGTGAGGATCAGCACCGCGGCACCGAACCGGCGTCGGAAGCCTCGGTGCACGGCGAGGCCGACCGAGCAGACCGCGGCCAGCGGCAGCAGCACGGCGACCGCTGCGACGACCAGCGGATGCGCCGGCACACCAGCCACCGTGAGGAAACCGCTGTTCAGGGCGATGAACCTGGTCCATCCCGATGGGCTTGCGAAGGTTGCCATACCGTTGGTTGTGCCTGTTCCTGGGTCGCTCGAATCGGGGCCGGGGTGCTCGCTCTAGGCTAGCGGCGTGCTACGAGCGGATGGACGCAGCGACGACGCGCTTCGCGAGGTAAGGATCACCAGGGGTTTCCAGAAATGGCCCGCAGGCTCCGTACTGGTCGAGTTCGGCAACACCAGGGTGCTGGCCGCGGCCAGCGTGACCGAGGGGGTGCCGCGTTGGCGGACCGGTTCCGGCCTCGGCTGGGTGACCGCCGAGTACGCGATGCTGCCCTCGGCGACTAACACCCGCAGTGACCGGGAGTCGGTGAAGGGCAAGATCGGTGGCCGCACGCACGAGATCAGCCGGTTGATCGGCCGGTCCCTGCGGGCCTGCATCGACCTTGCCGCGCTCGGCGAGAACACCATCGTGATCGACTGCGACGTGCTCCAGGCCGACGGAGGTACCCGCACGGCCGCGATCACCGGCGGCTATGTCGCGCTCGCCGACGCGATCACCTGGCTCGGCGCGGCCGGTCGGCTCGCCGACCCCAAACCGCTGTCCTGCGCGGTGTCCGCGATCAGCGTCGGCGTCGTGGACGGCCGGGTGCGGCTCGACCTCCCGTACGAGGAGGACTCGCGCGCGGAGGTGGACATGAACGTGGTGGCCACCGACACCGGCACCCTTGTCGAGGTGCAGGGCACCGCCGAGGGCGCCACCTTCACCCGGTCCACTTTGGACCGGATGCTGGATCTGGCGCTCGCCGGCTGCGCACGGCTGTCGGAATTGCAGAACCGTGCCCTTGCCGAGCCCTATCCCGGCGACCTGCCCGAGCCGAAGAAGCGGTCCAAATGACCACACTGTTGCTGGCCACGCGCAACGCGAAGAAGCTCGGTGAGCTGCGGCGCATCCTGGCCGCCGAGGGCATCGAGGGCCTTGAGGTGATCGGGCTCGCGGACGTGCCGGAGTTTCCGGAGGCACCGGAGACCGGGGCGACGTTCGAGGAGAACGCGCTGGCCAAGGCGCAGGACGCGGTCAACGCGACCGGCCTGCCCTGCCTCGCCGACGATTCCGGGCTCGCCGTCGATGCGCTCAACGGGATGCCCGGCGTGCTGTCCGCGCGCTGGGCCGGCGGGCACGGCGACGACCACGCCAACCTCGAACTCGTACTCAGCCAGCTGCGCGATGTGCCGGACGAGCGGCGGGGCGGGGCCTTCGTGTGCTCGGCCGCGCTGATGCTGGCGGACGGCCCGGCAACCGTGGTGCGGGCCGAATGGCGCGGCAGCCTGATTCGGGAACCACGCGGTGCCAACGGATTCGGCTACGACCCGATCTTCGTGCCGGGCGGGTCCGACCAGACCTCGGCGGAGCTGCCACCGGAACGCAAGGACGCGCTCTCGCACCGAGGGCAGGCTCTGCGCCTACTGCTGCCGACGCTGCGAACCCTCGCGAAAAGCTGACCCCTCTCTGCGCGCTTGCGAAAAGCTGTCCGTTTTGCGTGCTCGCCGAGAGCCGACCGCTTTGCGCGTTCGCCGAGAGTTGATGCCTTGCGCGTTCGCCGAGCTGACCGCTTGCGGGCGCCCGACGACTCCCCTGCGGGCGCCGGCCGTAAGCCGGCTCCTGCGGGGCCGCAGTCGAAAGGCCGGCTCCTCCGGCACAGCCGAAAGGCCACCTCCTGCGGCACAGCCGAAAGCCGCCCGCCCCAACTCCCCGAATTTTCCTCACATCAAGTGAGAGCCCCCGCCCGCCCGGGGGCCGGCGCCCCGCGACAAGCCTATGAGCTGCGGTTATGGTGATGCAAGCCGGAGATCTTCAGCTGTGGACAACCGCGCGGTCTGTGGATAGTCCGGCCCTGACCGCCACAGAACATTCCAGCTGGCCAGGCCGCCGACATTCTGGCCGGCCTGGCCTCCTCGGCCGAGGGCGGCTCAGCCTTCGGCCGAGGGTTGAGCCGCTCTTGGGTCAAATCCTCAGCCGAGCTGTCCCCGGCCCACGTCGGTCCCGGCCCACGTCGGTTCCTCAGGCCAGAAGCTCCCTGCGTAGCCGCTCGACATGGCCGGTGGCCTTGACGTTGTAGAGTGCCTTGGCCACCTTGCCGTCCGGGTCGACGACGATCGTGGAGCGGATCACGCCGAGGATGGTCTTGCCGTAGTTCTGCTTCTCACCGAACGCGCCCCACTCGGTCAGCACCGTCTTGTCGACGTCGGACAGCAGCGGGAAGGTGAGGCCTTCCGCGGCCTTGAACTTGGCCAGCTTCGCCGGGGTGTCCTTGGAGATGCCGACGACGGCGAAACCGGCGTCGTTGAACTCGGCGAGGTTGTCCCGGAAGTCGCAGGCCTGCTTGGTGCAGCCCGGAGTGCTGGCGGCGGGGTAGAAGTACACCACGACCGACCGGCCGCGGAAGTCGGCGAGCGACACCTCGTTGCCGTCGCTGTCGGGGAGGGTGAAATCCGGCGCGACGTCGCCGACCGCAAGTCGTTTCTCAGTCATGCCGGAAACGCTAGCGCGCGTCGGAAAGGCCCGGAAAAGCAGCGTGGGCGGCGCCCTTGGCGCCGCCCACGAGCAGCTCTGGTCACCCCGGATGGTGACCAGTGGTGCAGAGCATGCCGGGGGGCGTACACACTCACATCGTGAATCGTCGTGCACGTATCGGATGCAACATCAGCACTAGATAATGCACCCATTCGGAGTATGCCAAGGGGATTGAGAGGATTCAGGAGGCGACCGCGAACATCACCACGAACGCGGCGACGGTCAGCAGCCAGGCCACGATGATCCAGCCGAAGTCGCGCCACGGCGACAGTGACCGGCTGTCCTCGCCCGGCACGTAGACCCCACGGGATTCGAACCATTCGACCCAGCGGACGATGAAACCGAGCGGATTGCCGATCCCGCGCCGAGTCCTGGTCCGGCCGCCGCGCGAACGGGAGCGGCTTCGTCCGGTCGGCGTCAGGCCCGCGAGCGCCACGCCGACATCCGGCCTTTCGGAAAGAAGGCGGTCCGGCCCCGATCGGTCCTGGCCGGGTTCGTCCGGCTCACCGCCGCTGCTCGCCATCGCTGCGGCCGCCCTCCTCACCGGAGGTGCTCAGTCCCATTTTGGGGCGACTTCCGGCAGGTTCGGGTCGATCTGCAACGCGCAGAACTGCCAGGCTCGCGCGGTGCTGTACTGGATACCGGCCCGATCGAAGTCGATCAGCGGTGGCGTACGGATATGCGCGTTCTTGGCCCGCTCGATCATTTCCTTGGCCGCGTCCTGCAACGGCAATCTGCGGACGAGATCGGCGGCCACATCATAGACGGCGGCACGTTTGGTGGCGAGTTCGTCACCAAAATTGTCGCCCTTGGAACGGTTCTTGATGGCGGTGCCACGAGCGGCTTTGGCGTAGTCGGCGAACGTCTGCGCCAAATCCTGTTTCGTCGGCTCGCCAATGGCTTCGTTGGCGGCCTGTTCCATCGCCACGCCTTCCCACTGCACGTTACTGCACGCGTGTTCGGATGTCGGACTTCGACCATAGTCCCATCGGGCGTACGGCGGTTGGCCTGTCACCCGTAAGCAGGCTGCCCGGCCGGTTCTCGATCGGTCAACTGCTACCGAAAGATAACCCGAATCCAGGGGAATGTCGTAACTGGTACCCCAGGTGGCCGGAACAGCCTTCTCGGTGGACGGCTCAACTGTCGGTCGAACAGTCTCTGTTCACCACGGTGCGGACATCGTTCTCGGCGGCCTTGATGCCGTGTTCGACCGCTTCGTTGTAGAACGGGTTGTAGCTGTCCCGATAGGCGGTGTAGGTCGCCGACTGGGTCCCATAATGGTTGACGAAGTCCTCGAACGGCTGGTCGTCCTGTGGTTTGGCGATGATTCCGGTCAACACCGAGAACACCGCTGAGACGCACTCCTGCTGGGAGACCGCCGCGGCAGGCGCCTCCGCGCTCGGCTGGGCGAGTTGGGCGCAGCCCGCGGTGGTCAGGCCGACGATGACGATCGCCAGTGCGAGGGAGTGCACCGAATGCCTGCGCGCTCTGCTCTCCGCGCGTAGCGTGATGCGGCGGGTGGCGCTTCGCGAGAAGGGCCGAGGATCGGTCGGGCGGACCTGGGATATCGGGCGGACCTGGGATAAACGATTCGGGGTCGGCCGGACCCTCGTCGAATCGGTCCGGAATGACGCGCTGCGAGATGACAGGGTGGGCATGACGTCTCCCCTCCCGGTGGCTGGCGCTGCTGACCGGTCGGTTGGCTAGTCGTGCGGGCATTGCTCAGAGTTACGTTAACTGGGTATATGTCACCCGTTTGCGGTAATGGCCTGGGTGCTGACTCACTTTCGGTAGCGGGGCGGCTGCCTTTGGGTGACCGCAGTCACTCGTGGCGCGTGAATACCCGTCGAGCCTGCCGATGAAACCCTTTTCCGCGCTCTGGCTTTGCCGAGCCTGCCGGGGCAAGGTTGACGGGGGTGAGCTGGTGCCGACGAGGAGGTCACGTCTGATGGTCGTGCGGGAGTCCTTCGACTACGTCATTGTCGGAGCCGGCAGCGCAGGCTGCGTGCTGGCCAACCGGCTCAGCGAGGACCCCGGCTGCCGCGTGCTGCTGCTGGAGGCGGGCGGTGAGGACAACGCCGACGAGATCCACATTCCGGCCGGTTTCCCGAGCCTGTTCAAGACCCGCTGGGACTGGAACTACCAGACCACCGAACAGAAGTACCTCGACGGCAAGTCCGTCTACTGGCCGAGGATGAAGGCGCTCGGCGGCTGCTCCTCCATGAACGCGATGATCTACATCCGTGGCAACCGGCTGGACTACGACGGCTGGCGCGACGAGTACGGCGCCACCGGCTGGGGCTGGTCGGACGTGCTGCCCTACTTCCGCCGCGCCGAGCACAACACCCGGCTCGGCGCGCCGCTGCACGGCACCAACGGCCCGCTGCACGTCGAGGACCGCCGCTACACGCACGAGCTGTCCAAGGCCTGGGTGGAGGCCGCGGTGGCCTGGGGCCTCAAGCCGACCGACGACTTCAACGGCCCCGAGCAGGACGGCGCCGGGCACTACCAGGTGACCTGTCGCAACGGCCGCCGCTGGTCCACCGCCGATGCCTACCTCCGCCCCGCGCTCGACCGGTCGAACCTGACCGTGCGGACCAATGCGCCCAGCACCGGAGTCGAGTTGTCCGGCAACCGCGCGGTCGGCGTCAACTACCTGCGCGACGGCGCGCCCACCACCGCCTACGCCGACCAGGAGGTGCTGGTCTGCGGCGGCGCGATCAACTCCCCGCAACTGCTGCTGCTGTCGGGCATCGGGCCCTCGGCCGCGCTGCGCGAGGTCGGCATCGACGTCGCGGTGCACCTGCCGGGCGTGGGGGAGAACCTGCATGACCATCCGGCCGCCGGGGTCCTCTGGCGCACCAAGGGCAGCACCGATCTCGCCGAGTACTCCACGCCGGCCCGGCTGATGCAGTGGCAGCTCACCGGCCGTGGCCCGCTGACCTCCAACATCGGCGAGGCAGGCGCGTTCTTCGCCACCCGCGACGGACTCGACGCCCCGGACATGCAGATCCACGTGGTGCCATCGGAGTTCTCCGACAACGGCATGCACGAGCGGACCGGCCCAGGGTTCACCGCGGCGGCCACCGTCGTCGACGTGCACAGCAGGGGGCGGCTGCGGCTGCGCTCGGCCGACCCGACCTGGCGGCCGGAGATCGACCCCGCCTACTACTCCGACCCCGCCGATCGGGACGCGGTACTGGCCGGCTGTCGCGCGCTGATCGAGATCGGCCGGCAGGCCGCCATCGCCCGCTACCTGGATTCGCCGCTGCTGCCCAGCCACGTCGACGGCATCAGTGACGCCGAACTCACCGAGCATGTCAAGCAGCTGACGCAGACCCTGTATCACCCGGTCGGCACCTGCGCGATGGGCACCGGTGAGCAGGCCGTCGTCGACCCGGAGCTGCGCGTGCACGGTGTCGAGCGGCTGCGGGTGATCGACGCCTCGGTGATGCCGAAAGTGGTGCGCGGCAACACCAACGCGCCGACGATCATGATCGCGGAGAAGGCCGCCGACCTGATCCGCGGTCGTGACAAGGCCTGATCCGCCGCCGTCACAAGGCCTGATCTGCGGTCGTGACAAGGCCTGGCCCGCCGCCGTGACAAGCCTTGTCCCGCTGATCGCCTGACCCGCGCCGTATCAGGGTTTGGTGCCGACCTTCTTCCAGATGATCACCATCGCGGTGAGCACGATGACGACCAGCACGCCGACGATCGCGGCCTTCATCAGGAAGTCGTGCAGCAGTTCGGCCATGACCGCGCCGCCGTTGTCGTCGGCGAGCGGGAGGAAATGGGCCGGGAAATGGGCCGGGACGTGATTCATCGCTGGTCGCCCTTTTCGGAAAGGTAGTGGGCGACCGCGTTCGCGGCGGTGGTGGTCCAGACTCCGCTGCCGCGCCGGCCTCGGCCACCACGCCGATAGGCCGCCGCATTGCGTGAGTCCGCATAGGACTTCGCCAGTGGTGCGATCCGCCGCATCGTGCTGCCGAGCTTTCCCTTGCGGCGCAACACGACCGCGATGGTGAACACCACGATCGCCAGCACGGCGATGCCGGCCGCGATGATGCCGAACCTGATCAGCAACAGGTTCATGATGGTGCTCATGGTTGTTGCGTCGGCACTGATGGACATGATGACGGTTCCCTCCCCGCTGACGGTGTTGTCGACAACTCGACGATCAGCAGGTTAGGCAGCGGGGCAGGTGGATTCCCACCGCCCAAGGGTGGAGGTCGGGGTGGAGAAAACGGGACTACGCCGAGAAAAGCGACTACGCGGAGGACCGCGATGACATGGAGGAACGCGAGGACGTGACGGCACGCGACGACATGGGGGGAGCGCGAGGACGTGACGGAACGCGACGATAAAGGGAACGCCACTACGCGAAGGAGCGCCATTACGCGGAGGAGCGCGGTTACTGCGCCTGCTGTGCCCAGCCGGTCTTGCCGAATCCGGCGAACCCACCGGTCTGCCGTAGCTTCTCGATGTCCGCGTAGGTGACCGGCCTGCCGGGCAGTGGGTTGCCGGGGGAGGCCCGCAGGCCGTCCATCATCAACATGACCAGCCGCCGGAAGACCATCTCGCTGAGCGGGTTGTCGTCGGCGGGCGGGATCAGCCGGGACACCAGGACCAGTGCGAGCACCACATCGCCGGTCTCGATGTCCTTGCGCATCGAGCCCGCTTCCTGGGCGCGGTGCAGCAGTCGGGTGGCGGCCGCGATGACGAGGTCGCGAAGCTCCTTGATCTCCGGTGAGTCCTGGATCGCCTCGAAGGCGCGGGGCGAGGTCGCCGTCATGGTCATGCCCAGCCGCAGGTCCAGTGAGGTGTGCAGCAGGGTGGCCAGTGCGGTGGCCGGGTCGGGCTCCTCGTTCTCCACCTGCTTGGCGACCTCGGCCAGCCGGACGAAGTTGTCGAAACTGACCGCCTTGATCAGCTCGTCACGGTCGGGGAACCGCCGGTAGAGCGTGCCGACGCCGACCCCGGCGGCCCGCGCGATCTCCTCCATCGGCACGTCCGGCCCGTGTCGGATGAACAGATCTCGCGCCGCTTGCAGGATCTGTTCTCGGTTGCGGCGGGCGTCTGCGCGTAGCGGCGTCTGCGCTTCCTGTCTGCCTTGCACCGCTCACCGTCCGGATCTTGCGCCTCTCGGCCCTGGTCTAGGGCTTGGAGTATCCCATGTCGAGGCCTGATTGGTAGGTCGTTGGCGGTTGCGCTGCGTATCTACTGATCGGCTCGTTATCACCCGTACGCATCTGGACGAAGTTCGTCCGGTTAGGTAGGGTGGAATCGTAAGCGGAAGGAAACATTCCACATTGTCAGGGGATGAGGATCATGACGGAAACTGTTTCCGCCGGGCTCGCAGAAGCCACTGGGCTCGCCGAAACCGCTGGGGTCACCGCTACCGACACCGTCTTCCCGGTGTCGCGTGGCTGTCCGTTCGCCACGCCCACCGAGTACGAGCAGCTGCGTGCGGCGCCGACGATCAGCAAGGTGTCGCTGTACGGCTCGATGGAGGCCTGGTGGGTCTCGCGGCACGACGAGGCCAGGGCGATCCTGGCCGACCGACGGTTCAGCTCCGACCGGCGCAGGGACAACTTCCCGATTTTCAACGACGACCCGGCCACCCGCGATCGGTTCCGCAACCAGCCGCCGTCGATGATCGGCATGGACGGCGCGCGGCACTCAGCCGCCCGGCGCGCGGTGATCGGCGAGTTCACCGTGAAGCGGGTTGCCGCGCTGCAACCGCGTATTCAGGAGATCGTTGACGAGTTCATCGACAAGATGCTCGCCACTCCCGAACAGGACAAGCCGGTCGATCTCGTCGCCTCGCTGTCGCTGGCCGTGCCATCGCTGGTGATCTGCGAGCTGCTCGGGGTGCCCTACGTAGATCACGACTTCTTCCAGGAGCGCACCAGCCGGATGCTTCGCCGCAGCACCGAATCGGCGGAGCGGCAGCGCTGCTTCGACGAGGTGCGTGAATACCTGGACAAGCTGCTGACCGAGAAGGTGGCCAATCCCGGCGACGACCTGTTCAGCCGGCAGATCGAGCGGCAGCGGACCGAGGGCACCCTGGATCACGACGAGCTGGTCAGCATGGCGTTCCTGCTGCTGCTGGCCGGTCACGAGACGACCGCGAACATGATCTCGCTGGGCGTCATCGGCCTGCTGGGCAATCCCGAGCAGCTGGCCGAGATCAAGGCCGACCCGAGCAGGACGCCGCTGGCCGTCGAGGAACTGCTGCGCTACTTCAGCATCGTCGAGGTGGCGACCTCACGGGTGGCCGACGAGGACGTCGAGGTCGGCGGGGTGACCATCAAGGCCGGTGAGGGTGTCGTCGTGTCGGGCCTGGCGGCGAACTGGGATCCGACCGTGTTCGACAACCCGAGCGAACTGGATCTGCAGCGGGGTGCTCGGCATCACATCGCCTTCGGCTACGGCCCGCACCAGTGTCTCGGCCAGAACCTGGCTCGTCAGGAACTGCAGGTGGTGTTCGACACGTTGTTCAAGCGGATTCCGAGCCTGCGGCTGGCAGTACCGGTGGAGGAAATTGAGTTCAAGACCGACGCCAACATCTATGGTGTCTACCAGCTACCGGTCACGTGGTGAAGGAGGACATCGTGCGGATCAAGGCGGACACCGACGTATGCGTCGGCTCCGGGCAGCGCGTGTTGACCGAGCCGGCTGTTTTCGACCAGGGGGATGACGGCATCGTGTTGCTGTTGACCGATCAGCCCGATGGGGACGCGGCCAAAAGGGCCAGGGACGCGGTGAACCTCTGCCCGTCCCAGGCGCTGTCCGTCGTGGAGGACTGAGTACCCCTCCGCGTGACGAACTGAGGGCGAACGGCTCCGGCCGGCGGGCTTGATCACCCGCGGCCGGAGCTTTTTCGCGCCCGATGGCC
The DNA here is from genome assembly GCA_036268955.1 of Pseudonocardiaceae bacterium. Lineage (GTDB taxonomy): Bacteria > Actinomycetota > Actinomycetes > Mycobacteriales > Pseudonocardiaceae > CAJCJE01. Next base: position 24,757 of record DATATE010000191.1, read on the forward strand.
GATTGGCCGCGATTACTGCAAGTGAGTGATCGGGTACCTGGACGAACCCTCGGCGAGTAGGTATCTTGGCCTTAGTAAGCGGATGACAACATTCCATTTGGGGTTCATGGCAAGGGGAGGACCACGTGTCGGAAACCATCTCGGCCGGGCGCGCCGACACCGGCGACGGCCAGGGAACGGCGGCAACCGAGGGAAGCAAGGACACCGCGGCACAAGCCGTGCTGCCGGTGCGTCGCAGCTGCCCGTTCGACGCGCAGCCGGAGTACGAGCGGTTGCGTGCGGAAGGGCCGATCAGGAAGGTGGCGACGGTCGAGGGCGCCCCGGTCTGGGTGACGACCCGGCATGCCGACGCCCGCGCGGTGCTCGCCGATCCTCGGTTCAGCTCCGACCGCAGGCACCCGGACTTCCCGCTGATCCTGGGCGGCGCGGGTGCGCGCGAGCGGGCTCGCCGCCAACTGCCCTCGATGATCACCATGGACGGCGCCGAGCATTCGGCGGCGCGGCGGGCGGTGATCGGCGAGTTCACCGTGAAGCGGCTTGCCGCGCTGCGCCCGCGTATCCAGCAGATCGTGGACGGCTTCATCGACGCACTGCTCGCCACTCCCGCCCAGCAGCGCCCCGTCGACCTGGTGAAGGCCCTCTCGCTGCCGGTGCCGTCACTGGTGATCTGCGAACTGCTCGGGGTGCCCTACGCCGATCACGACTTCTTCCAGGAGCGCAGCGGCAGGCTGCTGCGCCGCAGCACCCCGGTCGCCGAGCGCCAGGAAGGCATCGACGAGCTGCGCGACTACCTCGACCGGCTGCTGACCGTCAAGGAGACCGAACCCGGCGACGACCTGCTCAGCCGCCAGATCGACCGGCAACGCGCCGAGGGCGAGATCGACCACGAGAGCCTGATCGGCCTCGCCTTCCTGCTGCTGATCGCCGGTCACGAGACGACCGCGAACATGATCTCGCTGAGCGTCGTCGGCCTGCTCGACAACCCCGACCAGCTCGCCGCGATCAAGGCCGACCCGGCCACGATCCCGATGGCCGTCGAGGAGTTCCTGCGGTTCTTCTCCATCGTCGACAGCATCCCCCGGCTGGCCACCGAGGATGTCGAACTCGACGGGGTGACAGTCAGGGCCGGTGAGGGCATCGTCGCCTCCGGGGTGGCCGCGAACTGGGACCCCGGCACCTTCGACGACGCCGCGCGGCTCGATGTCGCGCGGGGCACCCGCTCGCACGTCGCGTTCGGCTACGGCCCGCACCAGTGCCTCGGGCAGAACCTGGCCCGCCAGGAGCTGGAGGTCGTCTTCGAGACGCTGTTCCGCCGGATGCCGGACCTGAAACTGGCCGCGTCCCGCGAGGAGCTGTCCTTCAAGGAGGACGGCGTCATCTACGGCGTCTACGAACTGCCCGTCACCTGGTAGTCGGAACTGCCCGTCACCTGGTAGCCAGCTGTCGGAAAACCGACTCCGGCCGGCGGACATCGTGTCCACCGGCCGGAGTTCTCGTTGCTGCCCAACGACTTTCGGCGCTACTTCCGGCCGTGCAGCATGGTGATCATCTTCGCCACCAGCTTGTCCACCTTCTCGGTGCGGGCGAACGTGGTCAGTTCGAGCGGGGCGCGGAACCTCGGCCGGGCGATCGCCTTGGACCTGGCGAACTCGCGCAACCCGTCCGGCCCGTGAATCCGGCCGAACCCGGACTCGCCGACCCCGCCGAAGGGCAGGCTGGGAATGCCGGCGAAGCTGATCACCGAATTGATCGAGACCATCCCCGAACGCAGTCGCTTCGCCAGTTCCGTCCCGTGCGACTTGGAGAACACCGTGTTGCCGAGGCCGTAGTGCGTCGCGTTGGCCCGTTCGACCGCGTCGTCCATGTCACGGACCTTCGCCACGGTCAGCGTCGGCCCGAACGTCTCCTCGGTGACCGCCCGCGAATCCTCCGGCACGTCCACCAGCACCGTCGGCTGCGCGAACCGCTCACCCACCGCCTCCGGTCCGCCGACGAGAGCGCGCCCGCCACGGCTGATCGCGTCCGCGATGTGCTCGGAGATCACCTTCAGCTGCGAGGGCATGGTGATCGGGCCGAGCTTCGCGCCCGCGTCCGACCCGGCCCGCAGCTGTTTGGCCTTCTCCACCAGTTTCGCGGTGAACTCCTCGTGCACCTTCTGATGCACGTAGACCCGTTCCACGCCGACGCAGGTCTGGCCCGCGTTGGACATCCCGCCCCACACCGCGGCATCCGCCGCCGCGTCGAGGTCGGCGTCCTCGTCAACGAGCAGCGAGTCCTTGCCGCCGCCCTCGATCACCACCGGGGTCAGGTTCTCCGCGCAGGCGGCCATCACCTTGCGTCCGGTTCGCGCCGAACCGGTGAACGCCAGTTTGTCCACACCGGACCGACACAGCGCCGCACCGGTCTCACCGAGACCGGTGAGCAGTTGCAGCACCGGCTGTTCGCCGACCACCTCGGCGAACGAGTCGACCAGCCAGGTGCCGACACCGGGGGTGTACTCACTCGGCTTGAACACCACCGCGTTGCCGGCGGCCAGCGCGTAGGCGATCGAGCCCATCGGGGTGAAGACCGGGTAGTTCCACGGCCCGATCACGCCGACGACGCCGAACGGCTGGTACTCGACGGTCGCGGCGAAGTTGGCCAGCAGCAGACCGGGGGAGCGGCGGTGTGCGCCGAGTACCTTGCCGGCATGCTTGGCCGCCCAGGCGATGTGGTCGATGGCCAGCACGATCTCCAGCTGGGCATCGGCGTGCGGCTTACCGGTCTCCTCGTGCACGACCTCGGCCAACTGGGCCATCCGCCTGGTCAGCACGCCCTTCCAGCGCTGCAACCGTTGCGCGCGGCCGGCGAAGTCCAGCCCCGCCCACCAGTGCGCGGCGATCCTGGCCCTGTCCACCGCTGAGTCGACAGCGACCGAGTCCTGGATCGGGTAGCTGGCAACGATGTCGCCAGTACTCGGGTTGAGCGAGTCGAAGGTGTCCAGCCGCACCTCACCAGCACCAGTACCTGCGTCAACCTCGGAAGAGCTCATCGCAACATCCCTTCAGCACCTGGCCGTCACATCGCCGATACCTCATCATGATGCACTGCCGTCCGTTATGCCATACCCGCCAGTAACTCACGCTCTGACCTGGTGGTTCGACGGTATTGGCTGTGGTTTCGGCCCGCCGTCTCCACCCGGATCTCCACCGGTGGGTGGTGGGCGCGGCGCCGGCCGCGCACTACCGTCGGGCCGCACCCCGGTATCCGCGATCGAACCCGGCGATTTGTCGCGTTCCTCGGTCGTGGTGACGACAATTGTCGGCGATGTCGGCGAACCGTGGATCGCCATGGATCATGGGGAGGAGAGCGGGACAGTGCGTCAGCTGGGCACGGTGTGGCGGCGGTTCGCCGAGGACCCGGAGACCGGTTGGCTGATCCGCCTGCTCGGCACCGCCGGGATCATCGGGGTCCTGGTGACGACCCGGCCTCAGGCGACCCCCGCCTGGTGCTGGCCGGTGTACGTGCTGTCGGCGGCCGGCTGGCTGACCTTCGTGGTGACCGACCCCCGGCTACCGAGGATCTCGATCGGCGCGCTCGCGGTGTCCACCCTGGTGCCCACCCTCGCCTTCGGTGCCACCCTCGATGGCACTCCGATCATCCTGACCGGCATCACCCTCGGCGTGTTCGTCGCGCACACCCGGCCACCGACCTGGGTCGTGCTCACCGTCTCCGGTCTCGCCCTCGTCATCGGCGCCACCAGCAACCTGCTCGCCGACCGCGCCAACACCGACACCCTCGTCGACTCCGTCGCCCTGCTCGTGGTGACCATCGTCGGCCTGGCTCGCCGGCAGGCCGGGGTGAAGGCCGGACACCTCCAGCGACTGCTCGACCAGACGCGGCTGGCCCAACAGGAACACGCCCGCGCCGCCGCGCTGGACGAACGCACCCGCATCGCCAGGGAGATGCACGACGTGCTCGCGCATTCGCTCGGCGCGCTCGGCGTCCAGTTGGAGGTCGCCGAAGCGCTGCTGGCCGACAAGGACGATCCGGTGGCCGCCCTTGCCAGGGTCCGCCGCTCCCGCCGACTGGCCGCCGAAGGGCTCGTCGAGGCACGGAACGCGGTGGCCGCGCTGCGCGACGAGGTGCCTGCACTCGGTGCCGCCGTCGCCGATCTGGCCGATGCCTTCCGTCGCGACCACCAGGTCCCGGCCGAGTTCCACACCGAGGGCCCGCCCCGCCCGGTCTCCTCGGCCGCCGTCGTCTCGCTGCTGGGCGCCGCGCGGGAAGCGCTCACCAATGCCGCCAAACACGCTCCCGGTGCCCCGGTCACGGTGGTACTGGACTACCGGCGAACACTGGTCCGACTCGCGGTGTCCAACACCGCGAGTCGGACGAACGGTGTCAATGGTCATACCAATGGCCGGACCAATGGTTCTGGTGTTCCTGGTGTCCGTGGCTACGGGCTCACCGGGATGCGGGAACGGCTCGCGCTGGTCGGCGGGAGCCTGTCCGCCGGCGCGCCACCGGACGGCGAGGGTTGGCAGGTCGTCGCGGAGGTACCCGACGCCGACCTGCCAGATGCGGTCGCAGATGAGGGACAGGTGACTTGACCGAACGTCCAACCAGCAGTCGTATCCGGGTGATCGTCGTCGACGACCAGCAGATCACCAGGGAAGGCCTTGTCGCCCTGCTGGACCTGATCGACGACATCGAGGTCGTCGCCGACGCCGGCGATGGTGCGACGGCCGTGCGACTGGTCGCCGAGCATCGGCCCGATGTGGTCCTGATGGACCTGCGGATGCCGATACTGGACGGCGTCGAGGCCACCCGGCGGATCACCGCCGACCATCCGGGGGTCGCGGTGCTGGTGCTGACCACCTACGCCGACGACGACTCCATTGCCGCCGCCCTCACGGCCGGCGCTCTCGGCTACCTCACCAAGGACAGCGGCCGGGTCGAGATCGCCGCCGCGCTGCGTACCGCCGCCGCCGGCCAGTCCACCTTCGACGCTGCCGTGTCCAGGAAACTCGTTGCCGCGCTGACCAAAACTCCCGAACCGCCGTCCCTCGCCCCCGATCGCCGTACCGGAGCCAATCCGGACGGCCTCACCGGACGCGAGATCGAGGTGCTGCGCCTGATGGCCGAGGGCCTGAGCAACCCGCAGATCGCCGCGCACCTGTTCATCGGCCAGACCACGGTGAAGACACACATCAACAACGCGTTCGCCAAGATCGGGGCGCGCAACCGCGCCGAAGCCGTCCGCTACGCCTACCGAAACGGCCTCGCCGAGGCCTGACAGGGCTGGTAACCGGGCATCCAGTCGGTCTGGCCCTCGCGAGTCCGGCCGGCAGCGGTTTCCACGGGGCCGGGGTCGGGATTTCGGCTGGTCAGCCTCCTGCGTACGCGGCCGCGCGGGCCGACTTCACCTGCTTGATGACCCGCTGCACCACCGGCACGACCGCATCGCAGCGCGCCGTCAGCTCGTTGATCCGGCTCGCGTAGCCGCGCTCCTCCTTGCGGGAGAGCACCGCCCGCAAGGCGCCGGCCGAGGCCAGCGACACCAGCGCCGCGTCGAACTTGTCGACATCCTCGGCCTTCTCCTCGCCGAGCAAGGTCTTGCGCGCACCCTCGCGCAGTTCCGCGACCAGCTCCGGATCGGACAAGCTGATCCGCCGAACTGGAAAGATGCCGAGCATCCGCAGTTGGCGGACGCCGATCAGCCCCGCCGATTCCAGCTGCGCCTCGATGGCCCGCACCGTCGACCGGCCACCGCGCCGGATCCACGCCGACCAGGGCCGTGCCGGCGCCTCACTGATCTCCCGCAGCAACTCGTCGAGCACCGGATCGCCACTGCGCTTGGTACCCGAGGCGCGTACCTTGCCCGACTCGTCGCGGAGGTACTTGCGCAGACTCAGGTCGGTCAGCGCCGCGCCCCGCAACAGCACACCGAGTTCGCGGCCGGAGCTGAGCCGCTCGGTGTCCGGGCTGCAGGCCAGCAGGTAGAGCTTGGCCGGCAGGGTTTTCGGCTGCGACCTGGTCGGCATCGGGCCCTCCGGCACGTGTGTGTTGTTCGGTGTTTTCCTACTGCTGTCCGGTACCACAATACGAAGGCCCGCCACTGCTGGTCACCGGGGTCTCGTGTCAATCCGCGATCATTCCGCTACTCGATGTCGGTAATTGTCTCGCCAAGATGACGTAACGTAATCGCGAGTATTGGCGATCAGCAGGTCAGTGGTGTCCACATCGGGACCGAGGTCGAAATGAAAAACTCCAACTCGCCCAATTCTGCTGCCCGGAAGAATCGGCGTGCGATAATTGGCACTTCGATTGCCGCCGGAATCCTGCTCATCGGCCTTGTCGGTGCCTGTGATCCGTCCACGCCGCCCGGTCAGCCGACCGGCAACATCACCACGGCCACCAGCCTGCCCCCGACCTCGACCAGCCAATCGGCACCCACCACGGTTGCTCCTCCGGTCGTCCCACCGCCGGTATCCGTCGTACCGCCGGCAGCCGTGCAACAACCGCCCGTGCCGCAAGTGACCGAGGCGCCACCTCCGCCCGCGGACACCGAAGCCGATTGTGGCGCCGATTCCTACGTCAATTCCGATGGCAATTGTGTGCACGACCCGGAACAGGCACCGAGCGCGCCGGCCGGTGCCACCGCCAAATGCAAGGACGGCACCTACAGTTTCAGCCAGCACCGTTCGGGTACCTGCTCGGGTCATCATGGTGTAGCCGAATGGCTCACCTGACTCAAGAAAAATTGGCCACTCAGCGCACCGATCGGACTCGATACACCATTGCCGCGCCGATCAACGTGGCAACGCCGGCAGTGCCGAACAACACCGGATAGCCGCCGAGCGAACTGATGATCAGCGCGGCGGCCAGCGGCGCCAAGGACTGCGGCACATTGGTACCGACATTCATGATGCCGAGGTCCTTGGCCCGCGATTCCGCGTCCGGCAGCACTTTGGTGATCAGGGCTTGGTCCACCGAGAGGAAAGCGCCGTAGCCCGCGCCGAGCAGCGCACCGCCGATGCAGGTCATGGTGAAGCTGGGCGCGAAGGTCAGCAGCAGCGCGGCGATCGCCTGCAAGGTCGAGGCGGCCGCGACGAAGATGCGTCGCCGGCCGCTGCGGTCGGAGGCGATGCCGCCGAGATAGGTCGCGGTGACCGTGAAGATCAGGTAGATCGCGGTGACAACGAGCAGACTGGTGTCCGGGTCGGGCATCTTCAGGTCGTCGGTGAGGAAGTACAGCAGGTACGTGGTGCCCAGCGCGTTGCCGACATTCACCATCAGCCGCCCGCCGAACGCCCAGGCGAAGTCCGGATTGCGCCGAGGACTGACCCACATCGAGCGCAGCATTACCCGCACCGTCAACGGCAGCCCCACCGCCTTGGCCCCGCTGTCCCGGTAGCGCAGCACGAACGGCGCGGCACAGACCAGCAGCACGATCGCAAGCAGGAGGTAGCCGCCGCTGGTCGAGGTGATCACGGTCGTGGTGATCACCAGGCCGACCAGGATCCCGATCGCCTGCGGCCCGAAGATCGCCCCGGACACCATGCCCCGCTGCTTGTCCGGCACCTGATCGGCGACGGCCGCGGTGAGCCCCGACGAGGCGGCGCTGTTGCCGACCGCGGCGATCAGCCAGCACACCGCGACCCCTTGCCAGGAGTTCTGTAGGCCGGTGCAGACGACCGAGATCGCGAAGACCACCAGCCCCGCCGCCATCCACACCCGCCGCCTGCCGAACCGGGAGCGGGTCCGGTCGCACAGGGTGCCGCAGACCGGCAACGCGATCAGCGCGACAACCCCGGCCAGCCCGTTGATGATCCCGAAGTCGCTGACCTTGTGCGCGCGGTCCAGCGCGGCGAGCTGGTTGGGCAGCAACAGCTGGATGGGCACCAGCCAGGCCATCCAGAACCCGAACCACAACAGCGTGAACCGAGCCGTCCAGCCCCTGGTCACCGGCTCGACCGGTTCGGCGCCCATGCCCTCGCCGGTGGCCGTGCTCTCGCCCGGTGGCGGGGGCCCGGTGATCACTTCGGACAGCGGTGGGCTCGCGAGCGGGTCATCGTCTGGGGTCACGACTTCTCCTACCGCCAGCAAACGCGAGATTAATTCGCAATACCGTAGCTCGCCGTGGCCGGCACTGGTAGGTGTTCCGACCAGGACTTTTCGCTTCGATCATCGTCGCCATGACACCACACGGCCACCAGCGACGCCGGGTAATCAGCCCGACACGCCCCGCCGCATCACCAGACGAGATCAGTCGGGTGGGCGGGCAACCGCATCCGCCTCGCCGTCCGTCCCATCAACATGACCTGGCGATTCGTCCTACCCGTCATCCTCGCGGCCGTCATAGTGGTCGGCGGCCTGACGATCGTCTACGCGACTCCCGGCGTCATTCCGCAACCACCGGAGGCCTGCGCCTGCCCCGACATCCACGTCCTCGGACCGGGCGCCCACATCGTCTTCATGGCCCCGATGCCGGCCCAGCCCGTGATCACCGTTTCCCCGACCCTGGCCCCCACGCCGGCCGATTCCGTGACCCTCACCAACGCCGATCGGGGCAGCACCCTCCTGATGCTCGTCGGCGACACGATCACCATCGGCCTCCCGCCAACCAGCGGCCCACCGACCGTCCCCGGCGCCGTCCTGCAACGCGCCACCGGCCCTGACCCGACCGAACCGGTCTACCGCGCCGCCACCCCCGGCGCGACCACGATCACCGCCGCCGAGCCCGGCTCGACCTGGCGAGTTACGGTCACCGTCGGATAGACGTCATCGGTCGAAGCGACCGGACTTGATCTCGGTGACGAGAGCCGTCAGATCCCCCTGCAACCTCGGCCCGGTCGGATTTTTCGAGTCCCGGATGAAATCCAGGTCGCCGGCCAGCTCAACGCAGGTGGTGCCTGTATTGCTGTAGCTGGACTTGCGCCACCGGTGGGGACCGTGGGTCATGCCGCCTCCCATCCTGTCTTGGCCAGCGCGATCACCGCCAAGGAATCCTCGATGCTCATCGCCCTCTCGGATACCTTAGCTGCGGCCTGCCGATAGGCGGCAACGTCGGTGCTGGTGTGCAGGAAGAGGCCGGAGTCACGGACCTCAAGATGCGCCACGGGAGGCTCGGTCGCCGATTCGATGAGCACGAACAGCCCCACCAAACCGGGATGCCAGCCGCTGTCGAAGGGAATCACCCGGATCTCGACGTTCGGCATCGCGGCCATGGTGAGGAGGTGCTGTATCTGCTCGACCATGATCTCGCGGCTCCCGATCCGCTGACGCAAGGCGGCCTCGCCGAGATAGGCCAGCAACCGCACCGGCTCGTCGCGCGTCAGGACCTCGCGTCTGCCTGCTCGGATGGCGACTCGAGTGCTGATCTCGTCCGTGCGCACTCCGCCTTCGGTCATGATGGCTCGGGCGTATTGACTGGTCTGCAACAGGCCGGGGACGATCAACGGCGACACATCGGTGATGACGCTGGCCGTGCGTTCGAGGTCGAGCAGTGCGGCCAACTGGGCGTGTTGCTCCGGCACGCTGGTCGCCAGCCACCGGGAGTCGTCGGCGCCGAGGGCCAGTTCGATGATCTCCTCGTAGCGCCGGCCGATGACGCCCAGTTTGCCGAGGATTCGCGCCACCTCGGTCGCCGGGGGAGTGCGGTCGCCGGTTTCCCAGCGCGACAGGAGGCTCGGATCGCGGTCGATCGACTTGGCGAACTCGCGAAGGCCCAGTTTATGTTCGAGTCGCGCTTCGCGGAGGGCTGTTCCGACTGCGCGGGCACGCGGTGTTCTATTGTTGACAACCCTGCAACGCTGATTGACGACCATACAACGGACATTAGCTATGAAAATCAGGTTTGTATATCACGCGGACAGGTAATTGTGTGCGGCTCGCCCGTCGTTGACGCTGTTGACCAGTGGTGAGACCTGTTGCCCGCCAATCATAAACCGGGGAGAGCCTGTGACCGCACCGATTGCGAACGGTGAAATCGATACGCGGAGCCGAGCGGAGAAGATGGCCGCGCTCGACGCCGACGCGGAATACTTTCAACCCCGCCTATTCGCGGTTTACGGCCTCTATGGTGAAACCCGCAGCGGTCTCCCGCCCAGGGAGTTCCTCGGTTGGGGAATCGACCACGGCGACGACGAAGGCGCGTTGTTCTGGGACGAGGCTGACCGCAGCATGCATCGTGCCTCCTCCGCCCAAGGCGTCCTGGAGTTCCACCAACGCCTCGGCGAGGCACACCTCAAGTGGCTCAGCTGACCGGCGCGGCTGCCACGTCCATGGGAACGGAGGGACGAGCACTATGTCGCGCTGTGCACGCCCAAGGCTTTCACGCTGACAACGATGCCGACGACAGCTATGACAATGCCGGCCAGGCAGAGCAGCCAACTCGGCGCTTTCTGGCGCCGGATGACAAGAGACACGATGGCCAAACCGATACCGATGACGGCGCAGGCTATTGCTGCGATCATTCCGGTCCCCCGGTACAAGGAACCGAGAATGCCAACCGCGACGACGCCGACCACGATGACGAAGGCGTTGATTCGCTGCCTTGACAGACCAACGACGTCGAGTGCTTCCTCCCACCAAGCCATGAGCGGAAGATAACCGATCACTGCCGACGCCGGTCGCGGATTGACAAGATAGGGGCGTTGCCTACTCGCGCATGATGGCTGCGCGTGCGGTGGCTCGGGTGCCGGAGGTGCCGACTGATCCAGGCGGCCATGCGGTGCCCGGCATTGTCGGACGATGACGCGCACCGGTCGGGCAGGTAGATCGCGGGCAGCGGGCCGAATGCCGGGGTGACTGCGAAAGGGGTCGAGTCGGTCGAGGTTCGGGTGCTCATTGTGGTCTCCGAGGTAGCTGGTGGGGGCGGTCAGACCAGTGGTTCGCCGCCGTCGACGCCGAGTGAGATACCGGTCATGAAGGTGTTGGTCAGCTCGAAGATCACGGCCTCGGCGATATCCGCGCTCCGGCCGATGCGGCGGGCCGGGTTGCTGGCCTCGCGGGTGGCGAACAGGGCGGCCTTGGTCTTGTCGCCGAGCCCGTCGTAGGCGCCGCTGTCGACGGTGCCGGGCGAGATCGCGTTGACCCTGATGGGCGCCAGTTCGACGGCGAGGGTCCTGGTCACCACGTCGACGGCGCCGTTGGTGGCACCGACCGCGAGCATGCCGACGGTGGGCTTCTGGGCGGACGAACCGGAGAACAGGACGAACGATCCGTCGGCCGGCATCCGCGCGGCGAAGTGCTTGGCCAGGAACATCGGGCCGACGACCTTCACGTTGAAGGATGCCAGCACGGTGTCGTGGTCGAGGGCGGCGACGGTGCCGCGAGCCCGTGCCGATGCGGTGGACACGATGTGGTCGACCTGGCCGAGTCGCTCGGCGAGGGCGGCGATGCTGGACTCGTCGGTGAGGTCGATCTGTTCGGCCGTGATGTCCGGGTCGTCGTCGTAGGCGGTCGCGAGAGCCTCCTTGTCGCGACCGGCCACGACGACGTTGCCACCGGCTTCCCGGACGGCCAGGGTGATCTCGCGGGCGATGCCGCTGGGCCTGCCGATGACGAGGACGGTGCGGTCTTTCAGCGATGCGGACATGTCGGGTGCTCCTTCTAGCTATTGGCTATAGCCATTAGTGGGATGGCTGCGGTGCGCGCTGGCGGATCTCGTCCGGGTCGAGGTCGCGGTCGACGCCATGTGGCACAACGGTTTGGCCCGGTTCGAGGGTCAGCTTGCGGTCGTCGAGGTAGACGTCGACGATGTCGGGTTCGAACGAGACAAGGCCCGAGACCCGTGCCACCTCCGGCCATGCCTCCAAGTAGGACCAGGCGGCGCCGGCGTGCGTGCCGATGTCGTAGTAGCTGGCGAGACCCTTGTACGGGCAGAAGGTCTGCCGTTGCACCGGGTTCAGCGTGGAGGAGTCGATGTCCTCGGCGGGCACGTACCAGCGGGGCGCGAAGCCCGATTCGTAGAGCACGACCGGCCGGTGGGTGTCGGCGACGACCGTCTCGCCGTCGCGGACGACGAGGTGCCGGGAGGTCTGCCGAATGTCGTTGCGGTGATACAGGTCGGCGGCGTGGCCGACGATGCGCTCGTCCTCTTCGTAGAAGGCGTCCATCGACCGCCAGGCGAAGGCGACCCGGTCCCGCAGAACCGCCGCGTGATCCGGTAGGTCGGCGTACTGCCAGGCGGCCCGCTCCGTCTGCTTGTCGCAGGCGCGAACGCCGTACCAGGCCGTCGTGCCCAGTTCGCGGTGCGTCGTCGTGCGCGATTCGGGGACCAGTGCGTCGTCGCTGATGTCGGCGAGCGGGAAGTAGGCGACCGGGTAGCGGCCCGGCTCGTGCAGCAGCACGACGTCCTCGCTGTCGGCCACCCACTCGCCGCCGAACCTGACGCGCATCCGCCGCCGCAGCGGCTCGGCGAACAACAGCCGCTCCGGCAGTGGCCGCGCGGTGAGGAACTGCCCCACCGACCTGGTCGACAACGGCCCCTGCTGCCATGCCAAGCCCATCACCGGCTCCTCTCCGCTAGCTCCTGACTAATGTGTAATGACAAACTATATCCATTAGTCACAGGTTGGCAAGAGGTGGTCCAGAAACTCTTCATGTGATGCGCTGCATTGTGTGCATCCAGGTGCGTCGACCGTGGCTAATGCGTACTATGGCGCCATGAGCGTTCAGGTGATGTTGGAGGACCTCCAGCGGGCCGGCTTCCCGATGGGCGGCGAGCCGTTCGCGGCACTGGACCTGGTCGACACCGTGATGCTGTCCGTCGAGCCGCCGGTCGACCTGTTCGGCTCGCCAGAGCGGTTCGCGCGCTGGTGGGAGCTGGAGGGGCCTCGGCTGCCGCAAGGGCCGCCTCCCGACCTGGCCGCGACCCGTCGGTTACGCGCCGCCGTCCGTGATCTTTTCGACGCACATCTCGCCGGCCGGGCGCCACGGTCGACCTCGATCGAGGACGTCAACGCGGCAACGGCGGCGGCACCGGCCAGCCTGCGGATGGTCGGCCTCGACGAGGGGACCGCACGGGTCGAGACCCGCTGGCACACCGAGTACGGCGGCAATGCCGCGCTGGCCGCGCTCGCTCGCGAGGCGATCGAGGTGCTGTCCAGTCCCGAGCGGCTGGAGCGCCTGCGTCGGTGCGCCAACCCGACCTGTTCGATGTTGTTCCTCGCCGAGAACAAGCGCCGTCAGTGGTGCACGGCGAACATCTGCGGCAACCGGGCTCGGGTGGCCCGGCACTACGAACGTACCCACATGACCGCACCGGACACCGACGCACACCCGACGTCGACCGGTACCCACGAAGGAGGTCGGTGACCGATGAAGGTCGTCGTGTTCGATGTCAACGAAACCCTGTTGGACCTGCGCGTTCTTGACGGGCCGTTCGACGATCTGTTCGGCAGGCCGGGGTTGCGCCCGCCGTGGTTCGCGCTGATGTTGCAGCTGTCCTTCGTCGGCGGCCTGACCGGCAACTACGTCGACTTCACCACGGCACAGCACGCGGCGCTGCGGATGCTCGCCGAACGTGAGCGGGTGAGCCTGTCGGACACCGAGGCCGACCGGCTTGTCGGCCTGATGACGGCCCTTCCGCCGCACGCCGACGTGGACGGGGCCCTGGCCAGGATCGCCGCCTCGCCCTTGCGTGTCGTGGCGCTGACCAACTCCCCGCAGGCCGTCGCCGAGGCCCAGCTGACCCATGCCGGGCTGCTCTCCCACTTCGACCGGGTGATGTCCGCCGACGCGGTGCGCAGCCTCAAACCCAGCCCCGCGCCCTACCTCGCGGTCGCCGACGCCTTTGACGTGCCGCCGAGCGAGTTGCGGTTGGTCGCGGCCCATTCGTGGGACGTGGCGGGAGCGTTGAGCGTCGGCTGCGGTGCGGCCTTCGTGGCCCGACCGGGCATGGTGCTCAGTCCCATCGGCCAACAGCCCGACATCGTTGGCGCGGACGTCGCGGCGGTGGTGGACCGCATTCTCGCCACGGACGTCTGATCGCGCCCGCTATCGCTCGATCGCCGCTCGGTTATTCGGCGCCGTGTTCGGAGGCGTGCTGGCCGTCGATCAGGTCGGCCAGCTCGTCGAGCAGTTGCTCGGCCCTTGCGATGTTCTCATCGGACAGTCGCGGGGACGTCTCGGCCAGCGCGGCGCTGACCGATCGCGAGCCGAAGTCCTCGAACATCTGCTTGCGGACCTTCGGATCGAGCCGGACCCGTGTCTGCCGCCGGTCGTTGGGGTCTCTCGTGGTGATGAAGACACCGTCGGCGGCCAGGGCGTGGACCACCCTGGAGACCCGGCTCTGCGCGAGTTCGGTGCCGCGCACGATATCGGTGATCGTGCTGTCCGGATTCCTCGCGACGCTCTCGACAACGGCCAGCTCGCCGAAGGAGATGGGCAGCTCGGCGCCATCCTGGCTGGCCTTCAACGCGATCTCGCGCAGCTGTCGCGCCAGTCGGTTCAGCCGCTGCACATCCATTGGCCGATAGTACAAACCCCTCGGCCGAGGCGTGTTCGGCCGAGTCGACGGCAGTTGCGGAGGAGGCCGGAACCGAATAACATCACTGGTGATACATCACCAGTGATGGAGGTAGTCTGATGAGCATCGAGGACTGGTTGATCTCGCTAGGTCTGATCGTTCTCGTTCTCCGGCAGATCCGGGGGAAGCAGCTGACCCCGGTCAGCCTGTTGTGGCCGGTGGCGCTTGTCGTCTGGGCCGCGTTCGAGTATCTCGGCGGCGTGCCGGGGGATGCGTCGGACTGGACCTTTGTCGCGGTCCTCGGCGTGATCGGGCTGGCCTTCGGTATCGGCTGCGGCGCCCTGACCAGGGTTTACCACGATACGAATGTGGTGATGGCCAGGGCGACCGGTGCGGCGGCGGCGCTCTGGATCATCGGTATGGCCGGCCGGCTGGCCTTCGGGCTGTTCGCCGAGAACGGCGGCGGGAACACCATCGCCACCCTGAGTGCCCAATGGCACCTGCACTCGGTCAACACCTGGGCAACCGCGTTGATCACGATGTCACTGTGCGAGGTGCTGTCCCGGACCCTCGTGCTGTTGCTGAGGTACGCCACGACCGCAGCAGCGCTGAAGGCCGAGCGGGCCGAAGGCGGCAGCCCTGCGCGACAGCTCACCGGTTCACCATTGTCCGGCAACTGATGTCCGGCCCTGACCTGACCCGAGAATCCCAGGGGCGAGCTTGTCGGATCAGGTCTTCGCGGCGGGGGAGAGTGGCGTGCTGGGCATACCACGGCCTTTGAGATCGGTGCGGAAACGCTGTGCGAGCGCATCGGCGGGCGAGGCGAGCAGGGCGACCAGGTCGCGGCGCAGCCGAGGCCGCAGCGCTCGTACGACGCCGGTCGGGCGGCCGGGGAGCGCCGAGACCGGCACGATCGCCACGCCCATCCCGGCAGCGGCCAGTTGGGCCGCGGTTCGCGGGCTTCGGGTGCGCAGCACCGGGTCCAACCGCAGCTCGTACTGGGCGGCCAACTGGTCGACCCACACCGCGAGGCCGTTGTCCGGGTCGTAGTGGATGAACGGTTCGGCGGCCACCTCCTTGATGGACACCGCCGACTCGGCCGCGAAACGGTGGCCGGTGGGCGCGACCAGGACCATCTCCTCCTGGCCGAGCAGTTCGACGTCGCCGGTGGTCGCGGTCGGACGCGGCCCCACCACGATGTCGGTGTTTCCGTTCGCCATCGCCGCGACCATCTCATCCGCGCTGGTGAACTCGCGCAGTTGCAGCGCGACCTCGGGCCGGCGCGAACGCCACTGTCGCAACACCGGCACCAGCAGCCAGGTCGTCATCGTCTCCGCGCACGCGATCCGCAACAGCCCGCCGTCCCCGGTGCCGACCCGGCGCCCGATCCGCACGGCCTGATCCGCCGCGCGCAGCGCGACCCGCGCCTCATCGGCCGTGGCGCGACCGGCCGCCGTCACGCGGACGCCCCGCCCGAGCCGTTCGACGACGGGGGTGCCCAACTCGTGTTCCAGCGCGGCGATCTGATGCGAGAGCGCGGGCTGGGACAGGTGCAGCTCGGCCGCTGCGCGAGTCACCGAGCCGGTGTCGACAAGGGCGACGAGGCATTCGAGGGCGCGCAGCGTAGTCATTCGGGAAATCTTACTTGACCATCGAAAAATTTCATGCTTCGCATGTTCTGATTTCACACTTTCGCGGCTAGCGTTGAGAAGTAACAGTTCTACGAGGACGTCATGGAGGAACCGGGATGGGAACGTTGCTACAGGACCGCACCGTGCTCGTCGTCGGTCGCGGTAGCGGCATCGCGCGCGCCACCACGGTGCTGGCCCGCTCGGAAGGGGCCCGCGTCGTGGTCGCCGGCCGGAACAAGGCCGCCCTCGCCGAGGCCTACGACGATCCCGCGATCACGGCCGAGACGGTCGACATCACCGACGACGACTCCATCCGTGCCCTGGCCGAGCGGCTCGGCACCGTCGATCATGTCGTGTCGACGGCCTCGGCCCGCGCCCGTGGCAAGCTCGCCGATCTCGACCGCGAGGACCTGCGACTGTCCTTCGACACCAAGGTCATCGGCCCGACCATGCTCGCCAAGCACTTCGCGCCGCACCTCGCGCCGGGCGGGTCGATCGTGCTGTTCTCCGGCGTCAACGCGTTCAAGGTCAACGTCGGCTACCTCGGTGTCGCCATCACCAACGGCGCCGTCGACTTCCTCACCCGCTCGCTGGCGCTGGAACTGGGCCCGATCCGGGGCAACTCGATCTCGCCGGGCGTCATCGACACCGGTATCTGGGACGCGCTCGGCGAGGACGGCAAGCGCGACTACTTCGACCACCTCAGCACCAACAACCCGGCCCGTCGCATCGGCACTGTCGAAGACGTCGCGGGCGCCGTACTCTTCGCCATGACCAACACGTTCGTCACCGGAATGACACTGCGTGTCGACGGTGGCGAGCCACTGACCTAACCGGACACTCACGCCGGGCCGAGGAGGAGACGAGCACGGTGGCGCGGCTGCTGTCACTCAATGTCGGGATGCCGGAAGATGTGCCCTGGCAGGGCAGGACTGTCCACACCGGAATCTTCAAGTACCCCGTCGAGGGGCGGCGCAAGGTCGGCAAGCTCAACATCGACGGGGACGGACAGGGCGACCTCAACGGCCACGGCGGCGAGATCCGCGCGGTGCTCGTCTACCAGCGCCAGTCCTACGAGTTCTGGCATCGGCACCTCGGCCGCGACGACCTCGAATACGGGCACTTCGGGGAGAACTTCACCGTCGACGGCCTTTCCGACGACGAGGTCCACATCGGTGACCGGTATCGCATCGGCGAAGCCGAGTTCGAGGTCACCCAACCACGGGTCACCTGCTTCCGGCTCGGCATACGCCTGCGCGAACCGCGGATGCCCGCGTTGCTGGTCGCCAAGCACCGGCCCGGTTTCTACCTCCGCGTCCTCACCGAGGGCCACGTCGAGGCAGGCGAGGACATCGTCCGCACCAGGGTCGGCCGGCACCGCATGTCGGTCGCCGCCATCGACGCGCTGCTCTACCTGCCCGACCGGGACAGCGAGCGGCTCCGCAAGGCCGTCGACATTCCCGCGCTCTCGCCCGGCTGGCGCGATTCCTTCCGCGACCTGCTCGACGCCGAGCGCACCGGCTCCTCGGCCCACCCGCCGACCACCGGTGTCGAACCCGCCAACTCCTGGACCGGTTTCCGCCCGCTGCGCGTGACACGGACGAACCCGGAAAGCCCCACCGTTGCGTCGATCTACCTCGCCGCCGAGGACGACGCGCCGCTGCCGCGCCCCAAACCCGGCCAGTACCTCACCGTCCGCGTCACCGCAGCGGCCGACCCGGCGCCGGTCCGCAGCTACTCGCTGTCCGCGGCGCCGTCCGACCGCGAATACCGGATCAGCGTCAAACGCGAAGCGCACGGCGTCGTCAGCGCCTACCTGCACACCCACCTGCGCCCCGGCGCCGTCCTGGACGTCGCCGCCCCACGCGGCGACTTCTTCCTCGCCGACTCCGAGGGCGCCGACTCCGAGGGCGCCGACACCCCGGTGCTCCTGCTCTCCGCCGGTATCGGGGTGACGCCCGTGCTCGCGATGCTGCACACCCTCGCCGCTGCCGACAGCAATCGCGAGATCTGGTGGCTGCACACCGCCCGTTCAGCGGCCGAACACGCCTTCGCCGCCGAGGCCCACCGCCTGCTGAGCGGCCTGACCCACTCCCACGAGCACGTCTACTACACCGCTGGCGCGGTGGCGGCCGACCGGACGGCGGGTCCGGCAGCGACCTTCGGCCGCCTCGACCGCACCGCCCTGGCCGCCCTCGACCTACCCGCCACCGCGACCGCCTACCTGTGCGGCCCGGACGGCTTCATGACCGCCGTCCGCGAAGCACTGACCGAACTCGGCCTCGCTCCCGACCGCATCCACAGCGAGCTGTTCGGTGCCCTGCCCGCCATCAACCCCGGCCTCACCGAGGTCGCCAGCGCCCCACCGCACCAACCACCCGGTCCAGCCGGAACCGGCCCGCGCATCACCTTCGCCCGCAGCGGCCTCACCGTGGCCTGGCGGGAGGACAGCTACGCCAGCGTCCTGGAACTCGCCGAAGCCTGTGAGGTGCCGACCCGCTGGACCTGCCGTTCCGGTGTCTGCCACATCTGTCAGACGCCGATCCTGGCCGGCACTGTCCGATACCGGCCCGACCCACTCGAACCACCAGCACCCGGCACCGTGCTCGTCTGCTGTTCGCAACCGGACACCGACCTGGTCCTGGACCTCTGAGCCATGACCCGCGCCGGCTAGTCGTCGGCGCCGACGACCTGGAAGTCCTGGTTGACGAAGATGTGGTGCGGCCAGCTGACGCCGATGTTGTGGACCTCGTACTCGCCGTTGCTCAGCTGCACGACCCGGTCGACGATCCCACCGGGATAGACCGCCAACGCGGCCGTTGTCGCCTTGTTCGCCGCCGTTCCGCTGACGATCGTCCCCGATCCCTCGGTGTAGTCCGTCGGGATCTGGCCGACCTTCTGCGACGTGCTGGTCGACGAACTCGGTGCGCCACTCTGGAAGGGCACCACCGCCGAGGAACTCGCGGACGAGCCGGTGCCGGACGGTTGCACGGTGACCTGGGTGGCCGTGATGGTCGTGTTGTCGTCGGTCCCGAGGACGAGGACGGATTCACCGTTGGTCACCGCACTGGCCACGGTCGGGGTGGTCCCGTTCAGGTAGGACGTCGAGGACGTCTCCTTGATGGTCACCTTCTGACCCGATGATGTCGTCAACGTGAAGCCCGAGGAGGACACGCTGCCGGCCGTGCCGACCGATCCTCCCGCTGCCGGTCCCGACCGGGCGTTGGCTCCGTCGCCGGGCTTGCCGTGCCCTGCCGGTGCCGATGAGGAGGTGGTGGTCGACGAAGAGGACGTGCTCGTCGTCGAGGGGGACGCGGACGCGGCACAGCCGGCAAGCCCGACCATCGCGGCCGTCGCGGCGGCGGCCACCACCCAGCCGCGCTTCCTGATCGACAGTGTCCTGCGTGCGCCTGTCGGGTTGTGATCTTTCACGAGAACCAACCTCCCTGCTTAGGTACTAGGTAGCTAATGCAGAGAGTGTCCGCACAGTCTGTGCGGCTCCTAGGGGATTCCTGTGCGCCTGCTATGTGTGTGCAGAGCCGACCGGTCGGGGACGGTTCAGGGCTGGAGTCGCCGGTCCGGGCTGCTGCCGAGCCCGACGTTCGCGCCCAACCAGGAGGACAGCGCGCCGATGAGCCCAGGGTCGGTGTCCCGGAGACTCTTGGCCCCTGCGGAGGACTGAACCCGCTTGACCGCCTTGTCGTGGTACTCGCGGATGAGTTGGACGGCCACCGGGCCGTCCCGCCTGGCGAGGGCGTCCACGATGTCCATCCGGGCCTTGCTCAGCGATCGCGGCACGCGACCCCAGTCCTCGTTGTTCTCCTTCGACAGTTCCAGCGCAAGGCCGATCTGGACCTGGGTGATGAACCGGCACAGCGCGGCGAGCAGCGGATTGTGCGAGATCGCCGACAGCGTCACGAAGAAGTGCACCAGTGCGGCCGCGGACGACTCCGCGTCGGCGATCTCCGCGGCCCGCTCGGCGGCGGAGCGCAGGCTCGCGATGTCCTCGTCGGACGCCCGTTCGACGGCCTGCTCGACTGCGTAGACGTTGAGCGTTCTCAGCAGGCCGAACACGTCGGCAGCGGTGACCTTCTCGAACTGCACGACCGAGGCGATGGACATCGCGAGGAGCGTGTCGCCGCTCGCGGTGACAACGGTCCGGCTGCCGTTGCGCGTACTGAGCAGGCCCATCGCGGTCAGTACCCGGACCGCCTCCCGGATGGTCGGCGCGCTGACGTCGTACTGGCCCGCCAGTTCGCGTTCGGAGGGCAGGCGCGCGCCGTCCGGCAGCGCGCCGCTGAGAATCTGACCGCGCAGGTCGTCCACGATCTGGTCGGCGACCCGACCCCGGTACAGGCGTGTTGACGGCTGTGACATCGAGTTCTCCTCGGCAGACTTACCTCGATCTTACCTACTTGGTACCCAGTGTCGAGCCTCAGGTCGGCGTTGCCGACAGCTTGGCCTGGTCGGCGGCTGATCGTGGCCCTGTCGGGTACGGTCACCGTGGACGAGGTGACGATCGGCCGGCTCGGAAGAGGGTGTACCAGTGACCGGACCCGAATACACCACGAGCACGGCGTTCCTGCGGGCCCTGCGCGACGGTGGGGTCAGCTACGTGTTCGCGAACCTGGGCAGTGATCACCCAGGGTTCATCGAGGCCTACGCGCGGGCCAGGCAGGACGGCACCACCGAGCGGTTCCCCGAACCCATCGTCTGTCCACACGAGAGCGTGGCACTCTCGGCGGCCCAGGGCTACGCGCAGGCGACCGGGCAGGCACAGGCGGTGGTCGTGCATGTGGAGTGCGGCACCCAGAACCTGGGCGGCATGCTGCACAACGTTGCCAAGGGCCGGGTGCCGGTGCTGATCTTCGCAGGCGCCTCGCCCTACACCCAACGCGGCGAACTGCCCGGCAGCCGCAACGAGTTCATCCAGTGGATCCAGGACGTACCCGACCAGCGCGGAATCGTGCGCGGCTACACCAAGTACGACAACGAGATCCGCACCGGCCGCAACGTCGACCAACTCGTGCACCGCGCGCTACAGATCGCGCACAGCGAGCCCGGCGGCCCGGTCTATCTCATGGGCGCCCGCGAGGTGATGGAAGAACCCCTCGAACCGAACACCGCCATCCCCGTCGGCTACACCCCGGTCGCCCCGACCGCGCTGGCTCCGCAGGTCGTCGAGCACATTGCGCGGGCTCTTGCCTGCGCTCAGCGACCGCTGGTGATCACCTCCTACCTGGGCCGGCACCCCGATGCGGTGGCCCAACTGGTCGAACTGTGCGAGTTGCTGGCGATCCCGGTGCTGGAGTCCGTGCCCGGCTACGTCAACTTCCCGGCCGACCACCCGTTGCACCTGGGCTACCAGTGGAACACGCCCGACCAGAACCCCACCCTTGCCGCGGCCGATGTCGTCCTGGTACTCGGCAGTGACGT
Organism: Pseudonocardiaceae bacterium; assembly: GCA_036268955.1. Taxonomy (GTDB): domain Bacteria; phylum Actinomycetota; class Actinomycetes; order Mycobacteriales; family Pseudonocardiaceae; genus CAJCJE01. The sequence goes on from DATATE010000191.1 coordinate 46,282, forward strand.
GCCCTGGATTCCGACCAAGAACCACCCGGATGCCAACGCGCGCGTCTTCGTCGTCGACGCCGACCCGGTCAAGGAGCGGACCCCACTGTGGCACCTGCCCGCCGAGTGCTTCGCCCGCGCCGATCTCGGTACCGCGGTCACCCAGCTCACCGAGTTCATTCGCGACCGCCGGTTGGTCACCGACACCGACACGATCGGGCTGCGGCTGCGTGATGTCCAGGCCCAGCACGAGAAACTGGCCGCCGTCATCAGCGAACGAGAACGGCCGGACGGCACCGTGATCACCCCCGAGTACCTGACGGCCTGTGTGCGGGAGGCGATCGACGAGAACACCCTCGTACTCAACGAGGGCATCTCCAACTACCAGGTGGTCAACGAACACCTGCGGGCCAACCGTCCCGGCTCGGTGCTCACCTCCGGCGGCGGGTCGCTCGGCTGGTACGCGGGCGCCGCGCTCGGCGTGAAGCTCGCCCGTCCCGACCAGACCGTGGTGTCACTCGTCGGCGACGGTACCTACCTGTTCGGAGTGCCGGCATCGGCCCAATGGGTCGCCCGTCGATACGACCTACCGACGCTCACCATCATTTATGACAACCGGGGTTGGAAGTCACCGAAACTGTCCACGATCGGCGTCCACCCGCACGGTGTGGCGGCACATCACAACGACTTCGGGATCAGCTTCACGCCGGAAGCCGACCTACCAGGGATCGCGCAGGCGGCATCCGGGGCCTGGGCGCGCACCGTCTCCCATCCCGACGACCTGCCCGCCGCGGTGAAGGAGGCCTTCGCCGCGGTCCGCGCAGGCCAACCGGCCGTGCTGTCCGCGCACCTACCGGACGCCTGACAGCCGGTGATGGGCATGCTGGTCAGATACGCCCCATGACAACGGGACGCACGATCCCTGAAGGAGGCTCGGTGACCACCACTCCCATTCCGGTTGGTCTGCCGGTCGCCCGATGAGCCAACTCGGTCCGCTGATCGCCGTGCTGGCGGAGGTCGGCGACTGGGGCCCGTTCTTCGTCACCCGCACCCACGAAACCAGCGCGCCGCCGCCACCACCGTGGCGACCGATGCGGGAACTGTCGGACGACCCGGATACGCTGCGCCAGCGAGTTTTCGCCGTTCGCGCCTACCTGGCCGGCGCGGCCGGTCGAGGCCAGGAGTCGGTGCCGACACGGGTAGCGGCATCGGTGATCCATCTCGGCATGGTGGCCCGACTGATCTCGCCGGCATTGGGCGTGGCCGTCCACACTGGATGGTTTCCCACCATGGATCCGGTCGACCTGTGGTGGCAACCCGAGTTGGGCGGGGCGTTCCCTCTATCGATCGGTGCCGTCGAGCGAGGTGATCCGGACAGGATGATCACTGGCGCGGTTCGGGATCTGGGCGAGGCCGTTCGCGCATTCTCGGTGTCCGACCGGGTGCTGTGGGGCAATGTCGCGTCGGCGATCAACGGCGCGGCCACCATGATCGGCACGGCACGGCCCATGTTGGCTTCGCGTGCGACAGGAATGGCGTCGCTCCTGCTGGAGCATCCGCTACTCCGCGATGCCAGTCTGCGGCGTCCCGATGGACGGTTCCAGCGACGGAGCTGTTGCCTGATCTACCGGGCGTCCCCCGCCGCCAGCCGAGACGCCGTGTGCGGTGACTGCGTCCTACAGCCGCCAGACCGCTGAAACCGACCTGGCGGCTGTAGGACGAACGCGACTGTTTCGGCCGGTTGTCCGGAGACACCCGGCGGTCTGACGACATGTAGTGCCGGAGGTGTCCAAGGGACAGTGCCTCCGAATCTACGCGGCCGGTATACTGCGCCACTGCGCCCACAAGCGGGAGGGACACGGAGCAGATGCCCGACCGGTCACCGGGTCGAGATCGACGCGAAGAGGACCCACAGGTCTTGGCCGCCAAGATCAACAGGAGAGGTGGTATCTGGACCGTCGTCATTTCGAGTACCGTCACTCTCGCGGTTGGCTTTCTCGGCGGTCACCAGGCCGGCGTCATTCAGTCGGCAAACACGGTTCGGACCGTGACCGTCACGGTTCCCGCGCCGACGACCGGGGCGCAGGTACCCCCGGACTCCACCACGGCCCAACCCGCGCCCGGCGGAACGGTTCCGCTGACGAGTGTGCAATCGTCAGGCGACAGCTTCGATACGCTGCCGCAGACGATAGACGGCCAGAACTACCCGACCACGCTGACTGCTCAGGTGGGTTGTAGCGACTTTGTCGTCAATTATCAGTTGAATGGTCAGTACTCGAAGTTCACTGCTCTTTTTGGCGTTGCCGACGCTTCGCCGCAGTCTCAGATCGACTTCTCGATTTCGGCAGACGGTATAAATGTATCGCAGGATTCCGTGAATCAGGGCGACCCGCCGAAAAATGTAACTGTCGAATTGGGTAAGGCGCACAAGTTTACTCTTGATATTTCCGGAACCTGCAACGACACAATAGTGGTCATCAATCCGGTACTGGTGAAATAAACTGACGCAAATTATCGGGTCCTCGGTCGTGAGAAAAGAACGACCTGGCGTTGTCCAGCGGAACTTCTCCGGCGGAATTCGGCCATCGTGGGCGGGCCCGAGCACCACACTCCGCACTCCGTGCCGGGCCCTACCCACGAGCGTTAATCCCTGGTACCGCTGGTTGTCCGTTGATACCGCCGGTCGTCGGTCACAGTCATCCGAGATGGTCGTCAGTTGGTGATGAGGTCGAATTCCTCCCACGGGCCGATCGCCGTGCGGTTGGCGATCAAAGGCGACGCGCCTGCGTTGTCCGCGGTCACGATCTGCTGGTTGTTGTACGCACGGAAGCTCACGCTGCCGTCGGCGTTGTGAATCAGATAGAACGTCTCCCAGGGCCCGGCGCCGCCTCGGTTGGCGACCAACGGTGCGGATCCGTTGCTCTCCGCGGTGACCCAGTCGTTGTCCGAGTGCGCCCGGAGATTGATGGTGCCGTCGGTGTTGGTGAACATGTCGAAGGTCTCCGCCGTACCGATCGAGGTGGCGTCCGCGATCAGCGACGTCGAGCTGTTCGCCGCGTCGACGTAATCACCGTTGGCGTGGGCCCGGAAGCTCACCACGGACGTGCTCGTGTTGAACGTGGTGGTGTTGTTGGCGTAGCCGGCCGCGACCATGTTGGCCTGCACCGCGTTCTCGGTGGCGTCGGAGGGCAGGCCGGCCGTGACGGCGCCTTCGAAGAACTCTCCCTTGCCCATCGGGCTGTTGTCGCCGCCGGTGCCCAGTTCGATGGAGGGCTGCACCTTCATCGGGCTGTAGCCGTTGGGTAGGGCGCCGGAATACGAGGTCGTCAACCCGCCCGACTGGCCGTTGCCGTATTTGAGCGTGAAGTTGCTCGTGCCGTCGTTCTTCTCCCAGGCCGAGACGAACGAGCCGGACTCACTCGTGATGTTCGACGGGTTCACGCCGGTGTTGCTGAAGTACATGCCGTTCTCGATGTCGCCGCCGACCCACGGGCCCGAGCCGGTGCATCCGCCGACCCAGCACGCGGATCCGTAGTAGATCGCGTTCATGGTCGCGTTGCCGTCGTCGGAGTCGTTGGTCTCCGCCGAGCCGAAGTCGAAGCAGCAGGAACCGCTGGTGAGCATGGACGACGTCATCATGTACTCACCCTCGGGCTGCGAGCCGGTGGGCACGTTCTCGGCGGCGTTGTCGCGGTATCCGGTGCCGATGTTGTTGACCAGCACTCCATACGCAGGCTGGCCGCTGATCGTCACGGGCAGCGCCATCGCGTTCGCACCGATGTCCGCACCGTTCGCACCGGGCCCGTTGAGCCCGCCCGAGCAGCCCGAACACGAGGTGCCAGGGGAGATGGGCAGGTTGTTGCTGTTGGCGGTCTGGTCGTAGAGCTGGGTGATGGTGCAGGTCGTGCCGGAGCAGAAGGAGACCTGCGGCGCGGAGTTGACCACCCCGCCGGCCGACTCCAGGCCGATGTCCAGCGTGCTGTTGTCCGAGGCGCGCTGAATCTGGTAGAGCGGGCCGTCGTAGGACGCGAACAGCGCGCGCGTGGTGCTGTACGCCGCCTCGCACGGCGTACCACCGGACGCATAGATGTCGCAGGGCTCTTGCGCCGCCGCGGCAGAAGCCTGAGTCGTCGCCAAGCTGATGGCCGGCACGGCGAGCGCCACCGCCAGCGGCAGCGCGACCAGCAGCCGCGTGCGCCGTCGGAGTGTGGGTAAGGCGTGCACGAAAACCTCCGTCGTCATCGTCGGGAGTTGTTGGGACAGCGCTTCTCGGTGACAGAGAGCCAAGTGGTTGAACGAGCGCCTTCCGTGTGGTGCAGCACACATATTCGACCGACTTTAGACCTAAGTCAAGGGAGCTATCCGCTGGTCCGCACCGGTTTTTAACGATTTTCGGAATCAGTCAAGCCGCAGGCCGCACTCCAGCCGGGATTGAGACGTGTCATTTTGCGCAAAGTCAGCACAACATGGAGCCTGATCGGAAAGGACGCGGATCGCCTCCTCGGATACCGGTACGCGGTGGTGCGAGAGGCCGAAGCCGGCGCCGATATCTACGGCCCTCGGTACCTGAGCTGGTGTCTGTTGTCGTGCAGCGCGACTAATATGATCGAAGACCCAGGCAAGGCTCTTGACCTGCTCAAACGCACTGTCCAGCCACGGAGGAGTACTTGATGCTGACGGTGTCTACTCGATGAGCGTGTCGCTGGACGGCTCCATCGCGGGGCCGGGTGGCGGCATCGCAGCGGCACCCCGAACTTCCCGCCGCTGCCCACACCCCTCGACCTGCGGCTGATCGAGTCCCAGACCCTGAGTTCTCGGGTCGTCTACCTTCGCTGCCAGCGCATACGCTGAGTTCGACCCTCGGTGGACGATGCCCGACTCCACCGCCAGGACATACACACGGAGGAATCAGCCATGCCCCATACCGTGGATTTCGGCACCGTATCGACCGTCGGCCTTGAGTCGTCGCCGGCCGCGACCGCGCTCGCTGGCCTGCGGGCCAACGAGGCCCGGTACTTCAAGAACAAGTACGACCACGTCTTCACCGTCGAGCCCGCCAGCAACGCCGCGTCGACCATCGACTGGGTGAACCGAATCCTCAAGGAAGAGCGCGGCATCGTCATCTCCGCTCGCCCGCTCGAAGCGACCGCGTTCGAGGTCGAGAACATTCGGATGGCGTATGTCTTCTACGAGAACGGTCTGTCGATCAACGTGATGTACACGATCGAGGACTCCGGGAAACGGGCGGTCGGGTTCAAGCTCTCCGACGGGATGGAAATCCCCGAGGAACTCGCCTCGTTCAAGTTCGCTCGGCAGAAGTCGAAGCTGGCCGGAACCATTCGAGGCTCCTACTTCGTCATCAAGAACGAGTACTGACCCCGAGCCGGTGCAATTGATGCTCGACCGGCGGTCGGGGCGATGGACGGCCGACGGCGGTTACCTGGGAGCGCCTTTCGGGCTCATTAGTGGCATGAGAGTAGGCTTGAAGCCTATGGAGGTGACACTGATGGCTCATCGTCAAGCTGGGCGCTTGCCCGCAACCCTGCTGCATCGTCCGATTCGGGTGCTTCGCCCGCAAGACGCGGCAGGAACCTATGCCCATCCTCCACCCGAGTTCGCCCGCCTCGACCGACTAGGCGTCCTGCATCGATTGGCTACCGGGTATTACGCGGCCGTGCCCGACGATCGAATCGGCCAGCCTTGGCTGCCTGACTTGGAGTCGGCCGCTCTAGGAATAGCTGCCTCCGATGAGGGTGTCGGATCGGTTGCGTTGATGGGCCTGAGCGCCGCTCGAATACATGGGGCCATTCCCCGAGCTGTTGGTATTGCGATTGTGGCGGCAGCGCGCCACCGCACCACCATCCGCTTGCTCGACCGTGCTGCCGAAGTGATTTTCGTACGTCGTGACGTGGCCAGAATCGACGTGGAGCGGCATACTTTCGAGCTGGGTCAGGGATGGGTGACGACTGTCGAGCAGACGGTTCTCGACTTGGTCGCTCGTCCGGGGCTTGGTGGCCTGCCTGATGAAGCCGCTGGCGCTATTCATGCCTTGCTGCCACGGGCGGACCGCGAATTGTTGGGCGATCTCGCTGTTAGGCAGCGCCGAAAAGGTGCATTGGCCAGAATTTTGCGAAGTGATTGACAATGCTCTCTCCTGAAGAAGAGTTGGCCGTTGCCGAACAGTTCGGAGTTGCTCGTGCGCAAGTGCGTCGAGATCATTTGATTTCTCATTTGTTGGCAACGCTGAGCGCGCATCTTGTGGACCAGGTGATCTTTTCCGTGGTACGGCGCTGTCCCGCAGTTTGCTTCCGAACGGTCGACTTTCTGAAGATGTTGATTTGATCGCGGTAGGACGACGCCGAGACGTTGCCGAGTTGATCGAACGTCATCTTGTGCGGGATAATCGTCGCGAGTTTCCCAGGATGAACTGGCAGCCGACGCTCAGTTCGGTGCGGGACACCGAGCCTGCCGTTCTCACTACCGCAGATGGCATCAGCGTCCGGATACAGTTGCTTGGCCAGACCGGTTATCCGCCTTGGCCAGTTCAACAACGTCCGCTTGTCCAGCGGTACTCCGATGCGCCGTCTGCCACACTCGCGGTCCCGACTCCGCCGGCTTTTGCCGCCTGGAAGACGGTCGCGTGGAGCGACCGCGCCGCACCACGCGACTTGTTCGACCTATGGACGCTTGCCAGTATCGATGCTATCGATTCCGAGGCGGCGACCTTGTTCGCGAGGCACGGTCCGACGAACAAGCCTCCGAACAAGAGCTTCTTTGTGAGGCCACCTGACGAAGCGGTCTGGCGTCGAGACGTGAGTTCGCAGACTCGCCTACAAGTGTCCGCAGCCGACGCGCTGGCCGTCGTTCGGCAGGCTTGGCAACTTGCCATGGGTTAGGGGCGGCGGCCTGTTCGTAGGCTCATGCCCAAACTCATGCCCAGGATACGGGCCCCTGACCTGCGGTTCAACCCACTCGTTCGACAGAACGCCGCCACTTGGCCCGCACTCGCCGAGCCTTCAGAGACTTGAGCTGAGCGGTTCTCGGCGTGTCGGCGTCGGCGGGGTCGTATCCTTTGGCACCGATGGAGGTGGGCAGGGTGGTTCGTCGGCGGGCCGTGAACGGTACGGATTCGACGTTTGGTAGTGCGCCGGAGCAGATTCCCATACCGAAGCTGACCGGCGGCAACAGCAATCTCCGCCGTTCGCGGCGACGCAAGCCGCCTGGGAAGGTCGTCATCACCATCGGGGTGCTGTCCTTCGTCTTCTGCTTGGTGCTCGCCATCGGCGAGTTCGTCAGCACGACCGAGGAATTGCCGTACCGGGCGGGCTGGGCCGGTACGCCGGGCACGGTTTCGTCGGTTTCCTGCCAGACCGAGGGGTCGGGTCGAGACGAGTACACCCTCTGCGAGGGCGTGTTCCGGACCGATTCGCCGGCGCAGCCGATGCTGGTGTCCATCGAGGGGGACAGCACCTACGCGAGTGATCGCGGTTATCCGGCTCGGCTGCATTCTGATGGGCAGACTGTGTCGGTCGTGGGTGGCAAGGCGGTCGTCTACATTCTCGGCGGAATGCTCGCCATCCTCGGTTTCGTCGTGTTCCTCGGCGGGATGATGCTGATAGCGATTGTCGGCTTCGCTATTCGCCGTCGGCGCGGCCGGAGATGGCAACCGAGCAAACGGATTGTGCTGGCTCCAATGATCACCGGCGGGGTCCTCCTGGGATTCGGCATCATCGGCGGAGTCGTCGGTGCCGCTCTCGGCATCTGAACCTCGGCTCCCCCTCCGCGCAGCGGAACACGCTCTGCGTTCGCCCTCCGGCTTGTTCCACGGTCATGTCCAAAGATCAACCGAGCCAATCTCTATTCAGCTGTTCCTGCTGGTGAGAGCTGGTGGGGCCGAAGGGAGTCGAACCCTCACTGGCTGGAACCTAAATCCAGTGCCTCTGCCGTTGGGCTACGGCCCCGTTGCCGGGACCGTGGGCGGCCCGGCGGGGGTAAGCGTATCGGGTCGGTGGGGTGGGTTGGGTTGGCGGTGACCTGCTGTGAGGCCCGGTCAGCGGGAGGGGGTGGGGTGATCTACGGTGGTTACCTGCCCCGTCCGACCGGGCTGGCGAGCATGGTTGTGGCCGAGCAATGCCAGGTCACGATTCAATAGAGCGCATACACCGCGCGGACGGCGTCGGCGGCCGGCCGCTGAGAAGGAGGACTTGTGGCACGCGACCCGGACATTATTCAGCGGGAGATCGAGCAGGCGCGCGACGCGTTGGCGGTGACTCTGGACGAACTTAGTGTGAAGGCTAATCCGCAGCGGTTCGTGGAGACGGCCAAGGCGTCGGCTCGGAGCAAGCTGGATGATCCGAAGATCAAGTATGCCCTGATCGGCGCTGGCGTACTGGTGGGGCTGCTGGTCGTGCGGAAGCTGTTCCGCTGAGCCGGAAGTCTAGGCCGGACGTCTAGAGGCGGACACAACAGACACAACGGTGGGCATCTTGCCGGGCGTCGCGCTGGTATGCGGCGTCCGGCGATGAGTGGTGAGCGGCCGGGCGACGAGTGGTGAGCGGTGACGATGGGGTTAGCTCGACTGTTGGGTGACAAGGAGCGGCATCAGGACCTGGTCCAGCAGTTTGTCGACGAAGGTCTCGTCGAGCGGGTCGCCGGTGAGCATCAGGCGGTAGGTCAGCGCGGCGCCGGTCAGCTCGATGAGCATGCCTTTGGGGCTTTCGGCGGCCAGTTCGTGGCGGGTGTCGGCGCGTTCGAGGATTCGCTTGAGGACGTTGCGCTGGGACATCAGGAAGGTCGCGCGGAAGGCGTCGGCCAGTTCTGGCTCGTGGGGGAGTTCGCCGACAAGGGCCTGGGCGGCCTTGCCGGAGGGCCCGGACAGGAATTTTGCGAAGGCCATCAGGAATTCGCGCAGGTCACCGTGTAGTGATCCGGTGTCCGGTTCGGAGATGTGCTCGCTGACCAGTTGGTTGCACGAGTCGATGACGAGGTCGAGTTTGGAATCCCAGCGCCGGTAGATGGTGGCCTTGCCGGCCCTGGCTCTCGCCGCGACCGCGTCCATGGTCAGCGCGCGATAGCCGACCTCCGCCATGACCGCGATCGCGGCTTGGCGAAGTGCGTCATCGCGGCTGGCGTCCCTTGGCCGACCACGGGTGAACGTGCGCGGTTCGTCGCCGTCGAGCACTGCGGTCACTACCCCTCCTCGCCGCCTGGATTTCGCGATCCCAGCCGGCCGCCGTCACTGCGGGGCCTGGGGAGCATCGATGATTTTAGGGCCGAACGGGCCGGCTCCGCTTGTTGGCCTAACGGTCTAGTTCACCTGGTTGGTCGATGAGCCGACAATTTCGGTTACTTGGTCTTTTTTGTCGGTTTTGGTCGGCGGTTTCGCAGGTGTTTCCGTACGTTTTTCTGCTGCTGCCGCCGCTGTGGGGGCTGGTGGTGCTTCTGGTGTGGTGGCGGCCGGTTTCGGTTCGGTGGGGCTGGGAACTGCCCCTTCGGGAGCAGCCAGGTCGGAACCGGTTGGGTCCGTGGCGGCGTCCGTGGCGGCTGGGTCGGTTGGGGCTGGGGTGGCGTCGGAGGCTGCTTCTGCCGCCGTCGCGGAGTCAGCCGTTGTGGAGCCAGCCGTTGTGGACTCGGCTGGTCCGGACTCAGGTTCAGAATCGGGGGCGAGGTCGGTCGGCGGCGGCGTGGTCAGGCCGAGGCGGACCTGGAGGTAGGTGTTGGTGAAGGCTACGGCGTCACCTTCCAGCAGGTGCACGACCGTTCGGCCGACCTGGTTGGGCATCATTTTCTCGACGATCTGGTCGGCTTGATCGCGGGCGGCGATCAGCCCGGACGCCGTGGCGTTCTGGGTCTGCTCCTCGTCCGTGACGGTGACTCTCCAGTCCCCGCCGTCCGGTACGTAGTTCACCGTGATCGGTGCGTGCATGATCCCCTCCCGGCTTTCAGCGCTTCGCGCTACTGCGACCCCGTTCCTCAGCATGCATGACGAGTGTGACCAAAATCGTTACCTTGGCGGAACCTGTGCCCGTTATCACCGGCCCGGATCTGCCGGCATAACCGGTGAATCGGACACCACGGCCGCTGACGGACTGTCATCGGGTCAGGGCGGGCGCTGCCGCGTGCCGGCCGGTGGGTTCCTCGTCGAAAAGACGTCGGCCGAGTCGGGCCAGCGCGGCCGGTAGATCGGCCTCGATCTCGGGATTCCAGTCGGCCAGCCGCTCCACGACCCATTCTTGCCAGCCTGCCGAGAGTTTGCCGAACTCGGCCTCGCCGGTGTTGGTCAGCGAGTAGCCGACGTCGCCGTCGGCAAGGTAGCCGCCGTTGATCGCCCGGTTGAAGGCCGGCGCGAGTACCTGCGCGGGCACCCTGACCCGCTCGGCTATCGCCTGCAGAGTGGGTGCTTTGCGTTGCCTGCGTTGTAGATGGATCTGCATGACGCACCAGGCGTCGGCTTCGTCCAGGTTGGCCGTGGAGTGGGTCAGCGCCGCGGTGCTCATCGGAATGGTTTCCTTGCGCAGCAGGGTCGCGATGGCCTGCTCCAGTTTCCGGTCCTTGTCGGCGGCATCCGGCATGCCGAAGGCTTCGCCCATATCGGTCGCGTTGGCCCGCGTCGTGCCGCGCATCGGCACTTCCTTGAGGAACAGCGCGAGGACGAGGGCGACGATGGCGACCGGGACCCCGGTGAGGAACACGGTGTCCAGCGATTGGGCGTAGGCGTGCGTGATCGGCGCGGCCACCGCCTTGGGGAGTTTGTGCAGGGCGTCCAGGTTGAGCGCGACCTGTGGATTCACTCCAGGTGGGAGTGGATGCTCGCGCAGCGCGGTGGTCAGGTTCGGGGTCAGGCGGCTTGAGTAGAAACTGCCGAACACCGCGACCCCGAACGAGCTACCCATGGTGCGCAGGAAGGTGACACCGGAGGTCGCGACGCCGAGGTCGGCGTAGTCGACGGTGTTCTGCACCGCGATGACCAGCACCTGCATGGACAGTCCGATGCCGACACCGAGGACGAACATGTAGAGCGAGCTGACCACGATCGAGGTGTTCTCGTTCAGCAACGACAGCAGGTACAGTCCGCCGCCCATGAACACCGAGCCGACGATCGGGAAGATCTTGTAGCGGCCGGTCTTGCTGACCAGGTTGCCGCTGATGATCGAGGTCAGCAGCAGGCCGACCACCAGCGGCAGCATCCTGATCCCGGACGAGGTGGCCGAGGTGCCGTCCACGTACTGCAGGAACGTGGGTAGGAAGGTGATGCCGCCGAGCATGGCGAAGCCGACGATGAACGCCAGTGCGCCGCCGACGGCGAACACCGGATTCTGGAACAGCCGCATCGGCAGCACCGGTTCCTTGGCGCGCCGTTCCACGAAGACGAACGCCACCAGCGCGATCACCGAGCCGATGGTCATCGCGATGATCGTGGTGGACAGCCAGGGGTAGGTTGTGCCGCCCCAGCTGGTGACCAGGGTCAGACCGCTCGCGCCGAGTGCCACCAGGATGATGCCGAGATAGTCGACGGCGAGCTTGACGGCGTTGCGGACGCCGGGGATGGCCGGGATCGCGACGGCGATGACGATCACCGCGACCGGGATGTTCACGTAGAACGCCCACCGCCAGGACAGGTGGTCGACGAACAGTCCGCCGAGCAGCGGTCCGATCACGGTGACGACGCCGAACACCGAACCGAGCGCGCCCTGGTACTTGCCGCGTTCCCGCAGCGGGATGACGTCGGCGATCAGCGCGGAGGAGGTGACCATGATGCCGCCGGCGCCGAGTCCCTGTACGGCGCGGAAGGCGATCAGCCAGGTCATGCTGTTGGCGAATCCGCAGAAGAAGGAGCCGGCGATGAACACGATCACGCTGGCCAGGAAGACGTTCTTGCGGCCGTAGATGTCGCCGAACTTGCCGACCAGCGCGGTGGACACGGTTTCGGCGAGCAGATAGCCGGTGACCACCAGGGACAGGTGACCCGCTCCGCCGAGATCGCTGACAATGGTGGGCAGCGCGGTCGAGACGATGGTCTGGTCGAGCGCGGCGAGCAGCATGCCGAGGGCGACCGCGATGAACACCGCGTTGATCCGGGCCCTGCTCACCTCGACCGGAGCGGCCCCGCCGCCGCCCCCGTCGCTGAGGCCTCCTCGGTCGGCCGAATTGGTGGTCGCCGTGCCGTTGGTGCCCGCGACGATCGTGTCGGCCATATGAGTCTCCCGCGCCAAGAGCCGATGCTTGCCGCTGACACTAGGTGTCTTGACCGTTACCGGCAGCCCATGGCGGGATTGTTCGTGTTGGTTTAGCCCCGACCGGGTGACTCGCCGGGTGACGCGACCAATCGGGAGATGCCGAACCAGGTGAGCTGCATCACCAGATCCGCGGCTTTCTCCGGGGTCAGCTCCGGGTTCTGCGCGCACCAGGCGGCCAGTTGCTCACAGCCGCCGACGATCACCTCGGCCGCGGCACGGAGGTCCAGTGGCGGTGGCTGCGGGGAGTAGAGGCTCATCGCGGCGATGATCAGCTCGCTCTGCTGCGCCCGGCCCGCGTCGATCTCGGCGAGTGCCGAGGTGCCGACGACCGCGGCCTCGTTGCGCAGCAGCGCCCAGGATCGGCTGTGTTCGGTGATGAAGGCGAAGTACGCGGTCAGGCCCTTGCGCAGCATCTCCTCCGGGCCGGCCGCCTCCAGCGCCGCCGAGGAGGTGACCGTGAACAGCTCGCTTCTCGCCTGGCGGACGCAGGCGACGAGCAGGCCCTCCTTGGAGCCGAAGTACTCGTACAACATGGGTTTGGAGACCCCGACCCGCTCGGCGATGTCGTCCATCGAGGCGGCGACGTAACCGCGCTCGACGAAGACCTCCTCGGCGACGGCCATCATCTGCCGTTCGCGGTCCGCGCGGGGCATCCGCCGCTTCTTCACCGGCTGGGTCCCGCTGCTGGTGGTCACGGTGTGCAGTCTACCGGAAGCTACCGGAGGTAACCTACTAATGGTAAGCTACGGGCCAGTAGCTAGATCCATGGCCAGGTTCAGTGAGGATGGAGCGAGATGGGTGAGCGCACCGAGGTTCGGGTCATCGTTGTCGGCACCGGGTTCTCCGGCCTTGGCATGGCGATCGGGCTGAAGAAGGCCGGCATCACCGACTTCCTCGTGCTGGAGAAGGCCGCCGATGTCGGCGGTACCTGGCGGGACAACTCCTATCCCGGCTGCGCCTGCGACATCCAGTCGCACATGTACTCCTTCTCCTTCGAGCAGAACCCGAACTGGACAAGGTCCTTCCCGTCCCAGCCGGAGATCTGGGACTACCTGCGCCGCGTGTCCGCGCGCTACGACCTCGGCCGGCACATCCGGTTCGGCGTCGAGATGACCGGTGCCCGCTGGGACGCCGATGAACAGCGCTGGCATGTGCAGACCCGCTCCGGCGCTGAGTTCGTCGCCCAGTTCGTCGTCTCCGGGGTCGGCGCGCTGCACATCCCGAACGTGCCCGAGCTGCCGGGCATCGAGTCCTTCGCGGGCGAGACCTTCCACTCCGCGCAGTGGAACCACGACTACGACCTGCGCGGTAAGCGCGTCGCGGTGGTCGGCACCGGTGCGAGCGCGATCCAGTTCGTGCCGCGGATCGCCCCTGAGGTCGCCACATTGCACCTCTACCAGCGCACCGCGCCGTGGATCATGCCCAAGCCGGACTACCCGATGCCGCGCTGGGTGCGCACGCTGTTCAGGCAGCTGCCGCCGGCCCAGCGCACCTACCGCAACCTCATCTACTGGCTGCTTGAGGTCCGCGCGGTCGGCTTCAACGGCCACCCGAGGCTGCTGCAGATCGCCGAGCAACTCGCCAAACGCGCCATGGCCAAGCGGATCGACGACCCGGAGCTGCGCCGCAAGCTCACCCCGGACTACCGGATGGGCTGCAAGCGGGTACTGGTCTCCAACGACTACTACCCCACGCTCAACCGGGACAACGTCGAGGTGATCACCGAGGGCGTGCGCGAGGTCCGCGAGCACAGTGTGATCGCGGCCGACGGCAGCGAGCGGGAGGTCGACGCGATCATCTTCGGCACCGGCTTCCACGTCACCGACGCCTTCGACAACCTGGCGGTCATCGGCCGGGACGGTCGCAACCTTGCCAAGGAATGGGCGACCGAGGGGATGCGCACCCACTACGGCATCACGGTCGCCGGCTTCCCGAACCTGTTCTTCCTGCTCGGCCCGAACACCGGTCTCGGCCACAACTCGGTGGTTTTCATGATCGAGTCGCAGATCCGCTACGTCGTCGATGCCATCCAACTGGTCGACGCCAACCGGGCAAAGGCCATCGATGTCCGCGCTGACGTGCAGCAACGCTTCAACGAAGACATCCAGCGGCAGCTGGTGCGCGGGGTGTGGACGCAGGGCGGCTGCACGAGCTGGTACCTGGACGCGAAGGGCGTCAACCGGACGATCTGGCCGGGGTTCACCTGGCGGTACTGGCTGGACACCAGGAAGGTCCGGCCGGCCGACTTCGAGCTGACCGTGTCCGGTTCCACCCCTGACCGCGCCGATCACCGTGACGCCGGCGGGAAGGCCGACGGGAAGTCCGGCAGCAAGGTCAGCGCCTGAGGGGAGAGGCGTCTATTTCCGCGTCGCGCTGAAGTCGTGCTGAATTTCACGCGCGCGCCGGTATGGCCCCGGTGGTAAGCGGTCGTTTCGACGCGCACGGAATTCCGGGCTGATTCTTCGGCGTGTCAGTGAGCGTGTCAGTGATCGTCCTGATGATCGGGAAACCTGCCGGTGATCAAGAAATGCGGCAGCGGTCCGGTCGTGAATCGGGATGAAACGCCGCCGATGCTCAGGTTGCCGTGTTCATGGTGCGGAGTTTGCCGATCAGGTCAACGGTTTGCAGCCCGCACAGCTCGGCCATCTGTTCCAGCGCGGCCAGGTCGAGGTGAACCTCTTGGCTGGCGCCCATTTCGGCCTGGCTGAGCCGATCCCTTGCCCAGCGCTGCAACGGTTGCAGCTCCGGCTGCTGGTCGCGCGCGACCCGACTGAGATCGACCCGGATCTGGCCGGGGCGATCACCGGGGAAGAGTCGATCATGTACGCGGGCCAACAGATCCTGCGGCAGGACATCCATCGCGAGACACAGTTCGACCAAACGAACCACCGAGCAGTGCCGAGTGCCGAGTTCATAAGTCGCAAGGGTTTGCAGGGAAATGTCGGACTGGAGCCGTTGTTGCAGTTCCTTACGTGTCCAGCCGCGCTGTTTGCGGACGCGTCTCAGCTCATCGCCGAGTACGCGTTGGTAGCTCGTTGCGTCGATGTGCACGGTGGGCGCCTCCGCCAAATGGATCGCGGGCCGGTGGGTCCGCTTTCTGCTGTTGTGCCGCGGTCCGTTTTGGCTTTCCTCGACCCAGTACGGACGCTGTACTGGGGAGTACGTAGGGCGGGATTCCTTACGCCATGAGTGGGCACTTAGTGGCGCAGTTCACTCGAATGGCGGAGTGTGGCCGGTCCTCGAGGCGTCATGTGGTGTTGCTTACCACATTTGATCAGGCTACTGATCGGAAATGTGGGACTCGCTGCCTATTTGTTACTGAACGTGGTATGGCCGGTACACACCGCGTTCGTCCGGCATGCAACGAGATGCCGGACGAACGCGGAACGCCTGGTCAGCGTGAGTGTGGCCAGTGTGGGTGTGGATGGCGGGGTGTGGACGGGCTGCCAGTCGACGGTCTGCTAGTTGACGGTCTGCTAGTTGACGCAGGGCGGTGCTTCGCCGCTGTCGGAGATGGTCGAGGGGTCGGCGCCCTGTTTGGCCGGGCCGTTCAGCGCGGCGGCCGCTCCGACGAACTGGCTGAAGCTCTGGTCAGCGCCGGACAGGCCGGTCAGGCTCTGGCCGGTGCCGGACAGCAACCAGTCGTCACCGGTGGTGGTGATGCCCTCGCTGCCGTAGTGCGTACCCAGGTAGACCCAGACCTGGCCGCTCGGCACGCTCGGGCCCTCCGCCATCGTGACGTGGCCGCCCAGCGCGGAGGCGACCGCGTCCGCGTCGGCCTGCTGGCCGGCGTGGAAGTAGATGGTCGAGGTGGTGCGGGTGGAGATGTTGCCGGTGCTGCCCTGGCCGAAGCCTGCGCTGGTCAGCTTGCTGAGCACCTTCGCGGCCAACCCGCTCTCGCCCGAGCCGTTCTGCACGTCGACGGTGGTCGCCGCGTTGCCGGAGGACGGTGCGTTGCTGGTCGAGGCGCCGGAGGTCGCGCCGACGTTGCTCGGCGGCGTGCTGCCGCCGCCGGTCGTACCGTGCACGAAGGCGGCGACCTGGGACGGGCTGACCTCGACCGCGCTGGTCCCCTTGGGGCCCTCCGGGTAGTAGTCGATGTTCTCGACCGGGATCGTCTCGAACTTGATGTTGCCGGAACTCATCCCGGACATCTGGGCCGCGAAGTCGGTCAGGTCCCAACCGGAGTCGATGACGATCGACTTCTGCACAGCGGTGATCAGGTTGCCCAGTTCGGTCGTGTTGGTCAGCGTGCCGGCGGAGAGCACCTTGTGTGCCATCGAGGCGAGGAAGGCCTGCTGGCGGGCTTCGCGTTCGAGGTCGGTGGACCCGCCGGGGATGTTGTGCCGCTCCCGGACGAACTGCAGGGCCTGCACGCCCTCGACGGTGAAGTAGCCGGCCGGGAACACCGCGCCGGAGTACTCCTTGTCGTTGACCGCGTGGTTGAGGCAGACCGGCACGCCGCCGATGGCCTGGGAGAGCTGGTCGAAGCCGTAGAGGTTGACCTCGGCGTAGTGGTCGATGGTGATGCCGGTGAGGTTCTCCACGGTCTGGATGGCCAGCTTCGCGCCCGCTTGGCTGGACTTGCGTTCCACGTCGGCGGGGTTGTTGTCGCCACCGGCCTTGAGCTGTTTGGTCGAGGTCGCCTTGGCGTCGCCGTACGCGGAGTTGATCTTGCTGGTGCCGTAGCCGGGGATGTTCACCCAGGAGTCACGGGGGATCGAGATACCGACGGCCTGGCTGCCGTCGTTGGGAATGTGGATCAGGATCATCGTGTCCGTGTCGACCTCGCCCTGGTCGTCCCCGGCATCGAGGGTGGCGAGCACGTTCGCGGGCAGCGGGTTGCCCTGCACGTCGGTCCTGCTGTCCAGGCCGACCAGCAGGATGTCCTCGGAACCGTCGGCCGGTTTTTCGCCGCCCGCCCTTGAGTCGATGACGCCGCTGTCGGTGGTCAGACCGTTCTGCACGCTCTGCAGGGTGGCCCAGCCGACCCCGGTCGCGCCGAGCGTGATCACCGCGGCAAGGGCGATGACCACCTTGCCGGCGTTGAGCGCGATCCGCTGGCCTCGGGAGCGGCCCCGGTTGGCCGGCCGGCGATCGGCGGGCCTGCGCGATTCGCGCGGCTCGTCACGTGCGGCGCCGCGGTCGTTGGCGTCGCGGTCGTTGGTGTCGCGATCGTCACTGAAGAAGTCGTTGTCGTCCTGGTTGCCGGCAAAGCCGGCTTCGGCACGATTGCCCGAACTGACCCGCCTCGGGGCGCCGATGGGCTCGTCGGAGACGGGCTGGGTCGGGGTGGCGTCGACGGAGGGGCGCTGTGGCGGCCGTTGGCCTGTGCCGGGTCGGCCGGTCGGCGGCTGGGTACGGCGGACCGGAGCGCCGGGCGGCGGCATCCGGACGTCCTCGGGCAGGCTGCCGCGAACCGAGTCGGCGCTCGGACGGGGTAACCGGTCACCGGAGCCGGGCGGTGGGCCCGCTCGGCGCGGACCGGGTTCCCCTCGTTCGGGCGGCGGGTTCAGCCTGCCCCGCAGATCGCCGTGATCGCGTTCGCGGGGGTCGCCATCAGGTCGGCGAGGGCTTCTGGAGCGAGGCGGTTGGGCTGCTCGCCGGGGGCGCCCCTGAGAATCCTCGGGCTCGCGCGGCCAGTCGTCCACTCCTGCTCCTTCCGGTCTGCGGTACTTCCTGACACGGCGTCGGGCCGTCCGTGGCGAGGACGTACGACGCGGCAACCAGGTTGCCTCGCCGGCCTGACGGGTGTTCACTCGACCCACCGGGTCGCCGCTCGGCGGCGTCCTGACCTGATCGAATCGCTGTGCGTAGCGGACACGTCACTGGGTCCGCGCCATGGTGCGCGCGCGGCCGGAGCCGCGCTGACCGCGCCAAGCATGCCATCCCGGTGATCAGCCAGGTGCCGATTCGGTTCGATGACTGCCGGTCGGCTACACTAGCCGGAGGTTTTTTGCGCCGATGGGAGCATGCCTGTTCGGTGTCAAAACCTGCTTCCGTCGGTAAGCCTGTGTTTGGTGTGTACGTCCCGGCCAGGGCACCGGCAGATCGCGGCAAGTGGGAGAACGGCGCAACGGCGCCTTGACGATGGGATACAGAGGGATCTAGATGCCTCCGAAGCAGAAGAAGACGTTCGAGGCGACTCTCGAACTCGAGGCGGGCAACGCCGCCATGGTCGACCTCGGCAAGATGCTCGGCCCGACCGGCGCCAACACTCGTAACGTCAAGGTTGAGTACGACGAGGCCACCTCCGCGCACCGTGGCGACATCGTGCCGGTCGTGGTGACCGTCTACGAGGACCGCAGCTACTCACTGCGCTACAAGACGCCACCGACCAGCTTCCTGATCCGCAAGGAACTCGGCCTGAAGTCCGGCTCCGAGACCCCTGGTCACAAGTCGGGTGGCACCATCACCCAGGCTCAGCTGCGCAGCATCGCCGAGCGCAAGATGCCCGACCTGAACGCGGACACCGTCGAGGCCGCGGTGAAGGTCGTCGCGGGCTCCGCTCGTTCGATGGGCATCTCGGTCGCGGGCTGAGACGATCCTGATCACAGGTATCGGGCCCGCGAGGTGACGATCGTCATCTCGCGGGCCCGCTGCTGTGCGTAGCTCTGGGTAACCGCGCCGATACGCCAAATCGGTCGAACAATGATCGTTTTCAGCGGATCGTGTTTCCTCGACCCGAGCCGAAGCGGGCAGCGGTGCCGGCCGAAGCCCGAGCCGAGGATGAAGCCGAAAGTGCTCAGGCGCTGTGTGCCGCTTGGAACCTCTCGACCAGGTCAGCCGGAATCCGGCCGCGGTCGGAGACCGGGTGTCCCTGCTTGCGGGCCCAATTGCGGATTGCCTGGTTCTGCGCTTTGTCGCCGCCTGCGTCGATCCTGGTCCTGGTGACGGCCGGCGTGCCGCGATTCTTGCGGCCGGAACTCCGGCGGGCGGATTCGATGAACTCGGCGAGTACCTTGCGCAGACCGTCGGCATTGTTGGTGGAAAGGTCGATGTCGTACTCGACTCCGTCGAGGGCGAAGCTGACAGTCTCGTCCGCCTCGCCGCCGTCGAGGTCGTCAATGAGCGCGACGATGGTCCTGGAAGCCACGGGTACTCCGTTTCCCATGTCGAGGATGTTTATCGAGATGTTTCCCGGCTAAGGGCGTTTCCGGTGAAGTGGTGGTCAACCACCGGTTATCGTGAGTTTATCGTGTTCCGGAATGTGCGGAGCGAGTCGGGTAAGCGGTGAGTGGCGAACTGGCCTGGTTGGTCGACGATGTCGCTCGCGGATAATGCGATTTCCCAGTGTTTCACGTCCGGCTCGTGATGGCGATGCGCTGGCGATATCACCTGGGTGAAGAGGCAGGAAGATGGATACGATGAGTAACCGGCGGCCGGGGTGGCCAACTGATATGTCCGCTTGGCTGGCCCGACCGTGGTTTGCCGGCGTGAAAACCGCAGCCGCGCACAGGGCGGTCTCGGCGACATGCGACCATGACTGAGCTATGGCCACTACCCAGGTAACCCAGTTGGCGCCGGAATCCGCGGCCGCCGCGCCGCGGCTGCGTACCCCTGACGCGCCGCCGCCGGCCAGCCTGGGTATCGGGCTGTCCAAGCGCACCCTGATCCAGGGCGTCGTAGGCTCTGTGTTGATGTTGATCGGCTCTCTCGGCGCAGGTGGGGACCTGATCAACGACCCGATTCTCGGGAACGGCCCGTTGTCCTGGATTCGCTACGGACACGGGCGCAACCTGGCCACCGCGACGCTCTACATCGGCGTCGCGTTGCTTGTCTGGGCCTGGGTGCGGCTGGGCCGGGACGTGATCGCGAACAGGGTTCGTGGCCGGGGCGTGCTGATCGCCGGGCTGAGCTGGGTCGCGCCGATGATCATCTCGCCGCCGCAGTTCACCAGGGACGTCTTCTCCTACCTCGGTCAGGGCGAACTGGCCTGGCGCGGCCTGAACCCGTACTCGGTCGGGCCGAACGTGCTCGGTGACGCGATCGCGATCAACGTGCACCCGTTCTGGCAGAACACGCCGGCGCCCTACGGCCCGCTGTTCATCCTGGCCGCCAAGATCATCGCGATGATCGTCGGGGAACACCTGATCATCGGCGTGATCCTGATGCGTCTCGTCCTGATGATCGGGCTTGCCCTGCTCGTCGCCGCGCTGCCCGGCCTGACCCGTCATCTCGGCGGTCGGTTGCCGGTCGCGCTGTGGCTCGTGGTCGCCAGCCCGATGATGGTCATCCACCTCGTCGGCGGCCCACACAACGACCTGTTGATGATCGGCCTGCTGGCCATGGGCTGCCTGCTGGTCCTCGACCGCCATCACGTCGCCGGCATGTCGCTGGTCACCCTCGGTATGGCCGTCAAGGCGACCGCCGGTGTCGCGCTGCCGTTCCTGATGTGGGTGTGGGCCGCGCGCATGGAGGGCACGGCCAAGCGCCGGTTCGTCCGGGCCTGCGCGGCCACCATCGGCATCGTCATCGTCGTGTTCGCCGCCTGCACGCTGGTCGCCCGCGTCGACCTCGGCTGGATCCCCGCGCTGAAGGCGCCGCAGCTGATCGTGAACTGGGTCAACCTGCCGACCGGCGTCGGCGAACTCATGCACTCGATCGTGGACTTCTTCGGCGGCGGAGGACTGAACCTCCAGCCGTTCGTCTCCTTCACCCGTTTCCTCGGCGACGTGCTGCTCGCGGTGATCGTGGCGCGGCAGTGGTGGAAGGCCCGGCACGGTGGCGCGGATGCGGTCCGCAGGGCCGGGTTCGCGCTGCTCGCCGCCGCGATCCTGGTGGCGCCGACGCTGCCCTGGTACCTGACCTGGGGTCTTGCCATCCTGGGTGCCTCGCAGTGGCGCAACCGCTGGCTGGCGCTGTCGGCCGGCATCGCCGTGCTGATCCTGATGGTCTACTACCCGGACGGCGAGGAAGCCATGGGCAGCCTCCCGCACATGGTGGTCGTCATCCTGCTCGCGCTGCTGACCATGGCCTCGATGCTGTGGCCGGACCCGCTGCGGCTGCGCCGCAAACCACGGGGACCGGGAACCAACCTCGATCCCGGAGTCGCCGAGGAAGCGCTCGCCGTTCCGCTGCCGATCGTCAAGGAAGCCGGTCCCGCGGTCGTCACCCGGCCGGAGCCGGCCATGTCGGTCAAGGAAGTTCGGGACGCCAGAGACGTTCGGGCCAGGGATGTTCGGGACGTCCGGGACGTGATCGACGCCGCCGAGATGCCCAGCGACCTCGCCCCGCAGTAGGTTTCCCGAGGATTCGGCCGGATCGGGACGGTTCACCGGCCGGAGTCAGGACCGGCGGAGTCAGGACAGGAAGCCGCGCAGCAGGGCCGAGGTACCGGCCAGGTGTTCGGCCATGGCCTGCCGGGCGCCCGGCGCGTCGCCGCCGAGGATGCAGGCCACGATCCGCTCGTGCTGGGCGTTGGAATGCTCGATGTTCGGCGGCAGCAGCGGGATCCCGTCCAGCAGGTCGTTGATCCGCGTCCGCGCGTCGGCGACGGCCTGGGTCAGCGAGGCCGAGGCGGTCAGCTCGGCGATGGCGAGGTGTAACCGGGAGTCCGTGCGCCGGTAGTCCGCCAGCGCGGCGGCCGAGGTCTCGGCGAGGCGTTCGCGCAGCTGCCGCCGGTCGGCCGGGGTGAGCGTCCTGGCCGCGGCGGCTTCGGCGGCACCGGTCTCCAGGACGTACCGCAGGGTCAGGGTGTCCTCAAGCCGCTCGGCCGGCGCCTTGGCCGAGGCGAGACCGGTCAGCGCCTGCGGATCGGGTGGGCTGGTGACGAAGGTGCCGCCGTAGCGGCCACGCCGGGACTCCACATAGCCTGCCTCGGCCAGCGCCCTGATGGCTTCCCGCAGCGTCACCCTTGCCACGCCGAGCTTCGCCGAGAGATCCCGCTCGGCCGGCAACCGCTCGCCGACCCGCACCACGCCGAGCCGGATCGCCTGCAACAGCCGCTCGACCGTCTCCTCGAACGCATTGCCGGTGCGCACCGGCCGGAACAGTGCGTCATCCACACTGACCACTGTGTCTACAATGGACAGTGCGGTTGACGTCGGCTGGTCGGGCATGTCTAGAGCGGGGTGGTGTAGGCGGCGGAGATCCCGCCGTCGACGAGGAAGGTGGACGCGGTGACGAACGAGGCGTCGTCACTGGCCAGGAAGGCGACCGCGGCGGCGATCTCCTCCGGCTCGGCGAACCGGCCGACCGGCACGTGCACCAGCCGCCGCGCGGCGCGTTCGGCGTCCTTGGCGAACAGCTCCTTCAACAGCGGCGTGTTCACCGGACCGGGGCACAGCGCGTTGACCCGGATACCCTCCCGTGCGAACTCCACGCCCAGCTCCCTGCTCAGCGCGAGCACGCCGCCCTTGGAGGCGCTGTAGGAGATCTGCGAGGTGGCCGCGCCCATCACCGCGACGAAGGAGGCGGTGTTGATCACCGAACCCCTGCCGGCCCTGCGCATGTGCTCGATCGCGTACTTGCTGCACAGGAACACCGAGGTCAGGTTGATCTGCTGGACCCGCTGCCAGACGTCGAGGTCGGTCGCCAGGATCGAGGCGTCCTCGGGCGGGGAGATGCCGGCGTTGTTGAACGCGATGTCGACCGAGCCGTATGTGTCGGCCGCGGCCTGGAACAGCGCCCTGACCTCGTCTTCCTTGCTCACGTCCACCGGCACGAACAGCCCGTCGACCTCCTTGGCCGCCGCGGTGCCGGCCTCGGGGTCGACATCGCCGACGACGATGTGCGCACCCTCCTGCGCGAGCCTGCGCACCGAGGCGAGCCCGATCCCGCTGCCGCCGCCGGTGATCACCGCGACCCGTCCCGCCAGCCGCTCGCTCATCGTGCTCATCGGTGTCCTCCCTCCGGTCCGGGCACCGATGAGGCATCTTTGCGCTGTGTCAACGATTCGCTCATGGCCTCACTCCTCCGTACTGATGAACACGTTCTTGGTCTCGGTGAACGCGGCCACCGCGTCCGGGCCGAGTTCCCGGCCGAGGCCGGACTGTTTGAAGCCGCCGAACGGAGTCCAGTAGCGCACCGAGGAATGCGAGTTGACCGACAGGTTGCCCGCCTGCACCGCGCGCGACACCCGCAGCGCGCGACCGAGGTTCTCGGTCCAGATCGAACCGGACAGGCCGTACTCGGTGTCGTTGGCCAGCGCGATCGCGTCCGCCTCGTCGGTGAACGGCAGCACCGTGACCACCGGGCCGAAGATCTCCTCGGTCATCGTCCTGTCCTTGGCGGAACTCGGTGTCAACACCGTTGGCGGGAACCAGAAACCGGGCCCGTCCGGTGCCGTACCCTGGATCGCGACCGGGGCACCGGAGTCCACATAGGAGGACACCTTGGCCTGGTGTGCCGCCGAGATCAGCGGGCCCATCTCGGTGGCCGGATCGTTCGGATCGCCGACGGTGACGCCGAGCACCGCCGGTTCGAGCAGCGTCATGAACTCCTCGAACACGCTGCGCTGCACCAGAATCCGCGATCGCGCGCAGCAGTCCTGACCGGCATTGTCGAAGACCCCGTACGGCGCGGCGGCAGCGGCCTTGGCCAGGTCGGCGTCGGCGAAGACGATGTTCGCGTTCTTGCCGCCGAGTTCGAGGGTGACCCGTTTGACCTGTTCCGCGCAGCCGGCCATGATCTGCTTGCCCACCGCGGTCGACCCGGTGAACACCACCTTGCGCACCGCGGGATGCGTGATGAACCGTTGTCCGACAACGGTTCCCTTACCGGGCAGCACCTGGAAGACGTCCTCGGGAATCCCGGCCTTGCGAGCCAGTTCGGCCAACCGCAACGCGGTAAGCGGGGTCAGCTCGGCCGGTTTGAGGACCACGGTGTTGCCGCAGGCCAGCGCGGGCGCCAGCGCCCAGCCGGCAATGGGCATCGGGAAGTTCCACGGCACGATCACCCCGACGACGCCGAGCGGTTCGGCGAAGGTCAGGTTCACCCCACCGGGCACCGGGATCTGCCGGCCGAACAGCCGTTCCGGGGCGGCGGAGTAGTAGTTGAGCACATTGGCGACGTTGCCGGCCTCCCCCCGCGCGTTGCCGATCGTGTGCCCTGAGTTGGTCACCTCCAGCCGCGCGAGGTATTCGGTGTCGGCCTCGACCGCCTCGGCGAAGCGGCGCAGCAGCCGGGAGCGGTCGGCTGGCGCGAGGGCGGCCCAGGCCGGTTGCGCGCGGTGCGCCCGTTCGATGGCCGCGTCGGTGTCGGCCGACGAGGTCAGCTCGACGGTGCCGATCACCTGCTCGGTGGCCGGGTTGCGGACCTCGAAGGCGGTCATCGCGCCTCTCCCTGAACGGCCGGTTGCCGGCTCGACGTCGCGGCCGCGACCAACGCGGCGAACAAGCGGTCGTCCTCGTCGTTCTCCTCCGGATGCCACTGCACGCCGAGCACGAAGAACTTCCCCGGCAGCTCGATCGCCTCGCAGGTGCCGTCGGCGGCGTGGCCGACCACCTCGACGGTCGGCGCCGGCACGTCGGTCGCCTGGTGGTGGTGGCAGCGGACCACGGTCTGCCGGCCGAGGATCGCCGCGATCCCGCTGCCGGCGGCCAGTTCGACGGTGCTGCCGCCGAAGGTGCCGGGTACCGGCCGGTGCTGTTGGTGGCCGGTGGAATCGGGCAGGTGCTGGATCAGCGAACCGCCGAGCGCGACGTTGAGCAGCTGCATACCCCGGCAGATGGCCAGCACCGGCAGATCGGCCTCGATCGCCGCGGCCAGCAGCGGGAACTCGAACGCGTCCCGATCCGTCCGCACGCCAACGGTTTCCAGGTGCGTGCGTTGCTGGTAGCGGGCCGGGTCGAGATCGGCGCCACCGGCGAGGACGAGACCGTCCAGGCGCCGCACGAGTTCGGCCTGGCCGTCGCCGATCGGCGGCAGCAGCACCGGAACACCGCCGGCCCGCACGATCGCGTCCGGATAGGTGCGGGGCAGCAGCGCCGCCGGATGGTCCCAGACGCCGTAGCGGGCCCGCTCCAGATAGCTGGTGATGCCGATGACCGGCCGCTGACCGGTGTGCCGTTCAGAGGCGTTCGAAGCCACGGACCTTCTCCCAGTCGGTGACCGCGGAGTCGAAGGCGGTCAGTTCCACCTTGGCCGCGTTGAGATAGTGCTCGACGACCTCGGCGCCGAAGGCGGCCTGCGCCAGTTCGCTGCCCGCGAGCAGTTCGGCGGCCTCGCGCAGGGTCTTGGGCACCGACTCCCGGCCGGAGGTGTAGGCGTTGCCGACCAGTTCGTCCTCCAGCGGCAGCTCGTTCTCGATGCCGTGCAGGCCGGCCGCGATCACCGCGGCCACCGCGAGATACGGGTTCACGTCCCCGCCCGGCACCCGGTTCTCCACCCGCAGCGACTCGCCGTGCCCGACGACGCGCAGCGCACAGGTCCGGTTGTCCCGGCCCCAGGCGATCGTGGTCGGCGCGAAGCTGCCGGCGGCGAAGCGCTTGTAGGAGTTGATGTTCGGCGCGAGGAAGTAGCTGAACTCGCGAAGACCGGCCAGTTGGCCGGCGAGGAAGTGTCGCATCAGCGGGGAGAACCCGTTCGGGCCCGCACCGGCGAGGACCGCCGCACCTTCGGTCGAGCGGAGGCTGACGTGGATGTGGCAGGAGTTGCCCTCCCGCTCGTCGTACTTGGCCATGAAGGTCAGGCTCTTGCCGGCCTGCGCGGCGATCTCCTTGGCCCCGGTCTTGTAGATGCTGTGGTTGTCGCAGGTGGTCAGGGCGTCGGCGTAGCGGAAGGCGATCTCCTGCTGGCCGGGATTGCACTCGCCCTTCGCCGACTCCACGTACAGCCCGGCGCCGGTCATCGCGTTGCGGATGCGGCGCAGCAGCGGTTCGATCCGTGCCGTACCGAGCATCGAGTAGTCCACATTGTACTGGTTGGACGAGGTCAGCCCGCGGTAGCCGGAGTTCCAGGCGGCCTCGTAGGAGTCGTCGAAGACCAGGAACTCCAGTTCGGTGCCGACGAACGCCTCAAGGCCGCGCTCGGCCAGCCGGTCGAGTTGATGGCGCAGTACCTGCCGCGGCGACACCGGCACCGGGCCGCCGTCCACCCGTTCGACATCGCAGAGCACCAGCGCGGTCGCCTCGTGCCAGGGCACCAGCCGCATCGTGCTCAGGTCCGGGCGCAGCACGAAGTCGCCGTAGCCGCTCTCCCAGGAGGACATCCGGTAACCGTCGACGGTGTTCATCTCCACATCGACGGCGAGCAGGTAGTTGCAGGCCTCGGTGGCGTGCGGCAGCACCTCTTCGAGGAAGTACCGGGCCCCGCAGCGTTTGCCCTGCAACCGGCCCTGCATGTCGGTCATCGCCACCAGCACGGTGTCGATCTCTTTCTCGGAGATCAGGACACGCAGATGTTCCGGCGTCAGTAAGGCTTCGGTGGGCCGCATGGAGTCCTTCCGTGACGCGCGCGGGAATGACAATCCAATGGATCAGACTCGTACCTTTGAGCATTAGTACTCGTCAGCCGGCCCGGCTGTCAACCCTCGGCTCTTTCATTACCTTCGGGTTGACATCATGGCTCGGATTCGTACTCGACCTTGACACCATCGGGTGATGCGGGCCACTCTTGCTCGATCGCAAAGGACTGCCTGCGGCCCATTGGCCGTGGGCGGCCCCGCTGAGGGGGCTCGACCCGAACTGCCGAGGAGTCGCCCGTGTCCGAGAAAATCGATCCCGTCACCCCAGCCGCCCTCGACGATGACGACGCCCGGCTGCACCAACTCGGCTACGCGCAGGAGTTGCGGCGCTCGTTGTCCGGGTTCTCCAACTTCGCGGTGTCCTTCACCATCATCTCGATCCTGTCCGGCTGCCTGACCCTCTACGGGACCGGCATGAACACCGGCGGCCCGGTCGCGATGATCTGGGGTTGGCCGCTGGTCGGGATCTTCGTGGTCCTCGTCGGCCTCGGCATGGCCGAGGTCTGCTCCAGCTTCCCGACCGCGGGCGGACTCTATTACTGGGCCGCGAAACTCGCGCCCCGCAACGGCGCGGCCTGGTCCTGGTTCACCGGCTGGTTCAACCTGATCGGCCAGGTCGCGGTCACCGCCGGCATCGACTTCGGCGCGGCGACCTTCCTCAACGCCTTCCTCGACCTCGTCGCCGGTTTCTCCGCGACCGCCCCGCACACCATCCTGCTGCTGGCGATCATCCTGGTCGTGCACGGCCTGCTGAACACCTTCGGCGTGCGGATCGTCGCGGTGCTCAACAACGTCAGCGTCTGGTGGCATCTGCTCGGCGTGCTGGTGATCGTCGGCGTGCTGATCGTCGTGCCGACCCACCACCAGCCCGCCTCGTTCGTCTTCGGCCACTTCGTCAACAACACCGGCTGGAGTTCGGTGATCTACGTGTTCGCGCTCGGCCTGCTGATGTCGCAGTACACCCTGACCGGCTACGATGCCTCGGCACACATGACCGAGGAGACCAAGGGCGCGGCCAAGGCCGGTCCGCGCGGCATCGTGAACTCGATCCTGGTCTCGCTGGTCGCCGGCTGGGTGCTGTTGCTCGGCCTCACCTTCGCCATCCAGAACTACTCCGGCGAGGCCAATTCGGCGACCGGGGTGCCACCCGCGCAGATCTTCATCGACGCGGCAGGCCAGAAGACCGGCGAGTTCCTGCTGCTGATCGCGATCGGCGCGCAGCTGTTCTGCGGGATGGCCTCGGTGACCGCGAACTCCCGGATGATCTACGCCTTCGCCCGTGACGGCGCGATCCCCGGTTCGAAGTACTGGCACCGGATCAACAAGCGCACCAGGACGCCGACCAACTCGGTGTGGTTCGCGGTCGTCGGCGCGTTCCTGCTGTCCCTGCCCGACCTGTGGAACTACTCCGCCTATGCCGCGGTCACCTCGATCGCCACCGTCGGGCTCTACGTCGCCTACGTGATTCCGGTGTTCCTGCGGGTACTGCGCGGCGACCGGTTTGACAAGGGGCCGTGGAATCTCGGCCGGTGGGGCAAACCGGTCGGCATCGTCGCCACCATCTGGGTGGTGTTCATCTTCGTACTGTTCATGCTGCCGACGAGTTCGCCGATCAAGCTGGCCAGCTTCAACTACACCCCCGTCGCGTTCCTCGTCGTCCTCGGCGGCGCCGGCATCTGGTGGCTGGTCTCGGCACGCAAGTGGTTCACCGGGCCACGGGTGCAGGGCAGCGCGGAGGAACTCGCCGCCGTGGAAAAGGAACTGGAGGAACTCACGTAGCCGGTGTTTCGCACCCGGGTGCCAGGCAGACGATGGTTGTCAGGGCCGCTCGTCCACCCGGCGGGCGACGGGGGCGGCACTGACGATGGCGCGCAGGGTTTCGCAGTGGGCGGCGAAGGCTCGTTCGCCCTCTGGGGTCAGGGACAGCCAGGTACGGGGACGTTTACCGACAAAGCCCTTGCGGACGTACACGTAGCCGGCTCCCTCCAGGACGCGAACATGTTGGGACAGCAGGGATTCGCTGACTTCGAGGGTTTCACGCAGCGCCTTGAACTCTGCTTCCCCGGTGGCCGCGAGGGCGGCCATCAGGGAGAACCGCACCGGGGTGTGGATGCGTTCGTCGAGCTGGTGGCGGGGATGGGTCATCGCCGGACCAGCGACCACGTGCGGCCGGCTTCGGTGAACGCCGGCACTGCCACCACGATTCCCATCAGCGCCCACCAGGCCACGGTGTGATCCAGGTAGGTGGGCCCGAACCAGGACACCGCCGCGATGTAGAGCACCAACCAGGCCACGACCCATTTTCGCGTGTCTCGTCGGCTGGCGGGACGGATCGGGTGGCGGTGTTTCCACCAGACGAGGATCACTGCCCAGGCGACGGCGACCAACCCGAACACGATCCCCGTCCAGATGTCGCGCAACGCCGGTATCCAGGCCACGATCCCGATCGTGACCAGGCCGTAGGCGAACATCATTGCCGGGTACCAGCGTCCGGCGCGGCGGATGCGGCCCTGCGCCTGCTCGGCCTGCCCCAGCATTGTCGCTGGGTCGGTGTCCTCGTGCATGTCGTCGACCTCCCGTCTTCAAAGCAGAACATATACATTAGTGATACTAAAGTTAATGCACAAGGCTCTGTCGAATTCTGTGGCCGGCGCTACCGTGGGCCATCGTCGTTCCGGTCACCGACGCCGGTGCGTCAGAATGCGGTGAACCCGTGCGGCACGCCGAGTCCGGTGGGGCCGTCCCAGCCTGGCCGCGCCTGGCACAGCCGGTCGTCGAACTGGGTCACCGGTTGGCTCTGGCTCGGCCCCGAGGCCGTCGCGGAGCAGCCGTTGCTGCCGCTGTAGGGCGGGATGACGTTGGCACCAGAGGTGATGTCGGAGAACGCGGAAGCCGGCGCACGGTAGAGGGTGGTGGGGCCGAGCACGTCACCGAGATTCCCGCCTGCGGCGTACATTCCGGCGATCTGCGGGCTGGACGTGCTGGTCCCGGCTATCACCTGCCAGCCTGCGGCAGCGTTGTCGGCGGGCCGGTAGGAGTCGTACATCGCGATGTTGGCGGCAATCGCGGACACGTCGGTGCTGGCCCGCGCCCCCGCGCACAGTCGCGACACCGAGGCCGGCTGGCCCTCCGGCGGGTTGACGCCCGGCGCGCACCCGGAGCCCGACTGGCCCCACGCACTCTGCGCGTAGCGATGCCCTTGCTCGTTGAGCGTGGTGCCACCGACGGAGGTCACCGTGGGGAGGGCCTGCGGCCACACGGCGGCGCCTCCGGTGAAGGCCGGATTCGTGAGGGTCAGGGAGTCGCCGTCCCCGTTGAACCCGAGGTCCCCGGCCGCTGCGGTGATCGCCACCCCTGGCTGGTCCAGCGCCTGCGCGATCGGGCCGTGCAGCATGTTCTCATCACCCGGCATGGTGAAAGACAGGCTGATGGCGTCCGCCCCGGCGGCGATCGCGGTGTGCACCGCCGTGTCGAAGGCGGTGGCGTAGCCCTCGTAGTCGCTGGCCCGCAGGGGGTCTTTCGGTGCAAGGCCGAGTGGCACCTGCACCTCAAGCAGCCGGCAGGCCGGGCAGGTCACGGAGGCCATGTCCACGTCCACCGCGGTCTCGATGGCCAGTTGTTGCGCGGTTGCCTTGTCGGCGGCGGTGACCGGTGGCGGCAACGCGGGCCCGCCCTGGTAGTCGATCTGCCGCAGGCAACCGGTGGTGACCGTGCAGGCAGGCAGCCCGTACTGGGCGCGGTAGGTGGCGAGGTCGCCGGACAGCGTCGGGTACGGCCCGACATCGATCAGCGCGACCGTGCCGCTGTGTGGCGATCTCGCCGGCAAGCCGTAGGCGGCGCGGAGATCGTTGGCTCCCCAGCCCATCGGCGTGCTGCTGTGCGGCAACGCGGTCGACTCCGGGCCGGCGGTGGCGATCTCCGCCTGGCAACCGAAAGCCGCGAACGCACCGCCGCAGACCGCCAGGCCGCCATGGTCTGCCGGCAGCGTCGATACAGCTGTCGTCGCGGCGGCGGGAAAGTCGACGCCGACAGAGCTGGTCGCGCCGACAGAGCTGGTCGCGCCGACGGGGCTGGTCGCGACGGCCGACTGCGGGGCCAGGGCCATCATGGACACGCCGACAAGGCCCGCGAACCCGAGTCCCAGACCAGGTCGCAACCGGCTCATCGCTGCCACCCCGAGCCACGGCCAACCTGCCTGTGTCGTGCTGGTTTCCACTGATCACACCGTGTTTCACGCATCGGAATTCCTCCCTCGTAGGGCCGGCGTCTCGCGCAGGGCGGTCACCTTCAGCGAGCACAGCGACCGAGAAGTAGATTAGCGATACTAAAGTTGATGCGCAAGGCTCACGTTAGTGGCCGGTGCCGCGAGAACCTCGCGTGAAGCCCGAACGGGCTGCGCCCCTCTGGTGCCGACCGTCCCGAGACTGTCCACGGCGCCGGCGGCAACTCCATCGTTGTCGATGTTCTCGGTCCAGCGACGAAGAAGCGCTGCCGGACCCACGAACTGGCGGTCCAACAGCGCTCACCTCACACCAGGAAGACCTACCGCACGCCAGTGAGTTGGTGGTCTCCGGTGGTACAGGTTTCTTCGTCAGCAAAACCTAGCTCGATTGTCCAACGGAACTGGACAGAAGCGCCGGGCCGAGGTC
Source organism: Pseudonocardiaceae bacterium (assembly GCA_036268955.1). Lineage (GTDB taxonomy): Bacteria > Actinomycetota > Actinomycetes > Mycobacteriales > Pseudonocardiaceae > CAJCJE01. The sequence continues at coordinate 77,553 of DATATE010000191.1, forward strand.
GGCGGAGCCGACCGCGGCGAGCATGGCGGTGTCACCAGCGAGCGGGGCGGCGCCGAGGGTGGTCCGCATGGCGCCGGCCAACTGGTTGGTGAGCATGCACTGCGTGGTGAGCTTGACGCCAAGGGGCAGCAGCTGCGGCTGTATGTTGGCCTGCAACACGTTGACGTAGAACACATCGACCGGGCTGGGCTGGTTGTTCAGCTCCGCCGTTGCGACAAGGGACACGCCGCGGGTGCGGACGTCGAGGCCCGTCAGGGTCAGGTGCTGGCCTGCGGCGTTGGTGAAGTCGAATCCACCGGGCAGATCCGCGTGCGCCGCTGTGATGTCCAGATTGGACTCGCCGACGACGGTGAACGTGACGCAGGAGCCGCCGTTGGCGTTCGTTGAGTAGGTGGCCGGCGCGATCGCGGCCATTCGGAAGCCGTCGGCGGTGAACGCGCGCTGTGCTGTGGCGTTCAGGCAGACGGTCAGCACACCATTCCGAATTTTCAGCGGCGGCAGCGGTGACAACGCGGAAGCCGCGGCGATTCCGGTGCCAGTCAACAGGGACACGACAGCAAGGGCGACAACCGCCGCCAGACGGGCCTTCACAACCAGGGGTCCTCTCGTAACTATCCTTTATGGACCGCAGGAGCGTAGCGGTGATCATCCGCGAAAGGGAGCCACTTACGCCTATCGAGTGACGAGAGGGAAATACTTCAGCGTGCAACAGAAAGAGCCGTGACAGATTACGCCGGAAATACTCGACGCTCGCGCGGTATTCCCGAGGCGCGCGGCCATATGCGGCCCGGAAAATCCGGCTGAAATACGCCGCGTCGGTCAATCCCCAGCGCGCCGCGACGACACTGAGTCTTTTTCATCCTGTGGCGGCTTCGTAGTTCTGTAGTACGTGGATGGCTTTGGCCAGTCGGCCGATACGGCGGGGGCTGACGCGGACTTTGTGCAGGATGCGCCAGTACTTGAGTTGGGCGTTGGCGCGTTCGC
>DATATE010000192.1:0-23732 GCA_036268955.1 Pseudonocardiaceae bacterium
CCCCACATCCACCCGATCACCAGCGCTCACCCCAACAGGATCGCACCCCCGCCCCCCAACAACCATTGACCCGATCGACCAGGCCACAAGCCTTGATCAACACGAATTACAACCATGTAATTTGCTGGTGGCCCCTTAGCGCACCGCACATGGCCGCGGTTTCGGCGCACTATCTGCCACCGACCTGGTCAACATCTTCCGCGCCGAGCAGGCACTGCCGAGCCAGTGGACCGCGACGCTTCGTAGCACCGCCTTGGCTCAAGCCAGCGACGAGTGAGCCAGAACCAGCCCAGTGGCTAGATGCACAAGCAGCTGATCACGGAACATCAAGGAGCAGACGCAGGAGAGTCGATCAAGGTCATCATCCGTCAACCCCGTGTTACTCGAAGGCGGGCTACTCCTCGCTCAGTTTGAACAGCTCAGTCAGCCTGTCGATGGTGAACTTGTTGCTCAGGTGGCATGCGCTGTGCTGATTGGCGAACATCCCGCGCTGCCAGATGGCGTCCGTCCTCGGGCGAGTGACGATCCAGTCGACGCCCACCACGTACTCGGCGGTGTCGTCGGTCTCGCCCGGTCGCTCGTAGATGCCTTTCAGGTCGCAGTCCTTGAGCTTCGTGGCCTCGCCGCCGACGGTGACTACCGCGTCGCTGAACCTCACGGCGGGCCTGGTCACGGTGCCGACTCCGACGTACCCGTTCTTGGGGATGTTGACGAAGATACGTGCACCTTCTGGCATCTTTTGCAGTACCCGGGAGTACCACTCTCCGCCTCCTGCGGACACGAACCCGTACTGGCGAGCGTCATCCCAGTTGCGTCCCGAGGTTTCTTCTCCGAAAGAGACGTACCAGTCGGTGCCGTTCCATTCTTCACGGCTCGCCGTGCGGCGTCGGGGGACCGTCCGGCCAGGAGCAGTGGTCTCGTCGACCAACCAAGTCCGGGCAAGGTACTCGCGGCCGTCGTCCATGTAATAGCGGAAGAACACGACGTTGACCGGCACCCCAAATCCCGTGTTGAGGTAGGTGACGATGCGCTCTGTCGCTGCGTCGACCTCGCTGGCGATGACCGATAGCCGCTGTGCTGTGTTCAGCTCGTCTGGCGGATTGGTGCCGAAACACTCGGCGAACGCCTCCTCGAATGCCACGTCCTCCTTGTAGCTGGCATACGTTTGCAGCACCTCGTCGTGCGTCAAGCCTGTCACCCACGAGCCGTAGTCCAGAACCTGGGCGACGACCTCTCGTGGCGTGCGGTCACGCTTGAGTTCGAGCACGTGCAGGACGCCGTCGGCGTCGACTGCGAGCAGGTCGATGAACGTGCCGTAGCTGGTCGGCACTTGGCGTCCGATCACGAGCAGCGGCTCGCCCAGGATCGTGGGGTCGGCCTCGATTAGTTGCTCAAGCTGGGCCTCCTTTGGGGCGCCCTGCGACCGCAGCCGGATGGGCTTCTCGTCTTCGACCCGCCAGAGTCCGATCTCTATGGGCACGTGGTTCCCCCGTCAGAAGTGGTAGCGATGACTCGCACTCATCATGGCGGGGACCACCGATAAAGAGCCAGGGGCCGAGGTTGGCTGCTGGTTGACGGTGTCGGTGCGAGCGAGCTGTGGGAGGAGAACGTGTAGGTGTTTGATGTGTCCCATTGTCCCGGGTGCGCGCTCGTTGTGACGCGCGCGCCTACGCCATGGACGTTGGCGGCCGGTGCGCTTTCGAGCGAGCCAGTCCACGATCGCGAGCCGGATACAACAGGAGACGTGCGCAGCAAGGTATGCAGTCGCCATCGAGCTGTCACCGCTTCAATCATCCGCGCCCTGTCCGCCGGCTTGGAGTAGGTTGCCGCGATAGCCTCATCACGTGCCCAAAGATCTGAGTGAGCTGGCGGTCGGCGAGAAGTGGGGCTATCAACACAAGCAGACCGAGCCAGTCACGTGCGTTGAGGTCACGCGACTGGGCACGGGACGACCGCCGCGAGTGCAGATCAAGTTCATCGATGACGAGCACGAAGGTCGTCAGGAGTGGGTTCCTCCTGGACGTCTCAAGGTGCGATGGTCCGACGTCGATGCTTGGCGCGAGAACGAGCGTCGTTGGGCAGCGCTCCGTGCAGCCTCCGACTACATTCGGCACGAACCCGAGGGATACGCGCTGAGCGAGGTCTTCGACTACCTCGACGATGGCTGGGAGTTGGCCACCTACCTCCACAACAACGACACAGGGATTCTGTCGATTCCTGACGCCGATGCTCTGGCCGCCGATCTTGACCTGGACGCCAACTTTGTTGCCGGCGACCCGGTTTCCTTCGTCACTGACGAAGGAAACCTGCTCGTTCCCTGGCGGGTCTCGCGGACGATCGTTGAGCGACTGGCTAGCAAGTACGCGGACGTCATCTTGCCCAAGCTTGAAGAGTACGAACGAACGGTGCTGCACGAAGCTCGTTGGGGTTACATGGGTTCGAGCGGGTATATCGACGCTGAGATCTGTGCTGAGGTCGACGAAAAGTATCGTCCCGGTCGGGACCTGGTCAGGCACTGGTGCGGGCAGGACGCGAAGGAGCGCTACGACGAGTTGGTTGCGCTGCGCGCGGAGGTCGTCCGGTTGGGCAAGCTCGCCGAGCGCGCGATCAGCGCACTACGTGCGGGCGGTAACGACCTCCAGGCGGAGGAGTTGGAGCGCGAGTTGGGCATACCGTTGGAGGTGCTCCGCCGAATCAAGGACCCTGATCAGGGTCCGTAGGGACTGAATCGGCCAAGGTATGGCTTGAGGTCGTCTGGCCTCGGCTCGATTTCTTTGGGTGCGTGGGCGCCTGCCAGGGTGGGATCGATCTGGTCGGCGTACCGCCGACACCACTCCAGCCAGCGAGACTGGGCTTCCAACGTCTCTGTGTCGTCATCGGTCGGCCGAGCTTGTTCGACGGCCGCGCAGTAGGCACGTATTTCTGCTGAGCGCTTCCATCTGTCGAGCTGCTTGTTCAGTGCCTCGATTCGCCGATCGTGGTGGAAGCGTGATCGTGCCTGGTCCATGGCGGCTTCCCAGTCGCGTTGACGCTGAACCTTCGCCTGTTCGGCCGCTGTGATGCGGTCTTGTTCGGCTGTAATTCGTCTGGTGATCTCGGCCAGGACGTCGCCGACCTTGTCCTCAATGGTCCAGCGTTGGCGGTCGGACCAGTGAGCAGTTCGGTCCCATCGGCCCTCGGCGGTAGCGACCTCGATCCGCAGCTTGCCGGACGGCACTGATCTCGTGTGAGGCTGGAATCGTTGCCAGTCGTACACCTTCTTGCTGGACAAGTCGGTGGTCGTCGGCAGGACGTCGCGGGTCTCCCGCTCCTCGGTCAGCGATACGTAGAGCCGGAACGTGCCCAGGCGGATCTCCGCGCCGACTGAGGTGTCGTCGGCCCAGCCGGTCTCGTATCCGCGGCGGTCTGCCTCCGTGAGCACGGTGTGCATGATTCGCAGCGCACGTGTGACTTGTTCCGCCGACACGTCCAGGACGGCGGCAGGGTTCTTGAGGTGAGCGAGGAGGGGGTGAAGGCTGTCGATGTGTTCAGGAATCTCGATCCGTTGCGATGGATCGAGTGACGGCTTCGCGTTCGGATGGGAGCCTTCGTACAGTTCGATGTGCAGGCCGTCCCACCGCCGGGTCTTCTCGATCCGATGGCCTTGCGGCACCAGACCGTTGCGTTTGGCGAAGTCCACGACCTTTCGCCACTCGGCCATCTCGTCACTGGTGGGACGTGAGATGACCATCTTCTTCTGCTCGACGAGCTTCGCGATGAGGTCTGTAGCCGCTGCTTGACGTTGGGCGGCGATCTGCGCAGTGGCGTGCGGCGGTGGGCGTTTCGAGGTCGTTGAGGACGGCGCACGACTCGTTTTCGGTTGTTGCTCGGGCTCGGCGTCCGTAGTACCCGCGCGGTCGGGATGGTGACCGTGTTCGAGGTAGAAGCGGCCAGCGTCGCTGATTTCCGCATGCCATCCACCGCGGGTCATGATGACGACGAGGCCGCGATCATGAAGCGCACGGGCAGATCGCTTCGCCGCAGCGTCGTCACCGATAGCCTCGCCCGCCGAGATCTGGCGCAGCACTTCCAGCTGGCGAGGGTTGAGTGGATCGGTCCTACGCACCGAGGCAGCACACAGCAGTTTGCTCCGCCGCGCAAACTGGGCGAGGACGGTTCCGCCGGCTAAGAGCTGGCGGTTCTGGTCAAGGATTTGGTCGCCGGGCTCGTCGTTCTCTGCGCGGAGAAGCGCTCTGCTTGGCGGTCGACTGGTGGATTTACCACAGCGGGAAACGCGCGCGATGCGGCAACAGCCACGGCGGCAGCAAGATAGAAAACAGGACACCCAATCCCGGTAAGCAGCCTAGCTGCGGCTTGTACGGTGCGTGATCGGGATTCGTCACGTACCGTCGTGGCAGACGCGGGCGGTTGACGGGCCCGCCGGACGCTTCGGGGGGAGCGCGTCATGCCAGGAAACCCGGCGAGACGGCAGCGGCGAGTCGAGGGTGGCTCGCCGAAGCGCATCAACGTTCGCACCACCGTGGAGACGCACGCCGCGCTCGTTGCGGCGTCGATGCTCGCCGGGTTGTCGCTGCCCCGGTATCTCATCGAGTCGGCGTTGCACGGTCCGCTGCAAGGGTGGAGTCTGCGCGATCAGCGATGGTGGGTCGAACGCCTGGACGTTGCCGAGACCCGACTGATCCGGATCGGGACCAACCTCAATCAGATGGCGGCGGTGGCCAACGCGACCGGCGAGCTGAATCCGGCGCTGACGCACGCGTTGACTTACCTGGACGCGACGCTCGATCAGCTCAGGACGGTGTTGGACGCCCTCGACCCGTCGGACCGGTCGCGGCAGCGGTAGCCGTGATCGCGAAGGCCCCTGAAAACGGCAAGCGCGGCCGGGACACGTACGGCTTGCTGGGCTACCTGTTCGGGCCCGGTCGGGCGAACGAACACGTCGACCCGCATCTGGTCGCCGCGTGGGATCCGGAGTGGCTGGCCGGCGGCGCGTTCGCCGAAGTGCAGCGCGGCTGGCTCAGCCGGTTGGGGCGTGAAATCGATGCGGCGATGGAGGGGCACGAGGTTCAGCTGCTCGGCGGCCACGTTTACCACGTAGTCCTGTCTGTGCCGGAGCAGGACGGCCAGCTGGGTGATGCGGTCTGGCGGCAGTTGGTCGGCGAGGCGGTCGAGCGGATGGGGTTCGGCCCGGACGACGAGGGGCGTGGCGGCTGCCGGTGGGTCGCGGTGCACCACGGCCCGAGCACCGCCGGGAACGACCACGTGCATGTGGTGGTGAACCTGGTGCGCGGGGACGGGCGGATCGCCGACACCTATCGTGACTGGCCTCGGTGGCGGGCGTGGTGTCTGGATGTCGAAGCTCGACTTGGGCTGACTCCGACCTCGCCAGCGAACAAGACCGCACCGTTGCGCCCGACGCGCGCGGAGACGGAGAAGGCGACCCGGATGGGTCGCGAGCAAACCAGCCGTGAGTACCTCCGCCAGATTGTCCGAACGGCCGGGGCAAGCGCCAATTCCGCCGAGGAGTTCATCGACCTTGTTCGACAGGCCAAGATCCGCATCGAGTCCCAATGGGCTGCGGATGGCAGCCTCGCCGGTTACCGGGTTGCGGTACCGATCGACCGCAGCCGATCGTCGGCGGACGGGCTGGTGTGGTTCGGTGGCGCCCGACTGGCCCGTGACTTGTCCGCGCCGCGACTAACGGCCCGATGGGGCAGTGCGCCCGGTCCGTGGCCGCCGTTGCCCCGCGACGAGCGCGACCGCAGTTCCACCGTCGGACGGGCCGAACGGAAAGCCGCCGTCGAGGACGCCGCTGGCGTGGTGACCACCGCCGGCTCGTCGCTCGTCGCTCGCGCCTACGACGGCCAAGGCCACGCTGTTCCCGGCGACCGACCCCTCGACGTTGACCATGCAGAGAGCGTGGCGAACGCAACCTTGGAGATGTTGGTCGTTACCGCCCGAGTAGTCGAAGGCTACGAACGCGGTCCGCTCTCGGCCGCCGTGACCGCCTACGAGCGCGCGGCTGTCACACCGCATCGGGTCCAGCCGAGCAGGTGGGCACCGATCGCGGTGGAGCTGCGGACGGCATCCCGGCGGTTAGCCCGCACCGGGGTGCTGTCGCGCAGGGGCAGCAGCGGTGTCGCGCTTTCGTCGCTCATCCTCGCGTTGGCCGCGCTCGTGGCCGAGGTCGCCGCCTGGCGGGAACAAGCTGGGCACCATCAACAGGCCGCCGCCGCCCGACTGGCAACAGCCCGACTGCACGAGGACGCCGCCGCGCATTCAGTGCCGGCCCGACTCGCCCAACCGGTACGCCTCGCGCTTACGGAGGCTCCCACATTGCCAGCACCGGGTCCTCGGAAGCCCGCGTCCCCGTTGGATGGTCAGCGTCCGTTCCGGCCACAGCCACCTCCCGGTCCACCCCAAGCTGGCCGGACCCGCTAGTGGGTGCAGCACCGTCGGCTTCCCAGGGCAAGGGATCGTCGTACGAGTTCGGCGAAAGTGAGGCAGCTGGGTTGATCGCGAATCTTGGGATGCAGGTGCGAGCCTCCTAGGGAGCTACCCGCGTGGTCTGGTCGAGCCGGCGCATGAGCAGGCTGGCTAGGCCCAATTGGTCGAAGGCTTCCTCATCACTCATGCTCGGGAACGGCTCATGCGCGCCGGGGTTCCGGAGCGCCTGCATCGCGCCCATCAGTAGGAATCGGACACCGTCTTGAATGTTGCGGCCCGTTTCAGTGGACAGGTCGGCGGTCCGCAAGCGAGGCTTTCCAGCTGAGAAGGCTGTTCCCATCAGGCTGGCGCCGTCGCTGTCGAGACCCGAGAGATCCTTGACTCGATTGTTGACCGCCTTCATAGCGGCGAAGACGGCTTCGGATCGATGCTCGTTCCGGTATAGCCCTTCGGCGACGTCCTTGATCAGTGGGTGCAGGGCTGCGAGACGCGCGTCCCGCAGGACCGGCGCGTTGACTCGCTTGCCGGCGGCAGGCTCACCGACGACGAGGGTGCCGTCTTGGAGGAACCAGCCGCCACGGGCAAACCGGTCGATCAACGTGCGGCGCAGTTCGTCGTTGGGACCGGAGATCAGCCGGTCGTCTAGCCAACGGCCGAGGAAGCTGCGGAGCGCCCGGCGACCTTCCGAACCGCAGCCGGCCAACCATCGAAGGATTGCGGCAGCGTCCCCGGCGAGGCCCTCCGGCATTACCAAGCCGTTGGGCGGGAGGCCTGCTTCACGCAGAAACAACGCGACGTGTGCGGGCGTGTATTCCTCCGATATCGCCTCGCCGATGCGCTGGAGAAGCAGATCGCTGATTAGTCGGCCGTCGTCTTCGTGTAGGTCGGGACCTGGATACCTCACAACCTGACCGCGAGCACGATCTTGTCCGGCGACGGTCAAGGCGAAGTTCCGGATTGTTTGGAGGTAATAGTGCGGGCTGCTGCCCGGATCTGGCGCGTGTTGCTCCACCGTAAAGGTGAGGAGACCGGCTTGCTTGGCGATCTGGAGTTCCTGGACGAAACCCCGCCACCGCCCGTCCTCGGTGACGGGGCTGCCGGCGATCCCGTTCATCAGTTGAAGGCCGTCCACCGACCATGCCGGGGCGCCGTGGGTCAACTCCTGGTGCTGGTCGACCGCGCGAAGGATCTCGATGTTGTCCCACCCTCGCATAGCCCGCGCGTTCCTTCCTCCAACGACCACTGCTGGCCAGCGGAAAACCAAGATTAGCGTGGGTACTCGCCGACGATCAGCGGCGAGAGCGCGTCGCGCTGGTTGGCAGTCGCGCTTGATCGCGGACAGTACTCGACGTCCGGTATCGGCATCATCCGATGGATGTTCTTTCGAGCCATTCGGGACGCCACGTCATTTCGGGGAAGCCACCAGGGCGCAACGAATATCAAAGGCCTGAGTTCGCAGAACTGGCTGACGCTGGGCAGTTGCTCGGGTACGTTGCGTTGTGGCTGGTCGCTGACGACTCGGGGGCGGGGAATGGCGAAGGAGACCGACAGATCGGCGACGGTGCGCGCCACGCTCGCGGTAGGTGAGTTTCGGGCGATATGGCTGGCCGAGTTCCAGTCCGTGCTCGGTGATCAGTTGGCCAGGGTCGCGTTGTCGGTGCTGGTTTTCCAGCGTACGCACTCGGCGGCCCTGCCGGCGTTGGCGTACTCGCTGACCTATCTGCCGGATCTGTTCGGCGGCCTGTTCCTGTCGGGGTGGGCGGACCGATTCCCTCGTCGAACCGTGATGGTGCTGGCCGACCTGGCGCGCGTGGTCTTGCTGGGCGCGATGGCCTTGCCGGGGATGCCGTTGCCGGTGGTTGTTGTGTTGCTGGTGGTGGCGCAGCTGTTGAATTCGCCGTTCAACGCAGCTCAGGCGGCGACGCTGCCGGCAGTTCTGGACGGCGAGCAGTACGTCTTGGGCCAGTCGTTGCGGCAGGCGACCAACCAGGCCGGGCAGCTGGCCGGCTTCGCGGTCGGCGGCCTGATCATCGCGACGATCGGGGCCTCGCGCGGACTCGCGGTCGACGCCGCCAGTTTCTTGATCTCCGCGATCGTGACCTATTGGGGCGTACGCGCGCGACCATCACCTGTTACCGGGACAGGCGAATCGCCGAGCTCGGCCATGCAGCGCCTCGCGGCTGGGGCGCGCACGATCTGGCGCGATGATCGGCTGCGCGCGTTGGTGACGTTGGCCTGGCTGGCTGGTTTCGTCATCGTCCCGGAGGGGCTGGCCGTGCCCTACGCTGCGCAGCTCGGTGACGGACCCGCCGCCGCTGGCCTGCTGCTGGCCGCGCATCCGGCAGGGATCGTGCTCGGCGCGTTCATCCTGAGCCGGTTTGTGTCGCCGTCGACGCGGTCGCGACTGACCGGGGTGCTCGCGATCGGCGCGGTCGTGCCGCTGCTCGGCTATGCCTGGCATCCCGCCCTGGGCATCACCATGGGTCTGTTGGTCGTGTCGGGCTTCTGCGCGGCCTACCAGGTCACCGCCAGCGCGACCTTCATGCGCCTGGTGCCGGATGAGGCCCGGGGGCAAGCGTTCGGCTTGGCCGGTTCGGGCCTGATCGCGGTGCAGGGCATCGGTCTGGTGGCCGGTGGGCTGCTGGTGCTGTGGCTGCATTCGGCCGGGCTGACGGTCGCGGTCATCGCGGCGGTCGGGTTGTTGTGTGCGGTGCCTGCTGCGGTGGCCTGGCGACGTGCTCGCCAGGCACATCCGCTATGACGACGATGAGGGTCGGGTCACCAGGTCTGGCCGTAGCGCCACGTCTGGCCACGCCACGTTTGATCGCGCCAGGTCTGTCCACGCCAGGTCTGACCGTCGGTGTGTCCGTTCATAATCATTCCTCCAGAGTGTTCGTGACGGAGAGTCGTTGCGCCGCGTCCAGTTGCCAGGCTCTGGCACCCGGACGCCGTAGTGACAATGCGTATTCTGTTGGCTACCGTGCTGGAGTGTTGGCTGGGAGGGAATCGTGAGTCCGGACCGGGCAGATGAGACCGGCACGGCTGATTCCAGTGTGACTCGCAGTCACCGATGGTGGACACCCGCAACGCGGTGGACATTATTCCAATATCCTCAACGCGGCCTGATCGCCTACGTCCTGGCCGTGGACATCGCCGCTATCGGCGTGACGACCTGGGGATACGTCACCAGCCGGTTCGGCGCCGGCCAACTGCTGCCCTTCGTGATCCTCCTGGCCTGCGGGATCATCTACACCGAACTGTCCCGGCCCATCGAGCGCGTCCGCGAACACATGGGCGCCAGCCCTCACATCGACCTCAACTCGGTCTGGATGTTCGCCGCCGCCCTGCTCCTGCCCGCCGGACCGGCCGCGACCGTGATCGCGACCTCCTACACCTACCGCTGGTGGCGAGTCCGCCGACACGTCGTGCACCGCCAGGTCTTCAGCGCCGCCGCGACCGTCCTGGCCGTCGACGCCGCGATGGTGTTCCTTCGGATCGTCAGCGGCCCGTCGTTTGCCCACATGACCCGCAACGTTGCCAGCTTCGCCGTGGTCGTCGGCGCCGGCCTGGTCTTCCTGCTCATCAACACCGTGCTGGTCAGCGGCGCCGTCTACGTCAGCAAGCCCGACGCCCGCCTGCGCGACGCCCTGGGCTCGGTCAGCGACTACTCCCTGGAAGCCGCCACCATTGGTCTGGGCATCCTACTTGCCTGGGCACTGGTCGCGTGGCCGGCCGCGCTGCTGCTGATCATGGGTATCACCCTGGTCATGCACCGCCTCGTCCTGCTCCGGCAACTACGCGAGAAAGCCAGCACGGACGGCAAAACCGGCCTGCTCAACGCCGACGCGTGGAACCGCGCCGCGCGCAGCCAACTGTTCCGCGCCGCCCGCGTGATCGTCGACACCAGCCTGCTCATGCTCGACCTCGACCACTTCAAAGCGGTCAACGACCACTACGGCCACCTGGTCGGCGACAAGGTCCTGCGCATCCTGGCTGACACCCTCAAGACCGAACTTCGTGGCCATGATCTGATCGGCCGGTTCGGGGGCGAGGAGTTCACGATCCTGCTGCCTGACACGCCGCTCGACAGCGCGTTCAACACCGCCGAACGTCTCCGACGACAGATCACCGAACGCATCACCGATCACCTCAACGGCATCGCCCCTGACGCGAAGCAGCCCGGCGCCGGACCCAAGCCCGCGATGCCCGTCACCGTCTCGATCGGCGTCGCGGTCTTTCCTCAACACGCCGGCTCTCTCGACGAGCTGATCCATGCAGCGGACACGGCCCTCTACCAGGCAAAAGTCGGCGGTCGCAACCGAACCTCGACCAACCCCCACGTACTCAACTAGTGCCGTTCGGCGGCCAGCCCCAGTCTCAGTTGTCCGGGTACGCGGAGCATGGACCGGCCGCCGAACCTCTACTTCTCGGGCTTCGTACTGCCTGATAGCCACCATGAACGCAGTCCCACGTTGTGCTGCTGTTGTTCACGCGGTCTGGCAGGGATGCGCGGCTAGCGTCCTGCTCGGCCTTCCTTGATGGCCGTCAGGAACGCTCGCAGATCAACTCGTAGAACTGGGCCATCAACATTCTTGCTGTCCCGCAACCCATCCAGGTTGCCGGACACCTCGACGCAGTTGGCCTCGTTGGCGCTATAGCTGCTCTTTCGCCACCGCCCGAACTGTGTCGGTTCGGCCATCTGGCCACCTCACTCTCGATGCAGGTCGTCGGCAATGGACCGCATGAGGCGCAATGACTCCTCCGCGTCCAACGCAACGTCCGTTAGCTTCTCCACCGTCAGCTTATAGCGAGCGACCTTGTCGGGGTCGTCGAGGAACAGCCCGGTTGTCCGGTCCTCGACGATCACAATGGTGGAGTCGGTAGTGAAGTCCATGATCACAAACTGACCGGTCAAACCGGCATGCTCGATCACGGTTTTCGGGATGACGTTGATCGTGATGTTGGGACGTTCGGCCAGGTCGGCAAGGTGTTGAACCTGGCGGCTCATGGTCCGACGGCCGCCGATCGGGAGGCGTAGCCCCGTCTCGGTCAGAATCCAGTGCAACGTGGGCGGTTGCTTGCGGGTCAGGATGGATTGCCGTGACATCCGCTGCCCTACCCACGCCTCGATGTCCTCGTCTGTGTCACCAACGCGGAGTGCAGTCAGGACCGCGTAGGCGTACTCCGTCGTCTGAGCCAGTCCCGGCACGAGCACCAGCTCAAAATCGGAGATCTTGGTCGCCTTGAGTTCGAAGTTGCGGTAGTTCCGACTCTGCTCGGTCGAGCTCGTGCTCTCCACCAGCCCGGACTCGTCTTGACGTCGCGCCTGGTCAATGAGCTGCTGGCGCTCTACTCCCTTGACGCCGAGCACGGTCAGAATCGACGCGACTTCCTCACTGCTGGGCTCCTTCTTCCCCGTTTCGATCCGACTGATCGTGCTGGCGGAAGTGTCCAAGGCTTCGCCGACGGCCTGGCAACTCATCTTCCGTTGGCGACGCAGCCGCGAGAGTTCGAGCCCAATTCCGCGGGTGTTGATGCTGGACGACTGCTTGGCCACCGGTCCTCCTCAGTTCTGCAAGAGCGTCACGCAGCATAGACAGCCTGGCCTACGGTGCAACACGACACGCCAGGTTGAGATGTATTGCAGAATCGTGCACACCATGCCATGGTGATGCACGGTCGTTGCAACGAAATTCTCGAACGCGGAGGGACGCGCATGACGTCGAGCTCGCGCTATCGGTCATCGCGTCACGCCGTTAACGGGCTCGTGCGGCGATGCAGACGGCGGCAGCTTGTGCTGTCGCTCGGGGCGGCGCAGGTGGGTGGCTTCTCCAAAGCACTCGATACTCACCTGCGTCGTTCCAAGATCGAACTATGTGTTGGCAGGGTGGTGAGCCCCGGCAAGCGGGGCCTTTACCTCGCCGCCTTGCTCTCATGCGCTGTGTCTCCGGGCCGCGTCCCGGTACGCCGGAGCGCGGCGGGGTCGGAGTCCCAACATTCGCCGATGCTCTGGCCCCGCACCTGATCAGCGGTGGCGTCGGGATTACTTCCCCGAGCGAGCGCAGCACGCGCCGAGCCCCCGACGTCACCGCTCTCCACCAGCACCGACCCCGAAGTCCATATGGAACGAAGGTGCGTCATGTCCAGAACAAGTCCGCCAACGTGGTCGCAGCCGTGCTGAGCGCCACCGCAGCGTCCGTGCTGGCCGGGCACGCGCACGGAGTTGAGTTGGTCGGCTGGTGGACGGTGATCGGCAGCGCGATCAGCGTGTCCTTATGGGGATGGTTGCGCGGTCGACGACGGGGGCAGCATGAGGTCTCCGAAGAGGAAGCGGCGTGCTGGTTACCGGGAGCGGTCGGCCCGGAAGAATACGCCGCCCAAATGATCAACTGCGCTGAGCTGGGACCTGCTCTGACGACCCTGCCGGCACTCCGCTCTGCCGGTCACGGCTCGGACTCGACCGTCGACGCGACGAGGTTAGTCAGCGGGCACAGCAGCGAATGCCCCGCCCTCTTCCGCTACCCGCAGTCCTACCCCGGTGCCCCGCCCAAGGCGTCGACGTCCGGGCCGAACGCCGATGATCTGATCGCCAACCTGAACCGCGTCATGCCTAGATAACGAAGGAGGGATTCTCCATGGCCGCCGCCCCGCCTACCGTCGCCGTGGCGCTGTTGGTGATCCCGGCAGTCGCCGTCAGGGGGCTACCAACTCGACTAGAGCCTGACCACCCGGCCCCGGCGGATCTGGAATGCGCATCCCCCGACGCGTCCATGTCCGCCGGTTCCAACCCTCACTCCGCCGTCCACCGCGCACCGTGACCACCGACGATGCGGCATTCGCCGAGTTCCCAGAACTGCGCAGGCTGATCGACCTCCGTGACGGCGGTTGGCTGTTCGTCCCCCGGCGAGTCGACGGCGAACTGGACCGCCTGGACGCCGTGCGTACCTGGCCGGACGGCTCGGCTGACGCAATCATGATCAACTATGTCACCGATGCCGCTGCACTACGCATTGACCCCAGTGGCGGGCTGGTCTGGATGCGCGAAGGCACTCTTGCCGAAGTCGCGGATGCGCTGCTTACCTTGCCGCCGCCCGGAAACCCGGACGCCCCCCGCTTCGTACGCGGCGCTGCGCCTCCGCTGTGAACACTCGATGAACGGCGCTCCGAACAACCCCTACCGCAAGGAAGGAAACCATCGTGGCTGAGACTTTCCCTCGCCAACCCACCGACCTCTGGGTTCTCACCGCAGTGAAGATGATCCGCAACGGCCTCGGCGAAGACAGCGTCATTCCCTTCGACGAAGCCAATAAGTGGCTCAACGCACTCAAGGACGCCGTGCTGGACGCATTGCAGGCATTGGACCACATCGAAGCCGTCATCACGGCGGCAACGTCCGGTTCCGACTCGCGGAGCGCGTTGCCTGAAATGCACGGACTTGCCGCCGTAGAAAAGCTGTCAGATGGTCACTGAGATCTCGCTCAGCATGCTGCCGAGGTCGGCTTCCATCGATGCGGGTGTGGCCGGTGCGGCGACCAGCCAGGACTGTCCGCCTGAGTTCCGCTGTTCCCGAAACGACATGCGCCCGGCTTCAAGATCCAGGTAGGTCAACGGTTTCTCGCACTGGCGTCGCCGCCCCATCCGATCCCGAGTAGCGACGTAGAACCGGCCACCACCACGACGAGGCCCGGCCAGCAACGTCCTGAACGCAGCCACATCCCGCTCCACGGTCGTGGTCGCCTGGACCTTGACCATGTAACTGTCGCCCTGGCGACTGCCACCAGCGGATTGTTCATAGGCGTCCCGAGGAATGGTGATCGAGCGCCGCGCGGCGGGCCGGCAGCGCGGCAGCAGCTCCAGCACCGACTCGACCAGTTTGCTCGGCTCGATCGGGTCGAGGTAGAGGCCGTCGGTGTCAGACACCACCCGAACGGCCAACTCGCCGTCAGTGGCCGCGACCACACCCAGTTCGACGTGGTTATGCAGCCCGATCCATCCGTGAACCTCACGACGTGGTGCGGCCAGCAGGTTCAGGACCTCGACGAAGTCAGTGCTGATCCGACCGTTGTGCGCTAGCCACGTCCGTTCCAGATCAGCGAAGGCGTCCGCGACAACGCGCGGGCCGTCCTCGTCGTCGAGTGGGACGTAGGGCACGTGCAGCACCGAATGCTGCACCTCGACGCCGGCTCGCTGCCGTGCGACTCCCCAAGCCGTGCGCGACACCGACACGCCCCCCGGCAAGTACGTCACCGAACCCCCTCCGCCTCCGAAGCCGCGCTTGGAACTCCGTTCACTCGCCGATCACGGGCGGGGCGACCGCACCGAAGTCGCCGACGATGAGGTTGCCGTTGTCCTCGTTGGTCAAATACGACGCGGTCTTGTGCTCGTCGTCCTCGCCACCACGACCACCGCGGCCGCCCATGCCACCGCCCATACCCGAGGCACCCGAACGGCCAGCAGCGCCCGCCGCGCCACCTTCCATCTCGGCTTCCTCGCCAACACCGGCCGTGCTACCCACACCGGACCGCGAGCCACCAGCACTAGACCCACCAGCACCGGATTCGCCACTCCCGGTGGGGCCGAAGCTGCCCCGGCCGACCGAGCTGCTGCTCCCACCGCCGAGCCCACCACCAGTGGAGATGCCACCACCATCGCCGGACACTCCGCCAGCTCCGCCAAGCGGGCCGATCACTGCGCCCTGCCCGCTGCCACCGAGTGGACTGCTACCGGTCCCGACGGGCGCGCCGCCGGTACCGATAGGGCCCCCTCCGCCAGGGCCGCTGCCGGTCCCGGTCGAGGGCGGCGGGATGTATCCGGACGTGGAGGTTTGGCCGGGCGGAACCGCCCCACCGCTACCACCAGGATTCGACGGTGGGGACGAGGGTGAGGTTCCGGACGGCGGAGCCACGTAACCGCTCTGCCCGCCTGCCGTGTACCGGGAACTCGAAACAGACCCGGATGATCCGTGACTGCCCGATCCGGAGCCAGACGATCCGGAGAAACCACCTGGCGAGCCCACCGTGGTCCCGTTGCCCTGCTGAGTTACCGCGAAGGTACCGAAACCTGACGTGTTCGCGGGAGCAGGCTGGACGTAGCCGAGGTTGCCGTTCGTATCGCTGCCGTAGGCGTTGTAGGCGGCCTCATTCGCAGAGTCGATCTGCGAGTTCTGGTTGACGGCGTCGTCGTGGTCGGTATTGAACGGGTCGATCGGCTCATAGAACGGAGCCGATGGCACTGGCACCTGGTTCGCGATCTTCGCCTGCGCCGTGGTGAAACTGTCAGACTGCGTATAGCAGGCTAGTGATGCACTCCCGGCGAAGTTAGCGCCGTCATTGAAGGAGTCCGACAGCTCGGTGAACGCGTCGCCCATGGCGTCCGCAGAATCACCGGTATAGCTGGCCTTGATCCCGCTCAATGCCTGCGTCAAGTTATCGCGAAGGTTCTCGTAGACGACCGACTGTTTGGTCAGTGCCGTGCTGGCCTCGTTCAGCGGGCCGGTGCCTTTGACGTTAGTGTGGAACTGGTCATATAGGTTCGCGCCCATCAGGCGCCTCCAGACTTGATATTCTGGATTAGTTGTGCCGTCAACGCCTCGGACGCTACACAAGGCTTCGCGTAATTCTGGTCAGACGAGTTGGTAGCGGTGAATTCGACGACGAGAGTCTGAGAATCGTTGACGATCACGTTTGTGGAACAGTCACTTTGACCGTTGGCGTCCTGTGAGGAGTCCACTGCTTGATATCCTGCGATCGGTGCGATCTTCTGTCGCCACGGAAGGTTCGCGAGAGATTGGTACAAAAGGTCTTGTGTCGGTGTGGCGATCGTCGATACCCCGATAGCCATCGTTGGCCCGACCACGTTCTGCGGAAGGAAGGTGCAGAGCGGACCGTCGTTCGCCTGCTGAGGGTCCTTTTTGCGCAGCGCGCCTAGGTAAGGGGCGACCTGAGCGTCTGTTATTCCAGAACAAGTGCTTGCCGCGAACGCAGCGGTATTCAGCGGGTTGGCGATCTCCGGCTTCGGAGTCGTCGATGTTGCTGGATTGCTGGCGCTGTTAGCGGGCGGCGAAGCGTGTGTGTCCGACTGGCAGCCGGCAAGGCTGGCCAACACGAAAGCCCCGGCCACTACGGCAGCGGCAGACCTAGCTCGCACCCCGGCCCCCACCCTTCGATTCGGGCGCGGTCGAACCCACTGAACTTGTGTCCGTGGCGGTCCACTGGATGGTGTTCTCGGTCTCCGCTATCCCGTACTGATGCAGAATGCCCGTCACATTTTGGACCATGGTTCCGAGCTTCTGGACCTGCTGGTTGTACCACTGGGCATGCGCACTGACGGCCGTCTGGGTAACGCTCGTCGAAAATGTCTTGCTATGCGCGTCGTTGCCCGGCGGCGGGATCTGCAAGTCTCGGCAGTTGGTGTTCCAGCCTTCTTGTAGCTGGTCGAGTGAGTCCTGAAGGGCATGGACAAAGGTCCAGCCGTCGGTCAAGTTGATCGTATAGCCGTTGCCGAGGCTCAAGCCCGGACTTTCTGGCATATCAACACCCGCCCCTACTCGTCGTCACAGCTTGACAGCTTACCGTTGCATCGCAGCTGAGCGCAGTAGAACGCTGCGAACTCCAGCTGGGGTGAACATCGCAGATCTCGCTTGTATCTACTTGCCAGTAGGTATGTCGCTAGTCGGGTCGTTCGCTGCACCAGGCGTATCTCCCATGAGGGCAGCGTGGAAGGCGGTTGCCGCCCCATAGTCGGCATACGCCTCGGGGTCGTCCGGACCACCGCGAGCCTTCATGTGATCCCAGGCCACCGCCTGTGCGGCGCTGAGTGAACCCAACAGCCTGGTGCGCTGTTCCGAAGCGTCCATGTCTGCTAGCAGGGGAAATACTCCGGCGGTCATGTCGTCGGTGTGCCTGATGTTGATCCCGCTCAACGCCTGCTCCAGGTTCTCCCGCGCCTCATGCTGTGCCTCTGCCAGTCTGGTGAAGTGCGCCGCCTGAAAACGGACGTAGTCGCCGAAGCTGTCGAACGTTTACCTGGCATCGTCAGCCGGATCATCACCAGGGCTCCGCTCGTCGACCATGCGCTCAGGGTGCCATACCGTCACCACGTGGGCGTGAGCGTCGGGTACCGGCGCAGACAGGCAGGTTGATCTGTGATGCGCCGCTATCTCGGCGGTTTCGGGTGAAGCTGACCACGGCCGATGAAGTACCCCATGGTGCACAATGCGGCGTCGATCAACGGGAGCAGGGCACTGATTGTTGGCAAGGCCGAGGTGGAGGGCGTGGTCGAACTCGAATTGGACACGACAATCAACACGGCCACCACGAGGGCGGCGACCAACCCGGCGATCCACCAGAAGGCCAGCACGGTGCTGACTTGGCGCGCTCTGGCCAGGTCCAAGTAGTCCTGCCGAACGCATCCGCGAACCCGTAGTAAGCCCGCTGCCACACCGATAAGGAGCAGGGCTGGCAGCGCCCCCAGGCTGAGTAGCACGGTCTGGCCGGCGTCATGCGGGGAGGCTTCAGCCGTGGCCAGGTAGACAGAACCGGCTGCGAGCGCGATCCCTGCTATCAGCAGGTAGACGCTCATGACGACGGAGCCGCTGCGAATTTTGCGGGCCAAGTTCGGCGGTAGCCAGGTGAATCCGGCGGGTGCTGGGGAGGGGCCGGTGTAGTGCGTCATGAGTTGGGTTGCCACCCGCCGCTGTCGTCGGACATGTCGGAGGTGGATACCGGCCACTGGCCGTTGGGGAAGTTGCTGTTGTCGCTCAGTTGCTGGGTGAGTTGCACCTGCTCGGCCTTGGCACTATTGACGATGCCCGTAACCGCGCTGATGGCGGCGGTGATGGCGGTTCCGACTGCCATGACTACGCCGACAACCGCAGCGATTCCAGCCGGGATTCCGACGACGGTACAGCACGCGGCGATGGCGCCCACGAGTCCGACGGCCAGCGCGCCCAGCGCAATATAGATTGCTGTCCAGAAGGAACCTATCGCGCTCGCAATGTTCGTCAACGAAGTATTGATCTGATTGGCTATTTTCTGGATTGCTTCGAGTGCGCTATCCTGCGCGGGAATGGTGTTCTTGTACGCGTTGGCCGCGTCGCCACTCCAATCATCCTCGGCCTGCAAGATGTTCGGGCTGAGCTTGCCGGCCAGGTTTCCTGCCGGGGTCGAAACTTGCTGGAGCCAGACCTGAGCGGCCTGCGTGAGCGCCGTGGCCGAACCCCTCTCGTGAAGGAATTCGTTCATCTGGTCCCAGAATTCCTGCATTTTCTGCTCAAAATTCTTGACATCGTCCTCGATGCCCGAGATCAGGTCAGACAGAGGCCACGGCACCCACGACAGTACGTCATTGATCCCGTTGAAGAGATCGTTCGTCTTCTGCTCAATCCCCTGGATTAGGTCGTCGACCATTCCTTGCACAGAGTCGAGATTTTGAACGACATTGGAGCCAGTAGCGGTAGTCATGATCCCCCTATCGGTGGATATTGTTGAAGTGATGAGCGTTCTTGCTCTCCGTGCTTTGGTAGTTAGTGGCTGTTTGCGTGAGCGTCGTGGATATATTGTTGAAATTAGTCTGTGCCTGACCGAGCAGGCTGGCGACTCTGTCCTGCAGCGCCGCGTATGTCGTCGTGAGGCCGACTTTGTCCGCGAAGTATGACAGATCAGCTGCGGTCAGAGTGGCGCCCTTGGCGGCGGAGGAAGCGCTAGTCAAACTGCTCCCTGCGCTGCTCCACGTCGTGGCATCCGACCGAAGGGCGCCGAGAGCGACGCTGACTGCACTGCTGCTCGCTTGTGATCCCATACTCTCACCCCTGTTCAATCAATGAATTTGCTAACGGGCGCTCGTGTCTACAGTTCAGTCACGATGTAAGGCCAAGCCGGCGCAGCAACTCTGCCGGATTGGAGACCAAGCTCATCATTTCCGAGATTGCCGGACTCTGCGGCCCCTCGGCCAAGCTCCCCAACGAAGCCTGACTCTGTGCTTGGACCAGCGCGTCTACGAGTTCGCTCTCGATTTCCGGGTCGCGCGTCGACGCGAGCCACCCCGGATCGATCAACACCCCGATGATACGGACGTTGTCTGCGGCAACCCGGACGTGCTGACCGCGGCTTTGGACCGACGCAGGCTGTGCTCGTGCTGCATCGAGTTTCTGGTCAAACTGGGCCAGCTCTCCGACGACGGTGTTCACCAACTGCACGACCTCGGCACTACCGGCGATCCTGTCCTGCGGTGATCGAGGCCCTAGCTGCGTGTCGGCCCGCGCAGCGGTCGCTCCGGTGGTGGCGGCCCAGGGGAGCCGAGCCGTACTGGCGCCCTCCTGGGCCAGTGCGGCCATGATTGCCGCGTTCGCCGCGAGCAACACGTTCTGGTGCAACGCCTGCGGCGCTACGCTGCGCTGCCACTCGTAGGTGAGTTTGACGGACTTGACTGCGCCCGCCGTGTCGACCCGCACGGTCACCAGCCCGGCCGGGTCTGTCCGGGACACGCCGTCGTCGTCGACTGGGTCCTCAGCGAGTGGTTCGGACTACGCCTCCGTGGTGGCTCATAGTCCCCGTCGTCACCATCAAATCCCAAGCGCAGCTCATCTGGGCCAGCTCCGCGTGGGCGCCTCGGTTCGTTCGCGTTGGACATGGTGAAGGATCCCCTCGTCACGGCACGTGCCCCGCCTGGCTGCGCCTCTCCCCCGGTTCATCAGAGTAGCGGCCAGTGCACCCAGTGTCAGCGGAACGCGAGAAGCCGCGAACAGGCATCGAGTCGCTGCGGAGGCTGCTGACCCGAACGCTGCTGACCCGAACGCTGCGCAGCCCCCGGACCAGCGGCTAGGGGGGAAGCCGGGTCACAGGGGCTGCGCGTTCATCCCGACGTTCGGAGCGGGGGGTCTCCGCTGTCGCGACCGAGCCACGATACGACGAATCGCGTAGCCGGGGAAGTGCGGACAGTAACGTTCGGCTGATGGTCGAGGTAGTCTCGACCGGTTGTCGGCAGGCTGGTGTGTCGTACTCATCGGCCTGACCGGAGCACAACCTCGGTCAGTTCAGCCGCGCCCGCCAAGAACGGACGATTCACCGCTGTCCTGACAACCCTCCGTGCTCAGGTGTAGTTGTGAGGCTTGCTGACGGTGCCTGGAGCGGTCGGAATGAGGAGTTCCCCGAGCCGGTCGAGGGCGTCCAAACCCGCTTGCGAAAGTTCATGTGCCCAAGCGCAGGCCACCTGGAAGTGCTTCTCGTCCCGCCACCTCGGCGTGTCCGTCCACGAGACGGTCCTTTGTTCCTCGTCGTCGATCGAGTGGGCGTTCCACACTGCCAGACTCCCGAAATGGCTGTAGTCCGACAGTTCCCCGTACACGAGCTTGAGTTGTGAGGCATCCTCGCGTACCGCGTGGAACATCGCCGTGAAGGTCTTGTGCGCAGGACGGTTGTTGCCGGGTCCATAGAGTAGATAGTCGGCGTAGCTGGGCTTGCGAAGGACGTACAGCGCAATCGCGATGGTCTCAACCCACGCGCGAATCAGCGGCAGAACGGCATGAGAGTTGCTGGCGTCGATCTCCCGGATGACGCCCTCGTGGAGCCCTCGCATCCGGGAAACAAACGAGCCGAACAGCATGAAGTCGGTCGTCAAGTCGTTCCGATCCATCATGTGCTTCATCGCGACTTCGGTGTAGCTCTTCGGGCAGCCATACGCGGCAAGGGCCATGGCCTCCTGTGGGTCCTCGAACTTCGAAAGGTCCAGGAGAATCCGCTCCGGCTCAGACGTCATACAGGTAGCGTGGCACGGCAAGCTCAAATTGAGCGCCCGGAGACAGTCATCCTTCTCTAGAGTTTGACGATGGCCATCGATCCCACTCCGTTCCTGAGCACCATGGCCGGCTCCAGCGCTGGCCTGGTGGCCATCATTGGTGGGCTGCTCGTTTCCCGATTCATCGGGCTTGACAGTGAGCAGCAAGGGGCCGAGCGACTACTCTCGGACACCGAGGCCAAACTGAGCATTGCAAGGGACAAAGCGCACGAAGCCGCTGAACGTCTCGTCGCGTTCGAGGCCGAGGATTACCTCGGCCAGCGGGAGGTCTTGAAACTCCTGATGAACGGTGCCAAGGAGCTGGTGATCATTCGTCAGTTCGGTGGCCGAACCCATCTGACCGATGATCAGCTGCGGCCGCGCGTCGAACAACTCCGGCAGGAATTCGACTATGCGCGCCTGATCCTTGAGGCAAAGGTGCCCCAAAACCCCGACCGTGATCCCGACTACGAGAACTGGGACATTCTCCAGCCGAAGCTGCTGTTGCCCCACGCTGCCGTCCGACACGATCGAGTCTGGGCCATGATCTTGCGCGAGATCGTCGATGGTCGATACGAGGAGCTGCAACGACTGAAAGAGGAACGACTGGCCGAATTTCGGCAAACAAGCCAGCTTGCGCGCATGATTCCAGACTTAACGGCCTTCGACACGTCGAATCTCGGACTGGGCGCCACGCCAGACCGGGCAGCGCAAGCCATCTACGCAACGCAGTTGCAGGACGAGACGAACCGCAAACACGACGCGCTAAGCACCGCCGTCAGCCGGGCCGAACAGCGCGTAGAAGACCTAGAAGCCGAGGTCGAGCGACACCGCCAGCACCGCGCCGTCATCATCAAACCAAATCGCCAGCTTTGGATCGGGCTGTTCGTCCTGACCTACCCAACGGTCGTTGGCGTCGTTCTGCCGCTGCTGGCCATGAGCGACGCCCCGAAGGATTTCACGCCCTACATCCACAATCTGGTTTGGCTGTTCTTCACCGGCCTTGCCGCCCTCATCGGTTACCTCTACTACCTCGTCATCCGACTCACCAGGGCAAAGGCGTCGACGACGGCGTCCCCGCCGTAGGGCTTCCAGCTGTTCGTGGGGGTGGCTCTCCTTGAGTCCGGGGCGGTGATCCAGACCCATAGCTGTGCCTTCTGGAGCTCGGCAACGGTTGACACGCCCGTGTAGCCCATGCTTAGGCAAACGAAAACGCTGGCCGACCAGCTGCGGCTCGCCGGGCAAGTGCATGCGGCGATGTCGTTCGCGTACGAGGAGCTCATGGCCTCCGGCGGCCCGGACAACCCCGAAGCGCTCGTCCGTTACCAGGAAGCCAACCGCTGGTACCGCGAGTTGCTGACCGCTGTGCCGCCCGAGGGCGACATCTCACCGCTGTCCTGACCAGGTGGGCGGTGCGGTTGGACGGAGACTTCGCCGTTATCGCCAGTTGAACAGGCGCCGGCCGAGCCGTAGGCGGCGGCCGGTGCCTGAGCAGCGCGGGCAGTTGCGGAACGCTCGGCCGGACGGCGAGGGGCGCTTGCCGGAGCCGGAACAGCGTGAGCACGCCGAATAGGGCCACGCGACACATGTGACGGCGTAGATGCCGAGCAGCGCCAGGCCGAGCAGGATCATTTCGCCGATCATTGTGAATGCCTTCCGGTCGCTCAGAAGATCATTTCTACGGTTGGATCGTGCGGAGCGGATGACGGAGCAGGCGGCTTGTCGCGGAGCACGTGCTCCGCTGTCTGCTTCGCCCTGTGCTACGGGTGTGACCTGCGGTGGAGCAGAGAACGGCCCTGGAGCAGGCGGCCTGCCCAGGGCAGTGCCAGGGCCGTTTTCGGCCCTATGGGCGGGGGTTGTCGGCCTGCTCCGGCTGCGCGTCGAGCACGTCATCGGCGGCGAGGTAGCGCTGGCCAGCCTCGCCGCCGACCCTGCCCTGTCGGATGGTCACGCCGACGTCGCCGAGGGCGGCAGCGAACTGCTGTGAAGACCACGGCCCGTACGAGTCGGGCCACCGCTCGGCGAGCTGACCCAATGCATCCTTGGATCGCATCCGGTCGGCACCCGCGAGCACGGTGCGCAGGTCGCTGAGCAGATCCCGAGCCGGCTCGGTGTCGGTCACGGTGTGCCGCTTGCCGCGCCTGGCTTTGGCGCGGTTGGCGACTTCGGCGGCGGCTTCGCCGTCGACGAAGTGGGTGCGGATGGTGATCGAGGATTGGCCGGGTGGCAGGGGGACGCCGTCGCCAGCGACGACGAGCGTGCCCTTGTCGAGGCCCTGGCGTAGCTTGTGGGGCGCCGCGCCACCGTCGATTGCCTTGTCTCCCAACGCCATCCGAGCCTGCTCCTCGGTACCGACAACCAGCGACGCTCGGATGTGCGCGCCTTCGCGGATCAGCTTCGGCAGGTTCTGATCGGTCGGGTCCTGGGTGCCTTCCCACAGCAGGACGTTGACCGCGCGTCCCTGGTTGTGGATCTTGCGGGCTGCCATGAAGTAGCGGCTGGTTGCCTTCGTT
>DATATE010000193.1:0-4655 GCA_036268955.1 Pseudonocardiaceae bacterium
CCGTTGGACGCGAAACAGCTGACGGCGAGCACCGCGAGCAGGACGTACGGGCTGCAGGCCTCCGACACGACCACCGACTGATGCCGCCGGACGTTGTCTAGCCTGGCGCGGAGCGTCTCCCTCATCCGAGTCCTCCTTCCCCCAACTCCATTCTCCTGCCAAGAATCGAAAACCAGGAGTCCGAACGAATCGTTGGTTCCATCGGCACCTCACTCCGCTGCGATCGCGGCGAGGACGTCGAGCCTGGCCGCGCGCCTGGCCGGCCAGCTCGCCGCCACCAGCCCGAGGATGCCCGCGAGGATGAGGAACTCCACGAGCCGCACCCAGGGAACCGAAGTCTCGGTGATGCCCTGCTGCCGCAGCGAGGAGACGAGCGCCAGCCCCATCAGCGTGCCGATGACGATCCCGACCAGCGCGCCGAACGTCGCCAGGATCACCGACTCCGACCGGATCATCGACCGGACCTGCGGACGCCGCATGCCGACCGCCCGCAGCAGGCCAATCTCCCTGGTCCGCTCGAGCACCGACAGCATGAGCGTGTTCACGATCCCGATGAGCGCGATCAGCACCGCGAGCGCCAGCAGCGCGTAGATGAGTCCGAGCAGCTGGTTGACCTGCGATATCTCCGACTGCTGGAACTGTGCCCGGGTCTGCACCTGCACGTCCGCGTAAGGCGCGAGCGCCTGGGTTACCGCCGTCTCGGCGCCGGGGGCGCCGTTGGTGCTCACCAGCACCGCGCCTGGACTTTCGTGCCTGAAGTGGGCCAGCAAGTACGTGGAGCTGACCAGGTAACTCCCGACCAAGGCGTTGGCCTGGTAGATCCCGCCGATCCGGATGGTGGTCGGCCCCGTGTACGCGAACCGGACCGGCACCGTGTCGCCGACCACCAGGTTGTCCTTCGTCGCGGTCGTGGAGTCGATGAGCAGCTGGCCCTGGGCCAGGGCGGCGGTCGACCCCGACGTCATCCGCACGGTCACCGTGTCGGCCAGGTTCCGCGTGGTCACCCCGGTGAGCGTCGTAAGCGTGGACTTGAACTCGAACTGGTCTCGGTAGACCGTGTTAGTCGTGGTGACCCCGGGCACAGTGGCGACCGTCGCTGGCACGGAGTTGCTGAGCTGCCCGGTTCCGTTGGCTGAGATCAGCAGGTCGGCGCTGATCGCCTGATCCACGCTGCTCGTGGCCGACTCCGAGTACGACGCACCGAAGACCGCCATCGCGGACACCAGGGCGAGCCCGACCATGAGCGCGGAAGCGGTCTGCGCGGTGCGGCTCGGGCTGCGCATGGAGTTCTCCCTGCCGAGCCAGCCCGGCGTGCCAAGCAGCGCCGCGAGCGGCCGCCCGAGCACGTCCGACAGCGGCCGGGCGATGGCCGGGGCGACCATCGCGACGCCGACGAATATGCATACGGCGCCGACACCCACGAGCGCGACGACGGGCTTCGACAGCCCGAGCCCGAGCAGCAGCACCCCGAGGAGGGCGAGCGCCGCGCCGGCGATGAGGCGTCGCTTGCTCAGGCTGGCCCGTGCGCCGTCCGTTGCGCGGTCGGTAAGCGCGGCCACCGGCGGGATGCGCACGGCGTTCCTGGCCGGCCCGATCGCCGAGACGACCGTCACGAGCGTGCCGACGGCGAGCCCGACGATCGCGGTGCGCGGCTCGAAGGTCAGCGACCCGCTTGGCAGTGAGGCGCCGAAGCCCCCAAGCAGTGCCTTGAGCCCGATCGCGGCGGCCACGCCGAGCCCCACTCCGACGGCGGAGGAGACGAACCCGACAATCGCGGCCTCCGTCAGCACGGAGCGCAGCACCTGCGCCCGGCTCGCACCGACGACCCGAAGCAGGGCCAGTTCCCTGGTCCGCTGCCCGACGATGATCGAGAACGTATTGAAGATGGTGAACGCGCCGACGAACAGCGAGATCAGCGCGAAAATCAGGAGGACCGTGTTGAGCGAGGACAGCGCCTGGCTCACCGTGGTCTGCTCCTCGCTGATGAGCGTCTGCCCGGTGACGACCTCCGCGTCCGGCGGCAGGGCCTGCGCGATTGATCGCTGCACCGCGGCCTTGTCTGCTCCCGGCTTGGCGACGACGTCGATGTAGTCGAACTGCCCGGACTCCCCGACCACGCGCTGCGCGGTCGGCTGGTCGAATGCGGCAATTGTCGCGCCCGCAAGGTTGTCGGCGGTCCCGAACTGGGCGATCCCGGTGATGGTGAACGTCTGGACGCTCTTAGACCCGGCGGCGAGGACTCGCACTCGCTGGCCGACTCCGAACCCGTAGCTCTTCGCCGTCGCCGCGTCCATCACCACGTCGTCGCTGGTCGTCGGCGGATTACCGGTGGTGAGGTGCAGGGTGGAGATCTGCTGATTGGGGTCCCAGGCGAGGCCGATCGTGCCGGTGGTCGACGGGATCGGCTTGCCGTCCTTCGCGACGAACTGGGCGTAGCCCTCGACCTCCCCGTACGCCACGCCAACACCGGGCACGTTGTCCACGCGAGCGACGAGGGACTCCGGCAGCGCGTTGCGGGTGGCGCTCGCGCCGTTGCCGAACTGCGCCACGCCGCGCACCCGGAAGTCGATCCTGTTGTAGACGCTGGTGAACAGCGTGGAGAAGGTGTGATTCAGCGTGTCGGTCAGCACGAACGTGCCGGAGATGAACGTCACGCCGAGCACGATCGCGAGCGCGGTCAGCGCCAGCCGCATCTTGTGGGCGAGCAGTCCCCTGAGGGTTACCTGGCGCATGTCATTCCCCCAGGGTCCGCATCCGCTCGAGGACGGAGTCGGCGGTCGGCTCACGGAGTTCGCTTACCACGGCTCCGTCAGCGAGGAAGATGACCCGGTCCGCGTACGCGGCGCTGCGCGGGTCGTGGGTCACCATGACGACCGACTGGCCAAGTTCCCGTACCGACCGCCGGAGGAACGCCAGGAGGTCCGCCGCGGCGTTGGAGTCCAGGTTGCCCGTGGGCTCGTCCGCGAAGACGAGGTCCGGCTTGTTGACCAGCGCCCTGGCGCAAGCGACCCGCTGCTGCTGTCCGCCCGACAGTTCGCTTGGCCGGTGCGTGAGCCGGTCGGCGATGCCTAGTTGCTTGGCAAGGGAGTCGACCCAGGCCTGGTCGGGCTTGCGGCCCGCGAGCGCGATGGGCAGCGTGATGTTCTCGCCCGCCGTCAGCGTCGGCACCAGGTTGAAGTACTGGAACACGAAGCCGATCCGGTCGCGCCGCAGCCTGGTGAGCCCGGCGTCGTCAAGTTCCCCGATGTCCTGCCCGCCCACGAGCGCCTTACCGGAGGTCGGCCGGTCCAGGCCCGCCATGCAGTGCATGAGCGTCGACTTCCCCGAGCCAGAGGGGCCCATGACGGCCGTGAACCGGCCGCGCTCGAAGGCCACCGTGACATTGTCGAGCGCACGCACGGTCGCGTGGCCCGCCCCGTATGTCTTGCACAGGTTCACGGCCAGCGCCGCCTGTGCCTCTACTGCTACTCCCGTCATGCAGCCAAGCATCGCCGGGCCCTGCTTCCGGCGAATCGGTCGCAAGTACTGGATCTAGCCCGGTCTGGCTGATCCCCATATCCACCGATTGGTTGACCCTGCCTGTGGAAAAGCTGTGCGCAACGTGTTGCCGGGGTGTGGAAGCGGCCCGGAATACTGGGGATTTCCCTGTGGCTAATCACCTCAGCCCTGTGGACAACCGGAGATGACGCAGCGAGACCCCGGATCGGGTAGTCTTACCTAGTCGTCCTCGGCGACCCATGGCGGAGTAGCTCAGTCGGCAGAGCAAGCGGCTCATAATCGCTGTGTCACCGGTTCAAGTCCGGTCTCCGCTACCCAGTCAGGTATCCAGTAGCTCCCGTCGTAGAAAGGCACTCCATCGTGGCTGCCACCGATGTCCGGCCCAAGATCACGCTGGCTTGCCAGGAGTGCAAGCACCGCAACTACATCACCAAGAAGAACCGGCGTAACGACCCGGACCGTCTTGAGCTGAAGAAGTACTGCCCGAACTGCCGCTGCCACCAGCCGCACCGCGAGACCCGCTAGTCACGCACGGGGCGGTGATCCACGCGTGGCGCTGAACCCCGAGTACGCCGGACGCGTCTATGGTCCCGGCGAGCCCTACGAGGTGAGCCGGGTCAAGATCGCCGACTTCGCCGACGCGATCGGCGAGCCGAGCCCGCTGTGCCGCGACAGGGAGGCCGCCGTCAAGGCCGGCTATCCCGACGTGATCGCGCCGCCGACGTTCGCGGTGATCATCGACCAGCGGTCGATCAAGGCTGTCGTGACCGACCCGGGCCTCGGGCTCGACTACTCGATGGTCGTGCACGGGGAGCAGAGCTTCAGCTACTCCCGCCCGTTGCACGCGGGCGACGTCGTGGTCGCGACGACCACGATCGAGGCGATCAGGTCGCTCGGCGCGCTGTCGATGCTCGTGACGTCCACCAGCATCGACACGGTCGACGGGGAGCACGTCTGCACCGCGAAGTCCAACCTCGTCGAGCGAGGGGCTTAAGGCATGAGCGTCACGTACGCCGGCGTTGACAAGGGCACCGAGCTCCCGCCGCGGACCTATCGGGTCACCCGCCTGGACCTGGTCAAGTACGCGGGCGCCTCGGGCGACTTCAACGTCATCCACTGGAACGAGCGCGTCGCGCGCTCGGTCGGCCTGCCGAACG
>DATATE010000194.1:0-70404 GCA_036268955.1 Pseudonocardiaceae bacterium
TCGCGCTGCGGTCGATCTCCTTCTGCCGCTTCTCCTCGCGGCGCTGATCGCGGCGGCTCACGCCTTGCCCGTCCCGTCGCACTGCTGACACGGGATCTGGACCGCCTCGCCGTCCTTGATGACCGTCTCGACGCGCAGGCCCTTGCACCACGGGCACGGCTTCGGCTGCGGGGTGCGCAGCGTGTGCCGGCCCATCAGTCGCCGGCCCGGTCGTTGTCGTCCTTGGACGGCCAGTTGGTGAAGAACTCATCGACGACCTTCTGGAGGTGCGGGAGCCGCTGCGTGCGCTCCGGGTCGGACTTCGGCTTGTCGGTCTTGCGCGGTGCGCCCTTGTCGGGTTTGCTGCTCTTAGCCATCGGGAGGTCTGATCTCCTTGATCGGTTAGCGGCCCGTGTCTCCTGCCAGGGAGCGCGGGCCGCGCTCATTCGTCGCCGGTCGCTACGTGCGGCCGGGACAGTTGGGGTTGGTGCACGAACCGGCGACGATCGGCCAGCCGCATGCGGTGCAGGTCATGCCGGCCGCCGCTTCTTCGGTGCGTCGCCGGCCATCCAGGCCTCCAGGTCGTCGGATCGGATGCGCCACGAGCAGTTGACGGCCTGCTGAGAACCGCGCAGGCCGCGCTTGCCCCGGCTGGCCACGTACTCGGACAGGGCCCGCCGGATCGTGGCGTCACCCCGACGCGCATGGGTGGCGGCCTCGGTGACCGTCATCCACGCGGCTGACGTCGGCGACGGCGCGGGCTGCTCGGGTGTCGGCTGCTCGGCTTGCGCGGCCAGGACGCTCAGCTCTTGGCTGAGTCGGCCGCGTACCTCCTCGGCGATCTGCCCGACCAGTTCGTCCGCGAGCTGTGTGATCAGCTCAGCGGCGCGGGTTGGCGCGAGTGCGTTCACGACGCCACCGCCGGAGCGTCGCTCGTGTCAATCAGGGTGTCGACATCCACGCCGAGCTCGTTGGCCATGCGGTAGAGGACTTCGATCGAGGTCGACTGGCCGATCTCGATGTTGTAGGCCGTTGACCGGCCGATCCGTACCTTCCTGGCGAACTCTCGGACCTTGATGCCGCGCTGCTGTCGGAGGGTCCGGATCGTTGCTCCGGCGGGCTTTGGCATGTGGTCAGACTAGGACAGTTTTGGACAGTTAACAAGACAGAACAAGTCGATCACGGACA
The DNA here is from genome assembly GCA_036268955.1 of Pseudonocardiaceae bacterium. Classification (GTDB taxonomy): domain Bacteria; phylum Actinomycetota; class Actinomycetes; order Mycobacteriales; family Pseudonocardiaceae; genus CAJCJE01. Next base: position 1,168 of record DATATE010000194.1, read on the forward strand.
GGCCTTGACTAATCACCGTCCGATTGGGGATCGTTGGACCAAGACAGTTCAAGACTTGGCAGGACGGACCATGACGAACAGTCGGGACTGGGTTCGACTCGCGGACTACGTGATCAATCGTCGAGCTGAGCTGGGATACGGCGGCCAGGAAGCCCTTGCCGACGCGGCAGGGTTCTCCGTCAAGACGGTCACCCGTATTGAGGGAGGCACTGCGGTGTCCAGCTCAACCCTGGGCAAGCTCGAACGAGGCCTCCGATGGATGCCCGGCAGTGTCCGGGCTGTCCTCGCGGGCGGACTGCCGACCGAGCAGCCCGAACCCGAGGCCGAGCCGATCGACCCGGTCAAGGCACGGCTACTCCGCGAAGAATTCGCGGACCTGCGCCGAAAATACGGCGCCAAACGCGCTCTGCGGCTCATCGATGAGGTGGTCGCGGAACTCCGCGAGATCGAGGCCCGCGAGGCCCTCGACGGGCGCCCGGACGAGTACGGCACGGGGTGACCCCCGCGCGCCACTCATACGAGTGGGTGATTACGCCGAACAGGTAATTACCCACGAGTAGCTGTTACATAGCGTGAAACCCAACCGAAACATCGCTTTGGAGGCCCCCCCCCGCAGTTTTGGATAGGTGGCGCTTTGCACAGCAAGATCACCCTTCGGGGTCTCCTTCTGGCTCTCGCTATCACGGCCAGCATCGTCAGCGTGATCTTCCTCGTATCCGGCGCTGTCCAACACAACGTCGCTCCCCGGCTCGACACCAACCTGGTCCTCGTCACCGCCGCCGGCTCCTGGATCGTGTGGGCATCCCTGGTCAGTCGCGCCACCATCTGCGCCGAACTCGACCGCCTCCGCCTGCTGCATGCCGCGCGCGGAACCGCTTCCCCGCCGGCACGGCTGCGCCTGGTACCCGCGCTCGCAGGACCTGGCGCCCACCAGCTCCTGCACGCCGTCGCCCGCGCGGCCCTGCGGCCGGCACCCGCCGTCTTCTTCGCCGCCGTCGCACTGCTCGTCATCGCTGGAATGCTGGCACCCGCTCCCGTGATGCCCGCCGTCCATGCCGCCCAGGCCGCCGCCGTGGTCGTCACGACGACCGTCACGACCACCGTCACCGTGCCGCCGAGCACGACGACCAGGGCGCCGGCGCTGGCCTCCGCACCGGCACGGGCGTCGGCCACCACGCGGCACGCCACCACTCCCGCTATGGCCCCAGCAACTGGGGCAGCGACCACTCCGGCCGCGCCAAGCACACGAGCCACCACCACTGCGCCGGCCGTACCGACGACACCTACCGGGACAGCGTCGGCACCAGTCGCCGCACCCGGAACGCCACCGGCCCCACCGAGCTGCAAGCACCGCTGCACCAGAGAAGGAAGGTGACACATTGGCCAGTACCGAAAAGCTCCCGTCCGGGAAATACCGGCCGATCGCCCGCGACGCCAACGGCAAGAAGATCCCCGGCCTCGGCACGTTCGACCGGAAACGCGACGCTCAGCACGCCGCCAACGAAGCCGAAGTCGAGGCGCGACGACAAGCCGCGCGCACCACCGGAGCACTCCCGGCCACCATCACCTGGGGTGAATGGTGGGACACGCTCGTCGTCGACCGCGCATTCGACTCCGCCCGGATGGACGCAGAACAATCGGTGGTCAAAAACCACTTGCGCCCGCAATGGGGAGACGAGCCGCTCAACAAAATCAACCAGAAAAACGTCCAGAAATGGGTCAACGGCTACGCGAACAAACGCACCGCGCGAGGAACACCCTACAAGCCGGCATCGATCCACACCTACTACGGCGTCTTCACCGCGTCCATCAATGCCGCCGTACGCGAGGGCATCCTCGGGGCGTCCCCGCTCGTCGGCATCCGACTACCCGTCATCCCGGACCGGATCGCGAAGCCCTACGTGTCGACCGACTACTTCGCGAAGCTGAAGTCCAAGTTGCGCGGCGACTACGCCGCGATCATCGAGTTCGGGCTCGAGACCGGACTGCGGCCCGGCGAGATCGCCGGCCTGCACGACGACCAGGTGAACGAGGAACTCGGCATGCTGCTCGCCCGCACCGTGTACCTACGCCGTCGCAAGCTGATGCGGGACTGGCCGAAGAACAAACGCGAACGCCTGATCCCGCTCACCAGTCGCGCACTGGAGATCTACCGGGAACGCACTGCCGGCCGGGACATGAGCGGGCCGTGCGGCATTGAGCACGTCGGCGGCGCACTCTGCACGGGCGCGCTCGTTTTCCTCACCGAACGGGGAGCCGTCCTCAACTCCGATGCGCTCGCCAAGACGATGAAGCGTGCGGCCGGCGCGGTCAAGCTGCCCGTCCGCGCCGGGTATGCGTTGCGCCGCGGATTCGCGACCAGGCTGCGCGAGGCGAACGCTGACCCGTTCACGATGATGGAGTTGATGGGGCACAAGCGATTGGAAGAAACTCACGGCTACGCCCAGCAGGGCGACGAGTTCAAACAGCAGGTCCGTACGGCACTCGGTGACCCGGAAGCCGCGAAGCTGCGGGTCGTGGGACCACGTGGGACAGCCCGTGGGACGGATGCCAGTCAACAGCCGACCGAAGACGAGCGGAAGTCGAATCGGCGAGAGTCGGGTTGACCAGCCGCAACATGCCGATATGATCGATGCAACACAATCCGATCGGATTCCCGAAACCGCAGGTCGCGACCAGAATGTCTCCACGAACCGGAAACCAGCCTGCACCCCGACCTGCTGCCCGCCCTCGCCGCCCTGATCAGCACCGCCGCCCGCAAGGCCCAGATCGTCGTCGTCTCCCATTCCCAACCGCTGATCAGGGCATTGACCGAGACCGCAGCCGAACTCGGCGAGGAGGTCGGCACCGTCGAACTGGTCAAGGAGTTCGGCGAGACCAGGATCGCCGGCCAGCATCTCCTCGACCAACCGGCCTGGCACTGGCCGAAACGCTGACCGCTCGACCGGTTCGAGCTTGACCTTGAGCGTGCACCAGGCTGTTAACTTGGCCCATGACAGCACGCACGATCGCGCTCGTGACCGGCGCGAACAAGGGCATTGGCAAGGAGATCGCGCGCGGCCTCGGCCAACGCGACCTCACCGTACTGGCCGCCGCCCGCGACCAGCGGCGCGGCGAACAGGCCGTCGCCGAACTCGCCGGGGAGGGCCTCGACGTCCGGTTCATCCAGCTCGACGTCACCGACGACACCTCGATCAGCGCCGCCGCCAAGCAGATCGCCGAAGAATTCGGCCGGCTCGACATCCTCGTCAACAACGCCGGCATCCTGACCGGTGGTCCGGTACCGAGCGAGACCGACCTGGCGGTAATGCGAAAAGTCTATGATGCCAACGTTTTCGGGGTCGTCGCGGTCACCAACGCGATGCTGCCGCTGCTGAAACTCTCCTCGGCGGGACGGATCGTCAACGTCTCCAGCGGCCTCGGTTCGATCAGCAGCCACGCCGACCCGAACTCCCCGCTGCCGCTGTACCTCAGCTACAACAGCTCCAAGTCGGCGCTGAACGCGATCACCGTCCAGTACGCCCGCGAACTGCTCGCCACCGGCATCAAGGTCAACGCCTGCGCACCCGGCAAATGCGCCACCGACCTCAACGGCCACTCCGGCGAACGCACTCCGGCCCAGGGCGCCCAGATCGCGATCAGGCTGGCCACCGTCGACGCCGACGGCCCCACCGCGGGCTTCTTCGACGACAACGGCGTCCTGCCCTGGTAGTCGCCACACCCGCCCAGGCTCCTCGGCCTCGACCCGCCCCTCCTGGACCACCTGCCTGGACCACCTGCCTCGACCGCCCCCGAACCGACTGCCGGGACCCGCCTGCCCGAACCGCTTGCCTGGACCGTCTGCCGGGACCGTCTGCTCAGGGCGAACCCGGCCCCACGGCCCATGTTCGGTCCGTAAGGTCGGCGGCATGGCGATCACCGAGCTGCGGCCCAGCCTCTACCGGCTCACTGTCGGCTTCTGGCAGCTGTACCTGTGGCGGGACGCCGACGGTGTCACGCTGATCGACGCGGGCGCCCCAGGCTGCGCGGAGGCGATCGCCGCCGACCTGGCAACACTGGGCATCGGCCGATCCGATGTCGACCGCATCGTGCTGACCCACTTCCACCCCGACCATGTCGGCAGCGCCGCCGACATCGCGGAATGGGGAAGCGTCGAGATCCTCGCCAACGTCGCCGACGCGCCGATCATCCGGGGTGACCAGCCGGGGCCGGCCCCTCGGATGCGCTCCGAAGCGGAACAGGCCCTGCACGCCAGGATCACCGCAGCGGGACCCCCGGTGGCCCTGCCCTGTCGCGTCGACCGCGAACTGCGCGACGGCGACCAACTCGACATCGCGGGTTCGGCAACGGCCATCGCGGTGCCCGGCCACACCGAGGGCAGCATCGGCCTGTACCTGAGCGGGCCGCGTGTCCTGTTCACCGGCGACACCATCGCCGAACAGGGCGGGGAAGTCATGCTCGGCCCGTTCAACCTCGACACCGACAGGGCGATCGCCGGTTTCCGCATCCTCGCCGAACTCGACGCGGACACCGCCTGCTTCGGCCACGGACAGCCCGTCGTCGGCAACGCGCACGCCGTCCTCGCCGCCGCGGCCGTCAACCCGACGGTGCTGTGACGGCCGCCGGACTGTCCACAGTGGTCTCGACCGTCGCCTTCCGTCCCGCCAGCCCGACCGAGAGCCCGACAAGCACCACGGTGACGCCGATCCACACCACCGGTCGCGGCATCGGCCCACCGAGCAACAACCCGCTCACCGCCGCGACGATCGGCACCAGTCCGGTGAACAACCCGCCCCGGCCCGATCCGTCCGATCGCGCTGTACCAGAGCACGAAGGCCAACGCGGTCACCACGACCGCCAAGTAGCCCGCGACCGCGAAGTCCTTGCCCGGCAACGTGAATACCGTCCCCGGTCCCTCGACCGTGATACCAAGGACCGCGAAGGCGATCGCGGCCATCCACGTGGTGTGCAGTGACACCAGCCACGGCCCCAGCCGCGTCAACACCGGCACCGCGAGCAAGGTGAACGCCGCCTCGGTGGCCAGCACCACCAGCGCCCACCCCAACCCGATCGCGTCGCTGTGCCCGCCACCCTGAACCAGCACCGCGCCCGCCGTGACGATCACCGCGGCCACCACCACCATGGCCGAGGGCCGGCCCCCGGAGATCAGCGGTCCGACAACCGCGAGCAGCAACGGAACCGAGGCGACCGCGATGCCGATCACCGCCGGTTCGGCATGCGCGTCGCCATGCACCACCGCGATGTTGAACAACACGAGGCCGCTGCCGGCCACCCCGGCCAGCCACAGCCATTCCACCCCTCGCGGCCCCAGAATCGGCCGCTTGGCCAGCCGACAAAACACCAACAGCAACACCGCGGCCAGTGCGTAGCGGATCGCCTGCACGGTGAACAACGGCGCGTCGACCAATGTCTGCGAGACCGCGACACTGCTCCCGACGCAGACCATCCCGCCCGCCGCCAACACGGCCCCCGACCGACCCCGTCCCGACCGATCCTGTCCCGGACGAGACCGTGCGTCGGGCGTAACTCCCGACTCTGTTCCTACTGCCATGACGACCAGCCTGCGGCATACTTGGCCCTGAACACAGGACCAAGAACCATCCATCGAACAGGACCAAATGGCCGGCGCGGACTTCCTCCAACTCGACCCGGCAACGGCACCGCCGCGTGGCCTCGCCAGTTGGCTCGCCTCGGCGCTGCGCACCGCCGTCGCCGATGGTCGGCTGCCGGTCGACGCCCGCCTGCCGGCCACCCGCGCCCTCGCCGCCGAACTCGACCTCTCGCGCGGGGTCGTCGTCGAGGCCTATCAGCGACTCGTCGACGAGGGAATCCTCGCCGGTCACCGAGGTGGCGGCACCGTCGTACGTGCCGGTGCGACCAGGCCGGCCGGCGGCGTCCCGGAGCCGAGCGTGACGCCGATCGAACTCGACCTCTCGCCGGGTGTGCCGGACCTTTCCGCGTTCCCCCGAGCGGCCTGGCTGCGCGCCGAACGCACCGTGCTGACCGCGATGAGCGCGAGCGACCTGCGCTACGGCGACCCGCGTGGCGCCTTCCCGCTGCGTAGCGCCGTCGCGGGCTGGCTGAGCCGGACCAGAGGTATTCGCGCCGACCCGGACCAGTTGCTGATCGTCAACGGCGTCGCGCAAACGCTTTCCCTGCTGGCTCATGTGCTGCGCGATCGCGGTCGAGGTGCCATCGGCGTCGAGGAGCCCGGCTCGTTCGGCGCCAGGAACCTGCTCCAGCGCTGGAACTTCGACACGGTGCCCATCCCGGTCGACGACCTCGGCCTCGACATCGCCGCGCTCACCGCGACGGGCGTCGACACCGTGCTGGTCACCCCGGCCCACCAGTTCCCGACCGGGGTCGTGCTGGCCGCGGCCCGCCGCCGTGCCCTACAGGAGTGGGCTTCGGCAGGCGGACTCGTCATCGAGGACGACTACGACGCCGAGCACCGCTACGACCGGGCCCCGGTCGCCGCCCTGCACACCCTCGCCCCGGACCGCATCGTCTACACCGGAAGCGTGTCCAAGATCCTCGCGCCCGCGTTGCGGATCGGTTGGCTGCTCGCCCCCGCCGACCTGCGCGCCGACCTGATCGACGCCAAATACCATTCCGACATCGCCAGTCCGGTCCTCGGCCAACTGGCCCTCGCCGAACTGATGACCAACGGCGCCATCGACCGGCATCTGCGGCTGACACGATCCCGGCATCGCCGCCGCCGCAACGCCGTCCTGGCCGCCCTCGCCGAACACCTGCCCGGCGCTCGGGTACACGGCGTCGCGGCCGGTCTGCATCTGCTCGTCTCACTACCCGACCTCGGCCGCGCCACCGATACCGAGGCCGCCGACGCCGTGCTGGCCGAACGGGCGCTCGCCGAGGGCGTCGCGGTGCATCCGCTGTCCTGGTACCAACAACGCCCCGGCGAAGCAGGTCTGGTGATCGGCTACGCCGCGTCCCCACCCGACCAACTCCACGAGGCCATCCGCCGCGTCGGCGCGCTGGTCACCCGGTTCTGACGCACCGGACCTGGCCACTGACCGGCCTGCAGCGCAACCCCAACACCCGAAACCCCAACTCCAGCAACAAATTTTCCTCTAGTTGGACAGCCCCCACCCTCCCTAAGGGGGCACAGCCCTGCTCCAGTCTATCCGCGAAGGTTTTTGTGTGCAGCGGAAAACCTCCGGCTGTGGACAACCGGGTCGGTTGTGGACAGTCGGTTGACAGCGCGTCGCTCATGGGGTCTACCTGACCTCGGCCTGGCTGGAGAGTATGGGCTGGAGATGCCGGCTGGAGAGTATGGCTGGAGAGTGCTGTCCAACCAGGCCGAGGTAGCTGTCAGCCAGGCCGAGTTAGCTGTCAACCAGGTCGAGTTAGCTGTCCAACCAGGCCGAGGTAAACAGCCGGACTACGACTGCGGATTCAGGTTGAACGACTGGTCGCTGCCACCGTCGCACAGTGTCTGGGTCAGCTGGACGCTGTTGGCGGTCGAGGAGTTCGGCACCGTCAGGCATTCCTCGTTGCCCTGGCCGGACGCCGCGTTGCGGTTGACCAGCCGGTAGGAGCCGCTGCCGGTGGGCACCGCCTGCCACTGCTGGTTCTGCCCGCCCGTGTAGCTCCACAACTGGATCGGCGCGTTGTCGGAGGTCGACACGTTGGTCACGTCGAGCACCTCCGCGCTGTCACCTCGGTTGGCGATCTTGACGTACGGCCCGTCGACGTACAGGAGTTGGAATTCCTGGGTCTGCGTGCCGTTGCAGTCGTACTGCTGGATCGCGGTGCCGTTCGCGGTGGCCCCGCCGCGTGCGTCGACGCACTTGCCGTTCGCGGCGTTGGTGATGGTGAACCAACTGGTCTGCGAGATCTGGTCGGTCGATGCGTTGCTCGGTGCCGCACCGCCGAGCCAGAGCAGGCCGTCGATGAGGAAGGCGTCCTGCGCGGGGTCGGCGAAGGTGGAGGAGGTGTTGATGTTCGCGCTGTAGTTCATGTCGTTGTGGCCGAAGTTGGCGTAGAGCATCTTGTAGTTCTTGTTCGTCCACATGATCGGGTAGTAGCCGCTGGTGAACTGCTGGCCGGGCGTGGTACCCAGCGGGAAGCTGGACGCGTCGACCGAGGCGAGGATGTCGATGTTCGGATTCTGCCGAAGGTCGTTCTGCCAGCTGTACCACTCGCTGACGCCGGAGGTGAAGGTCGCCGGCACCCTGCGCATCGCGGGCTGGCTCGGATCGTCGTTGTCCAGCGTCGCCACCTCAGGACCCCAGCTGTTGTCCTCGAAGTTGCCGGACCCGAGGAACTGGTTGTAGTACCAGTCCCAGTTCGACGCCGTGTCGGTCCACGCGGAGACGTGGAAGCCGAAGAACGCGCCACCGTTGTTCATGTAGTTCTGGAAGCCGGTTTCCTCCGCCGAACTGTGCGGCGCGTCGTCGAGGAACATCACCACCTGGTACTGCGAGGCGGTCAGGCTGTCGAGCATGTCCCAGTTGGTCGTCGCGGTGAAGGTGAAGTTGTTCTGCGCGCCGACCTGCGGGAACCACGACCTTGCCTCGGTCTCGAAACTGACGTGCGCGGGGTCGCCCTCCGCGGGACCGGTGTAGAAGGCCAGTACGTTGAAGGCCGACGCCGCAGCGGTCTTGGCCTGGCCGATCGCCGGGGTCACGAGCAGGAAAAGCAGGGAAAACAACAACGCGGACAACTTCCATAACTTCTTCGGCCCACTGGTCGGCTTCATCCGTGACTGCCCCTTCCTTGGGTTCCCGGTGTTCGCATCCCGCGAGAGCGATGCGTCGAACGCCGGGAGGTATTGACCCAAAGAAAGCACAAATACAGGTCTTAATTCAAGACTCAAATTAGAGGTATGCGCAGGCCAGGCTTGTTGATAAGCTGTTATGTTCCTTTGCTCGAATGGCGGACCAGAGGGGCAACTGGATTGCTCTGACCGGGTTATTGGTAAATGTCAATATGAAAGGGAACGCTCCTCAGCCGGTGCTGCTGGGTTGACCGTTTTCGTAGTGACCGGTGAATCGGCGAAGGAAATCCGGATCGTTGTCGACGGTCGCCGAGAGGTCGTACCAGCCGTCGAAGGCCGTCAGGTTCCATGATTCGCCGGTGATCGAACCATTGGCCGGCACCGTGTAGGTCCACGGACCGTCCGACCGATAGTTGTTGGCGGTCACGGTGAGCGGGATGGCGTTGCCGGTCGGGTTGGTCATGGTGAGCAGCAGGCGTTGGTCGCTGGTGTAGGTCGCGGTGACCTCGAATCCGGCGCTGGCGGCGGTGACGTTGCCGAGGAACTCCCAGAGGAACCGGTTCGGTCCGTGCACGGCGACGCCATATGTGCCACCGGGGTAGGTACCCACGTTCCAGGTGTCCGACGATGTTCCGCCGGCCGCCACGAGGTACTGCCAGGGGCCGTCGGTGTGACCGTCGGCGCGATAGGCGGCCAGTTGGACGTCGGAGGTTCCGGCGTTGGCGAAGGTCGTGGTGAGAACCGAGTGGTTCGCATTGAGCGAGGTGCCGACCGTCGGTTGATAGGGGATCGGCCGAGCGGAGCGGGTGCCGCTGTCCTGGGTCGGCGGGGTCTGGTTGTCGGGCGATGGCGGCGCGGAGGGCGCCAGTCCGGCTTCCGGATCGTCCGGGTCTCCCGGTGCGATGGCGGTCGTCGGCATGGCCGGCATCGTCGGCACCGTGGCGTTCGCGGAACCGAAGTCGAAGCAGCTGGTCAGGTCACCGCAGACGGATCGGCGCCAGGCCGAGATGTTCGGGAAGGGATTGTCCGGGTGCTTCCAGCTCTCCAGGAACCGGATCACCGAGGTGTGGTCGAACACCTGCGAGTTCACCCAGCCACCCGCGCTCCACGGCGAGATCACCGTCATCGGCACCCGTACCCCGAGCCCGATCGCCGCCCCGTCGACGTACTCGTCGGCGGTGCCGCTCGGCGCGATCGGCGGCGGCACGTGGTCGAAGAGGCCGTCGTTCTCGTCGTAGGTGATCAGCAGCACCGTCGAGGACCAGAGATCCTGGTTGGCCCACAACGCGTTCAGCACGGTCTGGGTGTAGATCTGGCCGTTGAGCGGCCGGGCCGTCGGGTGCTCGCAGTAGCCGAACGGGGCAACGATCCAGGACACCTCCGGCAGGGTGCTCGCCTTGCAGTCGGCGATGAACCGGGACAGGACGTGCTGTGGGTTCTTGCCCTGTCCGGAATCCGGCTGCCAGGGCGTCACGCTCGCCTTGGCAGCCAAGGTCGCGTTCGCCGGGTCGTGGTAGGCGTCGAACAGCCACAGCGGGTTGTCGCCGTAGTCGCCGAGCCAGCCGTCGCTCCCGTCGCCGACCTCGTTGTTCGCGTACACCTGCCAGCTGACGCCGAGCTGTTCGAGAAACTCCGGATAGGTCGGCCAGCTGTACACCGCGCCGTAGTCCGGCGGGTTGCTGATCGCGGGTCCGCCGTACTGGCCCGCCGCGTCGACGGTGCCGGAGAACAGGTACAGCCGGTTGGGTGTGGTCGGACCCTGTATCGAGCAGTGATAGTGGTCGCAGATGGTGAACGCGTCGGCCAGGGCGCGGTGCAACGGGATGTCGGCCTGCGTGAAGTACCCCATCGTCGGCTCGGTCTTGGCCACGATCCAGCCGTTGTTCGCGCCGTCGGCGACCGCCTGGTGCTGGGTGTCCCAACCGTGGTCGAGCGACGGATCGTCCTGACCGTCCACTGTGGCCGTATTGACGTGGTAGGGCAGCAGGTACTCGCTACCACCGGGAATCGACTGGTGGAACACGTCCAACCCGTTGGGCTGCACGACCGCGGTCCGGTCGGCGAAGCCGCGAACGCCGCTCATCGAGCCGTAGTAGTGATCGAACGACCGGTTCTCCTGCATCAGGATCACGACATGCTCGACGTCGGCGAGCGAACCCTGCTGTCGAGGCGCGGCAAGCGCTTGCACCATGCCGGCCGGCAGCATGGACAGCGCACCGGCCGCCGCCGCGCCACCGAGGAATCGTCGACGGGTGAATTCGGACATTGGACCAGCCTTCCGTGGTGAGCGGCGTGAGCGGGCAAGGCGAGTTGGTCAGGCCGGCAACGACCAGATCTGGTTGAGTTGGTTGTCGCCGCAGGTCCAGGCCTCCAACGCGGTCCCGGCCGCGCTGCCACCACCGGTGACGTCGAGGCACAGGCCGGTCTTGGCGTTGACCAGGTCTCCGTTGCGCTGGTATTTCCACTGTTGGTCCGAGCTACCACTACAGCTTTCCAGTTCGGCCGCCGTACCGGAACCGCCGCTCACGTCGAGGCACTTGCCGAGGGTGCGGACGGTGCCGTCACCGGGCACCTGCCAGCGCTGGTTGGCATTGCCGCTGCACGGCCAGAGCACGATCGGGTTGCCGTCCGCGGTGCCGCTGCCGGAGTCGTCGACGCAGTTGCCGCTGGTTGCGGCGATCTGGCCGGTCGACTCGGTCGCGCCGCAGCCGGTGTTCGGGGTCACCCGGAAGATCGCGGTGCCGTGCGCCGGGATGGTCGCGCTGATCGTGCCGGTCGTGCTGGTGGTGTTGCCGGTCCACAGGTCCCGCACCGAATAACCGCAGCCGCTCCCGCCGACCAGACCGACGGCCGAGGTGCTGGTACTCGCGGTGATCGAGGAACCGCTCCGGTTCAACAGCGCGACCGCGCGATCACCATTGGCCAGCGGCCGGTACAGCACATCAGTGGTGCCGTTCTGCGCGGCGACCGTGCCCTGTTTGCCGAGCGGGTCCTGGTCGACGGCGATGATGTCGGAGTTGCCGAGGATGGAGATCGCGGTCGAGGACAGCTGGCCGACATCGGAACTCATGATCATCGGCGCGGCCATCATCGCCCAGAGCGCGACCTGGCTCTTGGATTCGTCAACGGTCAACCCACCGTCCCCGGCGATCAGGAAGTCCGGGTCGTTCCAGTTGCCGGGCCCGGCATAGCGGCCGATCGGGTTGTTGTAGCCGTAGTTGGTCAGCACGCTCGACCAGCGGCTCGCGTTCGGATTGCTCGAATCGTAGGTGGCGACGTCGTAACCCTCGCGCCACAGTTGGCCGTACTGCTTGACCCAACCCAGTACCGAGTACCAGTCCGGCTGGCCGATGAAGTACGCGGGCGCGGACTCGGAGAAGGTGATCGGCCGGTCGACCTTGGCCAATGCCGCGGCCTCCTGCGAATACGCCGACTGGTAGACCTGCTCGTCGGTCTCCCCGGACACGCTCGGCAGGTTGCAGCCGTCCAGCTTGAGATAGTCGACGCCCCAGGAAGCGAACGTGTTCGCGTCCTGCTGGAAATGACCCCAGCTGCCGGGATAGCCGCCGCAGGTCTGCGTTCCGGCGTCCTCGTAGATGCCGAACTTCAGGCCGCGCGCGTGCAGGTAGTTGCCGACATAGGCCATGCCGTCCGGGAACTTCGTCGGGTCCGCGACCAGGTTGCCGCTGCTGTCCCGAGAACTGGCCAGCCAGCAGTCGTCGATGGTGACCGTGTCGTAGCCCTTGGCCGCGAGGCCGGTGGACACCAGAGCGTCGGCATTGGCCAGGATGGTCTGTTCGTCGTAGCCGCACTGGTAGTGCGCCCAGTCGTTCCAGCCCATCGGCGGTGTCGCGGCCAGGGTCGCCGCCGCTGCGGGAGCCGTGGTTGCGGGAGCCGTGGTTGTCGCCTGCGCGGCGGTGGCTGGGCCGGTCGCGGTCAACGTGAGCGGCACGCTGAGCGCGGCCGCCAGCAGGCCGATCCTGATTCGGGCAGCGGAAACTGACATCGGGGCTCACCTTTCTCCGGTCGAGCGCTGCGATGAGATGTGCTGGGAGGAGTTGGTTCAGTGCAGGGTGCCGGCGAAGGTGATCGGCTTCGCCGTTGTCTGGTGCAGGTCGAGGACGATGATCTGGTTGCGGCCGGGCTTCAGCCAGGAAGCCGGGCAGTACAGTCGCGTCTGCGGCCCGATCTCCCAGTAGCGGCCGAGGTTGTTGCCGTTGACCCAGACCACGCCCTTGGTCCAGTTCGACAGGTCGAGGTAGGTGTCGGCGACGCTGGTCAGGTTGAGCGTGGCGCTGAAGAAGACGCCGGGGTGCGAGGTCGGCTCGCGCAACGGCTTCAGGCCGTTGAGGAACGGGGTGTCCATCGGCAGCAGGAAGGCCTGCCAACCGGTCAACGCTCCGGTCAGCGAGCCCGCGTTGTCGAGTGCGACCGTTTCCAGGATGCCCTTGCGGTCGACGAGCGCCTGGCCGTAGTTCGTTCTGCCGAGACCCTCGACGAGGATGTCCAGCTGCGGATTCGCGGTGATCCCGCTCGGGGTGCCCATCGGCAGCGGGTCGTTGTTGTTGGTGACGTTCAGCGCGCCGGCCACCGAGTCCGGGATCAGCGTCCGGGAGAAGCCGCCCACGTACTCACCGTCGAGGAACACGGTGGCGTAGTCGTGCACCCACTGGATATCCAGCGTGCCGCCGGTGTATCCGGTGAGCTGCTTGCGGTAGAGGATGAATCCGTGGTCCTGGCCGTACATCTCGAACGGCTGCGGTGTCACGGTCTGCGCGGCGGGCAACGCCTTCGGCAGGTTGTCCCACAGCGCGGCGAACGGCTTCGGGGTCACCTCGGCGGGCTCGATGGTCGGGATCGGCGCCGGCACGGCAGGCAGCGGGGTGGCGAGATGGCTGGCGATCAGTGACCGGTAGGTCTGGTAGTTCGGGCCCGCGACGCCCTGTTCGGTGATCGGCGCGGTGTAGTCGTAGCTGGTCACATCGGGCTGGTAGTCGCCGGAGAGGTTGTCGGCGTTGGCGCCCGCCCAGAAACCGAAGCTCGTACCGCCGTGCACCATGTACAGGTTGAACGACAGCCCGCCCGTCATGAAGTCGGTGATCGTGCCGGACAGGTCGCTGGCGTCGGGGAAGCTGCTGTCGCCCCAGTGCGTCAACCAGCCCGGATACACCTCGCCCGCCATCGCTGGCACGGTCGGGAAGTCCTTGCGGGCCTGTGCGATCGACGGTGCGTCACCGCCGCTGAGCGCGATCGCGCCGCCGGTGACGTTGGTGTGGTTGGCCTCGACCTCGCTCAGCCCGTCCTCGGTGTAGAACGGCCCGTTGATCCCGCCGTCGATCCACAGTTGACGGATTTCGGCCAGATAGGTCGAGTCGCTGCCGTAGGAGCCGTACTCGTTCTCGACCTGGATCATCAGGATCGGGCCGCCGTTGCCCACCAGCAGCGGACCGATGCGCGGGACGAGTTCGTTGATGTAGCGGGTCACGGCCGGCAGGTAGTGCGGGTCGGCCGCCGAGTTCACCCGCAGCTTGATGTCCGGGTATCGCAGCAGGTAGGACGGGATTCCGCCGAGATCCCACTCGCCGCAGACGTACGGGCCGGGTCGTAACAGCACCCACATGCCCTCCGCCTGGCACAACCGGATGAACGCCTCGATGTCGCGTCGTTCTGAGCTGAAGTCGAAGACGCCTTCGGAGGTCTCGACGTAGTTCCACATCACGTACAGCGAGATCGTGTTCAGGCCCATCGCCCTGGCCATCGCGATCCGGTGCCGCCAGTACTCGACCGGGATCCGCGCCGGATGCATCTCCCCGCTGCGGATCTGAAACGGCTTCCCATCAAGGAGAAACTCGCTCCCGTCCGCCGCGAAGCCGAAGCTGTGGCCGCCGGTTCCTGGCCGATGACGTGCCGAGGCCGCGTCGGCAACCGCGGCCGTACCGGGGATTGCGGTGGTTGTGGTGATCGCCATCGCGGCAAGCGGGCTCAGTGCGCTGATCGCCAGAAAGCGGCGCCGGTCCATCTCCATCGCCGTTCGTCCTCTCGGTCGCTGGGAGGGAACGGTAATCGACGGCTCACTGCTTGTCTATGCTTCAAAAGTTGTCATATCGAGCAGTTGTGAACGTGATCAGTCAGTCAGGATGCACCTTTGTGCCCGATTTGCCCTGACTCGGTTGATCGAACGGAACGAACTGAAGGTTTTCGCGGAGACGGACTCAGGTGTTCACGAACACGGCTCAGTTGTTCACGAACACGGCTCAGGCGTTCGCGGTGACGAAGGTGTGGCCGGCAAGGTTCTGAACGCGCACCGCCGCGACCTGATCCGGTGCGATCAATGCGGACCCGTCAAGGCAGGCCGCCGCGCCGAACCAAGCCTCGATACTGGCCACCGCACCGACCGGTGATGCTCGGGTCGACGTCGTGTTGACCGCCTACGACGGCGGCAGCCAGGTGACCGCGACCGCCTCCGGCCTGCCAACCGGCGCGACCTGCCAACTGGTTCTCATCGGTCGCGACGGCGCGCGGGTACCGATCGGCGGCTGGCGGGTCGACGCAGACTGGGCCCGTTGGTCGCTGCGCGAATCCGCCTGGCTGAGCCCCGACCGGGTGGCCGCGGTGGACGTTCTCGTCGACAACGGCATCGAACTCACCGGCACCGCCCCCTGAGACCTGCCCACTGAGACTCGCCCGCTGACCTGCCCAGCGATCCGCCCGCCGAACTGCTCACTGCTCGCGGAAAACCGCGGCTTGGCCACGGTAGGTACCGGCGGCATCGACCAGGTTCCACAGCGTCAGGTCCCGCACCCAGAACCGCTCCCCGTTCTTGCGCACCCGCAGGCCCCGGTATCCGCTGGCGAAGCCGTCCCGCCGCACCGAGCTGAGGAACTGCTTGCGTTCTTCCCGACTCTGCGGCCCGGCCGACAACCGGGAGGGCAGAGCGGTGAACTCGGCCCAGTCGTAGCCGAACGCCCGCTGCGCTCGTTCGTTCGCGTAGCTGAAAACGGGGTCGGCGGCGGTGTCGTGCGCCAGCACCGCGAACGGCGCCTCCTGATACAGCCACCGCGCGGCGTCGGCACTGAACAGGCCGGCCGGTTCGAGTTGGCTGCCGACCAGCTTGTGATAACTGCCGAGCAGCAGCGCGCAGAACTCGGGATCGGTCGATCGATCCGGTTCGGACATGCGAAATCCCATCGCTCAACTCGATGACGCGATCACCGGCGTACCGGAGCCGGTGTCCTCCCTCGGCGGCAGAAGTCCGAGGCCGCCCGGCTGCTTCGCTTCAGGGTAGCGCGGTGATCAACCGCATGGACCCCAGCAGTTCTGATTGTCCGCGCAGGGCGCGCATGGATGCCGACGGTTCGACCGCGGTGACCGCCCGGTCGGTCGGCTCGTAGGAGTCCGCCCCCGCCCCGACGTTGAGCACGATGCGGGCCGGCCCCAACGCGGTATGGACGTACCGGGCGATACGCGGATCGGTGCGGCGCCGGTTGCTGTAGTCGGCGCCGTGGGTCTCGTAGTCGTAGTCACCCGCGATGCGGTTCGGCATGCCTCCCCCTCACTTCCTCATCCGATGAAGCGGGACGTCCGATGGCCAGACTTCCCTGAGGGAAGTTACTGGACGTCGTGGACTCCGTCGCCGAGGTCCTCGCCCTGGTCACCGGGCACGGTAGGAAGAACCCGAGGGACCAGGGCGAGGCGTAGGACTCGGCTGAGTTCGAGTTCGGCCGATCGTCGGTTCGGCCGGGTGCGGGCTCAGCCGATAGTCGCGGCGACCGCGTCGAGGATGGCCTGCGGTTCGGTGCGTTCGGTGTAGTCCGGGTGCACATCGATCCACCGGATGATGCCGGCCGCGTCCACCACAACCGTGGTGGGCATCGGCAGGTTGTCGGTGCCGTCTCCGTTGCCGCCTGCCACATCGGCACCGAGGGCGGCGGCCGCCGCCCTCGCCTCCTGGCCGCGTTCCGGGTTGAGGACGCCGAGTTTCGTGGCGATCTTGTTGCCGGCATCCGAGAGCACGCCGAAGGTCAGTTCGTTGGTCTCGACGATGCTCAGCGAACCGTCCGGCTTCTGCGGGCTCACCGCGAAGAAGCCGATGCCCTTGTCGGCGAGAACCTCGACCACCTGCTCCTGGTAGGTGCGCAGCGCCAGGTTGCAGAACGGGCACCAGGCACCCCGGTAGAACACCAGCACGGCCGGCTTTCCGGCCAGTTCCCTGCCGAGGGTGGTCGCCTCGCCGCGCGCGTCGAGCAGGTCGGCGTCCGGGATGGCGGTGCCGACCGAGGCGAGGGCCGATGGCACTCCCGCGGCGGCCAGCTCGGCCTGTTCGGCGGCGAAGACGCTCAGGACCTCGGCGGGTGCCTTCGCGGCTATCCCGTCCTTGAGCGCGGCGACCTTGGTCGCGTAGGTCTGGTCGGTCGTGGTCATTGTCGACGTCCTCCGAGCATGATATATTGGAGTGATAGCTCCAATAATGACGACTATTTTTTGGAGTGTCAAATCCAAAAAATCAGATGTCGCGCTGTTGTCGATGCGGGCAGATGCTGGGCGTCGGGTAAGTAGCGGGCTCGAACGGCGAGCCGGCGACGCAGGGAGCGATGACCGTGGCCGAATACCTGATCCTGATCTACAACGACGAGAAGCTCTACGCTGCCGCGAGCGAGGCGGAACTGCGGCAGGTCACCGAGGGACACAACGTGTTCGCCGAAGCCAACAAGGAGGCGCTGCGCGGCGGCAATCGGTTGCGGCCGGTCGACACGGCGACCTCCATCCGCCAGGGCGCCGATGACGTCCTGGTGACCGACGGTCCGTTCGTGGAGACCAAGGAGGCCCTCGCTGGCTACTACCTGATCGAGGCCACCGACCTGGACAACGCGCTGGCCATCGCCAAGCAGGTGCCGCTGGGTACCGGTGGTATCGAGGTGCGGCCGATCTGGCCCTACGGCGAGTGAGCCGTGCCCACCGGAGCCATCGAATGACCGACCGGTCCGCCGATCCGGCCGTGGTGGCCGCGGTCGAGGACGCGCACCGCCGCAACTGGGCACTCGTGCTCGCCGCGACGGTGCGCGTCACCGGTGACCTCGACCTGGCCCAGGAATGCGTGCAGGACGCCTACGCCAAGGCTCTCGTGGTCTGGGGCGAGCGCGAGATCCCGAAGAATCCGGCGGCCTGGCTGACCACGGTCGCCCGGCACCGCGCCCTCGACCTGCACCGCAGGGACGGCACCGTACGGGACAAGCTGCCGCTGCTGGTCGAGGACGTCCTCGCCCCCGATCCGGCCGGCGTCCTCGACGAGTCGTCGATTCCGGACGACCGACTGCGGCTGATCTTCGTCTGCTGCCACCCCGCGCTGGCGATCCAGGCACAGGCCGCGCTCACCCTGCGCCTGGTCTGCGGCCTCACCACCGCCGAGGTCGCCCGCGCGTTCCTGGTCCAGGAGGCCACCATGGCCGCCAGGATCACCCGCGCGAAGAAGAAGATCAGCCAGGCCCGCATCCCTTATCGGGTGCCATCGACCGAGGAGCTGCCGGCACGGATCGACGCCGTTCTCACCGTGCTGCACCTGCTGTTCACCACCGGACACACCGCGCCGGCCGGGCCGACCCTTGTCCGCGCCGACCTGTTCGGCCGGGCACTCGACCTGGCCAGGATGCTCAGGGCACTGCTGCCGACCGATCCCGGTGTCGCCGCGCTGCTGGCGTTGATCCTGTTCAGCCACGCCCGCCGGGAGACTCGCTGCGACGCCGACGGCCGGCTGATCCTGCTCGCCGACCAGGACCGCGGTCGCTGGGACGCCGCGACCATCGCCGAAGGGGAGGCCCTGACCAGGGAAGCGCTGCACAGCAGACCACCGAGCCGCTTCGCGCTGCTGGCCGCGATCGCCGGCGTGCATGCGCAGGCCGCCCGCTGGGCGGACACCGACTGGCAGGAACTCGTCGCACTCTACGATCTGCTGCTGCGCCGCTGGCCGTCTCCCGTTGTCGCGCTCAACCGCGCCGTCGCCGTCGGATTCCGCTCCGGGCCGGCCGCCGGTCTCGCCGCACTCGACCCGCTCACCGTCGAACCCCAGTTGGCCGGCTACCCCTATCTCGCCGCGGCCCGCGCCGACTTCCTGCGCCGGCTCGGCCGAACCGAGGAAGCCCGCCTCGCCTATCAGGAAGCGTTGCTGCTGACCGAGAACGAGGTCGAACGTGAGTTCCTCGCCGGCAGGCTGACCCAGCTCGCGGCCGGCTAAGGTCTCCCGATGTCGGCCGAGGGGTCGCGCAGGATCGGCGTGAGGTAGCTCAGCAGCGCCTCCCTGACCTCGGCTCGTACCGCCGGATCGGTCGCGCCCGCGGTACGGCCGACCGTGTAGAGGCCGTTGCTGATGTGCACCAGCATCCCCGCGACCACCTTGCGGCGCTGCGGCGACAAGGTCGGCGCGCCGAACGCCAGCATGTCCACCAGCCGTCGCCGAATGGCCTCGGACACCCCGTCCGAACGGCCGTTGTCCACCGTCGAGATCAACAGGAAGCCGAGCAGGCCGGGCGGCTGCCGATTCAAGGTGTCATGCACGTCGAGCACGTGGTCGACGGTTGCCGCGAAGTCGACGACGGCATCGACCTGCAGTCGCTCGTCCAGCTCCGCGCCCAGCCGCGCGGTCCACTTGTCCTGTAGCGCGGCGAGGATCTCCTCCTTGTCGGCGAAGAACTGGTAGAGCGAGCCGATCGACACCCCGGCCCGTTCGGCGATCAGATTGGTCGTGGTGTCCGGAAATCCCCGGCCGGCGAACAGTTCGCCGGCCGCGGTGAGGATCCGGTCCACCAGCTCGCGGCTGCGTGCCTGCTTGGGCACCAGGCGTTGGACTTGCGACACCAGCACCTCCGGTCGGGCAAAACGCGAGCCCTTGGCGAGTTCACCAGGTAGAAACGCGAGTTGAGAAACACGAGCTAATGCTCGGATAATAGCCTCAAGCGAACTGGCCGGCCAGCGAAACCACAGCTCGCAGCAATCCGTCGCCGAGGGCGGTCGCCGAGAACGTAGGAGCGCTCATGCCCGACAACCAGGCGGACGTCACCACGGTCGACGTCCTCATCGTCGGCGCCGGCATCTCCGGCATCGACGCGGCGTACCGGCTCAAGACCCAACTGCCCGGCAAGAGCTACGCGATGCTGGAGGGCCGCGACTCCCTCGGCGGCACCTGGGACCAGTTCCGCTATCCCGGCATCCGGTCCGACTCGGACATGTTCACCTTCAGCTTCCCGTTCCGGCCGTGGAAGGCACCGAAGGCGATCTCGGAGGGTTCGCTGATCCTCAACTACCTCACCGACACCGTCCGGGAATTCGGTATCGACCGGCAGATCCGCTACGGGCACCGGGTCGTTCGCGCGGCCTGGTCCAGCGTCGACGCCGCCTGGACCGTCGATGTCGAGGTCGGCCCGCAGCGGGAGCCCGTCACCTACACCTGCTCGTTCCTCTACCTGTGCACCGGCTACTACAGCTACGAGTCCGGCCACAGCGTGCCCTTCCCCGGCCAGTCCGACTTCGCGGGCCGGATCGTGCATCCGCAGTTCTGGCCGCAGGACCTCGACTACGCAGGCAAGCGCGTGGTCGTCATCGGCAGCGGCGCCACCGCCGTCACACTGGTACCGGCCATGGCGGACAAGGCCGAGCTGGTCACCATGCTGCAACGCTCGCCGAGCTACGTGCTGGCCCGCCCGGCCGGCGACGCCTTCGCCGACCGCGCCCGCCGCTGGCTGCCGGCTGCTCTCGCGCACCGCCTGATCCGCGCCAAGAACGCGACGCTCGCCGTGCTGGCCTACCAGTACCTCCGCCGCTGGCCGACACGAGGCGCGCGGTTGATTCGGAAGAGCGTCGTCGAACAGCTCAGCGACGCCCTGCCGGCCGACCCCCACTTCGTGCCCAGGTACGCCCCCTGGGACCAGCGACTGTGCTTCGTGCCGGACGGCGACCTGTTCGCCGCGATCCGCGACCGCAAGGCCACCGTCGTCACCGACCAGATCGACACCTTCACCGAGAAGGGCATCACACTCGCCTCCGGCGACGAACTCGAAGCCGACATCATCGTCACCGCGACCGGCCTGAAAATGGTCGCCCTCGGCCAGATCGACGTCACCGTCGACGGCGAGCGGATCCAGCCGCACGACAGCACCGTCTACAAGGGCCTTATGCTCAGCGGTATCCCGAACCTCGCCTGGTGCGTCGGCTACATCAACAACTCCTGGACGCTGCGTGCCGACCTCAGCGCCCGGTACGTCTGCCGGCTGCTGAAGCACATGGACCAGCACGACTACGTGGTCGCCGTACCAGAACTGCCGGCCGGTGCTGGCGGGACAGCGGCGCGGCCGATCATCAACCTGGCCTCCGGCTACGTTCAACGAGCCGCTGCCGCGCTGCCCACCCAGGGCGACGGGCAGCCGTGGCAGATGCGGCAGAACTACCTCGCCGATGTCGTCGGCATACGCTTGGGCAGGATCGACGACGGCGCGATTCGTTTCACCAGGGCCAACATCCGCACCGCGGCGCCCGTCAGCCGCTGAGACCGCTACCCGAGGAATCGTGATGCGTCCCTTTGAGTTTTCCGGCAAGACCTGTTTCGTCACCGGTGCGGCCAGCGGAATCGGCGAGGCACTTGCGCTGCGCCTCGCCGACTTCGGCTGCGCGCTCGCACTGCTCGACCGCGACGAGACCGGCCTCAAACGAGTAGCGGACCTGGCGAAACAGCGTGGCGCGCGGAAGGTGACCACCTATGTCGTTGACCTGTCCGACCGAGGCGACCGGCTCGACCTCGTCGCTGAGGTGCTCGCCGACCACGAGCGGGTCGACCTGGTCATCAACAATGCCGGTGTCGCGCTCGGTGGCCTGTTCCACCAGGTCACCGTCGAGGACTTCGAGTGGTTGATGGACATCAACTTCGGCGCGGTCGTCTGGATCACCAAGGCGTTCCTGCCGCACCTGCGGGAAAACCCCGGCTCGCACCTGGTGAACATGTCCAGCCTGTTCGGCCTCATCGCGCCGGTCGGCCAGACCGCTTACGTGGCAAGCAAACACGCGGTTCGCGGCTTTACCGAAGCCCTGCGCCAGGAACTGCTTCCCGACGGCGTCGGCGTCACCGTCGTGCACCCCGGCGGGATCAAGACCAACATCGCGGTGAACGCGCGGGTCAGCGCCGCGGCTGCCGCCGAATCCGGCAGTGAGCAGGCCAGGCGCCAGATCGAGGCCTTCCTGGCCATGCCGCCGGCCCAAGCCGCCCAGCAGATCCTCGACGCGGTGCACAACCGTAAACCGCGTCTCGTCATCACCAGCCTTGCCAAGTTCGCCGACCTGCTCGTCCGGCTGACTCCCAGCCACTACTGGACAATTCTCAACGCCCTCGCCAAGCGCGCAGGGTAGCCCAGCACCGTATGCCGGTCAGTCCATCAGATCGGTCAGTCCATCAGTCGGGGTAGGCCGGCTGCCACTGGTTCGCGGTCAGTGCCGCGCGCAACTCGTCCTCGGTTGCCGAGGGCGCCACCCCGTCCTCGACGGCGGCCAGCGCCGCCGCGAGCGCGACCTCGTAGGCGACCTCGCGCATCGTGCCGATCGGCGGCAGCAGCGTCCCGGACGCGCCGTCCTTCGCCGCCGCCGCGCCGAGCGCCTGGGCCGCGGCCACCAGCATGTTGTCGGTGACCCTCCTCGCCTTCGCCGCGGTCACCGCGAGGCCCATCGCGGGGAAGATGTACACGTTGTTCGACTGCGCGACCGGCACCTGCCGCCCGTCGACCTCCAGCGGCGGATACGGTGACCCGGTCGCGATCAACGCGCGGCCATCGGTCCACGTGGCCAGATCGGCGGGGTCCGCCTCGGAATGCGAGGTCGGGTTGGACAGCGGGAAGATCACCGGCCGGTCCACCTTCGCGGCCATCTTCCTGACCGCCGACTCGGTGAACGCACCGCCGACAGTGGACAGTCCGATGAGGACATCGGCACTGATCTCCTCGACCAGCTCCTCCAGCGTGACCGGCTTCCCGTCCCTTGCGTAGCGGCGCTGCTCGGGGCTCAGATCCTCCCGCGACTCGACCAGCAGCCCGTGCACGTCGATGACCCAGAAGTTCTGCCCGGCCTGCTCATCGGAAATGCCCTCGGCGACCATGGCTGCCCTGATCATGTCCGCGACCCCGATGGCCGCCGAACCGGCGCCCAGCATGACCACCCGCTGCTCGGGCAGGCTGCGCCCGGTCACGGCAACCGCCGAGGTCAACGCCCCGACCACGACGGCAGCGGTGCCCTGGATATCGTCGTTGAAGGTCAGCAGCTGGTCGCGGTAGCGGGCCAGGATCGGCCGGGCGTGCGGGGTGGCGAAGTCCTCCCACTGCAACAGCACCTCCGGCAGCTCGGCCTTGACCGCCTCGACGAACGAGTCGACGAAATCGTCGTAGTCCTTGCCGGTCACCCGATGCTGGCGCCAGCCGATGTAGCGCGGATCGGCCAGCCGCTCCTCGTTGTCCGTGCCGACGTCGAGCAGAATCGGCAGCGTCCGCGCCGGGTGGATACCGCCGACCGCCGTGTACAGGCCGAGCTTGCCGATCGGGATACCCATCCCGCCGGCACCCTGGTCGCCGAGGCCGAGAATGCGCTGGCCGTCGGTGACGACAATGACGTCGACCTCCCGATTCGGCCGGTTGGCGATGACCTCCCGCAACCGGTCCCGATCCGGATACGACACGAACAGCCCACGCGGCCGCCGGTAGATCTCGCTGAACCGCTGGCAGGCCTCGCCGACCGTCGGCGTGTAGACCACCGGCAGCATCTCTTCGAGGTGCTCGGTGACCAACCGGTAGAACAGCACCTCGTTGTTGTCCTGCAACTGTCGCAGGTAGATGTGTCGGTTGATCGGTTTGTCGTAGGCAAGAAACGCGTCGTACGCGCGGTCCACCTGCTCCTGCAGCGTCTCGACGACCGCCGGCAACAGCCCGAGAAGGCCGAGTTCGCGCCGCCGCGCCAGGGTGAACGCGGTACCGCGATTGCTCAACGGCGATTCGAGCAGCCGGATACCCCGCAACGTGGTGTCTTCGGTCTCTGCGCCCATCACAACCATTCCACGATCGGTCAACCGCCGATGACAGGCGGTGCGGTCTTCTCGTCGGTGCCGAAGATCGAATCCGGATCGGCCTCGACGAGATACGAAGCCCGCTTGTGCTCGCTGTCGCCCTGCCCCTTGCCGCCCCGGCCGCCGCCACCCATGCCGCCCGCCGACGTACCGCTGGCGCCCCGCGCCCCGGCCGATCCGGAACCGATCGCGGAATCCTCCGCCGCAGCCGCCCCGGCCGCCGACCGCGCCCCGGACCCAACGCCACCGCTCGACCCGCTCTCACCGGCCGAACCGCCCGCAGGCCCGAAACCGGAACTGCGACCGTAACCGGCTCCACCGCCGCCGTAACCACCGCCACTGGGCGAATAGGTGCTGTCCCCGCCGGACCCGAACCCGCCGCCCATCGGCATCCCACCGATCGGCATGCCTCCGAGGCCGCCACCCTGGCCGCCGTTGGGCCCAGTTGGCCCGTTACCGGTCGGGTTGTTCGTCAGCGTAGTGCCGGGCGGCCCGGTGAATCCTGCTGTGTTGAGTCCGCTGCCCGGACTTCCGGACCCGCTCGTATTCGGTTGCGGTGGTGCCGTCAGGCCCCCTCCGCCAGCAATACCGCCCCCGCTGCTGCCCCCGCCACCGGCCGAGCCGGCCGCACTCAGGTGTGGCGAGAAGCTGCCACCACCAGCGGCGCCACCAGACCCACCGGCACCACCCGCGCCGCTCGACCCGTTACCGGTGCCCGTGCTGCCAGGGTTGTTGTTGCTGAAGGAGGGAGTAGGTGCGATGGCCGGCATCTTCTGGCTGGCCGTAGCCAGGTTCTGGTGAAATGTGCTGGCAACCTGAACCGACTGGTTGTGGTTTTCCGCGGCCTTGTTCAGATTGGCCTGCGCCTGGGTCACCGCCGTGAGCGGATCGGGCGCGGTCATCACGGCCTGCTGCGCCTGCGCCATCGTGTACGTGTAGGGCGTCGGCATGCTGTTCTGCGCGTCGGACACCGCAGCGGCCTGGTCGGCCACGTTCGCCCCGGTCACCTGTGTACCGGCTGCCGTGTTGTTGGTCCAGTTCGCCACCTGCGTGTGAAACTGCAAGGCGGCGTCCGCGGCCTGCCCCTGCCAACCCGAACCCGCCGTGTTCGCCGCGTTCTGCAAGGTCGAGGTAATCTTCACCAGCGAATTGCCCAGGTTGTTCCACGAATCGGCAATACTCGAAATCTGCTTTGAATTCGCCGCCTTGATCGCGGTCGACAACTGCTCGGAACCCTGGCCCGCATAATTCGTATTGCCAAGATTGGGCGCCGGTCGAGACTGGTTATCCTGCGTCAGACCCTGGACGTACTTGCTCGTCGTCTGCGGCGGCGGCGTGTGCCCAACCTGATAGGGCCCATCCGGCGTCTGCTGCGTCCCGGCCGTCGCAGACTGCTGGGCGTGTGCGATCGCCTTCGGCGCAGGCGGATACCCGCCCGACCCGTCCGACTGGCCGTAACTCCCCGAATTCCCTCTCGGCGCCATGCCCATCCCCTCCTCGGTCACCCAGTTTCGAAACCCTCAACTCCCGGCCGGCAAATGAGTTACCACCGCACTACTCACTTGTCCAGCCAACTTGCAGCTTTGGGGCATGCCTAGGCGTGAGTTGACGTCGACATCAATCCGTGAGGTCGGTGTAATACCGGTGGACTGCACGCATACGCTGAGGCGATTGTCCGGAAAGAGTTTGCCTTCGTACTTTCCAACTGAGTTGGTAGTAGCCGTTTCGCCTGCTGTATTGAGTTGGTCCAGTCCTGCCGTATCGTAAATAATCACCTCTACCGCGTAGCCGTCGATAGTTACTCCGTCGTCTGGCTTTTCCCAACGGCAAGCGCGACCGCCAGGAGCGTTTGCAATGGTCCCTGGCTGCAATCCGCTGCTGGCGACTTCGCTGGCAGTGATCAATGAGCACGGGTCGGTGTTGGCGAGAGGATCAGCGTTCGAGCTGCTGCTCTGAGGTGAATTGGAGGCAGGGTGTGTAGCAGCGGAAGTGTTACTGGTGGTCGGGCTGCCTGGTGTCTGGCCGCCGCATGCGCTCAATATGATGGTTACGAAGGCGAGCAGAGGAGCAACAATGAGTGCGCGGTGGTTCACGGAAGTCCTCATTGTCGACTAGGCGTTGAAGTTCTGGTTGGCGGCGATGCTGGCCGGTGACGAGGTCAACGGTGCGTTGGTGCCTGCTGGCGTCGATGGCTGGCCATTATTCAGCTTGCTCATGATCTCCGCGATCTGCTCGTTCGTTTCCTGGTAGTTCGTGCTCGCCTTCACATACGCGTCATGCATCTGTTGGAGCGTGGCATTCAGGCTGCTGAAAGCCTGTACGATCCCCTGCCCATCGATGGCGACGTTTTGGGTGTAGGCCGAGACCTCCTGCGCAGCAGACAAGGTACCGAGGTTAGGGGCTTGTTGAACGGTCTCCAGGTCGATGACCAGATCGCTGATCTCGTCAATGGCTTCCTGGCAGGAGGCGGCGAGGGCAGCGGCGGCTTGGGGGTCCAGTTTGAAGCCGCCGCTGCCGGCTGCGCTGAGCAGATTGCCGGCGCTGCCGTCCATGGCGGCTGCTTGTCCGGCCGGGCTGGTCAGGTTGCCAAGAGCCCCGACGACGAAGGACTTGTCGTGTGCCTCTGTCTGCGCGACTTCCGCTACCTGGGCGTTTGTCTCGTCGCCGCCAGCAGGCTCTATCACCGTGTGCCATCCTCCCCGAGATCCGGCAGCGCCGGGTGTCGCATCCCGGCACGTCACGATGACGGTACAGGATCTCACTCTGCGGAGCCTTGGCTTCCGGGAACCCCGCGACCACTACGACGGTGAGACCGCACACACGGTTCCGTGCAGCGCATCGACGATACTCGCGAGCGTCGCGAGATCTCGGTTTGCTGGAGGGGTCGACGCCCAGGTCAGCGGGCCTTGAGGGGTTACGGTGGGTGGCAGGTCAACCAGACATTTGTAGTCCAGAAGGATGACGCCTCGGGCATCGAACAGGTGTGCGGCGGCGCGCAGCGCGAATGAGCGGGGTCGGGAGACGAGGTATATCCGAAATCGCGGGTTGCCCGGATACGCGATTGCGGGGCCTGAAATTGTGAGGCAGCTTGCCAATGGCTCGGGAACGGCGAGCGCGAGAATGTGAGCCGGCAGACATATCCATACGGATCGTGTTGTACAGCCGACCGGCCAGTCGCAATCCTCGCTGTACCGGGTGCCGGCCGTTTGCGCTTCGGTCGGCGGGCCGAGCCGTTCTCGGCTCATCTGGTCAATCCCACTCCAGCAGCGGCTGCACGACCGGCAGACTTGGGTCGATCGCACGCGCGCAGTCCTGCCAGGTTCTCGTCCTGGTGTAGCGCACGGCGGCCTCGTCGAAACCGATCAGCGGCAGATCATGTTGCCAGTGCAGTCGCGCCTGTTCGTGCATGCGCTTTGCCGCTTCCAGCGGGTCCTGTGCTTCGGCGAGCATTTTCGCCGCCGCACGCCGAACCTCACTACGGCCGAGCGCCAATTCCGCGCCGAAGTAATCGCCGTCCTTCAGCCGAAGATCGGAGAGCGATCTGTTGGCAGTGGCATAGCGTAGCCACTGCGCGACCAACGAGGTATCGTCCACCCTGCTATTTCGCCCCGGCCTTGGTCTTCACGTCCTTGACTAGCTGATCCTCGTCCTTCTGTGGATCGTCAGGCATCGTCGATTCCCCTTTTCGGGTGTCGGTTGTCGGCGTTGTGTTCTGTTATGATCACCGCTGCGATTCCGGTGATCATCTGTTGCGAAATCTAGGACATCGTCTGTTCATGTCTCAACGTTGATGCATGCGCGTATCAGGTGGTGTCGACCCCCAGGACCCGTCCCGTACGCTGATGCGGTGACGTAGCAACGGAGTAGACGACATGGCGAGAACCCCGAAGGCACGAACGCTCGGTGCGGCACTGCGGAAGGAACGCGAGGATCGCGGATTCACGATGCGTGATCTTTCCGAGCGGATCAGCCGCAACCAGGGTGACATCTCCCGCTGGAAAACCGGTGACCGGACGGCCAAGCCGGAGCACGTCGCGCAGATCTTGACCGCGCTGGGCATCAGTGGCGAGCCGTACAACGAGATCATGGCCTTGGCTTACGACACCGACGCGCCGATGTGGGTCGCGACCACCCTGCCCGCGCAGCGCCAACAGTTGGCAGCCCTGGTCGACGCCGAACAGAACGCGTCCGAGATCACCGAGGTCTCACCGCTGATGATCCCCGGTTTGCTCCAAACCAGGGACTATATACGTGCTGTCATGTCTGCTGGAGATGGCCTTTCAGCGGCTGAAATCGCCACTCGGGTCGCGATCAGGATGGGTCGCCAGGACGTCATTACTCGTGATCAGCCTACCCAGTTCATTGCTTTCATCGGCGAAGCCGCGATCTGGCAGATCATCGGCAACCGATCAGTCCTACTCGAACAGCTGCGTTGTTTGATGAACATGGCTAAGCGGCCGAATATCTCCCTTCGTGTACTTACATTCGGCAGTGGATGGCACCCCGGACTTGAAGGCCCCTTCATCCTCATACAGCCGACGAACTCTGTGCCCGTTGTGCACTTGGAGATGCGGAATTCCGGCCTGTTCCTGCACGAAGAAGACGATGTAGAGGGTTACATCGACGCTATACAGGCGGTTTCCCAGCAGGCGCTGAGTGCTGAGGAGTCGGTTCGACTTATCGGCAAGGTAGTACAACGAATGGAGAAAGTTGAATGACAGTGTCCGGGCAGTGGCGGAAGTCCCGCCGGAGTCAGAGCACGTCGACTTGTGTTGAGGTGGCCGGCACGCTTGACCGGTTGCGTGACTCGAAGAACAGTGATGGCGGCGTGTTGCGGGGTGACATCAGGGCGTTAGTGCGGGCGGTTCGGTCGGGGGAGTTGGGCCGCTGACTGATTGCGGAGGCCGCAACCGCTGCTGCCTCGCCTGCCGCCCCTGGCAGCCCGGCGGCATCTCAGCGGCCGGTCGGGTGTGGTTCCGGGGTGTCGAGTCGCTAGAGTTGGGGCTGGTCGAGCAGCCGGCCATGACCCTAGCCAGGGCGATGGGCTCGGTTGCTTGTCGACCCGTGATCACGCAGGAGGTCCCCGTGGGCGTAGATCACTCGCAGTCCGTTGAACCGGTCCAACCAGGCCAGGCTGTTCGGTCGAAGCGTCCGGGTCCGGCACAACCGCGAGAGGCCGTCGGTGGCCTCGGGATCGCCGTGGAGCCGGTCGGTACGCGGTGGCTGGTGCTGCACGTTACCGGTGAGCTGGACATGGTGACCGCGCCTGCGGTGGCTGCCGAGGTTGCTCGCCAGTTCGGGCCCGAGGGATCGGTCGACGACCGGACGCTGGTGTTCGATCTGACCGGTACCAGTTTTCTCGCCTCCTCCGGGCTTGCCGTGCTCGCCGACGCGGCGAAGGAGGCCGCGAGGCGGTCGTTGCCGAAGGTCCGGGTGGTCGCGGCCAACCGTCCGGTGCTCAGACCGATTCAGGTGACCGGCCTGGACACCGTGCTTGAGGTGTACGCCGACCTGACCGCCGCGCTCCAGCAACCCGCTGGCGACTGACCGGACGCCAACCCCGCACGCCGGGTTCCCGCTATCGATCTTAGTCAAACTCCTACTGGAACATTGCCTGGATTTTCGCGCGCGGCAAGGAAAACTGACGGCGAAGGGTAGAGAATCCACTGACGTCCGCCGATTGAAAGCTGGGCGGCTGGGTAACCGCTTCAGTACTGGGGGCAGCGAAAACGGGGCGAGCGAAAACGGGGCGAAGGTAGCGGCCATGACAGGGATCGAGTGTCGACTGCAGTCGGTTGCACTGCCGACCGCGGCGAGTCCACCGTTGCCGGCGGTGCGGAAGGCCCTCGCGCCGTTGGCCGATGGCCTGCCGGCCGAAGTGGAGCAGGACCTCATGCTGCTGGTCACCGAGCTGGTCGCCAACGCCTACGAGCATGGCATAGCGCCACGGGAGCTGCGGGTGGAGCGGCGGGACGGCAGCGGAGCGATCCGCGTCGAGGTGGATGACGCGGCGCCGGGCCGGCCGATTCTGGGTTGGTCCCGGTTGGGGGTGAACCGGGGTCGGGGAGTGCGGATCGTCGACGGTTTGGCCGCGCGGTGGGGCGTGCGGCAGCTCGGCGTCGGCAAGACGGTGTGGGCGGAACTGAGCTACTGAACACACCGGAGGCATTGTTCGGGTCAGCCCTCTGAATAGCCTGGTCAGCCTTGGGGATAGAACAGGAACAGGGTGCAGCCGGTGGCCGTCTGCGGGATGTGCCAGGAACCGGCTGGCGCGTGGATGAAGGTGCCGGCGGGGTAGTCGCGTGCACCGTCGTTGAACGTGCCGGACACCACGAATACCTCCTCTGGACCGGGTTCGTGCACATCCGTGCCCTGCCAGCACGAATTCGCCTCCATCTCAAGGAAGTAGGCCTTGGCGCCGTTCGTTCCGATCCATAGTGGACGGCTTCGGATGCCGGGGAACAGCTCACGCGCTGGCGCCTCGGCCACGGCACGCCAGGCGTAGCCGGGCATGGTCGGCCCGGTGGTCGATCCCGCCGATTCCGCTGATGTCGCTGATGTCGCCGCTTGGGGTGCGGCGTGGGTCGGTAGCTGGTCGGTCATGGGGTCAGCATCGCGACCGGAGGGGAGGCTGGGCCAGTGTCTGAAAAGACATCATCAGGTACTTTGTTGCCATGGCCGTTCGACCGCCGCCGGACCGTCCGCATCGGGTTGTCGCGTTGGTGCGCGCGCCGCAGGGCGCCTTCGAACTCGGCTGCGTCGATGAGGTCTTCGGCACCCACTGGCCGGATCTGCCGCAGCACTACACCTTGACGGTCTGCACCGAGGTTCCCGGCCCGGTCAGGACGAGCACCGGCTACGAGCTGCTGGTCACCGAGGGCCTCGATGCCTTCGCGAGTGCGGACACGATCATCGTGCCCGGCTGGCGGCCTGTCGATGCGCCGCTGTCGTCCGCTGCCAAGGCGGCCTTGCTGGCCGCGCACGCGCGCGGCGCCCGGCTGGCCTCGATCTGTGCCGGGGCGTTCGCGCTCGCGCAGACCGGTCTGCTGGACGGCCGGACCGCGACAACGCACTGGGCCCGCGCCGCCGAGCTGGCGGCGCGCTTTCCTCGGATCGGCGTCGATCCGGACGTGCTGTACGTCGATCATGGTGACCTGGCGACCAGCGCCGGCGCCGGGGCCGGCATCGACCTGTGTCTGCACCTGGTGCATTGCGACTTCGGCGCGGCATACGCGGCCTCGGTCGCCCGGCACATGGTGCTGCCGCCGCACCGGGAGGGCGGCCAGGCCCAGTACGCGGCTGCCTCGGTCGCGCCGCCGCCGCAACAGTCGCTCGCCGGCCTGTTGGACTGGGTCACCGGCCGGCTCCACGAGCCGGTCACCGTCGAGGACATGGCCGCTCACCTGCATCTTTCCGGGCGTACGCTGGCCCGCCGCTTCACCGAACAGCTCGGCACCAGCCCCGGCCAGTGGCTGCTCGGGCAGCGGATCAACGCGGCCCGCGTGCTGCTGGAGACCAGCGACCTGTCGGTCGAGGCGATCGCGGCGCGGGTCGGGCTCGTCTCGGCGACCAACCTGCGACGCCGGTTCCACCGTGCCCTGCGGACCACCCCGGCCGCGTACCGGCGTTCCTTTCGGCCATCCGGCGTCGGTCGTGCCAGCCTGGGAAGCTGACAGCCTGCGACACTGAGGGTTCGCGAAACCGAGGGTTCGCGAGGCTGGGTTCGGGAGGCGCGCATGGCCGGGAACACCGGAACTGCCGGAGACAGTGTCTCCCGCCGACTGCTGTCGGTGCTGGACTGTTTCGACGTCCGCCGGCCGGTGTTGTCGCTCACCGAGATCGCCGCCGCCGCCAGTCTGCCGCTGTCCACCGCGCGCAGGCTCATTGTCGAACTGGTTGTCTGGGGCGGTCTTGAGCGGTTACCGGACGGGCGCTATCGGATCGGCATGCGGCTGTGGCGGATCGGTTCGTTCGCGCCGCGCCAGCGCGACCTGCGCGAAGCCGCGCTGCCGTATCTGCACGATCTCTACGAGGTTTCCCTTGAGAACGTGCAACTCGTGGTCCTCGACGGCCTTGAGGCGTTGTGCGTGGAGAAGGTGTCCGGGTCGAAGGCGGTCGCCACCGACACCGAGGTCGGCGGGCGGCTGCCGTTGCACGCCACCGGGGTCGGCAAGGTGCTGCTCGCGTACTCGCCGCCCACACTGTTGACCGAACTCGTCGCCGCCGGACTGACCAGGTACACCCCGCACACCATTGTGCAACCCGGTCGGCTCGCCGCAGCCTGCCAGCTGATCAGGGAGAACGGGATCTCCTTCGCCTACGAGGAACTGACCGTCGGCGTCGTCACGGTCGCGGCGCCGGTCTTCACCTCGGATCGGCGGCTGCTCGGCGCATTGGGCATCGTGGCTCGGCACAGCACCCGCCTCGATCAGCTTGCCCCGGCCGTGCGGGCCGCCGCCCTCGGCGTCTCGCGTAGTTATTGACCGTAGTTACCGACCACAAGTCTCGCGTAGTTGGCGACCATCAGCCGGGCTACCTCAGACCGGATTGCCGGGAGTCAGACCGGGTTGCCGGGAGTGGGGGCGCCGGCCAGCCAGTCGCGGCCCTCCCGGTACAGGTTCTCCACCACGGTGCCGGTGAGTCCCGGCAAACCCGACTTCACCTCGAAACCGCTCTTGGACTGGACATAAGCCAGATATCGGTAGCCGACCGGGAAGCGGCCGAGCAACTCGGCGTCGATGTCAAGGCGCGCGCCGGGATCGAGCACGGTCAGCCAGTCCTTCTCGTAGATCGGCTGGCGACGCCTGATCAGCCAGCCCGGTCCGGTACCCGATGGCGCGTACTGGAAGAAGTCGTAGAACCGGCCGACGCAGGTCACGTCGACCTCGACGCCGTCAACGACCGCGCGCTGGAGGATGGACATCTTGGTCTGCGCGATCGCCCGCTCGCCCGCGACGTCGATGCTGGTGCCGCTGAGCTGGTGCAGGATGTGCACCCCGTTCGCCATGCCCGCCCTGCTGACCTCGATGAACTCCGTCGCGCTGCCCTGGAACCAGGTCGCGGTCATCTGGCCCTCCGGGTGCCATACCGTGGCGAACCGCTCCCAGTCGCCGGAATCCCGCCAGACCACCCAGTTCTCCACCGCGTCCCGGATCGCGGTCCTGGCATCGGTCGCTGTCGTCGCCGTCATCGGCTGCTCCGTTCTCCCTCGGTCGGTCAAGGCAAGCTTGCGCTAGGGAAACGAACCAATTCAGCATCGGCTGCCACTCAGTGGCAGCACGGGCTGCTTGCTACGTCAACATGCCCCCAGACTGGGCCGAACACTTCCCGGCTGAGCAGGAGCCGTACCCATGACGATGCGCAGTTCGCAAGCAAAACTGACGACAGGAACGCTGGTCGCGGGCTGTTTCGCCGCGATGGTCGCCCAGATCGGCATCGCGATCCCGGCAACCCTCAACGGCCTGTTCCAGCAGGATCTGCACCCGGTCGGCTCCCAGCTGACCTGGATATCCGATGCGTTCCTGCTGCCGGTCGCCGTACTCGAACTGACTTTCGGCGTCCTCGGTGACCTGTTCGGCCGCAAGCGGCTGATGCTGGTCGGCGGCGGCCTGCTCACTGTCGGCGAGCTGGTCTCGGCCTCCTCGTCCGGTATCTACCTGCTGTGGGTCGGTCAGGCACTGGCCGGTCTCGGCGCCGCGGCGCTCTTCCCGACCTCGCTGTCCATGCTCGCCGCCGGCACCGACCACCAGCATCGGGATCGAGCGCGCGCCATCGCGATCTGGGCCGGGTTCCTGTCCGCGGGTGGTTTTGTCGCACCGCTGCTCGGCGGTATCACCGCGACCTACGGTTCCTGGCGGTCCTCCTTCGTCGTCGTCGCCGTGCTCGCCGTGGTCACCGCTCTGCTGAGTGCGCTGCTGGCCCAGGATTCCAGCGCCCCCGAAGGCCGATCCCTGGACTGGGGCGGTCAGATCACCCTGGCGATCGGCTTGTTCGCGCTGCTCGTCGGTGTCATCGAGGGACCGACCGACGGCTGGGGTTCACTGACCGTGGTGATCGCCTTCGTCGTCGCCGTACTCGGACTGCTGCTGTTCATCACCGTCGAGCGCAGGACCAGGTCGCCGCTGCTGCGGTTGGACCTGTTCAAGAACCGGCGGTTCGCCATCGCGTCCGCGGTCGCCGTGGTCGGTATGTTCAGCTTCCTCGGCACCGCGTACGCCACCAGCATCCGACTCGGCCCGATCCAGCACCAGACTCCGCTGCGCACCTCGATCGCCTTCGTCCTGCTGCAAGGCCCTGCCCTGCTGCTCATCCCGGTCACCTCGTGGCTGTTGCACCGGGTCAATCCACGATGGCTGCTCGGCGGTGGGTTCGCGCTGATGGCGGCCGGTGAACTGCTCGCGGCTACCTTGCCGATCACCGACCTCACCCTCACCGCGCTGATCGTCCCGTTAGGACTGGTCGGGATCGGCTTCGCCTTCGCGATCTGCTCGATCACCGCGTCGGCGGTGAACACGGTGCCGGCGCACTACACCGGAATGGCCAGTGCGACGACCAGTCTGCTGCGCGACTTCGGGTTCACCCTCGGCCCGGCACTTGTCGGTGCGATCGCGCTCGGCAGGGCGGCGGACACCTTCGGTCCCGCCCTTGCCGGCGCCAAACTGCCGGCCGCCCAGGCCGCGGCTGCGCAGGGGGCCGCGCAGGCCGGTGGGCCGCTCGCGGTCAACAGCCTGCCGCCCGGCACCCCTGGGTCGGCGGCGCACGATCTTGCCTTCACCGCGCTCGGCCACGGTTATTCCATCGGCTACCTGGTCTGCGGTATCTGCGCGCTCGTCGCGGCGGCGCTGGCCATTCTGGTGTTGCACGGCGGTGGCGGCGATGCCGCGGAACAGGATGAGTCAGACACCGCGATTCCCGTCGTGGCTGCCTGAAACCGGCGCCGGCCGGACCCTCGTTGATCAGCTGTCAACTGTCAATGTGCCGGGACCAGACGAACGGACGATGACACCCGGCCATCGGTTGACGCAGATTAGCCGCGCACTGCGTCGACCGATGTGGCGAGGGCCCCGCACGCCTGCTGGTTCGCGGGAACGCACATCGATCGCGCGCCCGTCGAGTTGTCGAGGAGAAAACTCGTGCAGTTCTCATGGTCCCGCGCGGTGATCGTCGTTGCCGCACCCCTGGCCCTGCTGGGTATGGCGGCGATTCCCGCTTCCGCCCAACAACACCAGCCGGCAGTACCGAACCACGCGACCCTCCACCATTCCGCATCCGACCTGCACTCGCTGGCCGGCAACAAGGACAGCTCGTCGGACAACTGGGCGGGTTACGTCGTCGACGGCGCCTCGAAGTCCTTCACCACCGTCGAGTCCACGTTCACGCTGCCCAAGGTGAGCTGCACCGGCGAGGGCGACACCTCGTTCTGGGTCGGCTTCGACGGCGACACCAGCGACTCCGTCGAGCAGATCGGCGCCTCCGGCGACTGTGACGGCACCACCCCGGACTACTACGCCTGGTGGGAGATGTACCCCGCTGGCGTGCACGAGCTGAGCAACACCACCAAGCCGGGCGACGTCTTCGACGCCAAGGTCACCTACGGCGGCAGCGGCAAGTACACGCTGTACCTCGACGACAAGACCGAGGGCTGGACGGTCACCAAGAACGAGACCTCGACCAGCGCCGAGGACAACAGCGCCGAGGTGATCTTCGAGGCGGCCGGCCCGACCAGTGACGCGGTGCCGAAGTTCAGCCCGGTCAGCATGTCCGACTCGACGGTCGACGGCACCGAACTCGGTGCCGACTCGCCGAGCGCGATCGACCTGGTGCGAAACGGCCACACGCTGGTCACGCCGGGCAGCATCAGCTCCGCCGGCAGCTTCACCTTCACCTGGCACGCCGCCAGCTGAGCACTGTCGTCGCAGGCTGATCGTCTCCCGAGGCTGCCCGTCCGAGGTCCTTGGCCGGGCAGCCGAGGGCTGTCCGGCCAAGGGCACTCGGGTCAACGACCGGACGGCTACCTGCGGCGGATGCTCAGCAGATCAGCCTCGGACAGGGCGGGAGCGGGCAGTTTGCTCGTCTGCTCCCTGGTAGGGCGCAGACCGTCCAAGATCAACGTCAGCGCCCTTCGATAGAGTTCCGGTCGCTCCGCGCCGCCGAAGTCGATGGTGGCCTGCACGGCGAGCGAGAGCATCATCATGTCGGTGGGCTGGAAGTCCACCCGCAGCTCGCCGGCCTTTTTCGCGCGCCGGACCAGCTTGCTGATGTGCACCCCCATGACCTTGTGGTTGTCCTCCAACAAGGTGGCCAACCGCTCCGGGGTGCTGCCCCGTGCCCAACCCAGCAACTCGGTGTAGCCACCGGTGGTCAGCTCCCGCATACCGCGATCCCCGGCGAGTTGCCGCGTCGACTCCTCAAGGAACCGCACGAAGGCAGGCCAGATGTCCGCCGCGTCGCTGGCGTCCCGGACGAGCGCTTCGGTGGCATGCACCCGGTCGGCGTACACCTCGTAGATCAACTCGTTCTTGTTGGAGAACCTCCGGTACACGGTGCCGACGCCGACGCCGGCCTGGGCGGCCACATCCGCCAGTGTCGCGCCGAGGCCGTTGCGGGCGAAGACCTCCGTCGCCGAGGCGAGGATGCGGTCGAGGTTGTACCTCGCGTCGCGGCGCAGCCCGGTTTCAGTGGACAAGGGTTCCTCCGGGGCATTTCGGAATAACTATTCCAGAACTGTATCATGTGGACTTGTTTTCGTCCGACTAGCTGAGGGACCTGATGACGAGCACGGACAAGTCACCGGAGCGGTTGGTTTTCTTCAGCGACGCCGTTGTCGCCATCGCGCTGACCCTGCTGATCCTCCCGTTGACCGACGTCGTCGGCCAGTTCGACGCGGCACACAAGAGCTCGATCGAGGTGATCACCGAGAACCAGTGGCTGGTGTACGGCTTCCTGCTGAGCTTCGTGGTGATCCTGCGCCAGTGGATCGCTCACCACCGGCTCTATGCGCAGGTCAAGGCGTACACGATGCCGCTGTTGTGGGTGAACATGGCCTGGGTGCTGAGCATCGCGATCATCCCCTTTCCCACCCAGATGGTGGCCAAGTTCTCCGGCCACGACCGGTTCACCCTGCTGTTCTACGTCGGCACCCTGTTCGTCGGCAGCGTCCTGCTGTCGGCCATGATGCTGATCGTCCGAGCCGATCGGGACGTGGCCAAGAGCGCCGACGCGATTTCCGACCGCTGGCGGTTCACCTCGCTGGCCACCACGGCCGGCCTGGGTATCGCAGTGCTGCTCGTCGGCGTCTTTCCGCAGCTCAGCTACTATCCGCTGCTGTTGATCGCGGTGGCGCCCTGGGTGGCGCGGCTCCGCTACCGCAAGGAGACGAAGCCGACCCCCGAACCTGCCTGAGCTGCCGAGATCCGCTCAGGCCGCCAGGTTGGTTCGCAGGAAGTCCACGATGATGTCCACCACCTTCGTGGTCAGCCAGGCACGACCGCCCTCGGGGTCACCGATGAACGTCAGATCGCCGTGGCCGCCGCCGGCCAGCACGTAGCGCTCGCTGGACGCGCCCGCGCCGCGCAACGCCTTGTGCAGCCGCAGGGTCTGGCTCGGCGAGACCAGATTGTCGACGTCGCCGTGGAACAGCAGGAACGGCGGGGTAGCGGCATTGACGTAGGTCACCGGGTTGGCCTTGATCAGCGTCTCGTTGGCCGGATCGAGTACGCCGCCCGCCGGGCCGAACACGTACTTGGCGAGTGGGCTGTCGGATCCGGTCCAGAAGGCCTTCGCGGCTTCGTCGAAATCCTCGGCGACATGGGCGAGCGAGGAGGCCCCGAAGTTGTCCACGACGGCCTGCACGTCGCTGCTGACGGTCGGGTTGTCGCCGGCGTCGAATTCGTGCGTACCGCTCGTCGCACCGGCCATGGCGGCGAAATAGCCGCCCGCCGACTCGCCCCAGACCGCGATCCTGGCCGGGTCGATGCCGAATTCGGCGGCATTGGCGCGCAGGAACCGGATCGCCGACCTCACGTCGGCGACGCCGTCGTTGAAGGTGGCTCCCTCGCCGTGGGTCAGTGCGGTGTAGTCGATGCTCGCGACGACGAAACCGGCCTCGGCGACATAGGTGCGCTGCAACCGTGCGGATTCCTTGATGGACACCATGAAACCGCCACCGGATACGTAGACGACCAGCGGTTTCGGGCCTTCGTCGATGGCATGGGTGAAGATGTCCAGCTTGAGCTGCCGGACCGAGCCGTCGGCCATTGTCCTGCTGCCGTAGGGGATGCCGGCGCGGAAGGTGAGACCGGCCTCGGTCGGCGCGATCGGTGGATCGGTGTCCCGCACCGTCAGTATCGTGCTGGTCGAGTTGTCGCTGGGCGCGATCGTCGTCGACATCGGCAGCGGGATACCCGGTGGGGGACCGGCCGGGGTGGCGGTGTCGGCTGGGGCGTTCGTTGATACGTCCATGGTTTCTGCCTTTCTTGGTGTCATTGCGGATGGGATGGTCTGTTGGTCAGCGACGACGCTTCGGGTAGCGCAAACCGATGATTCCGGCCGCCGCGAGGGCGACGGCGGCTGCCAGGAAGGCCGCGTGGTAGCCGGCAACCGGCGCGTTCGCGGCGGCGTCGGCGACGGAGTTCGTCGCCGTGTAGCTCGTCGATGCGGCGAGCGAGATGCTGCTCAGCGCGGCGATGCCGATCGCGCCGCCGACCTGTTGGCTGGTGTTCAGCACGGCCGAGGCGACCCCGGCCTTGTCCGGTTGCACGCCGAGTGTCGCCGAGGCTGTTGCGGCCGAGATCAGCGCACCGAGCCCGACGCCGGCAGCGATCAGACCCGGCAGTACGCCGCCGAGGTAGTTCGCGTGGGTGCTGATGGTGCTGAGGTAGATCAGCCCGGCGGTGGCCACCGCGGCGGCGAGCGGTGTCTGCATCCGAAGGCCGAACCGGGGGATCAGCAGCGAACTGCTCAGCGTGGAGGTGAGCGAGGTGCAGATCGCCATCGGCAGAAACGCGATGCCGGCCAGGATCGCCGGATAGCCGAGAGTCCGTTGTAGATAGTAGGCGAGGAACAGGTAGATCGCGTACAAGCCAACGGCGGCGAGCAGCATGACCAGGTAGGAGGTGCCGCGAACCCGATCGAGCAGGATCCGCATCGGCAGCAGTGGATCGAGGGTACGCAGCTCGACCGCGACGAAAGCCAGCAGGAGCAGCACGCCGACGCCGAGCGGGACGAGCGTGCCGACACCCGCCCAGCCCTGGGTCTCGGACTGGCCGAAGCCGAGGACCACCGCGAACAGCCCGCCGATGACCAACACCGTGCCGAGCCAGTCGGTCCTGCCGTACGCCGCGGTGCGAGCCGTCCTCGGCAGGAACACCAGCGCCGCGACCACCGCGGCGGCGGCGAAGACCACGTTCACGTACAGGCACCAGCGCCAGGACAGGTAGCTGGTCAGCACGCCGCCCAGCAGCAGGCCCACCGCGCCGCCGCTGCTGGCGACCGCACCGTAGATGCCGAAGGCCTTCGCTCGATCCTTCGCGTCGCTGAAGGTGACGGTCAGTATCGACAGGGCCGCCGGTGCCAGCAGCGCGCCGAACGCGCCCTGCACCGCGCGAGCGGCGAGCAGGACCGCGAGGTCCGGTGCCCAGCCGCCGGCCGCCGACGCGGCACCGAAGCCGATCAGACCGACGACGAAGGCTCGCCGCTGGCCGAACCGGTCACCGAGCCGACCGCAGATCAGCAGCAGACTGCCGAAGGCCAGCGAGTACACGGTGACCACCCACTGCCGGCTCGCATCGCTGAACCCGAGGTCGGCCTGCGCCGTCGGCAGCGCCACGTTCACGACCGTTCCGTCGAGGACCACCATCAGCTGGGCGGTTGCCGCGATGGCGAGGATCCACCAGCGACGGGCCTGCCCCGTCTGCCCAGTCCTGTTCTTCGCGGCCGTTGCGGTAGCCGAGAGTCTCACGCCGGCCATGGTGTCAGCCTCCCCTCCCGGTAGAATCGGAATATCTCTTCCGTAACGGTAGCATCATCGGAATAGCTATTCCGCTTATCCGGGCTGTTGCGGTGGTCACTGTTGCCAAATTCTTGGTCACTGACCTAGAGTGGAGGAGTCTTGGTCGGTGACCAAAAATAAGTCTGGAGAGAGGTGATCGACATGGTCGGACAGGGAGTGCAGGCGGTCGTCGTGGGCGCTGGTCCGGTCGGGCTGTTCGTGGCCGCGGAACTGCGGCTGGCCGGGGTCTCGGTTGTCGTGCTCGAAGAGCGGCTGACCAGGGATCCGAACTCGAAGGCGCTGACCATCCACCCGAGGACCATCGAGATCCTGGCCTCGCGTGGTCTCGAACCGCCGTTTCTCGCCGAAGCGGGACGGCTGCCCAGTGGGCACTTCGCGACGCTCGACAACCGGATGGACTTCCGGCTGCTGGACACCGACTTCCAGTTCACCCTCGCGCTGCCGCAGGAGCGGTCCGAGGAACTGCTGGAGGACAACGCGCGGCGACTCGGTGCGGACATTCGGCGCGGGCACCGGTTCACCGGATACGCCGAGCGCGACGATTGCGTGACGGTCCTCGCCGAGGGACCGGACGGCCCCTATGAGCTGGCGGCCGAGTTCCTGCTCGGCTGCGACGGTGTCCGGAGTCTGGTGCGGCGGGCCGCCGGAATTCCCTACCCCGGCACCGATTTCACCGTGCTCGGCTGGCTCGGGGATGTCGTGCTGGCGGACCCGCCGCCGACGTCGGCCCACAACAGGTCCACTATGGATGGTGGGGTGCTGATCGTCGAGCTGCCAGGGGGTATGCACCGGATCGTCGGCCAGACGCCCAAGGACGTCCGCACCGACTGGCCCGGTGAGATGACCCTTGACGAGCTTCGCGCCAACGTGGTCGCGATCACCGGTACCGACTTCGGGATGCGGTCCCCGACCTGGCTTTCCCGCTTCGGCAATGCCAGTCGGCAGGCGGAGAACTATCGCAAGGGCCGGGTGCTGCTCGCCGGTGATGCCGCGCACCAGCACATGCCGGCCGGTGGGGTCGGGATGAACGCGGGCATCCAGGATGCGATGAACCTCGGCTGGAAGGTGGCCGCGACCATCAACGGCTGGGCGGCCGACGGCCTGCTGGACAGCTATCACGCCGAGCGGCACCCGGTCGGCGAGGATCTGTTGCAGAGCACCCAGGCACAGACCGCGTTGATGACCGTCTTCAGCCCGGACGGCCAGCAGTTGCGCACGCTGATCAGCACGCTGATCGCTGAAACGCCCGCCTTCGCGCGCGTGCTCGCCGAGCGGCTGTCCGGTCTTGCCGTGCGCTACCCGGCCGCCGATGCCGACGCGCATCCGCTGACCGGCACTCGCGCACCCAACCTCGCCTTCGACACCGGCGGCAGCGTGTTCGAACTCCTGCGGTCCGGCCGGTACGTCGCGCTGGACCTCGGTACCGACCGTGCGGGAGACGAGGACGGGCCGGCCGCCGACCACCCCTGGCTGGTCGGCCACCGAGGTCGGCCGCTCGCCGTTCCCGCCGACTGGGCGCAGGTACGGGCCGCGCTGATCCGACCGGACGGCCATGTCGCCTGGGTCGGCACGACCACTGATCCAGCGGACCTCGACGCCGTGGTCAAAGCCAGTTGGCGTACTACCCGCCCGGCGTCCTCGGCCGCGAATCGCTGACCCGAACGATATTCGCACTCCGGTGCACCAGTTTCCCTCGTTTCGCAGTCATTCCAACTATTTCGAGAGCAGGACAGTCATGACCACCGCCAACGCACTCGTATTCGACTCGGTCGACGCGGCCCCGCGACGCGCCGTCATCCAGCGTCGCGAGCTGGGCGCCGATGACGTACTCATCGACATCACCCATTCCGGTATCTGCCACAGCGACATCCACCAGGCACACGACGACTGGGGCGGCGCGATCTTCCCGATGGTGCCCGGCCACGAGATCGTCGGCGTAGTCGTCGCGACCGGGCCTTCGGTGCGCGGGTTCACCGTCGGCGACCGGGTCGGCGTCGGCAATCTCGTCGACTCGTGTGGGACCTGCGAGAACTGCCTGGCCGGCGAGGAACCCTTCTGTCTCAAGGGGAATGTGCACACCTACAACGCCATCGGCTACGACGGTGAGCCGACCTACGGCGGCTACAGCACGCGGATCGTGGTCAAGGAGCCGTTCGTGCTGCGTATCCCGGACGGGCTGTCCTCGGCGGCCGCGGCGCCGCTGCTGTGCTGTGGGATCACCACCTACGCGCCGCTGCGCCGCTGGGCGGCCGGCCCCGGCAAACGGGTTGCCGTGATCGGGATGGGCGGACTCGGGCACATGGCCGTGAAACTCGCGCACGCCTTCGGTGCCGAGGTGACCGTGCTGAGCCGAGGCCTCGACAAGCGTGATGACGCGATCAAGTTCGGTGCCGACAAGGTGTTCGCCACCGCCGACCCGGCTACCTTCCCGGCCCTTGCCAACACCTTCGACCTGATCGTCAAAACCGTGTCGGCGGACATCTCGCTTGAGGACTACCTGCCGCTGCTGCGGTTGGACGGGGTGCTGGTGACCCTGGGGATCGGCCTGCCACCGACCGGCCTGCTCGGGCCGCTGTTGCTGCGTGGCCGCAAGGTGATCACCGGCTCGCTGATCGGCGGACTGCCGCAGACCCAGGAAATGCTGGACTTCTGCGGCGAGAAGGGCATCGGCGCGGAGGTCGAGGTCATCGGTGTCGACGAGGTCGAGCAGGCCTGGCAGCGAGTGATCGCGGGCGATGTCCGCTACCGCTTCGTGCTCGACATGTCGACCATGGCCGGTTGAAGGCCGGCCCCGATCGGGACCATTAGGATGTGGCGATGAGTACGACCAGCAGCGCTCCGGTCGGCGGCCGGGTCGGCGAGGTCGTGCACGCCGCTCTGGAACTGCTCGACGAGCAGGGTCTCGACGCGGTCAGCCTGCGCGCGGTGGCCGGGCGTCTCGGCGTCCGGCTCAACACCGTGCTCTGGCACGTCAAGACAAAGGCCCGGCTGCGCGAGCTGATGGCCGACGCGATCGTGGCGGAGGTCCGGCTCGACGGGCTGCCCGCCGACGCCCGCGAGCGGGTCGTCCTGCTGGCGCGGCGGTATCGGGAGGCGTTGCTGGGGCATCGGGACGGCGGTCTCGTCGTCGCCGGTGCCTCGGTCACCGAACCGGCCACCCTCGACTACGCGGAAGCCATCATCGGCGCGTTGCTCGCGGCCGGCCTTGCCGACAGGGAAGCCGGCTGGACCTGCTGGACGCTGACCTACTTCATCCTCGGTCTTGTCCAGGAGGAACAGGGCAGCACCGGGCCGGACGCGGAGATCCTCGCACCGGCTCTCGCACCGGAGCGTCATCCGGCGATGTTGCGGGTGCTGCCGCATCTGGTCGACGGCGACTTCGCCAGCCGGTTCGAATTCGGTCTGCGGTTGATGCTCGCCCAGATCTCCTGATCAAGATTTCCTGATCGCCACTCCTCCTGATCACAACTCTCCTGGCCGGGACTTTCCTGGCCGGGACTCTCCTGGTCACAACTTTCCTGGTCGCGACGCGACCCTCAGCCGGCCACACGTTGCGCGGCACACCAGTTCAGGCCCGTCCGGTGTGCTGTCGCACTGGGTGGCCGGCTGTGTGTCGACAGTGCGCACGCCCTAGGTTACAGTGACATAGGTGTGGATCGACATCCTGCTGCTGTCGAGCTTGGCCAAGCAGCCATCGCATGGCTATGAGCTACGTCGCCGGGTCGAGGAGGTGACCGGGCACGCGTTGTCGAACAACTCGCTGTATCCGACGCTGCGCCGGTTTCACGATGCCGGCGCGGTGACGAGAACCGCGCAATCGCAACCCGGCACGCCGCCGCGGCACGTCTACGCGATCACCGATGTCGGCCGGGAAATGTTGCACGACATGCTTGCCGAACTCCCGGAGGAGCTGGCCGGTGAGTCAGCGGAATTCCTGGCCAGACTCGGCAGCTTCCGGTTGCTCACCGGACCGGAACGAATGCGGGTGCTCGATGCGAGGGATCGAGCCCTTACCCGGCAACGAGACCGGCTGGCCGGTTTCGGCTCCGGGGTCGACTACTGGAGCGGAGAAGTCCTTGCCGAGGTCCAACGACAGCTTCTGGCCGAGCGGGACTGGATCGGCACGCTCCGCGCAGTCGCGGAAAAACCATTACTGGAGGAGGAAGTGGATGACCGTCGAGGCTGATCTCCCCCCGCAGCTACCGTTCGACCGGCCCAATGTGCTGGACGTCGCGCCGCTGTACGCGGTGTTGCGGCGCGAGGCACCGTTGGTACGGGTCCGTACCCCGGCCGGCGACCCGGCCTGGTTGGTGACCAGGTATGCCCAGGCTCGTGAGATCTATTCCGATCCGCGCTTCGGCCGTTCGCACCCGGCGCCGCAGGAGGCGTCGCGGATAACGGGCGCGGCGCTCATCGCGGGCCCCTCGGGCAACTACGACACCGAGGCGGCCGATCACGCGCGGATGCGCAAGCTGCTGATCCCCGCGTTCTCCGCGAACCGGATGCGCAAGCTGGCCGACCATGTGCAGGAACTGACCGACCGCTGCCTCGACGACATGCGGGCAGCGCACGACAAGGCGCCGGACGAGCCGGTCGACCTGCATGAGCTGCTCGCGTTTCCGTTGCCGGTACTGGTGATCTGCGAGCTGCTCGGGGTGCCCTACGCCGACCGCGAGCAGTTCCGCGACTACTCCGAACGGATCGGTCGGATCGACGGTGGCCAGGACTCCCAGCTCGCGATGGGCGAGTTCATGGCATACATGGGCCGACTCGCCGAGGTGAAGCGCGCGAACCCCGGCGACGACGTGGTTTCCGATCTGATCCGTGCGCAGCAGGACGACCCGACCTTCACCGACCAGGGCCTCGCCCGGCTGAGTGCCGGATTGTTGTTCG
The DNA here is from genome assembly GCA_036268955.1 of Pseudonocardiaceae bacterium. Taxonomy (GTDB): domain Bacteria; phylum Actinomycetota; class Actinomycetes; order Mycobacteriales; family Pseudonocardiaceae; genus CAJCJE01. Next base: position 45,916 of record DATATE010000194.1, read on the forward strand.
CAGGCCACGAGACCACCGCGGGCCGGATCGATCTCGGCGTGCTGATGCTGCTCACCGATCTGACCCGCCGTGACGCGTTCGTCGCCGATCCGGAAGGCCAGGTGCAGGCCACCGTCGAGGAGATCCTGCGGATGTCCTCGCCGAGCGGTATCGGTGTGCCGCGTTACGCGCACGCCGATGTCGAGATCGGCGGGATCAGGATCGCGCGAGGCGATGCGGTGCTGCTGACCGTGGGTCCGGAGAACCGGGACGAGGACATCTTCGCCGACCCGGAGGAATTCGACCCGACGCGGAAACCGAACCCGCACATCGCCTTCGGCTACGGCGGGTTCTTCTGTATCGGCGCCAGCCTGGCCCGTACCGAACTGCGGGTCGTGTTCACCTCGCTGTTCACCCGGTTCCCCGGCCTTCGGCTGGCCGTTGGCGTCGACGAACTCGAGGTGCGATCCAACCGGCTCACCGGTGGGGTGGACCGGGTTCCGGTCCTCTGGTGAACGCCGGTCTGCTTCCCCGGTGAGTTCCGAACGAACCTGAACCGGGGCGAGCTGGGTCACCCTGCCGATGCGCCGGGCCATCGGTCCCAACCGCACGCTGCTAAATTTGCACCGAAGTTGTTGCTGGTGAATGCGGTGGGAGAGGGTTCGTGGACGAGCCAGAGCAGAGTTGGGTTCAGCGGGCGGCCGACGCCGCGATCGAGCATGCCCATCGGTCGGGCATCAAGCAGATCGTCTGTGCGTCGGGCGTCTCGCCGTCCGGGCCCATCCACCTCGGCAACCTGCGTGAGGTGATGACCGCGCACTTCGTCGCCGAGGAGATCTCCTCGCGCGGCCTCGACGCGGTGCACCTGCACTCCTGGGACGACTACGACCGCTTCCGCAAGGTCCCGGCCGGCCTCGACCCGGCCCTTGCCGAGCACGTCGGCCGCCCGGTCGCCGCGGTACCGGATCCTTATGGCGCGCGGGACTCCTACGCAGCGCACTTCATCGCGGAGTTCACCGACGCGCTGTCCCGGATGGGTGTCCGGATGCACGAGGTGCGCCAGTCGCGGCAGTACCCGGTCGGTACCTACAACGCCGCGATCCGGCAGGCCATGGACAACCGCGGCCAGGTTTTCGACCTGCTCGCCGGTTTCCAGACCGAGGGACTGCACGAGCGGCCGGTCGAGGAGCGGCGCGCCGAGTACTACCCGTTCAAGCCGTACTGCCAGACCTGCGGCAAGGACTTCACCACGGTCACCGGCTACGAGGGCACCGTCGTCAGTTACACCTGCAAGTTCGGGCATGCCGGTTCGATGTCCATCGCCGACGGCGAGCCGATCTCCGGCAAGCTGGTGTGGAAGGTGGACTGGCCGATGCGCTGGGTCCACGAGGGCGTCGACTTCGAACCGGCCGGCGAGGACCACCACGCGCCCTCCAGCAGCTACGCCTCCGGCAAGGTGCTGGTGGCGGAGATCTTCGGTGGTACCGCGCCGTATTCCTTCCCGTACAGCTTCGTCGGCCTCGCCGGCGGGTCGAGCAAGATGTCCAGCTCGGCCGGTGGGGCCGCGATCCCGGCCACCGCGCTGGACATCCTCGAACCCGCGATGCTGCGCTGGCTGTACGTGCGCCGCACCCCGTCACGGTCGTTCACCATCGATCTCTCGCCGCGTGCCGTGCAGCGTCTCTACGACGAGTGGGACCAGTTCACCGAGCGCGCCGAGGCGCCCGATGCCTCCCCTGCCGACGCGCACCTGCTCAACATGTGCCTGCGTACCTCGGTCGGCACCGTCGACCACAGCCGCAGGCCGGTCTCCTTCCGGCTGCTGTCCGCGGTCGCCGACATCACCCAGGCCAACACCGAGCAGATCGAGCGGCTGGTCCGCGAGCACCTCGCCGGCACCGGCCCCCTGCCCGACCCGGACTCCCTGCTCAAGGAGTTGCAGCCCCGGCTGACCTGCGCGATCAACTACGCGACCCGGTTGTTGCCGCCGGAGGAGCGCACCACGATCCGGACCGAGTTCAACGGGCCGGCCTGGGCCGGCCTCGACGAACAGACCCAACAGGGCGTGCGGCTGCTCGACGAGCGGGTCGGCGAGGACTGGACGCTGGACGGTCTGACCCGGCTGGTCTACGCGGTGCCCAAGCTGCTCAAGGGCCTGCCGGAGGACGCGCCGCCGAGCCCTGAGCTGAAGCGGGCGCAGCGGGCCTTCTTCGCCGCCCTCTACCAGCTGCTGTGCTCCTCGGACACCGGCCCCCGGCTGCCGACGCTGCTGCTGTCCATCGGCCTCGACCGGGTACACACCCTGCTGACCGCTCCTTAGCCGCCGACTCCGGGCTTTTTGGTTGGTCGGGCCACGCAACGTCTCGGGTAGGTCAAACGTCCTTATCCGTGGACAGCCATCTGGTCGGCGGAGTACGGGATGCGGGGTCCCTGCGATGCCGCTCGTGAGATGCCGGTCCGGCCTTTCGAGCGGGTAGTGGGTGGTGGGGGTTGCCGATGCGGCGCGACATGATCGACTCTGCTCGATCGTTGGGAAGACGGGTCACGGTCGGCCCGCTGACCGTGGCGATCCTCTCCGATGATCCGTTGACCAGTGACGGCGCCCGCGCCTATCTGCGGACGCGGCCGGAACTCGCGTTGGTGGAGCCGGGCGAACTGACCCGGCCCGATGCCCTGCTGGTGCTCGTCGCCGATCTCAGCGACGAGATGTTGGCCGCTGTCGAACAGACGGCGCACCGGATGGCGCCGCCGCCGAAGACGGTGTTGGTGGCCAACAGCATCCGGGAACACCAACTGCTCCGCGCGGTGGGCTACGGGCTGGTCAGCGTCATCCCCCGGCACGAGGCGAGTTACGACCGGATCGTCGAGGTACTGCTCGGGAGCCGGGAGGGCGATGTCGCGATGCCCGGCGTCGCGATCGGCTGGCTGGTCGAGTACACCAGGCTGATCCAACGGGATGTGCTCGCGCCGATGGGGCTGACCGCGGCCGGTCTGCTGCCGCGCGAGGTCGATGTGCTCCGGCTGCTCGCCGAGGGCCTGCCCACGAACGAGATCGCGGAGAAGCTGAACTACTCGGAGCGGACCATCAAGTCGATCATTCATGCCCTGATGACCAGGCTCGGCCTGCGTAACCGGCCGCACGCGGTCGCCTATGCGATGCGCATCGGCGCACTGTAACCGGCCGGCCAGATCGACTTCCCGCTCCACAGTGGACCCTCAGCGCTCGACCGCCGGCGCTCCGCTCGACGAGGCAGCTCTACGGCCGGCGAACACGGTCGCCAGAAAGACCAGTGGGGCCGCGACGGCGGCGAAGCAGGCGGCGCGCAGTGGCAAGCCTGCCGTGGGTGGGGTCGCGCCGGGCGGGGTCGGCGGTGGGTTGAAACGAAGGGTCCTGGTCATATGGTGCCAGCGGAAGATCTCCAGATAGATCACCCGCCAACTGGCGATCCAGATCCCCGCACTGATCGCACTGATCGCATTGATCCGGCGCAGTCCTCGCACGGCAGGTGTCCTCTCGCTTCGCGAGTGGTGGGCTTCCACCGGTCTACCACCGGCTCGGCCGGGCCGGTCGGCGCAGTGCCGGGCGTGCGGGGGTCAAAACTGTCAACCGTTGATGTCGATGTCCGCGCGGCGGGCGCGACCGGTTGCTCAGCGACGACCGGTTAAGAGGGCTCTCATCCGCGTCTGAACCGAGTACACCCTCCCTTGACATGGTTTTCACGCGGGCGTTCACTCACTTGCTGAGAGCGCTCTCACACCGTCGTTGCCGTTGCTGTCATCGACATGATCCCGGCAGTCGGCCGCGTCGTTGTTGTCCGGCACGTACACCGGGAAGGAACACACCCACATGACCAGACCGAGATGGTTGATGGATCGGCATGGAGCGCGATCCGGTTTCCGCGCGGCGCGCCCGGCCCGCCGCCGGTCGTTCGCGGTCCGCCGCACGTCGCGTCCGCTGTTCGTCGCCCTGCTCACCGGGGTCGCGACACTCGGCATCGTGCTCGTACCGACGGCCACCGCGGCCACCGCGGCGCCGCTTGCCGAGAACCCCTTGCCGGAGACCGGATGGGTGGCCAGCGCGAGCACCAACTCATCGGCCGGGGACGCGCCGGCCAACGCGATCGACGGCAACCTCGGTACCCGCTACAGCTCGGATGCCGTGCAGGCGCCGGGTATGTGGTTTCAGGTGAATCTGGGTTCCAGCCAGAGCTTCAACCAGATCGAGATGAACAACAGCAACTGGCCGACGGACTACGCGGCAGGCTACAACGTGGAGGTCTCCACCGACGGCAGCACCTTCACCAGCGTTGCCACCGGAACCGGCACCTCCTCGCCGGAGATCGTCACCTTCGCCGCGCAGACCGCGCAGTACATCCGGGTCGTGCTGACCGCGGCCACCTCGGTGCCATGGTGGTCCATCGGCGAGTTCACCGTCTTCACCACCGGCACCGTGACCACCCCGCCGCCGACCGGTGGCGAACCGCCCGCCTCGTTCTGGGGCGACACCAGCAGCATCCCGGCCGCCCAGAACGTGGTCGAGGTCGAGGTCATCAACCAGACCAACGGTCAGTACCCGGACAGCCAGGTCTACTGGAGCTTCAACGGGCAGACCGAATCCATTGCCCAGCAGCCCTACATCGACATGCCGGCCAACTCGGCAGGTCGGATGTACTTCTATCTCGGCTCACCGAACAGCCAGTACTACGACTTCATCGAGTTCACGGTCGGCCCGTCCTCGATCAACCTGGACACCACTCGCGTCGACAGGTTCGGCCTCAAGCTCGCCATGCTGCTGCACGGCCACGACGGCTCCGACCAGGAGATCGGCGAGAACTACGCCACCTTCCAGGAGAGCAGGGCGGCGACCTTCCAGCGGTTCGAGAACTCGGTGCCCACCGAGTTCAAGGAGTTGGCCACCGACCAGGCGCCCTACGGCATCCCGTCGCCGGGCAACGATCCCGCCTTCCAGCCGGGCGGCCAGTACGCGAACTACTTCACCAGCTATGCCGCCTCGGTCGGCGACACCAGCGACACCACGGCGCAGATCTTCGGCTGCGGCGGCACGCTGGCCGCCAACCCGCCGCTGTGCGCGGGCCTCAACCGGCACGTCGCGCAGCTGCCGACCGCTGAGCAGTCCGACCCGGCCAACTTCTACCAGGCCGCGCCGGCCAACTACTACGCCCAGTTCTGGCACCAGAACGCGATCAACGGGCTGCAGTACGGCTTCCCGTACGACGATGACGCCGGGCAGTCCTCGGACATCTCCGAGAGCAACCCGCAGTACCTGGTCGTCGCCGTCGGCTGGTAGCCGTCATTCCCGGTGACCGCGGCGGTAAGGCGACCGTTCGCCGCCGCGGTCACCGGCGACCTTCTCCGCTTGGCTGTCCACCCTTTTCCGTACAAAGGAGTACGCATGTCCTTGAGTGGCAAGCGCGCACGGTTACCCAGTGGTCGACTCGCGGTCGGCCTCTTGTCCCTCACCGTCCTCGTCGCCGGCATGGTGGCCGGCGCGGCAACCTCGATGGCCGCCCCGGCGGCCCGCTCCGGCACGCCAACGGCCCCGGCCGTCGCGGCACCGGCAGACATTCCGGCGCCGCCTACCGGGTTCGGCACCACCTGGAGCGATGACTTCACCGGCGCCGCCGGGTCCGCTTTGGACACCGGGGTCTGGCGCTACGACACCGGTGCCGGCAGCGGGTTCGGCACCGGCGAGATCGAGACGATGACCGACAGTACGTCCAATGTGTACCTCGACGGCAACGGCCACCTGGTGCTCAAGGCGCTGCACACCGGCACCGACCCCAGTTCTGGCTGGACCTCCGGCCGGGTCGAGACCCAGGCGGACGGTTTCGGCGCGGCGCCGGGCGGAGTGGTGCGGATCCAGGCCTCCATCCAGCAGCCCGATCTGACGACCGCGAACGGGGCAGGCTACTGGCCGGCGTTCTGGATGCTCGGCTCGCCGCTGCGGATCGGGGTGCCCTGGCCGGGTTCCGGCGAGATCGATGCGATGGAGGACATCAACAGCCGGAGTTCGGAGTTCGGTACCCTGCACTGCGGCGTGGACCCCGGCGGCCCGTGCAACGAGACGACCGGGATCGGCAGCGGTGAACAGGCCTGCGGCGGCTGCCAGACCGGCTACCACACCTACGCGGTGGAGATCGATCGCTCGACCTCACCGGAACAGATCCGCTGGTACCTGGACGGCACGAACTTCTTCACCATCAACTCCACCCAGGTCGACGCGACCACCTGGGCGAACGCCGTCGACCACAGTTTCTACGTCATCTTCGACCTCGCGATGGGTGGCGCGTTCCCGGCCGCGTACGGCGGCGGACCCAACGCCAGCACCGCCTCGGGTGGCGCACTGAGCGTCGACTACGTCGCCGTGTACAACAAGCCGCCTGCCGGCAGCCTCGGCACGAACATCGCGCTCGGCAAGCCGACCACCGCCTCGTCGGAGGAGAGCGCGAGCTTCCCCGCCTCCAACGCCACCGACGGCGACATCACCACCCGCTGGTCGAGCGGGTTCAGCGACCCGCAATGGCTACAGGTCGACCTCGGCCAGAACTACTCGATCACGCATGCGACGCTCACCTGGGAGGCGGCCGCCGCATCGGCCTACCAGATACAGACTTCTACCGACGGCACGACGTGGACCACCATCTACACCAACGACAACAGTCCACAGGACATCCAGGACGCCGCGTTGAGCGGCAGCGGCCGATATATCCGGGTGTACGCGACGGCGAGAGCCTCGCAGTACGGCGACTCGCTCTACGAGTTCGCGGTGTACGGCACCCCGTCCTCCGGCGGCGGTGGTACGCCGACGCTGCTGTCACAGGGCAAGACGGCCACCGCGTCCTCGACGGAGAGCGCCAGTTTCCCGGCCGCCGACGCGGTCGACGGCGACACCGGAACCCGGTGGTCGAGCGCGTTCAGCGATCCGCAGTGGCTGGAGGTCGACCTCGGCGCCAGTCATTCGATCAGCCAGGTCGTCCTCAACTGGGAAACCGCGTACGGCAGCGCGTTCCAGATCCAGACGTCCACCGACGGCTCGACCTGGACCACCGTCTACTCCACCACGACCGGTACCGGCGGCATCCAGACGCTGCCGGTCTCCGGAACCGGGCGCTACGTACGGATGTACGGGACGGCGCGCGGCACGCAGTACGGGTATTCCCTGTGGGAGTTCCAGGTCGAGGGGACCTGAGTTCACCCGGATCTCCGCGTCAGCGCCTCGGTTCGCCGGGGCGCTGACGTTTCGGGTTTTCCCGACTCGGTCGCGTTTCGTGGGTTCAGTCGGCGAGATCGACCCGCAGCGTCACCAGGTCGGTGGCGAAGGTGCGCACCGCCAAGCTGTTGAACGCCGGCAGGTCCCGCAGCCGAGCGCGCGGGTCGTCGCGCGGCAGAAGAACCGCGGTGCCGGTGTGCCACCGGCCGCGCAGCCGCAACCGAACTCTGGGCTGCGCCAGGATGTTGCGCACATACTGCGATTTCTCGCCGTGCTCGGAGACGAACCAGAACTGCTGCCCGATCCGGCGCCCGCCGACCGGGGTCCGACGAGGCAGCCCGGACTTCCGTCCTGTCGTCTCCAGCAGGGTCTGCGTCGGCAGCCGGGAAAGGATCGGATTGCCGATCCGACGCTGGAACGCGATGACAGCCCGAAATTTCCGCTCGCGGTTGCGTGCCATGAACCGAGCCTAACAGCAGTTAGTAGACACTCGTCAACTAACGCTGACCGCGGGCTGCCGTGCGGGAAGGACGCGGGCGGGGTACCAAGAAGGCATGCGGATGACGATGCCGAGCGCGGCGAGTTCCGAGCCGACACCTGCCCGAAGGACAACCTCCCCGCTGACCGAGGACCTCCGAGCGGGCAGCGCCGCGCTCATCGCGGTCGGCCGGCTGGCCATCGGCGGCATCGCCGTCCTCCGCCCGGAGTTCATGGTCCGCACCTGGCTCGGTCGCGAGCACGGCGGTGGCCCGGCAGGGCGGGTGCTCGGCAGGGCGCTGGGTGGGCGCGATATCGCGCTCGCGGTCGGCGCGCTGGCCAGCAGCGGCGAACCGGCCGATTTCCGTCGCTGGGTGCTGCTCGGTGCCGTCGCCGACACCGCGGACGCGCTGGCCACCGTGGCCTGCTGGCGATCGCTGCCGAGGCTCAGCAGGCTCGCGGTGCTCGCCGCGGCGGGAGGCGCTGCCGTGGTTGGTGTCATCTCCGCTGGTCAGGCGGTATCCGATGACCGGTGGACCGGCTGACTTCTGCCGTGTGGAGCGGAGTCGGGGCAGTCGGTGTTGATCTCCGGTCCGGTCAGGATGCGTTCGAAGATGTCGTGGAACTGGGTGACCTGTTCCGGGGTGAGCTGCTCGAACAGCACCGCGCGGACCTGGCCGACATGTCCCGGTGCCGCGGCGGCCAGGGTTGCGAAGCCCGCGTCGGTGAGGGTGGCCAGGGTGACTCGCCCGTTGCTCGGGTCGCGGTGGCGGCGCAGGTAGCCTCGGTCCTCCAGTTTCGTCACGGTGCGCGACAGGCGGCTCGCCGAGTAACGTAGCGCCACCGCCAGCTGGGTCATGGTCATGGTTCGCTCATCGGCCTCGGAGAGGATGGCCAGCACAAGGTAGTCGGAGTGCGGCAGGCCGGAATCGCGTTTGAGCTGGCGGTCGAGGGCTTCCGGTAGGGCGTGCATCGCCCGGACGAACACCGCCCACGCGGCCTGTTCCGCGCTGTCGAGCCACCGTACGCACTCTGCCATGTGGCCCATTCTACTGATACTTGAAAAATCAAGTGTTGTGCCGTAGGTTCATGGTTGAGAGTTCAAGTAACAGTGTGTCGTCGCTTCGGCGGGTTCAGCAAGGAGAAGGATCATGACAGAGCCGCTTGCCAAGGAGTTGCTCACCACCGCGACCGGAGTCGGCCGCTGGCAGCTCGACGAGACGGCCAGCAGTGTCCACTTCGAACACCGATCGGTGTGGGGACTCGTCAACGTCAAGGGCGTCTTCGCGAAGTTCAGCGGAGTGGGCGGTATCGAGCCGGGTGGTGCGCTGACCGGCACGCTGCGCATCGACGCGGCCTCGGTCGACACCAAGCAGGGCAAGCGCGACGAGCACCTGCGCTCGGCGGACTTCTTCGATGTCGAGCGGCATCCGGAGATCACCGCCGAGGTCAACTCGGCCACCGTGACCGCCGACGGGGTCGAGTTGGGTGTCGAGCTGACCGTGCGCGGCACGACGCAGCCGTTGACCGTGCCGGCGACCGTCACCGAGGCCGGCGACGGCGCCGTCACCGTGACGGCTCGGACGCAGGTCGACCGGGGCCGGCACGGGATCACCTGGAGCCCGCTCGGCATGATGAGGGGACTGGCGACGGTCCGGGTCACCGCGGTGTTCCGCAGGGTCGCCGACTGAGCCGGTCGAGGAGTCAGGCCGCGAGGAGTCGGTTTGCCGGGGACGCTCGGCTACCGGCAGGATTGGCCGAGTGGCAGCCAAACACAGCGCCGGGATCTTGCTGTTCCGCGGGTCGGCGCGCCCGGAGGTGTTGCTCGGCCATATGGGCGGGCCGTTCTGGGCGCGTCGGGATGCGGGCGGCTGGTCCATGCCCAAGGGGGAGTGCGAACCAGGCGAGGACGAGCTTGCCGCCGCTCGACGGGAGTTCGCCGAAGAACTGGGCCTGCCGGTACCGGACGGTGAGCTGATCGAACTCGGTGCGGTCCGCCAGTCCGGCGGCAAGATCGTGACCGCCTGGGCGCTGGAGGGCGACCTCGATCCGGGCGCGGTGGTGCCGGGCACGTTTTCGATGGAGTGGCCGAGAGGTTCGGGCCGGCTGCGGGAGTTTCCCGAGATCGACAGGGCCGAATGGTTCGACCTGCCGACCGCGGCGGAGAAGGTGGTCGCCGGTCAGCGTCCGCTGCTCGACCGGCTCGCCGAGCATCTCGCCGCCCAGCGCTGAGTCCCGTTCCCCACCTACCCGCCGGCGCTCAGCCGTTGCCCGGTGCGAGCGCGCGCAGGATCTCCTCGGCCCGTTCGGTCGCCGCTGTCCGGTCGGCAAGTGGATTGCCGATCAGCGGGTCCCAGTTCAGGTCGTAGAACAGCTCGGTGACGCCCTGCTCGCCGAGCCAGGCCACGTCCTCGCGGATCCGCTCGGCCGAACCGGACAGCCGCGCTCGCTCGCCGTCCGCGCCGGCCCCGACGGCCTCTACCTCGCCGAACCTGACCACGCCCCGGCAGATGATCCGCAGTGCGGCGGGATCCTTGCCGGCCTCCTCAGCGGCTGCCCGGACCGTGGCGATCTGCGCGCTGATCCTGGTCAGGTCGGTGCCGCTGCTGCTCAGCCAACCGTCGGCGAGCCGGCCGGCCCTGGCCAGCGCGGCCGGCACCATGCCGCCGAGCAGGATGGGCGGACCGGGTCGCTGGACGGGTTTGGGCAGCATCCGGCTGGCCGGCACGGTGTAGAGCTCGCCGGTGAACTCGCTCACCTCCGCCGCCCACAGCGTGCGCAGCACCTTCAGGTACTCCACGGTGCGCGTCACCCGCCGGGCACCGGAGCTGCCGGTCGCGGTGAACTCGGCCGCCGACCAGCCCGAGCCGAGACCGAGGTCGAGCCGGCCGCCGGAGAGCAGATCCAGCGTCGCGGCCTGTTTGGCCAGGTAGGCGGGGGAGACGAAGGGCAGGTTCAGCACGGCGACGCCGAGTCGGATGCGCGAGGTACGCGCGGCGGCGAAGCTCAGCGCGATCAGCGGATCGAGCACGCTCTGGTAGACCGGGGCGAGGTCCTGGTCAGTGCCGACGAGCAGCCGCTGGAAGGTCCACAGCGAGTCGTAGCCGAGTTCCTCGGCCTGTTCGGCGAACCGCGCGAGGTTCGCCGCGCTCGCCCACGCACCCGACACCGGGGCCCCGAAACCGATCTTCATACCGTCACCCTACGACCGCATGCGCCGGCCACCGCATCACGATGCCGGTGCACCACGTCCGCTCTCGAACTCGCGGGCGAGGGCGGCCGGGGCCTTGCGCAGCCATGCCTCGGTGAGCAGTTCGCTGAGCAGCGGGGTCGACGCGCTCGCCAGGGTCACCACGACGCAGGCCAGCCGCTTGCCCCAGTAGAACTCCGCGCAGGTACCCGGATTCTCCGCGACCGTCGCACGGATCTCGTTCTCGTCGACCATGACCCGCAGGTGCTCCTCGTCCGGCACCGTCGCGAAGATCTTGCCGCGCACCCGGAACGAGGCCATCCCATGGTGATCCTGTTCGCCCGCCTCCGGCAGCGCCAGCGCCACCGCTCGGGCCCGCGCGAGATCGCTCATCCGCCAGCACCGTCCTTCTCGCCACCCGTCGCCGCCAGCCTCCCGCGTGGCCACCGTTGCCGCAAGCCGCGCGCTGACCTCGGCTCGCGCGGCGATCAGCGCGCTTCCAGCGCGTCCCGATCCGCGTCGTCGAGGTCGGCAGTGCCCTCGAGCAGGCTGGAAATGCCGCGAGCGGCCCGGTATTCGGCGTTCGCGGCACGGGCCGCCGGCACGATGGCGACCGGTCCGTGTGCCCGCCGCGTCACCCAGGCCCGATGGAAGGCGCTGCCCGGCGCGAGCGCGTCCCTGGCGGCCGGGTCGCCGAGATCGACGGGGCAGACGAGGCCGGGGCGGGTCGCGTCCGGTGTCGCGGTGCCGCGCCGGGTGATCAGTTCGGCGATCGCCTCGGCGGCCGGCTTGCGCTGATGGTCCACTGTGAACAGTCCGAGGTCGTACTCGCGGTCCGGGAAGTCCAGGAGCGAGCGGTCGATGTCGTGCGAGCACCACCAGGTGATGCCGAACAGCGCGGGGTTGTGCCAGACCTGCTCGATCGTGGTACGGGTGAAGTCGGCGGCCAGCGCGGCCGGGATGTCGGGCCGGGGCGCGCCGACCTCCTGCAACCAGACCGGCCGTCGCGGTGCGGTTGCCGCGGCTGCCGCGAGTTCCACCAGATAGTCGGCATGGGAGACGGTAGCCGGCCCGAGTGGACCGTCGAGCCGGGAGACTCCGTTGAACACCCAGGAGTGCACGGTGGTCAGATCCCCGAGGGTCGCGGCATCGCCCTGCGCGAACGGATGGTCCGCCGCGTACCAGGCGTCGTCGTAGAGCGAGTGCAGACACAGCAGGTCGGGGGCGGCGGCGCGGGCGGTGTCGAGCAGTTCGGCCGCCCAGTCATGGGACTGCTGGCGGGTGGTCGGATTGGCCGGCCACAGGTTGTTGACCTCGTTGCCCAGCGTCAGCGCGAAGACGTTGCGCCGCCCGGCGACCGCGCCGGAGAGCACCTCGACGTAGTGCGCGAGGCCCTCGCGCACGGTCCGGTCGGTGAAAATGCTGGCCTGGTGCCAGGTCAGCACCCAGGACGGCAGGAAGTCGAAGCTGGACATGTGGCCCTGGATCAGATCGACCGCCACATCGAGGCCGAACTCGGCGGCGCAGTCGATCGTGGTGAGCACGTCGTTCAGCGCGCTGGCACGCACCAGTCCGCGATTGGGTTGCAGCCACGGCCAGACCGGAAAGATCCGCACATGGTCGAGTCCCAGTTCGGCGAGATCGGCGAAGTCCCGGCGAACCGTGTCGGCGTCGAAATCCAGCCAACTGTAGAACCAACCCGCCGAGGGCACGTAGTTCGCGCCGAACCGCAAGGGGGTCCGCTGCCGCGGTCGTGATGGCACCGGTGGTGACCTCCTTCGGCTTTCCGCTCAGTGCTGTCGGGCCGGGAGCCTAAACCGTTTTAGTTCGAGGAGGCAATCCCATTGCCGGCCGGTGGTGAGGTGCTTTCCCGGATCACCAGTTCCGGCATGGGTGCCCGGACACTGCGCTCGGCGGCGCCACCCGCATCGCCTGCCGCGTCGATAGCCTCCAGCAGAGTGGTGGCGACCAGTTCGCCGAGCGCGAAGGTGTCGCGGCTCAGGGCGGTCAGCGCGGGATGCATCAGCCGCGCCAGCACCGAGTCGTCGAAGGCGACGATGGACAGGTCACCGGGTACCGAAAGGCCCATTTCGAGCGCGACGCCGAGGCCGGCGACGGCCATCACGTCGCTGTCGTAGACGATCGCGCTCGGCCGTGGCCGTCGCGCCAGCAGCCGCCGGGTGACCGCGGCGCCCTCCGCGTCGCTGAAGTCGGTGGCCGCCGAGGTGGCGTCGAGGAGTTCAAGGCGCCCCGCCGCGTCGCGAAGCGCCCTGATCCGCCGCTGGGTGTGCCAGAGTTCGGGCAGTCCCGCGACGTGTGCGATGCGTCGGTGGCCAAGCGCGGCAAGGTATTCCACCACGCGCAGCATGGCCGCCCTGTCGTCGGCCCAGACATTGGGCAACGACGGATGCTTGCCGGGACCGAGTACGACGCAGGGCAGCGTCGAGCGTTCCAGTTCGGCGACGCGCGGGTCGTGCGAGCGAAGGTCGAAGAGGACGACTCCGTCGACATGGTGTTCGGAATGCCATTTCCGGTAGATGTCGACCTCGGCGGCCAGGTCCTCGACGATCAACAGCTGCAGCCCGACCCCTCGGGTCGACAGGCCGGCCTGTAGGCCGGAGACGAGCTGGGCGAAGAACGGTTCGACGCCGAGGGTGCGCGCCGGACGGGCCGAGACCAGCCCGACCATGCCGGCCTTGGCGCCGCCGAGGGCACGGGCCGCGCTGTGCGGTCGCCAGCCCATTTCCTGCGCGATCAGCAGAATCCTCGCGCGTGTGGCGTCGCTGACCCCGGACCGGCCGTTGAGCGCGAAGGACACCGCGCCGATGGACACCCCGGCCTTGGCCGCGATGTCGCCGATCGTCGGTCTGCTCATCCCCGGATCTCCTGTCGACGTCGTGGGTCAGGACACCGGGCAGCCGATGGTGACCACCGAACATACGGCATGTCGGCCGCAGGCCCGATCTGGTGACTGTGCCCCTTGACACAACGACATGGTTCACGCATAGTTCGTCGACTATAGCGCTTTAGTTGTTTGTTTCGACGGTGAAAACCTCAGGCATCGGCGTCGTGGCACGGGTGTACGCAGCGTGGCGTTGTTGGTCTGACACTGCCCGCGGTTGGCGACAGGAGAGTGTTGATGCACGGTAGGCGTAAGTTGTTGGCCGGCGCGGCCGTTGCCGTTGCCGCGCTGGTGGCGGTGGCCGGTTGCGGTATCGGTGGTGGCTCGGGCGATGCGAGCGCGGGTTCCGGCGCGACGGTGGCGGCCAACGCCCCGATCAAGGGTTCGATCACCTTCCAGACCTGGTCGCTGAAGAACCAGACCTTCACCCCGTACTTCACCTCGCTGATCAGCGCGTTCGAGAAGCGCTATCCCGGCACCACGGTCAATTGGATCGACCAGCCGGGTGACGGCTACCAGCAGAAGGTCAGCAGCCAGGTCACCAGCAACAGCCTGCCCGACGTGATCAACCTGCCACCGGACTACGCCTATCCGCTGGTCCAGTCCGGCAATCTGCTCGACCTGGCCAAGAACGTGCCGACGCTCAGCGCCGACTACGTGGCCAGCGGCCTGAAGTCCTACACCTATCCGAGTATCAGCGGCACCTACGGCTTCCCCTGGTACCTCGGCGCCGAGCTGAACTACTGGAACAAGGCGCTGCTCACCAAGGACGGCCTCGACCCGAACAACGTGCCCAAGAATCTCGACCAGCTGCTGGCCCAGGCGAAGACCATGCACGACAACTCGGGTGGCAAGGACTACCTGATGAGCGCCGAGCCGTGGCTCAACGACATCGTGCAGACCGGCACGCAGCTGATGAACGCCGACGACACCAAGTTCGTCTTCAACACGCCCGCCGTCGAGGCCATGATCGACAAGTACACCCAGGCGTTCAAGGCAGGCTACCTCCCGCCGGACGTGCTGACCTCGACCTACGAGGGCAACAACGTGCTGTTCGAGAAGCAGGTGGTCGGCTGGACGACCGGGCAGGGCAACGAGATCAGCACGGTCGCGCAGACCGACCCGACGCTGGCCACGCAGATCATCCCCTCACCCTCCTTCGGCAGCTCGAACCTCAACGTGCAGGGCATCTCGGTGTCGGCAAAGAGCAAGAACCTGCCGCTGGCGCTGGCCTTCGCCAAGTACCTCACCGACAACGACAACCAGGTCGCCTTCATCAAGCTGGCGCCCGGCTTCCTGCCCGGCACCACGGCCGCGGCCGACAACCCGGCGTATGCCAAGAGTGACGGCACCCCGGCCGGCAACGCCGCCGCGATCGCCTATGGCGACATGCAGCATGCCGTGGACTACACCCCTCCGGTGTGGACGGACGAGATGGGCACCGACCTCAACCAGCAGATCGCGCTGGCGATGACCGGCAAGGAATCGTCCAAGCAGGCCATGGATGATCTGGTGAACCAGTTGAACCAGCTGCTCACCAACTGAGCCCGACTTCAGCGGGCGCGGGCCGGCAGCCGGTTTCCGACCGGCTCCCGGCCCGGCCCGAGGCGAGGACCCGCGATGCGATACCACCGTTGGTACACCCCGTGGGTGTTGGTGATCCCGGCGCTGGCCGTAGTGGCCACCTTCAGTATCTGGCCGGCGATCAACACCGGCATCCTGTCCTTCACCAACGTCCGGCAGATCACCGGCGGCACCTTCGTCGGCGTGCGCAACTTCACCGAGATCCTGCAGGACCCGCAGTTCTGGGACGCCGTCCTCAACGTGGCGATCTACCTCGTCGTCTGCGTTCCGCTGCTGACCATGCTGCCGCTGCTGCTCGGCCTGCTCGTCGAGCGCACCATCCCGTTCATCGGCTTCTTCCGCACCGTCTTCTACTTCCCGGTGGTCGCCTCCGCCGTGGTGGTCGCGGTGATCTGGCAGTGGCTGCTCGACGACCGGGGCCTCGTCAACGGGCTACTACAGGAGATCGGCCTCACCCACCAGGCCGTCTCTTTCCTGACCGGGCGCTGGCTGCTGCTGTTCAGCGCCGTCTCGCTGACGGTGTGGAAGGGCCTCGGCTATTACATGATCATCTACCTCGCCGCGCTCGGCAACGTGCCGCGAGAGCTGCACGAGGCCGCCGCCGTCGACGGGGCGAACGCGGTGCGCCGGTTCTTCGCGGTGACCCTGCCCGGTGTCCGCAACACCACGCTGCTGGTCTCGGTGCTGGTCGCGGTGTCGGCGATGCGGGTGTTCACCGAGCTGTACATCCTCGGCGGCCGGACCGGTGGAATCGGCGGCGAGGACTCCTCGATCGTGCTGCTGATCGAGAACGCGGGCTCGGGCAGCAACGGCAGGCTCGGGTATGCCTCGGCGCTGAGCGTGCTGCTGTTCGTGGTCATGGTCGGCCCGATGCTGTTGCTCAGCCGCCGCAACCGAGGGGCACAAGCATGACCGCGACCCGTGATCAGGCGCGGTCGCCCGGCCTCGGTGCCCGGCCGCCGGCCGGTCCCGTGCGGCGCCGTCCCCGTTCGCGCAGCTTCAACAAGACCACCCCGGCCGGCCTTGTCCTGCGCTACCTCGTCCTGCTGATCGTCCTCGGCATCACGGTCGGGCCGCTGCTGTGGGAGCTGTCGACCTCGCTGAAGAGCGTGAGCGAGGACGTGTACACGCTGACGCCGAGCTTCCTGCCCCAGCACTTCACGCTGTCCAACTACGGCAAGGTCGCGCAGGCGATCCCGGTGCTGCGGTTCGCCGGCAACTCGCTGATCGTGGCCTTCCTCGATGTCGGCGGCAACATCATCGGCGCGACGATCGCCGGCTTCGCGCTGGCCCGGCTGAAGTTCCGTGGCAGGAAGCTGATTTTCGGCGTCTTCCTCTCGACCCTGGTACTGCCCGCCGAGGTCACCATCATCTCCCAGTTCGAGACCATCACGAAACTCGGTTTCGGCGGCACCCTGTTCGGGGTCGCGCTGCCGAACCTGATCGGTGCGCTCAACGTGCTGCTGATGCGCAACGCCTTCCAGGCGGTGCCGGCCGAGATCGACGCGGCGGCGCTGCTGGACGGCGCGAACGTCTGGCAGCGGTTGCGCTACATCGGCCTGCCCTCGGTGAAGGGCACGATCAGCGTGATCGCCATCCTGTCCTTCATCGGCGCCTGGGACGACTTCCTGTGGCCGCTGCTGGTGTTGCAGGACCCCGACAAGCTCACGCTCACCGTCGGCCTTTCCTATCTGCAGAGTACTTTCTCCATCGATCCACGTACCCTCGCGGCCGGCGCGATCATCGCGCTGGTGCCCATTCTGGTGCTGTTCACCGTGTTGCAGCGGTTCTTCTTCAAGGGCGTCGGCGAGGGCGCGGTGAAAGGGTGACCGGGCAACTGGCTTCTGTCGGTGGTGGCCTGCACAATCGGGGGCATGGTGGAGAGCGCGAAACTGACGGTTGAGGTCGATCCCGCCGAGGTCGGGTTCGACAAGGCACGACTGGCCAGAATCGACGAGCATTTCGCCCGCTATGTCGATGACGGGCGGTTGGCGGGCTGGCATGTCGTGGTCACCCGGCGCGGGCGGGTCGTGCACTCGGCACTGGCCGGGCTGCGCGACGCCGAGGCCGGGCTGCCGACCACCGAGGACACTCGTTGGCGGATCTACTCCATGTCCAAGCCGATCACCTCGGTCGCCGCGATGATGCTGTGGGAACGCGGCCTCTTCGAGCTGACCGACCCGATCTCCCGCTGGCTGCCGGGTTTCGCCGATGCCAGGGTGTATGTGAAGGGCAGCGCGACCAAACCGCTGACCGTGCCGACCCCGGAACCGATCCGGGTCTGGCACCTGCTCACCCACACCGCCGGCCTGACCTACGGCTTCCACCACGCGCACCCGGTCGACGAGATGTACCGGGCGGCCGGCTTCGAATGGGGCGTCCCGGCCGGTCGGGACCTCGCGGGCTGTGTCGAGGTCATCGCGGGCCTGCCACTGGTGCACGAACCCGGCACCGAATGGAACTACAGCCATGCCACCGACGTCCTCGGCCGACTGATCGAAGTGGTCAGCGGCCAACCGCTGGACGCCTTCCTGGCCGAACAGGTCCTCGGCCCGCTGGGCATGACGCGGACCGGGTTCCAGGTCGACGACCCCGACCTGCTCGCCGCGCTCTACACGACGCATCCGGTGACCGGCGCGAGGGTCCGCGCCGAGGAGGCGGGCCGGGCGGTTCTCGCGCCCCCGCAATGGCTCTCCGGCGGCGGTGGACTGGTCTCGACCGCGCAGGACTACCACCGGTTCACCCAGTTTCTGCTGCGCGGCGGTGAACTCGACGGTGTCCGGCTGCTCGGTTCGCGCACCCTGGCCTACATGGGCCGAAACCACCTGCCCGGCGGGGCCGATCTGGAAGAGGTCGGTCGGCCGCTGTTCGCGGAGATGCCGTTCACCGGAGTCGGCTTCGGCCTCGGGTTCTCCGTCGTACAGGACCCGGTCGCCTACCGGACGACGGTCAGCGCGGGGGAGTTGGCCTGGGGCGGGGCGGCGAGCACCGCGTTCTGGGTCGACCCGGCCGAGGAACTCACCGCGCTGTTCTTCACCCAGCTGCTGCCCTCCAGCACCCATCCGATCCGCAGCCAGCTGCGTGGCCTCGTGTACCAGGCGCTGGTCGACTGACCTTCTCGATCGTGGGCCGCGCTCAGCTGGTGAGCGCGGCCAGGTAGCCGCGGATCATCGTCTTCAGCTCGCCCAGCAGCGCGGTGTTGCCGGTGGGGTTTTCGCGGAACGCCTCCTGTAGCAGCGCGTCGGTCGCGAGCTGGATGGCGAGGCTGATCCGCAGCGTCTTCCTGTCGTTGCGGCCGATGCCCTGCGCCACCAGCATGCTGCGGATGCCCAGGGCCATCCGCTGTTTGTGCGCGCGGTCGAGTTCCCTCGTCTCGGCGGTCAGGTGCCGGCCGAACCACAGCGCCCGAAAACCGGGATGGGCCCGGTAGAACTCGGCGAAGGCGTCCACCGCGTACCTGACCAGATCGCCGTGCCGGCCCTGCCGCGCGGGCAGTGTCGTGACGAGTTCGGCCATCTGCTCTTCGAGCTGGTCGAGGTAGTGCGCGGCGAGGGCCTCGATGATCGCCCCGCGATGCGGGAGGTAGTGGTACACCGAGCCGACCGAGATCCCGGCCTCTGCCGCGATGCGAGTCGTGGTGATCGCGTCGGCGCCCTCGGTCGCCATGATCGTGTCGGCCGCCGCGAGCATCCTGGCGAGCTTGTCCCGGCCGCGAGCCTGCTGCGGCACGGTGCGCAGCGAGGCGACCCGTGCCATGGGCTCGCCGCCTGTAACCGTCACTTCGCGTCCATCCCCCTGCTCTACCGGCCCGGTCGGGTCAATAGTGCCTCGTCCGGTCGAACTCACGCCAGTGGCATCGGGCGAGCAGAACTTGAAACTGATTCAGTTTCGGCGTAGCGTCGCGGCATCGACGGCCGCCGCGCTGCCGGCCGGGGCAGTAGTGTCCGCTGATGTCGGGACAGCAAGGCGAAGGGGAGCAGCCGATGAGTGCCGCGACGGACGAGACGCGGGAGTCGGTCGCGCTGGCTTGCCGGAAACTGGCCGTGCAGGGCCTGGTGATCGGCACCGCCGGCAACGTCAGCGCGCGGATCGACACCGACCTGATCGCGATCACCGCGACCGGAGCCCGGTTCGAGACGATCACCGCCGAACAGATCACGGTCATCGCCGACGACGGCACGGTGCGCGCCGGCGATCTGGAACCCAGCTCCGAACTCGACCTGCACCTTGGCATCTATCGGAAGTTCGGCTCCGGCGCCGTCGTGCACACGCATGCCCCGGTGGGCATTTCGGTCGGGCTGGTCGTCGACGAACTGCCCTGCGTGCACTACCAGATGCTGCTGTTCGGCGGCTCGGTCCGGGTCGCCCCCTACGCCACGTTCGGCACCCCGGAACTCGCCGAATCGGTGCACGCCGCCCTGGCGGACAGGGCCGCCGCGCTGATGGCCAACCACGGCGCCGTCACCCACGCGGCCACCCTGGATGCCGCCGTCGAACAGGCACTGGTGCTCGAATGGGCCTGCACCATCTACTGGCGGGCCGCGGCCATCGGCACCCCGAAGGTGCTCGACGAGGCCGCCCAGCAGGCCGTTGTCGCCGCCGCCGTGCGGCGCGGCTACGGCAGCACCCACCCCGTCTCGCCCGCGCCGGACCCAGTAGAGGAGTCGTCGTGACATCGACAACCGACCAGACCGTGATCGCGCTGGGCGTGCACGTGCTGGACACGCTCGTCCGCCCGGTCGAGGCGATCCCCGACGGCCAGGGCGGGCAACTGGTCGAGGAGATCAGGATGACCGCGGCCGGTACCGCGGGCGGGACCGCGCTGGTACTGGCCAAGCTCGGCGCGCGGGTGCGCAGCGCGGGCGCGATCGGCAGCGATGCCATCGGTGACCAGCTGCTCGCCCTGTTGGCACGGGACGGCGTGGACACCTCGCTGCTGCTGCGCCGTGCCGGCGTGCAGACCTCGGCCAGCGTGCTGCCGATCCGCCCGGACGGTTCGCGACCGGCCTTCCACGTGGTCGGCGCGAACGCCAGCTACGGCGCGGACGACGCACCGTGGGAGGCGATCGCCGCGGCGACCCACCTGCACCTCGGCGGCCCGGAGTTCATGGGCGGCGAGGCGGCGGCCAAGATCCTCACCTTCGCCAAGGAGCACGGCCTTACCACCTCCGCCGACTCGCTGGCTCCTGGTGATCCCGGTGTGCTGGCCTGGATCTCGGCCGCGCTGCCGCACCTGGACTACCTGCTGCCCAACGATGAGCAGGTACTCGGCTGGACCGCGACCACCGACCTCGTCACCGGCTGCCGGTCCCTTGTGGACGCGGGCGTCGGCTGCGTCGCGGCGACCGCGGGCGCGGACGGCGCCGTTGTCGTCACGGCCGACGGAGTGGACACCGTGCCCGCCTTCGACATCCAGGTCGTCGACACCACCGGTTGCGGCGACGCGTTCTCCGCCGGTTTCCTGCGTGGCCTCGCCATCGGCAGCGACCCGACACGGGCCGCGGTGCTCGGCTGCGCGACCGCCGCGCTCGTCGCCGGCGGCCTCGGTAGCGACTACGGCGACTTCGACCTCGCGGCCGTGCGGGACTTCGCGGCGAACACCGCGACGACGGCCAGGTA
Source organism: Pseudonocardiaceae bacterium (assembly GCA_036268955.1). Taxonomy (GTDB): domain Bacteria; phylum Actinomycetota; class Actinomycetes; order Mycobacteriales; family Pseudonocardiaceae; genus CAJCJE01. Next base: position 66,898 of record DATATE010000194.1, read on the forward strand.
GCCGGTGACCGCGATGAGCACCTCGGCGACGCCGAAGAGGACCGACGTCGTCGTTGTCGGCGCCGGACTCGCCGGCCTGAGCGCGGCCCGCTCGCTGGTGGCCGCAGGCCGTGACGTCGTCGTCCTCGAAGCGAGCGACCGGGTCGGTGGCCGCACCCTCAACCACCAACTCGCCGACGGCCAGGTGGTCGAGGCCGGCGGCCAGTTCGTCGGACCGACCCAGAACCACATTCTCGCGCTCGCCGACGACCTCGGCATCAAGACCTACCCCGCGTACCGCGATGGCGCCACCGTCTACGTCCACAACGGACGATCGACGCGGTTCACCGGCGACATCCCGCCCGACCCGTTCGCGCTGCCCGATGTCGCGGTGTCGATGCTGCGGATCAACCACCTCTCCCGGCAGGTTCCGGTAGCCGCACCGTGGCGGGCCAAGCATGCCCGGCGCTGGGACTCGATGACCTTCGAGACCTGGATCCGGCACAACACCCTCGGCCGGGGCGGTCTTGACCTGATGAACGTCTTCCTCGGCTCGGCGTACGGCGGCACCGCTGCCGAGGCCTCGCTGCTGTTCAGCCTCGCCTACATCGCCGGCATGGGCGACGAACACCATCCGGGCACCGTCGAACGCGGCATCGGCGTCGAGGGCGGCGCGCAGGAATCCCGGCTGGCCGGTGGATCGCAGCTGGTGTCGATCATGATGGCCGAGCAGCTCGACGGCCGGGTGGTCGGCAACGCACCGGTCCGCGCCATCGAGCAGGACGCCACCTCGGTGACCGTCCGCTCGGATGCCGGTACCTGGCGGGCCGACCACGCCATCGTCGCGGTGCCGCCGCCGCTCGCGGCCCGGATCAGCTACCGTCCGCTGCTGCCGTCCCAACAGGACGCGCTGTTCCAGCGGCTCGCGTTCGGCACGCTGATGAAATGCGAGGCCGTCTACGAGCGGCCGTTCTGGCGCGCGGACGGCCTGTCCGGTCAGGGCATCTTCCGCGCCGCGTCGCCGATCTGCTCGATGTTCGACAACACCCCGCCCAGCGGTGGTCCCGGCGTCCTGATGGGTTTCCTCGGCGGCCATCAGTGGCGGGCCTGGGCGCATCGGCCGGCGCGGGAGCGGCGTGGCGCGGTGCTGCGCGCGTTCGCGCAGGTCGCGGGGCGTGCCGCGCTGCGGCCGGTGGACTACTTCGAACAGGACTGGACCGCGCAGGAGTGGACGCGCGGCGGCCCGACCTCGGTCGCGGCGCCCGGTGTGCTCACCGAACTCGGCGAATGGCGCGATCGTCCGTTCGGCCGGGTGCACTGGGCGGGCGCCGAACACGCGAACTACTGGAACGGCTACATGGACGGCGCGGTGCGCTCCGGCACGGACACCGCCCGCGTTGTCGCGCGACAGGGGAGCTGAGCGGATGGCCGGCCACACCGTGGTGACCGAGAAAGCAGTACTCGAAGTGCCGCTGGAACGGGTCTGGGAGGTCGTCTCCGCGACCAACCGCTATGCCGAATGGGTCGCCGACGTCATCGAGGTCACCGAGCATCACGGCATCGCCGAGGTCGGCAGGACCTATTCCGAGCACAACAGGACGGTCGGCCCGCTGACCACCCGTTCCACCTGGACCGTGCGGGAGATCGAGCCGCTGCGCACCAGGATCGACACCGGTACCGGCTTCGCGCCCATGCACGAGATGACCAACATCTTCGCCTTCCGCCGGATGACCATCGAGGGCGCGGAGGCCACCGAGATGACCTACACCGTGCGCTACCGGCCCGGTCTCGGCCTCATCGGCCAACTCATCGACCGGTTGCAGCAACCCGGTCTGCGCAGGACTTTCCAGGCATCCATGCGCAACCTGGCGGACCTCATCATCGCCGAGGGCTGAACCGCTCACCGCTCACCGTCCGGTACCGCCACGGTCGGCCGAGGGCTGAATTCACACGGAGTTTTCCTGGCGCGGCGTCTGGAGGCTGCGCCTGTAACAGGTGGTATTCGACGATGTGCGGGTGGCCGGTGAGCTGAGCGTGCTGTCCCTCTACGAGGGGTTCTTCAGCGGTGGGGCGCGCATTCTGCACAGTGACGTCCTGGCCGGTCTGCACGCGCGCGGCCAGCGGCATCGCGTCCTGAGCATTCACGGGGAGGTGTACCGGGAGGCGACGTTGCAGCGGATGCAGGACGATCCCTGTTACCGCAAGCTCGTCGCGGCCGGCCTCGCGGTGTCGGCACTGCGCGCCGGAACCGGGCCGGAGCGCTTCGGGCCGGCCGAACTGGCCACCCTGGAGCGAGCGGCGTCCGGCGCGGACGTCATCCTCACGCTCAAGGAACAGCCGCTGCGGCTGATCAACCAGGCCGGCGTGCGCGACACCCCGGTGATCACCTGCCTGCACCGCTCCGATCCGCAGAACCAGGGACCCGCTCTCGCCCAGTTGCGCACCTCGGTGAACTCCGGCGCGATCGCGGCGCTGGTCTGCTGCGCCGAGTCGACGCGGGAGGCCTACCGGGCGGTCGGGATTCCGGCCGGCCTCTTCGAGGTGATTCCCAACGGGGTCGACCTGCGCCGCTTCCGGCCCGATCGGCGGGCCCGCGCTGGGCTGCGCCGGACGCTCGGCATCCCGTCCGATGCGCCGGTGATCGTGTTCGCGGCCCGCTACGACCTGATGAAGAACGTGCCGCTGTTCCTGGCGGCCGGGGCGGTTTTCCTTGCCGCGCGGCCGAACGCGCACCTCCTGCTGTGCGGCGCCGGCATGACGGCGGCGAACCCGCTGCTCGAAGCCGATCTTGCCGCTGTCGGCTTTCAGGGGTCGCCGCGCGTCCATCTGCTCGGGGTGCGCGACGATCCGCAGGCCTTGTTCGCAACGGCCGACATCGTGTCGCTGACCTCCGCCTTCGGTGAAGCGGCCCCGCTGTGTCTGATCGAGGGCATGATGTGCGGCGCCATCCCGGTCGCCACCGACATCGGTGACTGCGCCTCGATCGTCGACGGCCGTGGCCTGCTGACCCCGCCCGATCCGCAGGCCATCGCCGCGGCCTGGTCGGAGGCACTCGGCCGCCGCGAGCAGTTCGCCCCCGCCCTGCTGGCCGGCCGCGAGCGGTTCGGGCGACGCCGGATGATCGCCGCCTACGCGAGCCTGCTCCGTCGGACGAGCCGCCCGAGTCGCACCTCGGCCGGGCGCACGCGACTGCCGCTGAGCCCGGCCACGGCCTGTCCCGCCGCCTAGACAGGCCTGGACAGCGACGGTGTCTACGCTGTGGTGTGCGCCGGTCAGGTGACTTCGTCGTCCTTACGCAAGGAGGAACACGCCGTGGGCGGGATGAAACAGCTCAAGGTGGGACTGCGGGTCCGGGACCTCGAAGCCTCGTGCAACCTGTACCTGCGGCGTGTGCCACGAATGCTGAGAGGGGTTGATGTAGGTAGGCCTACTTGAGGCAATGTTGTGTAGTAGATGAAGGTTTTGTGGCCCTTCGGCGTCGTCCTGCGGGGGGAGGCGTCAAGCCGCCTCAATGTTGCCTTGGCTGAA
>DATATE010000195.1:0-5217 GCA_036268955.1 Pseudonocardiaceae bacterium
GGAGGATCGGGATGACGCCCAGGACCGGGGAGTCTGCCAAGCGGTTTGCGGTGGACGCTCTTCGCAAGGCCCTGCTCGATGGTGATCTGGTGGCTGGGCAGCGGTTGGTCGAGCCTGACCTGGCGCAGGCGTTCGGGGTGAGTCGGTCGAGTATCCGGGCCGCGCTGATCGATCTGGCCGTGGACGGGCTGGTCGAGCGGGTGCCGAACAAGGGTGCGCGGGTGCGGGTGGTGCCGATCGAGGAGGCCATCGCGATCAATGAGTGTCGCATGGTGCTGGACGGGCTCTGCGCGGCCAAGGCTGCGGAGCGGGCCAGTGACGTGGAGGTCGGGGAGCTGCGTGAACTCGGCAGGCGGATGGGCCGCGCGGTCGAGGACGGTGAGCCGTTGAAGTATTCGGCGCTGAACTTCGAGTTGCATCGGGGTATTCGGCGGATCTCCAGGCAGGCCGTCGCCACCCATTTGCTGGAGCGGTTGCATGAGCAGGTCACTCGGCATCAGTTCCGGCTCGCGCTGCGGCCGGGTGGGCCGCAGACCTGGTTGCCGGAGCACCTGGCCATCATCGAGGCGATCGCCCGGCACGATCCCATCGCCGCCGAAACGGCCGCGCGGAGTCATCTTGCCAACATCGTGACCGCACTCCGAGACGCGGCCGACCAGCAGACCACCGAGCCGACCCCGAGGCAGGACTGATGACTACCGCCACGCCCTCCGGCCACCTGCTGGTGGTCAGCGCGCATGCCGGCGATTTCGTCTGGCGTGCGGCCGGTGCGCTCGCCCTTGCCACGGCCCGCGGTGAGCGGGCGACCGTGCTGTGCCTCAGCTTCGGCGAGCGCGGCGAATCGGCGCGTGCCTGGCGAGAGGGCAAGACGCTGCCGGAAGTCAAGGCCCTGCGCCGAGATGAGGCCACGGCCGCCGCCGAGGCGCTCGGCGCCGACATCGAGTTCTGCGATGCCGGCGACTATCCGCTGCGCGAGTCCGACGAGCTGCTCGACCGCATCGTGCACGTCTACCGCGAGGTACGGCCGACCGTTGTGCTGACCCATCCGCTGACCGACCCCTACAACGAGGACCATCCGGCCGCCGCGCGATTGGCGCTGCGGGCGCGGGTCCTTGCCCAGGCGGTCGGCTATCCCGCTCCCGGCGAGCCGCTCGGCGCCCCGCCGGTGTTCTTCTTCGAACCGCACCAGAGCGAACAGTGCGACTTCAAGCCGAATCTGCTGTTGGACATCACCTCCGTGTTCGACGTCAAGCAGGCCGCGATGAAATGCCTGCCCGCCCAACAGCACATGTGGGACTACTACACGGATCTGGCCAAGCGGCGGGGTGTCCAGCTCAAGCGCAACGCCGGACCGAATCTGGGGCTGGCCACCGCCACCATGGCGGAGGCATACCTGCGGCTGTACCCGCAGGTTGCCGAGGTGTTGGCATGAGGAACGTCGTTGTCACCGACCCACCGAGGGCAGCGGCCGACGCGGTCGAGGAACTGGCGACCTATGGCGTGGCCACGGTGCACGAGGCGCTCGGCAGGACCGGCTTTCTCGGCCCGCGGCTGCGCCCGGTGCACACCGGCGCGCCGATCAGCGGCAACGCGGTCACGGTACTGTGCTGGCCCGGCGACAACCTGATGATCCATGTCGCTGTCGAGCAGTGCGGACCCGGCGATGTCCTTGTCGTCGCGGTGACCTCCCCGTCGACGGACGGCATGTTCGGCGAGCTGTTCGCTACCGCGCTGGCCGCGCGCGGGGTACACGGTGCGGTTGTCGACGCGGGCGTACGGGATACCGCCGACCTGCGCGCCATGGGTTTCCCGGTGTGGTTGGCCGCGATCAGCGCGCAGGGCACGGTCAAGGCAACGCTCGGCGCGATCAATGTGCCGGTCACCGTTGGCGGACAGGTCGTCTGCCCCGGCGACGCGATCGTTGCCGACGACGATGGCGTGCTGTGCGTGCCCCGTGCGTCCGTGCCGGAGGCCGTCAGCGCGGCACGGGCACGGGTGGCGAAGGAGCAGGCGAGCCGGGAGGCGTTCCAGCGCGGCGAACTCGGCCTCGACCGCTACGGCCTTCGCGCGAAACTGACCGACCTGGCCTACCTCACCACCGAGCAGTACCAGGCCGGCGACGATTGCCGGGCCGGTGCCCGATGACCTCGGCAACGCGCCGGCCAGCGGCCACTGCCGGGTTACCGTGCATGCTGATGCGCGGTGGCACCTCCAAGGGCGTCTACTTCCTCGCCGAGGACCTGCCGGCCGACTCCGCCGACCGAGACGATCTGCTGCTGCGGGTGATGGGCAGTCCCGACCCGCGCCAGATCGACGGTCTCGGCGGCGCGCATCCGCTGACCAGCAAGGTCGCCGTGGTGTGCCCCTCCGCCGACCCCGATGTCGACGTCGACTACCTGTTCCTCCAGGTCGGTGTTGCCGAGCCCACCGTGTCCGACCGCCAGAACTGCGGAAACCTGCTGGCCGGAATCGGCCCCTTCGCCGTGGAGTGCGGCCTGGTCTGGCCCGGCGACCCCAACACCCGGATCCGCATCCGAATGGTCAACTCCGACGCCATCGCCACGGCGAGTTTCCCCACTCCCGGCGGGATCGTCGACTATGCGGGAGATGCCGCCATCTCCGGTGTGCCTGGTACGGCCGCGCCCATCGTGCTGGACTTCGCCGACACGGCCGGGTCGGCGACAGCCGGCCTGCTGCCCACCGGCCGGACCATCGACGTCCTCGACGGCATCCCGGTCAGCTGCGTGGACAACGGCATGCCGGTGGTGGTCGCGGCCGCCGCCGATCTCGGGGTCGTCGGCTACGAGACGCCCGAGGTACTGGCTGCCAACAGCGCCCTTCGCGAGCGCCTGCGGTCGTTGCGGCTACAGGCCGGAAAGCTGATGGGTCTCGGTGACGTCCGTAGCGCCACCATCCCGAAGATCACCTTGGTCGCCGCAACGCGCGAAGGCGGCGACATCTGCACCCGCACCTTCATCCCGATCGAGCCGCACACCTCGATCGGCGTACTGGGTGCGATCAGCGTCGCAACCGCCGCCTGCCTGAAGGGCACCATCGGCCATGACATCGTCGGCCGCCGTGGCAGCGAGGTTCGCTTCGACATCGAGCATCCCACTGGACACCTGCAGGTGGAAGTCGAGCTGGATACCGAGAGTTTTCCACCGGTCGTCCGGCGTTCCGCGGTGCTCAGAACCGCACGCAAACTCTTCGACGGCCTCGTCTTCCCCCGCTCCTAGGAGTAACAATGCCACTGTTGCACGACATCGCTCATCTCGGACACATCGAGCTGCTGACGCCGGAACCCGAGCGCAGCCTGTGGTTCTTCACCACGGTCCTTGGCATGACCGAGAACGGCAAGGACGAGGATTCGGTCTACCTGCGGACCTGGGACGACTACGAGCACCACACCATCAAACTCACCGCGCACCACACCTCCGGCATCAAACGGCTGGGACTGCGCGCGTCCAGCCAGGAAGCACTGGACCGGAGGGTCAAGGCGATCGAGTCGGCAGGCCGGGGGATCGGTTGGACCGACGGTGGCGCCGGCATCGGCCCGACCTATCTGTGTACCGACCCGGACGGCCACGAGATCGAGCTGTACTGGGAGAGCGAGCGGTACACGCCACCAGCTCAACTGCGGCCCGCGTTGAAGAACCAGGCACAGGCATATCCGGGGCGCGGGATCGGCGTGCGCCGTCTCGACCACATCAACTATCTCGCCGCCGACGTCAACTCCAACGCCGACTTCGTCGCCGACCTGCTCGGGGGGCGCACCACCGAACAGATCAGGTTCGACGACGGCAGCATCATGGGTCGATGGCTGCACTTCGGGAACAAGACCTACGACGTGGTCTACACCCATGACCACGCGGGCGGCCAGGGACGCCTGCACCACCTCGCGTTCGCGACCGACACCAGGGAAGACATCCTCAGGGCCGCCGACATCTGCCTTGAGAACGGGGTCTTCATCGAGACCGGGCCGCACAAGCACGCCATCCAGCAGATGTTCTTCCTCTACGTCTACGAGCCCGGTGGGAACCGGATCGAACTGTGCAACGCGGGAGCCCGCCTCATCCAGGACCCCGACTGGCCGGAGATCACCTGGACCGAAGCTGAACGCGCCAAAGGACAGGCCTGGGGGCTCAAGACGATCGAATCCTTCCACACCCACGGCACCCCGCCGATCCCAGACTCCGACGGCGGCATCAGCAATCCCGCCGGCCGTAGCCACGAGACCGCATAGCTGGATTTAGGCCGCCGCAACCACGACGAGAAAGGCTCGCCCGTTGTCTGATCAGCTGTTGACCGAAGTGTTGCGGATTCCCACTTCCGGTGCGCGTGCCGTGGAACCGTTCGAACTGGCGGGTCATTCCTTTCTCGCTGTTCCGCAGTTGTCGTCGGACTCTCCTGGTACGCCGCCGGGGATGAACGGTGGGGACAGTGACACCGATCTCCTGTTGTTTCGCCGGGAGGGTGATGGCTACGTCGAGTATCAGCGGTTGCCGGTTCCGGGTGGTGAGGATGCGGAGTTCTTCCGGATCGGTGACGCGGCGTTCCTGGCCACGGCGAGTATCCGTTCCGGTCGTGGCCCGTACGCGTATCAGGTTGATTCGGTCATCTATCGGTGGGACGGTGACGCGTTCGTCGAGTTTCAGCGGGTGCCGACCTTCGCGGCCAAGCAGTGGCGGTATTTCAGTTTCGAGGGTCGGCATTTCCTTGCGTTGGCGCAGGGTGTGTGGTTGCCGCATACCGAACGGGACAACCGGCCGTCGATCGTGTTCGAGTGGGATGGTGGCCGGTTCCGGCCGTTTCAGGAGATCCCGTCCAAGTGGGCGTACAACTGGCGGTTCTTCGAACTCGACGGTCACTACTATCTGGCGCATGCGGACAATCGGGATCCGTCGCTGCTCTACCGGTGGGATGGTGAGCGTTTCGTCGAGTTTCAGACGTTGATCGAGTCGGAGGGTCGGGCTTTCGCGGTCTTCTCGGTCGATGGTGACACCTATCTGGCCTGTGCGGTGATCGACGCGGATTCTCTGCTTTACCGGTGGGATGGCGGTCGGTTCGTCGATCACCAGGTACTTTCGGGCAAGGGTGGTCGGGAGTTGGCCGTTGTCCATGGGGGTACTGGGCTGTATCTGGTCAGGGTCAACTTCATCATCGGCCCTCGTGAGGATCCGAGGACCGCTTTGTCCTCGCAGGTGTATCGGTGGGAGA
>DATATE010000196.1:0-11288 GCA_036268955.1 Pseudonocardiaceae bacterium
GACCGGCTGACCGTTCGGCCCGATCACCGAACCATTCGGACCGATCGACGAACCACTCGGCACCGTCAACGGACCCCCACTGCCATCGGTCAACGGCTGACCACCAGGACCCAGGACCTGACTCTGACCGCCGCCGTTGCCAGGACCGCTGAACCCGGTGGTGTTCAAGGCACTCAGATAAGGCAGGTTGGCGCCGTTGCTGTCGCCCCCGCTCCCACTGTTGCCGCCAGTGGTCAGGAAGTTGCCGAGGTTGCCCGGACCACCAAGGCCGCCCGAGTTGCCGCCACCTCCACCAAGTCCGCCGCCGTTCAGCCCGCCCAGATCAAGATTACCACCGTTGTTCCCGTTCCCACCGGAATTGCCACTGTTCAACCCACTCAGATTGATGTTCCCGCCGTTCCCGTTGTTCCCATTGCTTCCACCGGTGCTGCCGTCGTTACCGCTGAGCTTGAGGGTGATGGGGCCGCCATTTCCACCGTTGCCACCATTGGTGCCGTCATCGCCGGTGCCGGGCGGAGTCAACGCGGGCGGTGGCATGAATGCGCTCGGCATCATGGCGTCCGTCTGCTGATAGGCATAGTCGAGGGCACTCAGGAATTCCTGTGCCGCGTCATCGAGGGGACCAAGCGTGGCCAGCCACTGCTGTTTGGCCACGCTATCCACCTGGGTCCAGAACGAGTCATTCGCCGGATCACCGTACGATGTGTTGATGTGCGGCGAAACACGGGCCTGCGAGGCGCTGAAGCCATACTCGACATTCGCTGTGCTCATCACATTTTCGAAGACGTTCTGCAAGATGGTAGAAGGCGAGTTGTTCGAGTCGCTCATCCAAGCATCGACCTTGTTCCGGAACGTCGTCACGTTGGAGTTCATCACGTTTTCGAGCGACGCCAACTGACTGACGAACTTCGGAGCGGCGAACTGTTCGCTGAGAGCTTGGAGCATGTTGGCGAAAGACATCAGGGTCTGGCGGAACACACCCGCAGCACTACCCTGGAAGTCACTGTCGTTGGAGTCGACGTCGTTGGCCCACTGGGTGAAGTTCTGCCGCCAGTAGTCCAGTCGGGCGCCGGCCTCCTTGAGCGTTTCCGCGCCGTACCACATGCTGTGTGGACTGAACTCGTCTGTCCCCCATGGGGATCCGCTGAAGCCATTCACACCCGCGTTGAGGACGGCATCGGGATCTTCGCTGAACTGCCCCCAGGCGCTGGTGGGACCGGTGAGCATCGTACTGTTCACCGCATACTCGACAATGATGTTGTAATGTGCGCCTGGTCCACCCCAATCGAATTCTCCCCGCCACACGATGTCGCCCGTTACCTGTCCAGGCGTCTGGTCAAAATAGGTATGAATCTCGTGGCCGGAGATCCATGACGTGCTGTCGCCGCTACTGCCACTACTACTGTCGCCGCTGCCGCTGCCACTACTGCTGCTGCCACTCGACGACGCCTGGCCGGTCACAGCGTAGCGGTTGGGCACGACCTCCGTTGGATCATTGGTGTCGGCAACCAACATGAGCGCATTCTCGAACGCCGGCATGCGTAGCACTCCTGGAGTCAGCGGGAAAGTTCATGCCCCGCTGGAATGCGCCCCGGTCGGGGTAGGGGCGCATTCCAGCGGAACGCCGCACACCGAGCCGTAGGACCGGCGTGGTCTTGGTTCTGCCAATCCTGTTGGCATCGGACAACTGTCCGTCGATCATGTCGAATTCACGAACCGGAAGAACCGCCCGACGAACCACCAGAGGACCCGCCAGACGAACCACCAGAGGACCCGCCAGACGAACCACCGGAAGAACCGCCCGACGAACCACCAGACGAACCACCGGAAGAGCCACCCGACGAACCACCCGGCAAACCACCGGATGAACCGCCCGACGGCGCGTTGAAGTTGATGTTCTGCAGATCAGCCTTCATCTCGGCGGCCGTGATGTTGGCATGGTCGTCGGAGTTGTTCAAGACGTCGTCGACGTTGAGCAGATCCATTTGGAACTGGCGCCCTTGAGGAAGCAGATTGCCATTGGTCTGGTTGAACAGCATGCCCGTCGTCGACTTGAACTTGCTCTGGATCTCCGCCGCGCTGTTCATACCGCTCTTCGAGTTTCCGGGATACAGCTGATGATACGTACCCGAGGGATCCGGGCCGCCGGAGGAATCCGATGCCGGGCCGTTGGCGAAGTTCGACACCTTCTCGAACACCGGGTTGTTGGTCAGGTCATCGATGAATCCCTGCAACTTGCCCTGGGCGAAGTCCTTCAGGTAAGTGTCACTGATCACCAGTTTGCCGGTGCCGGCCATGTGACCTCCCTCCGGTATTGATGGTTTCAGGCATGGTCGGACGCACCTCAGGTCTGGAAGAGCGATGCGGCGCGGTTGTCGCCGTCGGACATCTCCTGCACCATCTGGGTCAGCGCGGCCCGGCCCTGGGCCAAGTCGTTGTTCAGCTCGGTGTTGTACGCCTCCCTGTTCCTGGAGAGGTCGTTGAAGGCGCTGGCCGCGGCACCCACGAAGGTCTCCGCCACCTGTTGCAAATCGTTGATCAGCGTATTGATGTCCTGCTCCATCTGCACAGTGGTCGACTGCATCTGAGTAATGGCGTCTTCGACCTCTGCGTAAACGAGCTTGATATCTGCCATGGCGACAACTTCTTTCTGGAAGAGAGGGAGACGAGCCCGGTCAACTGGTCGGGGTCAGCGCTGTGTAGGTCGAGCCGGACAGGCCACCCGCCCAACCGGAGGCGCGGCTCTGGGCCGCATCGTTCGCATTGTCGAGCACCAGGTTGCCCTGTTGCAGACCGTCGAAGATCGCCTGGAATTCGTTCTTGATCCTCTCGGTGAGACCCAGCCAATCGTTCACCGAATTCTGAAACGTGGTGCTGGCCGGGGACTGGTAGCTCGCCGCGATGGTCTGCTCGATCGACTGCACGTTCCTGATGGCGGTACCCATGTTCTGGATGTGTCCATCGACGGTCGCGAGTGCCCTCTGGATGTCGGGATCCAGCTTGCTCAACATGTTGGAGGCCATGGCGAACCTTTCTTGCCGGGAAATAAGTCCACGAGAAATATGGGATAGACGTCTGACAAGAGGACCATAGTCCCGCACACATGTGATAAGGAGACTTTTCCTCCAAGACTGCCCTTTCGATCCGGTGTCCGGGGTACGGAGTCACCAAAGCCCTGTCAGGCCAGGCATTGAGGTGGCGTGCTGGACGGGGCGATGACCCCGCCGTTCGTGAGTTCGTTCGGGTCCAGGCTCGGACCGGTGGCCAGGAGACCGACGACGGGCGCGGGAAGAGACACGGCCGAGGCGGCGCTGTAGCCGAGTTGACCAAGCACGCTGCCGGACGGGATCGGATACTTCACGCCGTTGTCCGCGACCAGATAGTAGGTTGTGCCACCTCCGCCGCCGGCCGGCTCGACGGTGACCAGGGCGCCGGTGCCCGGGTCGACCGCGACGAGATCGGCCGGCCGACAGCTCGCGACCACGCCGGTACCCGTCTGCTGGGGTGTTGCGTCGGCGGTCACGGCGTTCGCCGTGGCGACGCCGATGGAGACATCGACCGCATCCGAGGACGGCCGGAGGTCAGCGCAGGCGGCCTGTCCTGGATGGACGGTGACGATCTTCGGCGGGCTGGCCGGCAGTTGGGCGCGCTGCGTTGCCAACGCCGACGTCGCGGAATGCGCGATGAGGTCTTCCGGGGTGAGTGGGGTCACGCTGGCCACGCCGGTCCCGTAGGCCTGGTTGATCACCGAGGGGTCCTCGCTGATCAACGAGAAGAGCGTCGGGGTCAGTGGGGCCAGTCCCGCCTGCGTCAGCAGATAGTCCCGTCCCTGGTCGTCGCTGTAGAGCCGGCCGATCCTGCCTGGTTTGCCGGCCAGTTCAGGCCCCGAGCCACCAAGACCGGTGATAGCCGGCGCGGCCAGGTCCGGACCGTTGGGTATGGCGTCGAGGAAGCCAATGGTGACCGGAGTCGGGGTGAGCGCGGTATAGCCGAGCGCCTGTGGCGCGCCGTTCGCCGCATCCAGCTTCAGCCGCTCCCCGTTCCACAGCAGGTATTCGGTGTCGTCCGGCGCGGAGACCAGGATGCCCTGGTCGATGGTGAGTCCGCTGTCCGGCTCGGCATGCCCGACCGAAAGCTCCAGCTGCGGTTTGGGCAGCGCGCTGGCTGCCCCGCTGAGGGTGTACGCGCAGGCCGACCAGGCAGCGCCGGACAGGGCATCACCGGCCGGTGGGGCATCTGGTGCACCGACGATGCCGAACGGTGCGCCACGAGGGGTGCCGCGCAACGCGGCATCGGATGCGGTGGTCACGTTCAGCTGGCTGCCGGCGACCAGGCGCGCGGAGGTCGCGTTCAACGCGGGGTGCAGAGCGTTGCCGGCGTACATGTACTCGGCGCCGGTACCGCTGTCGATCACCAGGGCGCCGGACTGACGCCAACCGTCGCCTCCCACGCTGGGCAGGACCACTCCGATCAGCAGCACGACCACGCAGCCGATGGCGGCGAGCACGACACCGATCATGGTGGCCTTGCTGGTACGCGCGACCGGTTGGTCCATACCGTCCGGGTCGATGCGCAGAACGCCCGCGGCCAGGCGCTCGCGGACGAAAGTGTGCGCCTGGATCTGGTCCCGTCGAGACTGCATTGCCGGTGTTCTCCGCTTTCCGCCGTTGTACGCGACCGCTAGAAGATGCCGCGCAACATCCCGTAGACGCCGAATACCTGCAACACCAACGGCACGAGCGAGGCGGCCAGCAGTGAGTGCAGGATGTTGGCGGCGTGTCCCCAGTGCGGCAGCATCCGCCTGCCCGGCACGGTCCAGGCAGCGACCGCGATGACCGCGGCCAGCAACACCAGCCCGCCCACGATGAGCAGCCTGGTGTCCAGCGTCGCCCGCCAGCCAAGCACCGTTACCACGAGCAGGATTCCGTACACGCCCGGCATGGTCACCAGCAGCCGGTGCACCACGCCGCCAAGGGACCGGCCGTGCAGCAGCGCGAGCAGGCCGAGCACCGCCAGCACGGTGAGGCTGGACCAGTTCGCGCCGAGCAGCAACCCGGTCAGGCAAGCCGCGTAGAGGATGCCGAGACCCGAAAGCATGGCGGTCACGTACTGCTGGGTGGCCGCGCTGCGGGCCAGCACCGACTTGGCGTCGTGCGGTTCGATCCCTTCCTGCAACTGTTCACTGTTGCTGGGCAACGGTGGCAGTCGCAGCCCGCCGAGCCGGGAGCCGATAGCGGGCACGTACACGCCGAGGATCACCACGAGCACCGACACCGCGGCGACGGCGTGGCCGAGCGGAACACCGTTGACCACGAACAGACCGGCGATGGCCACGTAGGCCGAGACGATGCCGCAGGACAGGAACAACGCGGCCCCGCTGCCCACGACGGCAAGCGCGATCGCGGCCGTCCCCGCCGCGGCCGCGCCCCCGGCGAGCAATCGGGCGCCGAGCAGGTCGCTGTCCGGACCGGTCGGCAACAAAGCGGCGGCCAACGCGACAAAGGGCAGCGAGGCGGTCGCCAGCATCGCGCCGACCACCGCATCGTCGACCGCGCGGGCGGCGGACGCGGCCCCGGCGAGCAACAGCAGTCCGACGCAGGCAACGGTAATGGTTCTTGCCAAGCCGGAACCGGTCACGACGAGGATGGTCAGGCTGGAGACCAGCAGCGCCATGACGAAGCCGAACATCATCCAGCGGGACAGTTCTGGCCGCCAGGACGCGGTGCTCGAACGCAACGCGGTCGCCACACCGTCGACAAGATCGTCGAAATGGATGGGGGGCAGTTCCGCGCGGCGCGGTCGCAGGTAGAGGGTGTCGCCGTCGTGGAGCTTCAACGAGTCAGCCGTCGCCTCACCGTCGAGCGCGTCGTCGCCGAGCCGTTGCAGAATCCAGCCGCCGTGTTGCAAGCCCTGCTCGGACAGGTCACTCCCGGCGTAGCTGACGATGGTCGGCACCAGGTCGAAGAAGGGCACGTCGGTGGGTATGGTCAGCTCGAACGTGGATTCGGGCGCGCGGACCTTGATCCGGCACAGCCCGGCCAGCATTCCGCTGTTGACCATCGGCATTCTCCCGTTCGGCGTAGTGAACCACGTTATTGTGACGCCGGCTGCCGCTCATCGCGGCCGTACAAGGGATGTGGTTGCCCATCGGATTCCGGGATGCTGCCCGATCGGCACCGGTTTCGCGGCAAAGGCGGCTGCCGCACCCGATCAGCTGTTAACAATCAGGCTTTGTCGACGTTCGTTCGGTGCCAGGGGGCGGCGTCAGGTGATCATCCCGCCGGAAGGGTCTCGCGTTGAGTGTCATCCTATTTCACCGGCCGCCCCGGCGGCCAGGACCGGCCATGCCCAACGGCGAACTACAGCTTCAGGAACCACCAGAGCTACCGGAACCGCACAATGGTATGTCCGGAATGGTCACCTACGCGCCGATGGCGCTGGGTTCGCTGGCCATGGTCATGGTGTTTCTGCGACCCGGCGCCGGCAGCGGGGTCAGCTACATCGCGATAGGACTGATGGCGGTGTCCGCCGTCGGCATGGTCATCAGCCAGCTGATCCGAGGCGTCGGCGATCGCAAGCGCCGGATCAAGAGCGAGCGCCGCGACTATCTGCGCTACCTCTCTGCCACTCGTCGACAGGTGCGCAAAGCCATTGACCAGCAACGGCTTTCGCAGTTGTGGCGGCATCCCGACCCAACCGAACTGTGGTCGGTGATCGGCACCAGTCGGTTGTGGGAACGCAGAGCGAGCCATCCGGATTTCACCGAGGCTCGGATCGGCACCGGCCAGCAGCGGCTCGCCCTTGAGCTGTCCCCGCTCACCACCAAGCCGGTCGAAGATCTGGAACCACTGAGCGCACACGCGCTGCGCCGGTTCGTGCGTGCCTACGCTTCCGTCGACGACCAGCCGATCGCGGTGTACCTGCGCAGCTATGCCCGAGTGCTGCTGCGCGGCGACGTCGACGCGGTCCGGGCGACGACCAGGGCGGCCATCTGTCAGCTCGCGACCTTCCACGCCGCGGACGACCTGCGCGTGGTGGTGGTCGCGGACGACAGCGCCAAGCCGGCGTGGGAGTGGCTGAAGTGGCTGCCGCACGCCCTGCATCCGCTGGAGACCGATGGCGCGGGCCCTGTCCGGCTGCTGACCGACTCGGTGACCAAACTGGAGCGTCTGCTCGGTGACGACTTCGCCGGCAGGGGGCCGTTCGATCCGGAGGCCGTTGCTTCGCACGACGAGCCGTACACGGTGGTGGTTCTCGATGCCGACGGAGTACCGAGCGGGGCGCGAATCAGCACCGACGGCTACCGCAACACCACCGTCATCGATCTGCGGGAGGCGTTCGTCTGGCGTCCGGAAACCGGTTTGCTGCGACTGGAACTGACCGACAGGGGTCTGGAACTGGTCGAGGCGAACGAAACCGGCAAGACCGAGAGCATTGAGCTGGGCCGACCGGACGCGATGTCCCTGTCGGCCGCGGAGTCCTTCGCCCGGCAGCTTTCCCCGTACCGGATGAGCGGATCGGTCGAGACCACCGAACCGCTCGCGGTGAACTTCGAACTGACCGACATGCTCGGCATCAACGACCTGTTCACCCACGACGTGAACCGGCTGTGGACCAGGCACAGCGGAACCGAACGGCTGAAGGTTCCGCTCGGTATCGCCGCGGACGGGTCACATCTGGAACTGGACATCAAGGAATCCGCGGAAGACGGCATGGGGCCGCACGGCCTGCTCATCGGCGCCACCGGGTCCGGCAAGTCCGAACTGCTCAGGACCCTGGTGCTCGCGCTGGCGCTGACCCACTCCTCCGAGGCGCTCAACTTCGTTCTCGTCGACTTCAAGGGTGGCGCCACCTTCCTCGGCCTTGACCGACTGCCACACACCTCGGCGGTGATCACCAACCTTGCTGACGAGGAAAGCCTGGTCGGCCGGATGCAGGACGCTCTGCGCGGCGAGATGATCCGCCGGCAGGAGCTGTTGCGGTCGGCCGGAAACTACAAGTCCGCGCTGGAGTACGAGGCGGCAAGGGCGGAGGGCAAGCCGTTGGCCGCGCTGCCCAGCCTGTTCGTGGTCGTCGACGAGTTCAGCGAACTGCTCGCCGCGCACCGTGAGTTCATGGATCTGTTCCTGATGATCGGCCGACTGGGCCGAAGCCTTGGCGTGCATCTGCTGCTCGCCTCGCAGCGCCTCGACGAAGGTCGGATGGGGCAACTGGAATCGCATCTGTCCTATCGGATCGGTCTGCGCACCTTCTCCGCGATGGAAAGCCGCGGCGTGCTCGGCGTGCCCGACGCCTACCATCTGCCCTCGCAACCCGGTAACGGCTACCTCAAGACCGACACCACCACACTGACCAGGTTCAAGGCCGCCTACGTCTCCGGCCCGTACCAACGGCGGCGGCGCATCGAGCAGGCCGTTGTCGCGCGCAAGGTCATGCGCTTCACCACCGACTACATTCCCGCACCGGAATCGCTCGAAACGACACCGGAACCGGTGGCGGACGACACCGCGCAGGGGACGCTGCTCACGGTCGCCGCGGAACGGCTGCGCGACGCGGGCCCGCCCGCGCACCAGGTATGGCTGCCGCCGCTGGCCGACGCGCCCACCCTGGACGAACTGCTTCCGCCCCTGGCGCCCGATCCGGTGCGCGGTATGACCGCGGTCGACTGGGCGGGCCAGGGTCGGCTGAACGTTCCGGTGGGTGTGGTCGACCGGCCCCTCGACCAGGTCCGCGACCTACTGATGGCGAATCTTGGCAGCGCGGGCGGTCACGTCGGCATCGCAGGTGGCCCACAGAGCGGCAAGAGCACGATGTTGCGCAGCCTGATCACCGGCCTCGCGCTCACGCACACTCCGGCCGAGGTGCAGTTCTACTGCCTGGACTTCGGTGGCGGCACGCTGACCGGCCTCTCCGGGCTCCCGCACGTCGGCGGCGTGACCGGCCGGCTCGACCTGGAACGCCTGCACCGCACCGTCATCGAGATCACCTCGCTGATCTCTCGCCGGGAAAGCGACTTCGCCGCGCTGAACATCGACTCGATCGTCACGTTCCGCCGCAAACGCGCCGCCGGTGAGCTGCCCGGCCAGCAGCACGGCGACGTGTTCCTGGTCATCGACGGCTGGGGCACCATCCGCCAGGACTTCCCCGACCTGATCACCACGTTCACGTTGATCGCCAACCGGGGCCTCAACTACGGCGTGCACCTGGTTCTCACGGCGACCCGCTGGGGCGAGATACACAGCGCCGTGCGCGACCAACTCGGTACTCGGTTCGAACTGCGCCTCGGTGACCCCGTCGACTCCATGATCAACATGCGGATCGCGGGAACCGTCCCGAAGGTCCCCGGCCGAGGAATGACCGACAAGCAGCTCCACTTCCTGGCCGCGCTGCCCAGGATCGACGGCGACAGCGATCCGACGACGCTCGCCGAAGGCGTCGCCGAACTCGTCGGTTCGGTGGCCGAGTCATGGCCGGGGCCCAAGGCGCCGCCGGTACGCATGCTGCCGCTGCGGCTGGACGCGGCGCGGCTTCCCTCCCCCGTCGGCGACATGCGGGTCGCGGTCGGTATCGAGGAGAACGAGCTGGCTCCGTTCTGGCACGACTTCGAGGCCGCACCGCATCTGATCATCGTCGGCGACGCGGAGACGGGGAAGACGAACCTGCTCAAGCTCATCAGCAAGGCAGTCGCCAGCCACTACCGGCCGGACCAGGCAAGGATCTCCTTCGTCGACTTCCGACGCGAACTGTTCGACGTGGTTCCCGAGGAGAGTCGCCTGGGCTACGCGGTGTCCGTGGACGTCGTCCGGCAGATCGTGGACGGTGCGACGCGTGCCATGCGGACCAGGATTCCCGGCCCGGAGATCTCTCCTGCCCGGCTGCGCAAGCGTGACTGGTGGACCGGGCCGCAGCTGTATGTGATCGTCGATGACTACGAGATGGTCGCGTCCGCGGACAACCCGTTCAACCCGCTGCTCGACCATCTCGCCCAGGGCACCGAACTCGGCCTTCACCTGGTGGTGGCGCGCAGCGCCAACGGGGTCGGCCGGGGTATGACCGACCCATTGGTGCGCAGGCTGATCGAGGTCAACACGCCGATGCTGCTGCTGTCCTGCCCGCCCTCGGAGGGCTACCTGGTCGGTGATGTCCGGCCTCGGCAGCTCCCGCCCGGCCGCGCGCAGTACATCACCCGACGGGGTAAAGTCGGTGTGCAGACCGCGTTGTTGGCTGGTGCGGAGGAAACGCTGCCGAGGCCGTGACCACGTGCCGAACGCCAGGTCCGCGCTTCAGATGGCGCCGACGCGAATCGCGAACGCAACGGCCTGAACGCGGTTGCGTACCTGGAGCCTGGCGATCAACGCATGCAGGATGTTCTTCACGGTCCGCTCGGAATAGCTGAGCTTGTCCGCGATCTCGCGGGTAGCAAACCCCTCCGCCAGCAAACGGAGCACGTCAACCTCACGATTGTCGAAACCGTGCACGTTCAGACCACGCGGCCCCAGCACCTCGCGCTGCAACCGACCGATCTGTGCCAGCAACTTGCCGAGTGTGGCACTCGGCAGTTCGGCACCGCCCCGGTGGACGGTCAGGATCGTCCTGGTCAACCGATCGGGCGTGACTTCTCTTCTCGGCACAACGGCAGCCAAACCCAACTGCGCGGCGCCCAAGAGGTCCATCACCCATCGCTCTTCGCTGACCAGCACGAACCGCGCGCAGGTACGGCTGGCGAAGGCACGCAACAGATCACGTGCCACCGGCCGAGCCGGGTCAGCGACGAACACCACGACCTCAGCTTGTACCTCCTGGCGCTGAGGCAGTAACACGATCTCGGAACGACCGCTCAGCATCGTGGCGATGCCGGTCGCATCGACCGAATCCTGCGCGGTCACCAATACCCGGATCCGCCGGGTCACATTGTCATTCGACACAATTCACTCGACCCCTCACCTCTGAGCCGACCGGTCGTCGTTTCGAATGCAGGTTTGCCGATGGCTCGGGTGTGCACAAGTGCCACGGAGACGGTCTGGAAACCGCTGGACACCGCGGCCTTCCGACCTGCCTCCAGCGGTTTCCAGACCAACACAGACTCACTGGACAACGACTGTACCGAGCGGCAATCGTGCACGCACCGAGCCCTGGCGAGGCAGCGACCACCTAGTACTACAGGGCGAGATCTTGTTCGAGGGCGTCGCGATCGCAGGTAGAGGGCATGCCTGGCGGTCTCCTGCGCCGTGCAAGCCGCAGCGCGTGAGGAGTCGGCCGCGTGACGCGTATCGTGCTGGACAGGCGCC
>DATATE010000197.1:0-5707 GCA_036268955.1 Pseudonocardiaceae bacterium
GGCGTTGGCCTCCGCGCCCAGCAGCAGCCGCCACTGCCGCTCATCCAACTGCGACCGCATCACGGCCAGCTTGGCTGTCAAAGCCCCCACATCCACCCGATCACCAGCGCTCACCCCAACAGGATCGCACCCCCGCCCCCCCACAACCATTGACCCGATCGACCAGGCCACAAGCCTTGATCAACACGAATTACAACCATGTAATTTGCTGGTGGCCCCTAAGAGGCCCAGGGGACGATGTTGCCGGGAGGGGCGGCTTCCAGCCAGGACAGGAAGCCGGTGAGCGCCTCGCCGTTCATCGCGAGTTCGACCACGGTGTCGCTGTCGGTGTCCCGGCAGCGCAGCACGGTCGCCTCGGTCGGCATCGCGTAGTTCTCGCCGAGGTGCGGCTGACGGCGGTCGGAGATCTGTAGGCCGATCCGAGGAATAACCTGGTCCGGGCCGGATCGGACGGACAGTACCCGGTACCAGACGAACTCGTCGCCCCGGTAGCGGCCGACGCCGAGCAGCCAGCCCCGGCCACTGTCGTCGATACGACGGCGCAGCGCGACGTGCACGCCGCCTTCCCTGAGCATTTTCAACCGGCGCAACGCCGAGGTGGCCAATACGATGGCCACCACTATCAGGACCACCCCGATGTATCCGGTGATCCCCACGGCCGCTCCTGCCCCCGCCCGCAGCCGCGCTTAGACCGTTTGCCCCGTTGCCCTCAGCTGGGAGACACCACGGTTGCGGACCGCCTCGTCCTCGCTTTCGGAGTCTGCTCTCGCCGCTTCGACGTCGATCTCGTTCGCGAGCTGGGCGGTTTCGGCAAGGATGCTGACCCGCTCGCCGGTCACGGACAGGAAGCCGCCCTGTACGGCGGCCATCAGGCGCTCGCCATCGGGCTGGTCGATGCGCACGACGCAGTCGGGTACGAGTTCGCCGAGCAGCGGAATGTGCCGTGGCAGGACGCCGATCTCACCCTCGGTGGTTCGAGTGAACACCGCGGTGGCCTGCCCCGACCACAGCCGACGCTCGACAGCCACCAGCTCGACGGTCATCTCAGCCACGAGGGTCTCCATTCGTCCGGTTGTCTGCCACCAAGCTTAGACGGTGCGATCAGGATCTTGACGACCCTATCGGTGTCAGAGGGGCAGAAGTCGACAAAGCGAAAGAAAGTGATGATGGGTTACAAGAAGGGTGAAAATCGTACGCGAACGGGGCCGTAGTCCATTGTGGACCTCGACCCCGTTCGGCACGAACAGCTGTTACGGACCGACCGGCTCAGCCGGCGAGTTCCTTGGCCCGACGTTCCAGGTCCTCAAGACCACCGATCAGGAAGAACGCCTGCTCGGGCAGGTGATCGTAGTCACCCTTGGTGATCTTGTCGAAGGCCTCGATGGTCTCCTTGATCGGCACGTTCGAACCGGGCTGACCAGTGAACTGCTCGGCGGCGTTCATGTTCTGCGAGAGGAACCGCTCGATGCGCCGCGCGCGCTGCACGG
This sequence comes from Pseudonocardiaceae bacterium, assembly GCA_036268955.1. Classification (GTDB taxonomy): domain Bacteria; phylum Actinomycetota; class Actinomycetes; order Mycobacteriales; family Pseudonocardiaceae; genus CAJCJE01. The sequence goes on from DATATE010000197.1 coordinate 1,488, forward strand.
CGATCTTGTCCTCCTCGGCCAGTTCGTCGATACCGAGGATGGCGATCAGGTCCTGCAGGTCCTTGTAGCGCTGCAGGATCCGGATGACCTCCTGCGCGACCCGGTAGTGCTCCTCGCCGACGATCGCCGGGTCGAGGATCCGGGAGGTCGAGGTCAGCGGGTCCACCGCCGGGAAGATGCCCTTCGAGAACACCGACCGGGAAAGCTCGGTGGTGGCATCGAGGTGGGCGAAGGTGGTCGCCGGAGCCGGGTCGGTGTAGTCGTCGGCCGGCACGTAGATCGCCTGCATCGAGGTGATCGAACGACCCTTGGTCGAGGTGATCCGCTCCTGCAGCTGGCCCATCTCGTCGGCCAGGGTCGGCTGGTAGCCCACGGCGGAGGGCATCCGGCCGAGCAGCGTGGAGACCTCGGAACCGGCCTGGGTGAACCGGAAGATGTTGTCGATGAACAGCAGCACATCTTGGTTCTTCACATCGCGGAAGTACTCCGCCATGGTCAGCGCGGACAGGGCGACCCGCATACGAGTGCCCGGCGGCTCGTCCATCTGGCCGAAGACGAGCGCGGTGTCCTTGAGGACGTTCGACTCGCCCAGCTCCAGGATGAGGTCGTTGCCCTCACGGGTGCGCTCACCGACACCGGCGAACACCGAGGTACCACCGAAGTTGCGGGCGATACGAGTGATCATCTCCTGGATGAGCACCGTCTTGCCCACACCGGCGCCACCGAACAGACCGATCTTGCCACCGCGTACGTACGGGGTGAGCAGGTCGATCACCTTGAGGCCGGTCTCCAGCATCTCGGTGCGGCCTTCGAGCTTGTCGAAGGCGGGCGCCTTGCGGTGGATGCCCCAGCGTTCAAGGTCCCTGCCGTAGCCGGGCTCGTCGAGGCATTCGCCGAGGGCGTTGAACACGTGGCCCTTGACCTCGTCACCGACCGGCACCGAGATGGCGTGACCGGTGTCGCTGACCTCGACGCCACGGACGAGACCGTCAGTGGGCTGCATGGAGATCGCGCGCACCACGTTGTCGCCGAGGTGCTGGGCGACTTCCAGGGTGAGCCTGCGCTCGCTGCCGGTCAGTTCCACGTCCACGTGCAGGGCGTTGAACAGTTCGGGGATGGAGTCCCGAGGGAACTCCACGTCCACGACCGGGCCGATGATTCGGACGACGCGGCCCGTCGCCGTTGCAGTTGATTCAGTGGTGGTCATCTTTATTCTTCACTTCCTGCAGCGGCGAGTGCGTCGGCGCCGCCGACGATCTCGCTGATCTCCTGAGTGATCTGGGCCTGTCGAGCCGAGTTCATCTGGCGGGTGTAGGTCCGGATCAGCTCATTGGCATTGTCCGTCGCGGACTTCATCGCCCGCTGCCGGTAGGCGGATTCGGAAACCGCGGCCTCCAGCAACGCCGCGAACAACCGGGTCTTGACGTACTTCGGCAGCAGCGAGCCGAGCAGTTCCTCGGCCTCCGGCTCGAACTCATAGTCCGGCAGCTGCTCAGGCGGGTCGTTGTACTCCACCTCCAGCGGCGCGACCTGCTTGGCCACCGGCCGCTGGGTCAGCATCGACTGGAACTCGGTGTAGACGATGTGCAGCTCGTCGAGCCGCTCCGCACCGTCGAGGCCGCTCTGGTCCTCCTCCGACATGAAGGCGTTGACCAGGGTGTCGCCGATCTCCGAGGCGTCCGCGTAGGTCGGCTGCTCGGAGAAGCCGGTCCACTCCCGCACGATCGGGCGGTCGCGGAAGCGGTAGTAGCTGACGCCCTTGCGACCGACGACGTAGAGCGAAACCGTCTTGCCCTCCTCGCGCAGCAGCGCCTGGAGCTCCTCGGCACGGCGCAGCAGGTTGGAGTTGTAACCGCCACACATGCCCTTGTCGGAGGCGACCACCAGCACCCCGGCCCGGTGCGCGTTCTCCCGAGGAGTCAGCAACGGGTGGTCGAGGTTGGTGGCCGCGGTGCTCAACGCGGTGAGCACCTTGGTCATCTCCTCCGCGTACGGCAGCGCGGCGGCAACCCGGTTGCGCGCCTTGCCGATCCGGGAGGTGGCGATCAGCTCATAGGCGCGAGTGATCTTCTTGATCGACTGGACGGCCCGGACTCGATCCCGGAGTATCCGAAGCTCGGCGGCCATTGCTCACCCGGTCACTTCTGGCCAGGCGCGGGACGGTTTACCTTGACCGCCTCGTGCTCGACCTGGTCGGCGTCCATCGCCTCGGCGTGCTCGTCGATGACCGGCTTGCCGTCTGAGGCGCTGAATCCGCGCTTGAACTGGTTGATCTCCTTGGTCAGCGCCGCCTCGGTGTCATCGGAGAGGTCCTTGGACTCCCTGATGTTGGTGAGGACGCTGCTGTTGCCACGAAGGTGCTCAAGGAAGTCGGTCTCGAACCGGCGGACGTCCGCGACCGGCACCGAGTCGAGGTGACCACGGGTACCGAGGAAGATCGAGACGACCTCCTCCTCGACCAGCAGCGGGCTGAACTGCGGCTGCTTGAGCAGCTCCACCAGCCGGGCACCACGGTCGAGCTGGGCCTTGGAGATCGCGTCGAGGTCGGAGGCGAACGCGGTGAACGCCTCCAGCTCGCGGTACTGCGAAAGGTCCAGCCGCAGTGAACCGGCGACCTTGCGCATCGCCCTGATCTGCGCGGAACCACCGACTCGGGAGACCGAGATACCAGTGTTGACCGCGGGCCGGACGCCCTGGTTGAACAGGTCGGACTCCAGGAAGCACTGACCGTCGGTGATCGAGATGACGTTCGTCGGGATGTAGGCCGACACGTCGTTGGCCTTGGTCTCGATGATCGGCAGGCCGGTCATGGAGCCGCCGCCCATCTCGTCGGAGAGCTTCGCGCAGCGCTCCAGCAGACGGGAGTGCAGGTAGAAGACGTCACCGGGGTAGGCCTCGCGGCCCGGCGGGCGACGCAGCAGCAGCGAGACGGCGCGGTAGGCCTCAGCCTGCTTGCTCAGGTCGTCGAACACGATCAGCACGTGCTTGCGGTCGTACATCCAGTGCTGGCCGATCGCCGACCCGGTGTAGGGCGCGATGTACTTGAAGCCGGCCGAGTCCGAGGCCGGGGCGGCGACGATGGTCGTGTACTCCATCGCGCCGGCCTCGTCGAGGGTCTGCTTGACCGACGCGATCGTCGAGCCCTTCTGCCCGATGCCGACGTAGATGCAGCGCACCTGCTTGTCCGGGTCGCCGCTCTTCCAGTTGTCGCGCTGGTTGATGATCGCGTCGACGCACACGGTGGTCTTGCCGGTCTGGCGGTCGCCGATGATCAGCTGGCGCTGACCGCGGCCGATGGCCGTCATGGCGTCGATGGCCTTGATGCCGGTGAGCAACGGCTCCTTGACGTCCTGGCGCTGGACGACAGTGGGAGCCTGCAGCTCCAGGGCGCGCCGGCCTTCGGTCTCGACGTCGCCCAGGCCGTCGATCGGATTGCCGAGGGCGTCGACTACCCGGCCGAGGTACCCGTCGCCGACCGGCACGGAGAGGACCTCGCCGGTCCGCTTGACCGTCTGCCCCTCCTCGATCTTGGACGCATCACCGAGGATCACCACGCCGATGTCGCGCACGTCGAGGTTCAGCGCCACGCCCAGGGTGCCGCCCTCGAACTCGAGCAGCTCGTTCGCCATCGCACTCGGGAGCCCCTCGACGGTGGCGATGCCGTCGCCGGTCTCGGCGACGACGCCGACCTCCTCGCGGGTGGCCGCGGGCGTATAGGACGAAACGTAGCTCTCGATCGCGCTCCGGATCTCGTCCGAGGAGATCGTCAGCTCTGCCATCAACAGTTCCCCATCTCGTGCATCAATGTCGTCATTAGCTAGCTAGTGCAGTCCGTACCGCGGTGAACCGCGAGGCAACGCTGCCGTCGATGACCTCGTCGCCGACGCGGACCAGCAGTCCGCCCTGGACGGCCGGATCGACGGCGACGCGCACCGTGATCGGACGGCCGTACACCTCGGACAGCACGCTCACCAGCCGGCTCTCCTGCTCGTCGGTGACCGGTCGCGCCGAGATCACCCGCGCGATCGAGCGGTGCTGACGGGCGGCGGCGGCTTCGAGCAACTCGTCGATCGCGAGTTCGACACTACGCTTGCGCGGACTGATCACCGCGTGCTCGAGCAGGGCCTGGGTCACCGGCTGCACCCGGCCGAAGACGACGTCGCGCAGCAGCCCGGCTCGGCGCTCGGCAGGCACCACCACCTCGTCCAGCAGGGTGGTCA
>DATATE010000198.1:0-4225 GCA_036268955.1 Pseudonocardiaceae bacterium
ATCACCAGCAACCAACTCGTCCAACGGCAAACCCAGTCCAGCAGCAACCTCATCCCACGCCGCCGCAAACACCGGGAACCGCGCATACAACCCCTGGCCCATCCCCGACCGCTGCGCACCCTGACCCGAAAACACCATCGCGACCGAGCCACGACCACCGTCGCGGCCCTCGACCACCAGCGGAGATGCCACGCCCTGCGCGAGTGCCGTCAAACCGGCCGACAGCTGCGTCCGGTCCGCTGCCAATACCGCGGCCCGGTAGGCAAAGGCCGATCGCGATACCGCCGCCGACAACGCGAGATCAGCAACGGTCAGGTCATCCCGGCCGGCCAGATACTCGTTGAGTCGAGCGGCCTGCGCCGGCAGAGCGGCCGGCGTCTTCGCCGATACGACCACCGGTAGCAGGCCGACGTCGACCGGTTCGGCTTCAACCACGACGGCCGGAGACTGCTCGATGATCACATGCGCGTTCGTACCGCTGATGCCGAACGAGGACACCCCGGCCCGACGCGGCCGACCGTCCACGTCCCAGGACACCGGCTCGGCAAGCAGTTGGAGGTCGCCCGCCGACCAGTCGACGTGCGGGGACGGGGTTTCGACGTGCAGGGTGCGCGGCAGTTGGCCATGGCGCATGGCCATCACCATCTTGATCACCCCGGCAACGCCGGCCGCCAGCTGGGTGTGCCCGATGTTCGACTTCACCGAGCCGAGCCACAGCGGCCGGTCCCGGTCCTGGCCGTAGGTCGCCAGCAGTGCGTTCGCCTCGATCGGGTCGCCGAGGGTGGTGCCGGTGCCGTGTGCCTCGACCGCGTCGATGTCGGCGGGAGTCAGCCCGGCATTGCCCAGCGCCCTGCGGATGACGCGCTGCTGGGAAGGACCGTTCGGGGCGGTAAGGCCGTTGGAGGCACCGTCCTGGTTGACGGCCGACCCGCGCACCACTGCCAGCACCGGATGCCCGTTGCGCTGCGCGTCGGACAGTCGTTCGAGCACGACCATGCCGACGCCTTCCGACCAGCCGGTGCCGTCGGCGCTCGCACCGAAAGCCTTGCACCGGCCGTCCTGGGCGAAGCCGCCCTGCGCATCGAACTCGCTGAACGCCGCGAGAGTCGCGATGACGGTCACACCGCCGGCTAGCGCGAGGGAACACTCCCCCGCGCGCAGCGCCTGAGCGGCCATGTGGATGGCGACCAGCGAGGACGAGCACGCCGTGTCAACGGTGACGGCGGCGCCTTCGAGACCGAAGGTGTAGGAAAGCCGGCCGGACGCGATGCTGGTCAGCTGGCCCGTCATGATGTGACCACGCGCGTCGTCGGGTGCCGCGTAGCCGGACGAGGCCGCACCGACGAACACACCGGTCTCACTGCCGCGCAAGGAAGCCGGCGTGATCGCGGCGGCCTCGATGGCCTCCCACGCGGTTTCCAGCAACAGCCGCTGCTGCGGATCCATGGCGAGCGCTTCGCGCGGCGAGATGCCGAAGAAGGCCGGATCGAACGCGGCGGCGTTGTCGATGAAACCGCCTTCGACGTCCTGCGTGCCGAGCAGCTGCCAGCCACGGTCGGTCGGCAGTGGTCCGATCGCATCCCGGCCATCAGCGACCAGCTGCCACAACTCCTCCGGCGAGTCGACCCCGCCCGGATAGTGGCAGGCCATCGAGACGATCGCGATCGGGTCGTCGGTCACCGACCTCGTCACCGGCTGGGTGACCAGATCACCGTGCTCACCGAGTAGTTCGGCGAGCAGGTATTCAGCGGCGACGACCGGTGTCGGGTAGTCGAAGACCAGCGTGGACGGCAGGCGCAGCCCGGTGGCCGTGTTGAGTCGGTTGCGTAGTTCGATGGCGGTCAGCGAGTCGAACCCGAGTTCGCGGAACTCGCGTCGAATCTCGATCCGTTCGGCAGAGCGGTGCCCCAGTACGGCGGCGGCCTGCGTGCGCACCAGCTCGACCAGCAGCGTGACGCGCTCGGCCGGCACGAGACCGGTCAGCTGGCGAACCAGCGCGCCTTCGCTCACCGAGGAGGAAACAGCGGTCCGCCGGCTGCCACGCACAAGGCCGCGCCACAGCGGCGGCACGGTCGCCCGGCCACCGAAGGCGGCCACATTGACCGGGACCGGGGCGACGAGCGGCTCGTCGGAGGAGATCGCGACGTCGAACAGGGCCATCCCCTGCTCGGTGGAAATCGGCGGCAGGCCGGCCGCCGTCATCCGGTCGATGTCGGCCTGGGACATCGCGCTGGTCATCTCGCTCTGCTGCGCCCACAGGCCCCAGGTCAGCGACTGACCAACGAGACCGGCGGCGCGGCGCTGCGTCATCAGCGCGTCGACGTAGGTGTTGGCCGCCGCGTAGTTCGCCTGGCCGGAAGTACCGGACAGGCCGGAGAAGGAGGAGAACACGATGAACGCGGCGAGGTCGATGTCCCGCGTCAGCTCGTGCAGATTCCACGCCGCATCGACCTTCGGCCGCAACACCGAATCCAACCGATCCTGCGACAACGCCGTCAACACACCATCATCCAGCACACCAGCCGTATGAACCACCGCAGTCAACGGATGATCCACCGACACACCCGCAACCAACTCGGCCGCCTGATCCCGATCCGCCACATCACACGCGACAACCGAAACCTCAACACCCAGACCAGCCAACTCGTCCCGCAACTCAACCGCACCCGGCGCGTCAATACCCCGCCGAGAAGTCAACAACAAATGCCGCACACCATGCTCAGCAACCACATGCCGAGCCAACTGCGCACCCAACGTACCCGTACCACCAGTGATCAACACCGTGCCAGCAGGATCCCAGCGCTTCGGCATCCGCAACACGATCTTGCCGGTATGCCGAGCCTGACTCATCGTCCGGAACGCATCCCGACCACGACGCACATCCCAGACCGTTGATGGCAGCGGACGCAGGTCGTCGGCCGTGAACAGGTCCATCAGCTCGGCCAGCATTTCGCGCAGCCGCTCCGGCCCCGCGTCCAACACGTCGTAGAAGCGGTAGTGGATGTCGGGGAAGTCAGCGGCTTCCCGAATGTCGAGCTTGCCCATCTCCAGGAAATGCCCGCCCGGCCGCACCAACCGCGCCGAGGCATCCACGAACTCGGCAGCCAGCGAGTTCAACACCACATCCACACCACGACCACCGGTCGCGGTCCGGAACTTCTCCTCAAAATCCAACGTCCGCGAGTTAGCGATGTGATCGTCGTCGATACCGAGCGAGCGCAGCACATCCCACTTCGGCTCACTCGCCGTCGCATAGACCTCGGCACCCAGCCACCGAGCGAGTTGAATCGCGGCCATGCCGACACCACCGGCGGCGGCGTGGATCAGGATGGCATCACCAGGACGCAGCTTTGCCAGGTCCATCAGACCGTAGTAGGCGGTCAGGAAGACGACCGGAATCGTTGCCGCGTCCTCGAAGGACCAGTCAGCGGGGAACCGGGTCAGTGCGCTTTCGGTCACCACGGCGGTCGGGCCGAAGGCGCCGTTCATCAGGCCGGCGACTCGGTCACCGATCGCGAACTCGGTGACCTCGGCGCCGATTTCGAGGACGACACCGCTGGCCTCGCCGCCCATCCAACCGGTCTTACCCTGGAACCAACCCAGTGCGTTGAGGCTGTCCAGGAGGTCGCGGAAGTTCAGGCCGGCTGCATGCACCTCGACCCGGACCTCGTTCGCGGCCAGCGGCGCTGCCGCGTCCGGCCAGGCAATGAGATCCAGCGTGTCCAGGCTGCCCTTCTGCCGGCTGCCCAACCGCCACGGCACCCCACCAGCCGGCGGCAACAGACCCTCACCAGAACCCAACAACGCCAACCGAGGCACCCACACCCCACCGTCACGAACCGCCACCTGCGGCTCACCACCAGCCAACGCGGCAACCACCCGATCGTCGACGGCCTCCGCCGTGTCCACGAGCACGAACCGCCCCGGATTCTCCGACTGAGCCGACCGCACCAAACCCCACACCGCAGCACCAGCAAGATCGGAAACCGACTCACCGTCACCGATCGCGACCGCACCGCGCGTCACGATCACCAACCGCGAATCGACACACCGCTCATCCGCCAACCAACCCTGCAACAACCCAAGAACCCGACCGGTCAGCTCATGAACGGCTGCCGGGCCAGCATCGGCCTCGGTCGAACCGACCGTGACGGCAACCAGTGCCGGAATCTGCTCCAACGAAGACAGGTCGCCGACCAGTTCCACGACGTCCGACTCGCCGTCG
>DATATE010000199.1:0-6049 GCA_036268955.1 Pseudonocardiaceae bacterium
TGGAAGCCGGTGCCGGCTGAGGAGGCGAAGCCTTTGGCTGCACTCTGGATTTGGGCGGCCTGCTTGTTGACTTCGTCGATCTGGGCCTCGAGGGCGCCTCCGCCGCCGCCTTCTTCCAGCATGATCCCCAGCCTCCTTACCCGCTCCGGGCACAACCTGCACGCAACCGTAGCGCAGCCGTGTCCGCCTCGTGGCGGTTTGGCCGAACCGTCACTCGTCCTCGTCGTCCCTGGCCAGGTACGTGGCCAACCGTTCCACGGCGTCCTCGAACGACGGGTTCTCGTCGACGAAGGCGCGCATGCGGTCGGCGAGCCAGCGCAGGGTGACCTGGTCCTCCCCGCGCCGCTCCTCCAGCTCCTCGATACCGCGGTCCGTGAAGTACATCAGGCGAAGGCGGTCGTGATGACGTCGCGCTGTTCTACCTCGTGGACCTTGCCCGAGCCCGATGCGGGCGCGGACATGGCGCGGCGGGACACCCGGCGGATGCCGGCGCACAGGTCGGGCAGCAGGTCCGGGAGCGCCAGGCCGAGGAAGGGCCAGGCACCCTGGTTGGCCGGTTCCTCCTGGACCCACCGGATGTCGTGCGCGTTCGGGTACCGGCGCAGTGCCTCGGCCAGGCGCCGCTGGGGCACCGGGTAGTACTGCTCCAGCCGGACCACCGCCGTGTCCGTCGCGCCCAGCCTGGCCTGTTCGGCGGCCAGTTCGTAGTAGATCTTGCCGCTGCACAGCAGGACCCGGCGCACGCCTGCGGGGTCGGGCCTGGTCGGGTCGTCGATCACGGACAGGAACTTGGAGTCCGTGAAGTCCGCCAGGGGGCTGACCGCTGCCTTGTTGCGCAGCATCGACTTGGGCGTGAACACGATCAGCGGCCGCTGCACGCCGTCCAGCGCGTGCCGGCGCAGTAGGTGGAAGTAGCTGGCCGGGGTGGACGGCATGGAGACCGTCATCGATCCCTCGGCGCACAGCTGCAGCCACCGCTCGATGCGGCCCGACGTGTGGTCCGGACCCTGACCTTCGTGACCGTGCGGGAGCAGCACCACCACGTTGGACCGCTGGCCCCACTTGGCCTCGGCGGACGAGATGAACTCGTCGATCACCGACTGGGCGCCGTTGACGAAGTCGCCGAACTGCGCCTCCCACAGCACCAGCGCCTCGGGGTTGGCCACCGAGTAGCCGTACTCGAAGCCCAGCGCCGCGTACTCGCTCAGCGCCGAGTCGTACACCATGAACCGGCCCTGGTCGTCGGACAGGTGCCGCAGCGGCACGTACTCGGCCCCGGTCTTGCGGTCGATCAGCAGCGAGTGGCGCTGGACGAAGGTGCCGCGCCGGGTGTCCTGGCCGGACAGGCGGATCAGCCTGCCTTCCAGGATCAGCGAGCCGAACGCCAGCAACTCGGCGAACGCCCAGTCGATCTCGCCCTCGGTGGACATCTTGGCCCGCCGGTCCAGCACCGGCTTGACCCTGGGGTGTGGCGTGAAGCCCGGCGGCAGGTCCACGTGGGCCCTGCCGATCCCGGCGACCGTCCCCGCCGGGATGGCCGTGGCCAGCTTGGTCGGGATGGGCTGCTCGGACTCGATGGACGGGCTGGCGTGCTGTGGCGCCTTCTCCAGTTCGCGGACCTCGTTGAACACGTGTTCCAACTGGCTGGAGAAGTCCCGCAGCGCGGTCTCCGCCTCCTCCATGGAGATGTCGCCGCGGCCGATCAGCGACTCGGTGTACGTCTTGCGGACGCTGCGCTTGGCGTCGATGATGTCGTACATCGCCGGCTGCGTCATCGACGGGTCGTCGCCCTCGTTGTGGCCACGCCGCCGGTAGCAGACCATGTCGATCACGACGTCCTTGTGGAACGCCTGCCGGTACTCGACGGCCAGCTTCGCCACCCAGTAGCACCCCTCGGGGTCGTCGCCGTTCACGTGGAACACCGGGGCGCCGATCATCTTCGCCACGTCGGTGCAGTACTTGGACGACCGGGAGTGCTCCGGGTTGGTGGTGAACCCGACCTGGTTGTTCACGATGATGTGCACCGTGCCGCCGGTGCGGTAGCCGCGCAGCAGCGCCAGGTTCAGCGTCTCGGCGACCACGCCCTGGCCGGCGAACGCCGCGTCGCCGTGCATGGCGACCGGCAGCACCGTGAAGCCGTCCTCGGAACCCTTGTCCAGCAGGTCCTGCTTGGCCCGGGTGATGCCCTCCAGGACCGGGTCGACGGCCTCCAGGTGGGACGGGTTCGCGGTCAGCGACACCCTGGTCTCGCCGTCGCCGAACATCCGGAAGTACTTGCCCTCGGCACCGAGGTGGTACTTGACGTCACCGGAACCGTGCGCCTGGCCGGGGTCGATGTTGCCCTCGAACTCGCGGAAGATCTGCGAGATCGGCTTGCCCACGATGTTGGCCAGCACGTTCAGCCGGCCGCGGTGCGGCATGCCGATGACGACCTCGTCCAGCTCGTGCTCGGCCGCCTTGTCCAGCACGGCGTCCAGCAGCGCGATGACCGTTTCGCCGCCCTCCAGGGAGAACCGCTTCTGGCCGACGTACTTGGTCTGCAGGAACGTCTCGAACGCCTCGGCCGCGTTCAGCTTGGAGAGGATGTACTTCTGTACCGCCGTCGGGGGCTTCTCGTGCTTGACCTCGACCCGGTCCTGCAGCCAGCGCCGCTCGGCGGGCTCCAGGATGTGCATGTACTCGACGCCGACCGTGCGGCAGTACGAGTCGCGCAGCACACCCAGGACGTCGCGCAGCTTCATGGTGTCGTGGTTGGCGAACCCGCCGACCGGGAACGCGCGGTCCAGGTCCCACAGCGTCAGATTGTGCGACAGCACGTCCAGGTCGTCGTGCCGGCGCTGCCGGTAGTTCAGCGGGTCGACGTCGGCCATCAGGTGGCCGCGGGTGCGGTACGCGTCGATCAGCTCCAGCACCCGCGCGGTCTTGTCGACCGCGCCCTCCGGGATGTCCTGCATCCAGCGGACCGGCTCGTAGGGCAGCCGCAGCGACGTGAACACGTCGTCGTAGAAGCCGTCCTCGCCGAGCAGCAGCTGGTGGATGCGGCGCAGGAACTCGCCGGACTCGGCGCCCTGGATGATCCGGTGGTCGTAGGTGGACGTCAGCGTGATGATCTTGCTGACACCCATGGTGACCAGCGCCTGCTCGCTGGTGCCCTGGAACTGCGCCGGGTACTCCATGGCACCGACGCCGACGATCGTGCCCTGGCCGGCGGTCAGGCGGGGCACCGAGTGGTTGGTGCCGATCGTGCCCGGGTTGGTCAGCGAGATCGTGGTGCCGGTGAAGTCGTCCGTGGTCAGCGAGCCGCCGCGGGCCTTGCGGATGATGTCCTCGTAGGCCTGCCAGAACTGGCTGAACGACATCGCCTCGCAGCCCTTGACGGACGCGACCACGAGCGTGCGGCCGCCGTCCTTGGTGGGCAGGTCGATGGCCAGGCCGAAGTTCACGTGCTCCGGCGTGACCATCGTCGGCTTGCCGTTGACCTCGGCGAAGTGCCGGTTCATGTTCGGGTACGCCTCGAGGGCGCGCACCACCGCGTAGCCGATGAGGTGGGTGAAGGAGACCTTCCCACCCCTGGTCCGCTTGAGATGGTTGTTGATCACGATGCGGTTGTCGGCGAGCAGCTTCGCCGGCACCGCACGCACGCTGGTCGCCGTCGGCACGGTCAGCGACAGCTGCATGTTCTTGACGATCGCGGCGGCGGCGCCGCGGATCGGGCTGACCTGCTCGCCCTCGACCGGCTTGACCGGGGCCGCCTTGGCGGCGGCGGCCGGCACCGGCTTGCCCGTGTTGGGCAGGCCGCTGGTCGGCGGGGGGGTCGGCATGGCACTCGGCGCGGGGGCCGCCGGCGGTGTGCGGACGACCTGCCCGTTGGTCCTCGGCGCCGCGGGGGGCGTCGCCGTGCCGATCGTGCCGGCTGCCTCGGTGGCCGCGCTGCCGGTGGGTTGTGCGACGTTGTCCCCCACACCGGCAGCGCGCTGCGCCGGCTTGTAGTCGGCGAAGAAGTCGTGCCACGCCGGGTCTACCGACGACGGGTCCGCGAGGAACTGCTCGTACATCTCCTCTACGAGCCACTCGTTCGATCCGAACTGTGACGCGGTGCTGCTGGACACGGTTGGCGCTCGCCTCTATCCGTCTCGCTGTGGATCTGAAAGCCTCTCCGCCAGGCTAGTACGGACAACTTGAGCCGGGGCCCACCCTGCGGCGAGCGACCTGGGGTGTTGCGAACCTCACCAGGACGTTCATCTTCCGGGCAGGTGGTCAAGCATCAGTGTTCAACCAGCCGGTTGGGAAAGTTGGCCGGACTCCGACGAGCCGTAACGCCACAGTGTGGCGTACGTCCCGCCGGCCGCGAGGAGCTCCTCGTGGCTGCCGTCCTCGACGATTCTGCCACCGTCCAATACCACGATCCGGTCGGCCCTGGCAGCGGTCGCGAGGCGGTGGGCCACGACGAACGTCGTGCGCGTTCGTGCCATCCGCTCGCCGGCCGCCAGCACGGCCCCCTCGGTGGCCGGATCCAGTGCGGCGGTGGCCTCGTCCAGCAGCACGATGTCCGGTTGGACCAGTTCGGCGCGGGCCAGGGCGACCAGTTGCCGCTGCCCGGCGGACAGGCCCTGGCCACGCTCGCCCAGCGGGTGGTGGAAGCCGTCGCTCAGGCCGGCCACCATGGGCAGCGCGCCGACCTCCCGGACCGCGACCTCCACGTCGGTGTCCGGTGAGTCCGGCCGGCCGTAGCGGACGTTGTCGGCCACGTCCCCGGTGAACAGGTGCGGCTCCTGTGGCACCACGCCCAGCCGGCGCCGGTAGCCGACCAGGTCGTAGTCGCGCACGTCCACGCCGTCCACGGTGACGTGCCCGCCGGTGGCGTCGTAGAACCGGGCGAGCAGCTTGACCAGCGTCGACTTGCCGGCGCCGGTGGCACCCACCAGGGCGACCGTCTGCCCGGCGGGCACCCGCAGCGACACCTGGTCCAGCGCGGCCCGCTCGGCGCCGCCGTAGCGGAAGCTGACGTCCCGCAGTTCCACCTCGCCGCGCAACCGGGGCGGCACCGGCACCGGCCGTTGTGCGGGCACCACCGTGGTTGGCGTGCGCAGCAGGTCACCGATCCGCTGCAGGCCGACCCTGGCCTGCTGGTAGCCGTCGAACACCTGGGACAGCTGCTGGACCGGCGCGAAGAACTGGCCCAGGTACAGCAGGAACGCCACCAGTACGCCGGACGTGAGCTGGCCGTGCGCCACCCAGGTGGCACCGACGCCGAGCACGACCGCCTGGGCCGACTCGGACAGGAACGTCACCCCGGGGAAGTAGGTCGCGATGTAGCGCTGAGCCCGCAGCCGCGACCGGCGGTAGTCGTCCGACAACTGTCCGAAGTGGTCGGCGGCGAGCTGCTCGCGGGTGTTCGCCTGGGCCACCCGCAGGCCCGACACGTTCTCCTGGAGGTCCGCGTTGACCGCGCTGATCCGCTCCCTCGCCTCGGCGTACGCGGCGGATGCCAGCCGGCGGAACACGAACGTCGCGACGATCACGATGGGCAGCGCGGTGAGCGCGGTGAGTGCCAGCGGCAGGTCGATGACCATCATGGCGACCGCCATGCCCAACACGGTGAGGACGCTGACCACCGTGGTGACCAGGCCGGTCTGCAGGAACGTGGACAGCGCGTCCACGTCGGTGGTCATCCTGGTCATGATCCGGCCGCCGAGCTCGCGCTCGTAGTAGTCCAGGCCCAGCCGTTGCAGGTGGGAGTAGCTGCGCACCCGCAGCAGGTACAGCACGGTCTCACCGGCCCTGGTGGCCACCACGGTCTGCCCGGCCAACACCACCCAGTCGACCGCGACCACGGCCAGCGCCAGCCACGACACCAGCCACACCACGCCGATGTGGTGCGCGGACACGCCGCCGTCCACTCCGTTGCGGATCAGGATCGGCAGCGCCACCGTGGCCAGCGCGTCCACCGCGACCAGGACCAGCGCGAACAGCAGCGCCCAGCGCACCGGCCGGAGCAGGCCGCCCAGCCGGAACCGGGGATCGGGCGCGGTGAGGTCGACGCCGGGCA
>DATATE010000200.1:0-7021 GCA_036268955.1 Pseudonocardiaceae bacterium
GGAAGAACGTCAAACACGACCGCATCGGCAAGATCGGCGTCACCAGCAAGGACGATCTGAAGAACAAGGCCACCGGCGCCCTGCGACGCCTGCAGAAACTGCCCGCCCTCGTCCGTGGATTCTTCCGCGACCCGAATCTGGCCTACATCACCACCTGACTCGACCTACTTCTGAACTCATTAGTAAATGACAGAACCGGACAGACCCGAGCGAGTCATTGCCCACGAATAAATCGGCTGCCTAGCATCGAGTATGCGAAAACTGGCTATCGCGCTGGGCGCCGTGGTAGTACTGCTCAGCCCATTGTCGACCGCCGAATCCGCCGAGGCGGCCCCGGCGACGACTCCGCACGACATCGTCTACTACCAGACCCAGTACGACAACGGCAGCTACGTGTCCCCATTGGCGTTGACCCAGAACAACACCGGGGTCACCGATGTGATCGTGGCCGCGATCCACCTCGACTCCGACGGCAGCGTGCACCTCAACGACAATCCGCCGAGCGATCCGATGTTCACCCAGATGTGGGCGGATCTGCACACCATGCAAAGCCAGGGCGTCAATGTACTGGCCATGGTCGGTGGGGCCGCGCAGGGCAGTTTCCAGAACCTCGACAACAATTTCGACACCTATTATCCGCTGCTGAAGAATCTCATCACCACCTACAATCTCAACGGCCTCGATCTCGATGTCGAGGAGAACATGTCGCAGGCCGGTATCGAGCGGCTGGTCAACCAGTTGTACTCGGATTTCGGCCCCAGCTTCCTGATCACCCTCGCCCCGGTCGGCACCGCGCTGTCCGGCGGCGGCAACCTCTCCGGGTTCTCCTACGACCAGCTCTACGCCGACTGCGGCAACGAGATCTCCTGGTTCAACGCCCAGCTGTACAACGGCTGGGGCGAAATGTCCGACACCAGCAGCTATGACAGCATCATCGCGCACGGCGTCGTCCCGGCCAGCAAGGTTGTCGCCGGCACAACGACCAATCCGGACAACGGCTCCGGCTATGTCGACATGCCCACCCTGCGGGCCACGATCTCCAGCTTGGCCGCCAAGTACCCGGATTTCGCCGGCGTCGACGGCTGGGAGTACTTCAACTCCGAGCCGGGCGGTACCGCCGCACCGTGGGAATGGGCCGCCGACGTACACAGCGCGCTGTAACCGAATCAGCGTCCGACCTGGTGAATACCGAGCCGAAGATTGAGCCAACGGTGTGGAAACAACGGATTTTCGCACCGCAAGAGGTCTAGACCGCACCTGTCAAACGGACAGCCATGTCACCTTGTCAAGTCGAGCACATGGCTGCAAGATGGCCACTGCGCTGTTCCGTTACTTTCTGACCAGATGCGGGGCTCGATGATGAGAATCCGAACCGGACTGTTGACCGTTGGCGTTGCGGGCTGCCTGTTGCTGACCGGCTGCATCGGGCAGTCCGCCAGCAGCGGCTCCAGCGACACCACCCTCAACGCCAACGCGAAGAACGTCACGCTCGGCATCTCCTCCAACTCGATCGTCGGCGGCAAGAACGCCTCCGGCGCCGAATGGATCGTCGACTACGTCATCCCGACCTTCACCGCGATGGAGAAGGCCAAGGGCGTCACCGTGCACATCACCTTCAACGGGGACGGCTCCGACGACGGCAGCTACCAACAGAAGCAGATCCTGGCGCTGCGTACCGGCGGCGGTGGCGACATCCTGGAGATCGACGGCACCGATGTCGGCGACTACTCCGAGAGTGGCCTGATCAAGCCGCTGGCCGACGTGGTCGGCGCGAGCACGGTGAACTCCTGGGACGGCTGGAGCCAGATCTCCAAGTCCGTGCAACAGCTCGACGAGTACAACGGGCAGGCATACGGCATTCCGGACGGCACCGACGGTCGGGTGCTGTTCTACAACAAAACCCTCTTCGCCAGGGCGGGCCTCCCGACGAACTGGCAGCCCAAGAGCTGGGCGGACATCATCAGCGCGGCACAGGCGCTGAAGAAGCTGCCCGGCGTGACGCCGATCCAGGTCGACGGCGGCACCGCGATGACCGAGACCACCACGGTCAACGGCTTCCTGCCGATGCTCGCCGGCGCGGGTCAACTGCTCTACAGCAACGGCAAATGGCAGGGCAACACCGCAGCCATGCGCGCCGCCCTCGGCTTCTACCAGCAGATCTTCTCCAAGGGCCTTGCCGACCCGGTGCTCAACGAGGAAGCCCAGGGTCGCAACGAGTCCTTCGCCGAGTTCGCCGCGAACCAGACCGGCATCTACTCCGAGAGCGACTACCTGTGGCGCTCGATCCTGTCCCCGACCGTCGGCAACAACAAGATGCCCGACCGCGACAGCGCCGTCGGCTACGCGCTGATCCCGGCCCAGACCCCCGGCAGCGGCATCGGCGGCCAGGACTTCGTCAGCTACTCCGGCGGTGGTGACCGGGTCATCAACCCGCACACCAAGTACCCGCAGCAGGCCTGGCAGCTGATGACCTTCATGGCCTCCGCGCCGGCCATGGAGATCTACGAGACCAAGTACCTCGGCGGGTCGACGCAGATCATGCCGCGCAACGATGTCAACACCAAACTGGTGAACAATGACCCGCTGTTGAAGTTCGTCTCCACCAAGGTCCTGCCGGTCACCCACTTCCGTCCGTCCGAAGGGGACTACACGCAGGTATCCGCACTGGTGCAACAGGCCACCGCAGACGTGATCAGCGGCAAGTCGCCGGCCGATGCCGCCGCGACCTACGCGACCGCGTTGGCCAAGGTTGTCGGCAAGGGCAACGTTGTCGACAACTGACCTCACCGAGCCTGCCAGGACCCCGCGGGACCCGGAGCAGCCACCGCCGCGCAAGCGATTGCGCCGGATCGACGTGGCCGGGCTGGGCGTGCCGCGAGCGCTCGCCTTCCTCGCGCCGGCGATCGTCATCATCGCGGTCTTCCTCATCTTCCCCGCGCTGTGGACGATCTACATCGGCTCGACGAACTTCGAGCTGACCGGGCCGAACTCGATCAACCCGCAGTTCGTCGGCCTCGGCAACGTCACCAACGCGCTGTCGGACCCGGAGTTCCGCAACGCGCTGGTGCTGACCATCATCTTCGTCGGCGGTTCGGCGGTGATCGGGCAGAACCTGCTCGGCTTCCTGCTCGCCTGGCTGATGCGCAGCACCCCGCGCGCCCTGCGCAGCGTCGTGCAGGGCCTGGTCCTGCTGGCCTGGATCCTGCCGAGCACGGTGGTCGCGTTCCTCTGGTTCGCGCTGCTGGACCGCAACTCCGGCACGCTCAACGCGCTGCTGGGCAACCACGCCACCGCCTGGCTGATCCAGTATCCGATGCTCTCGCTGATCTTCTTCAACACCTGGCGGGGCACCGCGTTCTCGATGATGCTCTACGGTTCCGCGCTGAGCACCGTGCCGCCGACCCAGCTGGAGATCGCCCGGCTGTCCGGCGCGCGGGGCCTGCGGCTGGTCTCCGACGTCGTCTTCCCGCACATCAGAGGCCATGTGCTGACCAACACGCTGCTGATCACGCTGTGGACGGCCAACGACTTCTCGCCCTATCTGCTCACCGCCGGTGGCCCCAACCACGCCTCCGAGGTGCTGCCGGTGTTCATCTACGACCAGGCGCTCAACAGCAGCCAGTTCGGCTACGCATCGGCGATCTCGGTGCTGTTGCTGCTGGTGAACCTGGTGATCGCGCTGCTGTACCTGCGACTGCTGCGGAGGCGGGCATGACCGAGGTCAGGAGGCGGACGTGACGCTGTCCCCACCCGCCGCCGCGGCCGGACTCGGCGGCGAGGCACCTGCCAAGCGCCCCAGCCAGCCGGTGCGGTTCGGGCCGCGCTGGGTGGTCGGCCGGATCGGCTTCTACGTGCTGATCGCGGTCATCATGGTGTTCTTCGCGGTGCCGATGCTCTGGCTGGCGTCCGAGCCCTTCGATGCCAATCCCGGCCTGTCCGCGCACTGGCCACACTGGACACTGAACAACTTCGCCACCACCTTCGCCAACCCGAACCTCGTCCCGTCCATCGTCAACTCGCTGATCCTGTGCGGGCTGGCCACCGCGATCACCGTGGTACTCGCCGCGCTGGCCGCCTACGTGCTCTCCAGGGTGCGCATCCCCGGCCGCGACGCCCTGCTCTACCTGTTGCTGCTGCTCTCCAGCGTGGTCACCGGCACGGCGGCGATGGTGCCGATCTACCTGATGATGTACGAACTCGGGCTGATCAACTCGATCATCGGCACCTCGGTCGTACTCTCCGGCGGCCTGCTGCCGGCGGCGATCTTCATGCTCAAGGACTTCGTCGACGGCGTGCCCCGCTCGTATGAGGAGTCCGCGCGCGTCTTCGGCGCCTCCCCTCGCCAGGTGCTGAGCCACATCGTGCTGCCGATCGCCCGACCGGGTATCGCCACGATCCTGGTCTGGTCGTTCATCAACGCCTGGGGCAACTTCCTGCTGCCGTTCCTGTTGTTGCAGGACACCGACAAACAGCCGGCCGCGGTGATCATCCACACCCTGCAGAACGAGGGCGGCGCGGTCAACCTCAACAGCCTCCCGGTGTTCTCCCTGCTCTACTCGATCCCGGTCGTCGTGCTCTATCTGCTGGTGAACCGGCGCTACGGTTTCCGCTTCCATGGAGGGATCAAGGGCTGATGGCCGGCATCGACGTCTCCGGGCTCGCCACCGTGTACCCGAACGGGGTACGCGCGGTCGACGGCCTCGACCTGCGCATCGCCGACGGCGAGTTCTTCGCGCTGCTCGGCCCGTCCGGCTGCGGCAAGACCACCCTGCTGCGCACCATCGCCGGGCTGGAACAGGCCAGCGAGGGCAGCATCAGCATCGGCGACCGCGAGGTCACCCGGCTGGAACCCGGCAAACGCAATATCGCGATGGTCTTCCAGGACTATGCCCTGTTCCCCCATATGACCGTCGCCGAGAACATCGCCTACCCGCTGCGGGTGCGCCACGAATCGCGCGAGGCCCGCCGCAAGGTCGCCGAGGAGACCAGCGCCGAGCTGAGCCTCGGCGGCCTGCTCGACCGGCGGCCCGGCCAGCTCTCCGGCGGCCAGCAGCAGCGCGTCGCACTGGCCCGCGGATCGCCATGGGCGCCGACGTGCTGCTACTCGACGAGCCACTGTCCAACTTGGACGCCCGGTTGCGGCTGGAGGCGCGCACCTTCCTCAAACGATTGCAACGCGACCTGAAGATCACCACCGTCTTCGTCACCCACGACCAGGCCGAGGCTCTCGCGCTCGCCGACCGGATCGCGGTGCTGGAATCCGGTCACCTGCGCCAGCTCGGCACCCCGCGCGAGGTCTTCCAGCGGCCGGCCGACACGTTCGTCGCCAACTTCATCGGTTCGACCCCGATGAACCAGTTGGACGGAAAAATCACCGGCGAGCACATCGACGTCGCCGGGGCCCGTCTCCCGCTGCCGGCCGAGCTTGACCGACCGGACGGCAGCCCGATCAAGCTCGGCATCCGACCGGAATACCTGACATTGCACCCGGACGGCGGCACCGACGGCATCACCGGCACCGTGTCGGTGGTGGAAAATCTCGGTGTCACCGCGCTGGTGATCCTGGACTGCCCGGACGGCAGCCAACTCGGTGTCACCGTCGCCGAGGCCGACGAACCATCCGTCGGTGACACCCGCTCGGCGGTACCCGAACCGGGCCGGATCCTGTTGTTCGACAGCGAATCGGGACTGTTGCTGACGTAGCGCGAACGAGTAGCGCGGTTACGGTCAACGGTGGTTGGACCTTCTTCGGCTCAGTAACATGGTATTTCCGGGCCGAACGGGAACCTCCGGATTGGCCTGGGTT
Organism: Pseudonocardiaceae bacterium; assembly: GCA_036268955.1. Taxonomy (GTDB): domain Bacteria; phylum Actinomycetota; class Actinomycetes; order Mycobacteriales; family Pseudonocardiaceae; genus CAJCJE01. Next base: position 5,807 of record DATATE010000200.1, read on the forward strand.
GGTTCGGCAACAATCCGCAGGCCGTCGCGAGGGCGACGGCGCGCTACGACGGGACGGCGCCGGTGACCTACAACTTCTTCGTCATCGGTGAGCTGGACCGCGCCCGGCTCGCGACCGCCCTCGCGGCGCTCACCGCCGTCCCGGTCGAGTCGGTCGACCTGTCGGACTCCGACGACCAGGACGACCGGAACTGGGGCGCCTCGGTCAGCTGCATGTACGCCCAGGTGTACGGCGATGTCAGCTGGCTGCTGGACATCTACCTCACCGAGGACGTCCCTCGAAAACCCGACGAACCCACGGCCGCGGCCGGACTGGCCGAGGCGCTGGGCACCGCGATGCTCTACGCGGCACCGCTGGCGCTGCCCAGCGCCTACTGGCTGGCCGCTCCCGGTGGCCTGCTGACCAGGGCCAGGCTGCACAGCGTCGAGGACTCCGCCGACGAGCGGATCAGCTACCGGATCGACGCGGTGGCCCAACCCGTCCCGCAACTGCCGACGGTCCCGATCGACCGGCAACCGGAAGTCATCCGCGAATACCGGGTGCCCGCCCCGATCACCGCCGAACTGCACACCTGGCTGGAATCCTGGCAGTCCACCGCCCCGGTCGCAGCCGAGGTCGCCTCGCTCGTCTGGCGGGCGCGCACCCGCCTGGGCGCCTGGGAGAACCTGACCGCCCGAATGGCAGCGGGCTGGCCGCCGGATGGCTGGTATCCCGCCGTTTTCTACATCGAGGACCTACGCACCCGCGACGAACTGGCGGCGACCCTCGACCGGCTGCCCGAGGCCGCGCTGACACAGTTCGGCACCGCACTGGCCGCGATCGACGCCAACTTCCGCCTACTGACCGGCGACGACACCGAGGCCGCTCTCGCGGGCATCTCGAACGTCCTGCCGTCCCACGACTGGTGGTGGCACCGCATTCCCAAGCCGCTCCCGTGGATCGGCACCTAGTTTCCTGGTGTGACAACTGATTCGCCGGGTTGTGCCGGGTGGTTTTCGTCGGGCCGACCGGCGTAGCCTGGTGGCGCAGTTGGGTGAGCGGCAGCTCATCCCGACCGTGATCACACCGGTCCGCACCCAGGGGAATTTCAAAGTCGGTTTGTGCTGGTAGCGGCCGCGATGATCGGGAAAATCAGACGACGATCAGCGGCGATCCGTTGGACCGTACGGGTGATCTCGGTGATCCCAGCCAGGCGTAACAGACCCAGCGCGAGAT
>DATATE010000201.1:0-44481 GCA_036268955.1 Pseudonocardiaceae bacterium
GGGTCGCCGTTCCCGGCGGGCGACGCGACCGCCTCGGTCACCATGGCGACCAATGGACCGTACGGTCCAGACGCTGACGCTTCCTGGACCTTTCGGTCCAGACTTGGATTGGACCGAAAGAGGCCGGAATCGGGCTGAAATGGCTAGCATGAGGGCCATGGCGCGAGTGCTGACGTCCAAGGGTGCGGCCACCCGGCAGCGAATCGTCGAGGGCGCGGCAGTACTCATCAGGCAGCAGGGCGTGCCGGCCGTCGGCCTCGACGACATCCGCGCGGCCACCGCGACGAGCAAGAGCCAGCTGTTCCACTACTTTCCGGACGGCAAGTCCGATCTGCTGCTCGCCGTCGCCCGGCACGAGGCCGATCTGGTACTCGCCGACCAGCAGCCGATGCTCGGCGACCTGACCACCTGGCGCAAATGGCAGGCCTGGCGCAAACGGGTGATCGAGAACTACGACGCGCGGCGGCAGGGCTGCCCGCTCTCCGCACTCACCGCGCAGCTGCGGCTGGTGAGCCCGGAAGCCCAGGAGATCATCACCGATCTCTACGACCGGTGGCACGGCTACCTCGCGGCCGGCGTGCGGGCGCTGAAGTCCGCCGGCGAGATCGACGCGAGTATCGACGCCGAGGCGGCCGCGACCTCGGTACTGACCGCGGTGACCGGTGGCGCCACCCTGCTTCAGGCCACCAACCGGATCGGCTACCTGGAGATCGCGCTGACCGAGGCCCTCGACGACCTGCGCCGCCCCGGCACCCGCCCCCGACGCCGCTTCAGCGCCGCCTGACGGCCAACCGAGCCATACCTACCTGTTCGACCAGTTGGCCACGTTGCTCGGCAAGCCGGTGCGCTCAGCCGGCCGGGGGTGCCCAGCCAGACAGGTTGCCGAGCTTGGGTCGGGGCAGTCAGCCGGTTTGGGCGCTCAGCCGGTTGGGCGCTCAGCCTGCGACGAGGCGGGCCTTGCCGGTCTCGGCCGTGACCACATCGCCGATCGTGAGCTGGCGCCCACGCCGGATCTCGGGCCGTCCGTTGACCATGACCGTGCCCGCCTCGATCATCGCCCGCGCCTGGCCGCCGTCCTCGGCGAGACCGGCCAGCTTGAGGAACTGACCGAGCCGGATCATCTCGTCAACGATCGACACCTCGCGGATCGGCGTATTGCGCATCCCCTCATCCTAGGGACGGGCATACCAGCCGAACCAGTCGCGGCTGGACGGCGAGAGGTAGTGCGACGGGATCACCTTCTGGCTCGGGTAGAGCCGGAAACCCTGCGGTTGCGCGCCCGGCCGGTCGTGGAAGTACACGCCGCTGACCCAGTCGGGGTTGATGTCCAGCTCCATCCCGCGAACCACCCCGGCGGCCTGCAGGATCTTGCCGAGCGTGCACACCGACAGCGCGGGTCCGCCGACGTAGACCTCGGCGCCGTCCGCGGTCACGCCGAACGCGGAGCGGTCGATGTAGGCGGTGTTGCCGAGAGTGCTGCCCCACACCGAACTTCCCGAGGAGCAGCTCGGGTTGACCTGGCCGTTGTCCACCAACATGACCAGGTTCTGTCGCACGCTGGCCACGTCGGGGCCCATCGTCACCTCGTGGTTCCAGCTGCCGACCGTTGCCCTGCCGTCCGTGTCGAGCACCAGGCTGGCCGCGTTGTCCTGCAACGGAACGACGGTGCGTCCCTCGCTGTAGTAGCCACCGTGGCTGGCGTTGAGCCGGAATCCGGCGTTGAACGCGGCCACCACGGTGCTCTGCGTGGCGGAGGTGATCGAGTCGGCGGCCTGCCACTTCCCGCCGGGGTCCAGGTAGCCGGGCTGTAGTTGGCCACGGACCAGGTTCGGGTCGATCCACAGCACACCCGCCACGAAGGAGGTGTGCTGATCGTCAGGGCGCAGCTCGGCGACCCGCACCGCTGGCTCGCCCTGCACCGTCTCCACGGTCTGCCACTGACCCTCGCCGGACAGCGGCGCACCCTTGGCGAGTACCGGGATCGGGTTGGGCGCGGGCAAGGTGGGCGGCCCTGCGGGCAGGTTGCCCCTGCCGACCGGCGGCGCCGGGGTGACAACTCCCGCGGCAGCCGGAATGCCACCGGCCGGGGCGCCGCCGACCTTGGGCTGATTGTGTTCGTACTGCTGCTTTTCCAGCCAGGTGATGGCCCCGTCGAAGCCGTGGTCGCGGCCCCATTCGGCCAACCGCGCCGCGGTGCTGTCGGTGCCGGGAGCGGTCAGCGCACTGCCGATCGACCAGCCGACGAGGATCAGAAACACCAGTAGGGCAGCCAGAACCACTCTGCGTACCCGACGAACTACCGGCCTACGCCAGAAACGGCGACGCGGTAGGGGCGTCTCGGACGGCTCGGGTCCTTGGCCCGGCTGCTCGTCCATCTTCACTTCACGCGTCTCCATGCCCCCATTGACGCCCCGCGCTCAACGAAGGTTGCCACGCCCCTGGCAATGTGCGGCGCTTAGTTACCTGCGCCACACCACGTTCCCGATCCCGGCCCATGGACCGGTGCACCGGGACGGCAAACGGCGTAACCGTGCGACGATCAGGAGGCCGGCAGGATCGGCGGCAGGTCGAAGACGGGAAACAGTCGGGTGTCGAAGAAAGCGACCACTCCGGCGATCGAATCCCCGTTGAACGCGAGCACGTTGATGCTGAAGGCCCGATGCCGGCCGTCGGCGGGATCGCGCAGGTACAGTGCGAACGCGGGTTGGCCGTTGGCCTGCGTGCGCAGCAGTTTCAGGTCACCGGCCCGCTTCGCGGGACAGTGCAGCCGGCTCAACCGCACGATATCCCGCGTTCCCCGGTACCAGCCGACGAACGGCGGCATCTCCCACACCGTGTTCTCGGTGAGCAACTCGCCGATGGCCGCGAAATCGTAGCCCTCGAAGGCCCGCACGTACCGATCCAGCAGCGCCCGCTGGGCGGGGGTCTCCGGTTCGTCGATCTCGTCCTCGGCCGGCGCCATCCGGTCGAGTTGGGCGTGCGCCCGCTGCAACAGGCTGTTGACCGAGGCGGTGGTGGTCTCCAGCAGGTCGGCGACCTCGGCGGCGCGCCATTTCAGGACATCGCGCAGGATCAGCACGGCCCGCTGCCGGGGCGAGAGATGTTGCAGGGCCGCGATCAGGGCCAGCCGCACACTCGCCCGCGCACTCACGATCGCGGCCGGGTCGTTGGCATCGCCGGCCACCTGACCCACCATCGTCTGCGGGATCGGCTCCAGCCACGGGACTTCCGGCCGTTGCACCAGTTCGGCATCGGGATCGGCATTCGGCGCGCCGAGGCCGGTGGGCAGCGGGCGACGGGCGCGCCCTTCCAGCGCGGTGAGGCAGGCACTGGTCGCGATGCGGTGCAGCCAGGTGCGCAGGGAACTGCGCCCCTCGAACCGGTCGTAGGCCCGCCAGGCGCGCAGATAGGTCTCCTGCACGAGATCCTCCGCGTCGTGCACGGAGCCCACCATCCGGTAACAGTGCGCGAACAACTCGCGGCGGAACGGGTCGGCCAGCCGCACGAAGTCGGCGTCGACACCGCCGACACCGGTGTCGATGACGTCTGTCGGCATCGGACCGTCCTCTCCTCGCATCCGCCCGGACCTGCCCGCGTCCGCAGCGCCCTGGTCGCCACTACGACGACCAGTACAACCCACCGGACCGACAAAATCTCGACGATCGGCCGACGAGTTTCGCCGATGTCCCAGACAGGTGGCCGGGAGGCCCCGGTCCGTCGAGGCCGAGCGCCCGTGTCAGCTGCCTGACGTGCCAGGACTCGGCTGCGGCACGCCAAGGCGGCCTCCGTAGGCTGACCGGTATGACCGCACCGTCCGCGCCGCCTCGACTACCCCAATTACCGGACATAGCGGACAATGCGCTACAATAATGACACCAGCGACCAGCGACCAGCGACCAGCGACCAGCGACCAGCGACCAGCGACCAGCGACCAGCGACCAGCGACCAGCGACCAGCGACCAGCGACCAGCGACGCTTCCGGTCGATCCGCGCTTTCGTGACTGGCTGACCCGCCGGTTCGAATGTTCCGTCCTTGTGGTCGCGCGCACGGTGACCGCGCTGACCCGAATCCTGGACATCGTCTCCATCATCCAAGGCGATCAACGGGTGCAGACCGTCTTCACCACGGATCCGACCAATACCGCGATCTTCCGCGCCGGCCTCGACCGTTTCCTCGTCAAGCTCGGTGTCGAGGTCCTGCCCTGGGAACAGGCCACCGCGACCCGGTTCGACCTCGCGATCGCCGCCAGCGAGAACGACCGACTCGACGCCATCGACGCCCCGATCCTGCTGGTTCCGCATGGTCTCGGCTACCAGAAGTACTACCCGAACAGCCGCATCGTGGCCGGGATGAATCCGGACCGACTGCTGCGCGAGGGGCGGGTCCTGCCGACCGTGATCGCGCTGTCGCACCGCGACCAGCACACCCAGTTGGCCGCGATCTGCCCGCCCGCGAGCGCTCACGCGGTCGTGATCGGCGATCCGAGCCTCGATCGCCTGTTGGCCGGCCGGCATCGGGTGCACGGCTACCGGGCCGCGCTCGACGCGGCCGGCAAGACTCTGGTGGTGGTCAGTTCGACCTGGGGGCCGCATTCGCTGTTCGGCCGGTTCCCGCGTCTGCCGGAAGAATTGGCCGGCGCGCTCCCCGTCGATGAGTACCGCGTCGTCGTCGTGTTGCATCCCGGAGTGTGGTCGGCACACGGGCAATGGCAGATCAGGGCCTGGTTGGGCCGGGCGGCGGAACTCGGCCTGCATGTGGTGCCGCCCACCGACAACTGGCAGGCCGTGCTCTGCGCGGCGCACTGTGTCGTCGGTGACGAGGGCTCGTTCGCGCTGTACGCGGCCGCGCTGGACAAACCGATCCTGTTGGCCGCCGGGACCGGGGCGAACACCGTACCGGGTTCACCGCTCGCCCTCCTCGCCGAGCGCGCCACCGTACTGGGTCCCGGAGCCGACCTCGCCGATCAGATCGCGGCCGCGATCAGCACCCACCAGCCCGACGCCTGGGCACCCGCGGTGCGCAAGGCCGTCCAGTGGCCGGGTCGGAGCGCGAGGATGCTGCGTCCGCTGTTGTACGAACTTCTCGATCTTGCCGAGCCGGCAACCGAAGCGGTGTTCGCGCCCGCCGAGGTGCCGACACCGACGAACCATCAGGTACCGACGCTGGTGGTCGGTGCGCGGGAGGACGGGCACATCCTCGCGCTGCAACGCTTTCCGCGCTCGCACGGTGACCGCCGGCCGGAGCCGTTCGACCATCGGCATCTGGTCGCCGACCTGGATCGGGCGTCCTACCGTGAGCTGAGTTCCGCGTCGATCCTGCGCATCGGCGGCGATGCGGACGGCCCCGAACTGTTCAGCACCGAGGCCGACGCGATGCTCGCGCAGTGGCCGAATGCCGAGCTGATCGCAACCCGCGCCGGTCGAGCAGAACTGTTGGTGCGGACCCGGCACGAGCTGCTGTCCGTCCGAGCGCCGCAACCGCCGCCAGGCTTCGATCCGATGCTGTTGGCGTCAGCGGCATTCGTCCGGCACGCTCAGGGCCGAGGGTTGGTGGGTGTCGACAAGCTGCGGGTCGGTGCCCGTGTCATCGCGATGGTATCGGCGGCAGTCGGTTGAGTTTGGCCTGGTAGAGAACCGACTTCGGGTGACCGGCGTTGAGGTACTCCTGCACCAGCCAGCCCCACAGCGACCGCGCGGCGCCGATGTCTCCGGCCTTGAACGCGATCTCGGCTTCGATGTCGGCCAGTTCGTACCGGTACTGCGCCATGGTCCCGCTCTGGGTGGCGAGCCGCTTGGCCGCCTCGATCTCGGCTGTCGCCTCCGCCAGTCGGCCGAGCGGCGTGAGGGCCTTCGCCCGGACGGTGTGCACTCGTGAGCCGTTGCGCGGATCGCTGGTGTAGCCGGCGAGGTCGGCCAACAGAGCCAGCGCCTCGTCAGCGAGGCCCGCCTTCACCTGCACGTTGGCCAGCATCCTGGCATGCAGGCCGTAGGCGCGGCGGTCCTTGATGGCGCGGTCGATGGTCGCGCTGCGGGTGAAGTGGTCGACCGCCCGCGTGTAGCCGCTGGTCCGCTGGTATTCCTCGTGCTGCCAGTCGGCCCATTCCTCGTGGTAGCGGCCCCAGAACTCCGCCAGCGAGGATTCCAGTTGTGGGTCGGCCCCGTTGAGTGCGGCGGCGGTGTCGGTCGCCGTGGCCAGCAGTCGCTCGGCCCGGTCGAACAGGTGCAGCAGCAGGGCAACCCGACCCTGGAGTGAATACATCCTGGCAAGCAGGTCAGGCCTGCCGAGTTGCTGGGCGGCGCGAGTGCCGAATTCGAACGCGGTGAGGCACTCTTCGAAGCGGGCGCGTGACATCACGAGCAGTTCCAGCGCCGTGCACAGCTGGCACACCTCCTCGTAGCGGCCGGCCAGCAGCGCCCGCTCGGCGAGTTCGACGAGTGCCTCACGATGCTCGTCGAGCCAGTCCAACCGAGCCGGCCCTTCCGCAGGCCAGGGCATTACCCGCGCCGGTGGGGCGCTGCGCCGCAGTCGGTCGCCACCGGCGAAATCGGCGCTGATCGCCCGCTCGACGTAGAAGGCGAGGATCCGATCGAAGGCCGCCTCGGTATCGACCTCGTCGTGGTCGGCGAGTTCCCCCGCATAGTTCTTGGCGAACCACGGCAACTGGTAGCGCCCGCCCCCCAGTGCCGTCACCAGGCCGACGTCCACCAGCTTGTCGACCCCGGAACGTGATCCGCCCAGGAGCAGTTCCACGGTCACCAGATCGAATTCCGGGCCGGGATTCAGCGCGAGCAACTGATAGGCTCTGATTTCGGCCGAGGAGAGCAGGTCGACGCTTTCGGCGAGTTTGCGCGCGATGAGATCGTCGGTGTCGGCGATACCGGAATCGTGAAACTGGGTCAGCAGGGCGGCGACCGCGCCGGGTTCACCGATCCGTCTGCTGAGCAGCGCACCGATCTGTTCGATCGCGAACGGAATATTGCCGAACCGCCGCAGAATTGTCCTGGTCGCTTCGGGTTCGGCGGCCAGCATCTCGGCTCCGCAGATAGTGGCCAGCAACGCCTGCGCGCCCGCGCTGTCCAGACCGCCGAGCGCGACGACAGCCTGCCGGTATTTCGCCCTGAGGTCGTTGGTGAGTTCGCGAGTGGTCGCCAGTACGAGGCTGGTCGACCAACCTGGCGCCAGGATGCGCAGTTCCTCGGCGCTGAGCACATTGTCGAGGATCAGCAGCACTCGCCGGGAGAGCTGGGCCCGCAGGTATTGTCCGGCCAACTGGGTTTCGCCGGTGGCGAGTTCTGTCACGCCGAGTTGGCGCAGCACATGCCGTTTGGCCTCGGCCAACCGCACCACATCGCCATCGCGGAATGCGTCGAGGTTGACATAACAGCGGTCGGCGGGAAATACGCCGGCCAGGTCCTCGGCGAGCTGACAGACCAGCGCGGTTTTGCCACAGCCGCGCTGACCGCCGAACAGATAGATGCCGGTGTTCACCTGCCGGATGCGATCCCGGACCGCGTCCCGGTCGAAGAACGGCGTCGGCGGTGGCTCGACGACGCCCGAACCACCGTCGAGGCGGTCGGCCAATGCGAGCTGCAACCGAGTGGCCCACTGCTCATCGGCCCGCGCCCACTCGACGATCAGCTCGGCGAGTTCGTTCGGATCGGTGGGCAGTTCGGTGCTCTTGAGGTCGGATTTGTGCCTGACGACCTCGACAACGTGACGGAAAGCCGCTATGCCCATGGTCGTCGCATTGGCCGCCACGGTCTTGGCGACCTCGTCCCCCAGTACCTCCAACAGCACGGCCGGCTCCCCTCGTCGGACCACAGATGCCAGCGGCACAGATTAGCAAGTACCGCCTGCCTCGACATCCGCAACGACACCGATGACGAATCCTCGGCGCATTGTCACTGATAGGCGCGGCGTTGTAATTCGTAGAGACCGCTCGGCGTTGTTGCGCGCGGCAAGGCGGACCCGGTTCTCGTCGTTCATCGCTCCCCCGACCGCACGTGCGGCAGCGCATCGGGCACCTGTCCACGGGATGCCCGATGCGCTGCCTTCGGTGTACCTCGACAGAACGCTACGTCGTGTCCGAGGTACCCGGCGAGCCGACGGCGGTTCGCTCAGACCACGATGTGATCGAGGTCCGGCGCTCCCCTGCTGCCGTCGGCGGACAATTCGATGGTGTTGTTGCCGGCCTTGAGTTTCACGCTCACCTTGTCACTGCCGACCACGCTGTAGCTGCTGGCCGAGGTTTCCGGGAAGGTCACGGTCTGCTTGGTGCCGTCGACCGTGAGGGTCGCGGGGCGCCGGCCGCCGACAGGGTGACGGCCTCGGCATTGCCCCCGGTGACCGCGGTCGAGACGGTCGCCGTTGTCGAGGCTCCGGGGGCGAGGGTGGCACTGGCCGGGGACAGTGCCACCGAGAAGTCGTTGCCGGTTGGGGTGCTCGAACCGGCGAGCGACTCCTGCCAGGCACCGGCGATGATCGCACTGCCGGTCATGTCCAGCGCGGGCTCACTGGTCTGCCAGGACCGTACGTCGTCGACGTATTCGCTGCCGTGGCCGGTGAAGGTGGTGTACGAGTCGTTCTCGCACTTCTTCATCCCGCTCTGCAGACCGCCGAGGCCACCGCTGAAGTTGCCGGTTCCGTTGGGGCCGTTGACAACCGCACCGGTGTCGATGGGCGCGCTGCCGTTGGTGGAACCGGACAGGTTGGGAATCTGGGAGCCCATGCAGTCCGGGAAGGTGGTGCCGAGGCCGACCATGAAGCTGGTACCCCAGGCGTTGTCGCCGAGCAGCCAGTCCCGCTGCTCACCGGCGAAGGCCGCGTATTCGGTGTCCCCGCTGACCTTCTGGTACATCGCCTCGGTGGCGATGAAGCCGAAGGTGTGCGAGTCGACATCGAAATTCGTGTAGTCGCCGCCCTCGTGGAAGATGTCCGCCGCCGCTGTGCTCGCCGCGCCGGCGACCTGGGCCTTGAGGTTGGCGATCAGGTCGGCGGAGCTGACCGCGAGCCCGGCCGGGTTGCCCGCCACGTTGAGCGCGGTGACCAGGTCGGTGTGTGCGAGGGCGCTGGTGTCGTAGAGGTTGAAGGTGTCGTTGCCGGAATCGCTCTTGATGTAGTCGGCGGCGTAGGTCGCGGCCTGGGTCAGGTAGGGCAGGTAGGTGGAGCTGGCATCGCCGAGATCCTGCTGGGCCCGCGCAATCTCGGTCGCGCCCAGTTCCATCGCGTCGTGCCAGATGGACTCCGGGTAGTAGGCGGTGGGCAGCGCGGAGGCCAGCGTGCCGGACGGACTGGTGTTGGCCATCGCATACAGCGAGGTCGCATTGGCCAGCTCGGTCGCGGCCTGGCCGGGATCGCTGGTCGCGTCGGCCTGCGCGGCGAAGGCGAAGGCGGCGGCGACCCTGCCGACGACGTCCGGATCGATCTTGGCGCCGGGGGCGGCGGCCTCGAAGACCGGCCGGTTCTTGGCGGCGTACACGTCCATGCTGTTGGAGTCGGAGTCGTCGACCTGCGGCAACCGCCAGAGGTCGTGGTCACCGTAGAAGGTGGTCTCGTTGCCGCTGCCGATGCCGACCTGCAGGTAGAGCGTCTTGGTCGAGGAGTTCCACATCTTGTTCAGCCAGGTGGTGCCGTACTGTGCCTCGGCGGTCAGCGCGGCAGGTGCGCTGGAACCCAGTGCCAGAGCCGATGAGTAGAGCAGATCGTCGGCATAGGACGCGGTGAAGGTGAACTTGAGATAGTCGCCCGCGTCGAACCAGCCGCCGGAGACGTCGACGGGACCGCCGATCTTGGTCAGCGTCTTGTTGGTGATGATGTCGCCGTCGCCGCCGGACTTGAAGGTCGGATCCTTGTACACCGAGGCGCTGGCATCGTTGAGATGAGCGGGTTTCCGGTTCAGCGGGCCGGCGATCACGTTCGAACCGTCGCGCTGGTTCTGGTAGAAGTCGACCCCGTCACTGACCAGCGCGCCGTAGAGGTTCGCCGCGCTCTCGACCTGGAAGGTGTCCGAGGTCGCGCTGACCTTCCCGCTGGTGACGAGGTGATAGGTGCCCTCGGCGCTCACGCCGGAGAAGTCGATCGGGTAGACGTCCGGATACGCGGAGTTCCAGGAACCCCGGCTGGTGGTGGTCACCGTCCCACTGGCAACGGCGGTGCCCGCGGAGTCGAGTACCTGGTACTTCTCGCCGGAAACCGCCGCGGTCGTCATCAGATAGGCGGTTTTGGTGTCGGTGGGCAGATAGCCGACCTGGTCGACCCGAAGCTGCCCGGTTGCCGCGGCCGGGGCGGCACCGGCCGGCATCGCCGCGACGCCGAGACCCGCGCTGAGCGCCAGGGCAACCAGGGCACGTCGACTGAATCGAGGCAGCCGAGTTCGGGGTAACGCGGGTTCCGACTGGTTGCGAGCTGACGGTCTCATACGGACTCCCGGAGTTAGTAAGCTAGTCTTCCTTACTCGCGTGAGCAAAAGGTACTCAGCGGTTTACCCAGGGTCAATACCTTGACCGAACGAGAAACTGACCGAATTTCTTGCGCGTCCTTACGGTAAAAAATCAAGCCCTCGGTAGTGCTCCGGACGGCGTCGCGGTCCGGAACAATGCCGCCGAGAGCTGACTCAGTACTCCACCACCGTGCCGGTGACGTGTTCGGTCAACTTGCCGATCGCGCCTTGACCAGCGCCCTCGTGGTCAGCACCCTGGCCAGCGCCCTGCGGTAGGCGGCGGTGGCGTGTGGCTCCTCGGCCGGGTTGGTGTCCTCGGCGGCCAGCGCACCGGCCTCCTCGGCGCCCGCTCCGGCCGCGATGGCCGCTTCCGTTGCCGCTGCGCGCACCGGGGCACCACCCATGTTGATCAACGCGACCGCCCCGCCGACCGCGACGACACCGACGATCGCCCAGTCAATGGCGCGCCTGCTGAACTTCTCGAAACCCCAGCCGATCCCGGTCAGTTTCGGCACCCGGATCTCGGTGAGCAGCTCGTCCGGTTCGAGCGGGGTGGTGAACGGACCGAGGAAGAAGTCCTCGGCGGCGATCTCCCGAATACCCTGCGGACCGCGCACCACGAACACCGCATCGCAGGCGAGCGTGGCGGCGGGCAGGTCGCCGGCCGGGTCGGCGTGCGCGATCGAGCCGCCGATGGTGCCCCGGTTGCGCACCTGCGGATCGCCGATGGCGCCGGCCACCTCGGCCAGCAACGGGAGGTGCGCGCGCAGGATGTCGTTGGTGTGCAGGTCGCGGTAGCGGGTCAGGGCTCCGATCGCGATCTCCTCGCCGACCTCCCGGACATAGCTCAGGTCCGCGATCGGCCCGATGTCGATCAGCACTTCCGGTGCGGCGAAACGGAATTTCATCAGCGGGATCAGCGAATGGCCGCCGGCCAGCACCTTCGCGTCCTCGCCGTGTTCGCCGAGCAGGTCGAGGGTGTGCTCGACGGAGGTGGCGCGCTCGTAGCGCAGCGCGGCCGGGATCACGCCCGCACCTCCGGTACGTCCTGGCCGGACGCGTCCATCACCGCGTTGACGATGTTGTGGTACCCGGTGCACCGGCAGAGGTTGCCCTCCAACGCCTGGCGCACCTGCTGCCGAGTGGGTTTGGGGTTGTCGTTGAGCAGCGACACCGAGGCCATGATCATGCCGGGCGTGCAGAACCCGCACTGCAGGCCGTGCTGTTCGCGGAAGGCCCGCTGCACGGGATGCAGCTCGCCGTCGGCCTCGGCGAGTCCTTCCAGGGTGGTCACGGCATGCCCGTCGGCCTGCGCGGCGAGCACGGTGCAGGACTTCACCGCCGCACCGTCGAGCAGGACCGTGCACGCGCCGCAGGAGGTCGTGTCGCAGCCGACATTGGTCGCGGTGCGGCCGATGGTGTCCCGGATGTAGTGCACGAGCAGCGTCCGGTCCTCGACCTCCGCCTCGGCCCGCGCACCGTTGAGTTCGATGCCTACCCGCACTCAGACCCCCTCCTTCGTGTCGGTGTCGGCAGCCTCGTTGTCGTCGGTGGCCTCGTTGATGGCCTGCCAGACCCGCAGCGGGGTGGTCGGCATGTCCAGATGTCGAACGCCGAGATGCGCGAGGGCATCCACCACCGCGCTGTGCACGGCGGGGGTGGAACCGATGGTCGCCGCCTCGCCGATGCCCTTGACGCCCAACGGGTTCCGGGTCGTCGGGGTGGCCATGTCCAGCAGCTCGAAGTCGGGCAGCTCGGTCGCGGTGATGATCGAGTAGTCGGCGAAGGTCGCCGTGGTCGGGTTGCCGTCGACGTCGTAGTCCATCACTTCGAGCATGGCCTGAGCGCTGCCCTGGGCGAGGCCGCCGTGCCGCTGGCCGGTGAAGGTCAACGGGTTGATGATCGGGCCTGCGTCGTCCAGCGCGATGATCCTGCGCAGCACCACCTTGCCGGTCTCGGTGTCCACGTCGACGACCGCGAGCTGCGCGCCGAACGGGAAGGTCGGGCCGCCGTCGCCGAACCACAGGTCGGCCGAGAGGTCGCCCTCGTCGACCTGCTGGGCCAACTGCGCCCAACTCGCCGAACCGGCCGATGCCGCGCCGCGCACCTGCCAGACCCCGGCCTCGACGTCGAGTTCTAGGTCGTCCGGGTTGGCCTCCAGAAGGTCGGCGGCCAGGCCACGTGCCTTGACGATGACCGCCTCACCGGCCCGTTTGATCGCCGAACCGCCCATTTGCAGCGATCGGGAGCCGAAGGTGCCGATGGCGGCCGGAATCTCGTCGGTGTCACCGTGCCGGACGGTGATCTTGTCCATCGGCACGCCGAGCTGGTCGGACAGCAGCATCGCCAGTGTGCTGGCCAGGCCTTGGCCGTGCGGGGAACTGCCGGTGTAGGCGGTGACCGAGCCGTCGGAGTTGACCACCACCCGCCCGCTCTCGCCGCCCGCGCCATCACCGGCGGTGATCTCCACGTAGCAGGCGACGCCGAGGCCGAACGCGATCACCTCGCCCGCGGCCCTGCGCCGGGCCTGTTCGGCGCGCAGCGCGGCATAGTCGCCCGCGGCGAGCACCCGGTCCAGCGCCTCGGCGTACTCGCCGCTGTCGTAGCTGGCGCCGCCCGGTGTCTGGTACGGGAACTGGTCGGGCCGGATGACGTTGGCCCTGCGCACCTCGGCCGGGTCGCGGCCGATCTCGGCGGCGAACAGGTCCATCGCGCGCTCGATCGCCGCGGTCGCCTCGGGCCGGCCGGCACCTCGGTAGGCGGCGATCGGGGTGGTGTTGGTGAGCACGCTGCGGCTGGCGTACTCGACCCGAGGGATCGCGTACACGCCGGTGGCCATCAGACCGGTGAGGCTGGGCAGCATGGTCGCGGCCATCCGGGGATACGCGCCGCAGTCCTGGACGACTTCCAGCCGGTAGGCGGTGACGGTGCCGTCCCGGCGGCCACCGATGGTGATCGTCTGCCGCTGGCCCCTGCCGTGCGTCATCGAGGTCAGGTTCTCGCTGCGGGTCTCGATCCAGCGGACCGGACGGCCCAGCTCGCCCGCTGCCCAGGCGAGTACCACGGCCTCCGGGTCGGCACCGATCTTCGCACCGAACCCGCCGCCGACATCCGGTGCGATCACCCGGACCCGGTCGGTGTCGACCCCGAGACTCTCGGCCAGTACGCCGCGCGCGATCTGCGCGTTCTGGGTGGACAGCCACATGGTCAGCCGCCCGTCCTGGCCCCAGGCGCAGGACGCGCCACGGACTTCCAGCGGAGCGGGGGCGACCCGCTGGTTGAGGATGGTATGACCGACCACGACCTCGCAGTCGTCGAACGAGGCGAAGGTCGCCGGGTCGCCGTGGCTGCCGGCAACGTTGCTGTCGGTTCCCTCGAACAGCAGGGTCTCGCCGGACAGCGACCGCTCGTAGCCGATCACCGCGGGCAGCGGGTCGTAGTCGATGTCGATCAGTTCGGCGGCGTCGGCGAGTTGGTAGCGCTGCTCGGTGCACAGCAGCGCGACCGGTTCGCCGACGTAGCGGACGGCGCCCTCGGCCAACCAGGGCTCGACCATCGGCCCCTCCCCCGGCGGTGCGAGACCGAGGTCGGCGGCGGTGAACACACCGAGCACCCCGTCGGCCTCCCGCGCGGCCGACACGTCGATGGCGGCGATCGTGGCGTGCGCGAGCGGACTGCGCACGAACATCGCGTGCACCGCGCCGGTGAGCAGCTCCTCGGTGAGGTCGTCGACGTACTCGCCACCCGTGGTGATCAGCTTGTGGTCCTCCATCCGGACCACCCGAGTCCCGACAACACTCATCCGGCTCCCACCTCTCCAGCTCCGGCGACGACCCGATCCGACAATGGCACACACTGCCGGAAATTCCCATCGTGCGTGATCAGCACGGCCGATCCGCACCATCCCATCGTCGTCCGGGTCTCGCCACGGCGCTCGGCAACCACCTAAGCTCGCCGCAAACGCCAGTACCGACCGAATGGGGCAACCCGGTGTCCGAGCCAGTGCTCAGCCCGCCGACCGCAAGCGGATACGCGCCCGTCAACGGCGTCGAGATGTACTGGGAGAGCCGGGGCAGCGGCGGAACACCGCTGATCGTGACGCACGGCGGGTACGGGGTGACGAGCATGTTCGGGCCGCTGCTGGACGAGCTGGCGCGGGAGCGGCAGGTGATCGCCATCGAACTACAGGGCCACGGGCACACCAGGGACATCGACCGGCCGTTTCGGTTCGGCTCCTTCGGCGAGGACATCGCGGGCCTCGTCACCCACCTCGGCCTCGGCCAGATCGACCTGTTCGGTTATTCGCTCGGCGGTGGCGCCAGCCTGCGCGCGACCATCCAGCACCCGGAACTGGTGCGCAGGCTCGTGCTGCTCTCGGCCCCGTGTCGTCGGGACGGCTGGTTCCCCGACGTGCTGACCGCGATGAAGAACAACAACCGGGCCAACTTCGACCAGTTCCGGCAGTCACCGATGTACGCGGCCTTTGCCGAGATCGCGCCGGAGGTGGACGCGTTCCCCACCCTGATGGACAAGACCGGCGAACTGCTGGCGACGCCCTACGACTGGACCGATGGGGTCACCGCGATCACCGCACCGACCCAGCTGATCTTCGCCGACGCGGACAGCATCGCCACCACGCACATGGCCGAGTTCTTCAACCTGCTCGGCGGCGGGCTGCGCGACGGCAACTTCGACGGTTCGGCACCGACCGAGATGCGGCTGGCGATCCTGCCGAACACCACGCACCACAACGTTTCCGCCGCGCCCCGACTCGGCTCGATCATCACCGGGTTCCTCGCCTGAGCGGCTGCCGACACCGGAGTCGGGTCGAGACGGTTCAGTCCTCGATGCCGGTACTCGACCAGGCGGCGGCCTCTTCGTAGTCCAGCCGTTCCAGTTCGCGGCGGACGACCTCGTCATCGACCTCGCCCGCCTCACCGGCCGTGCTCAGCGCCTTGCGTTGCGCGGCGAGCATGGTACGGCGCAGCGTGCGGGTGGTCTCCCACATCGGGCTGTTGCGCTGGGCGGCGACGGCCTCCTCGTCGGCGTCGTCGGCCGGGCGGCGGGCGGCGATGGCGCTGTTGATCCGGTCCCGGAACTTGGCCAGTACCAGCGGATCGACGCCCTCGGGCGGATCGGCGACGATCTCGGTCATGGTCTGCTCGGTCGCGACCCGGACGATCTGCCGGGCCCTGCGGACGGATTCGGCTTCCCTACGGCGTTCCTCCGGAGCGGAGATGTCGAGGCGACGGATCAGCGAGGGCAGGGTCGGTCCCTGGATCAGCAGGGTGCCGCCGGCCACCACGAAGGCGAGTGCCTGGATGACGTCGCGGTGCGGGAACGGGGCCCCGGTCGAGGTCAGTGCCGGAATACCGGCCGCGGCGGCCAAGGTGACCACGCCGCGCATCCCGGTCCAGGAGATCACCACGACGTACCGCCAGGGCAGCCGGTAGGACAACAGCGCCCTGTCCCCGTCGACCTTGTCCCTGCCGGAGGCCACCCGCTTCGCGTTGCGGCGGGCCAGTTTTCTGGTGAAGCGAGGCATCCGCGCGATGCGGCGCAACAGCTTGCCGCCGAGCCGGTCGCGGCCGTAGGTGATGAACACCCACACCGGCCGGACCAGCAGCACCGCGAGCAGGACGACGACCGCGACGAGCACAAAGGACGGCCAGGAGATCCCGCTCGACGTCAGCGAGCTGAAGATGAACCGGCACTGCAAACCCATGTAGGCGAAGACGAACGTCTCCAGCAGCGTGTCAAGACTGCGCCACACCTGCCGGTCCTGCAGGCGGGTCTCGAAACCGACGGACATGTTGTTGTGGCCGAGGTAGAACCCGGCCATCACCACCGCGAGTACCCCGGAGGCGTGGATCTCCTCGGCCAGCAGGTACGCGGCGAACGGCACGACAAGACCCAGCGCGGTTTCCAGGCCGCTCTCGCGCAGCCGCAGCCGGATCCAGTGCACGACGACGCCGAGCAGCATCCCGATCAGACAGCCCGCGACGACCTCATAGCCGAACAACAGCACCGGGTTGCTGACGAAGGTGTGCACGCCGGTGACCGCGGCGACGGCGAGGGTGAAGATGGTCAGCGCCGAAGCGTCGTTGACAAGGCTCTCACCGGTCAGGATGGCCATCAGCTGTCTGGGCAGGCCAAGGCGCCTGCCGACGGCCAGTGCGGCGACCGCGTCCGGCGGCGCGACCACCGCGCCCAGTACCAGCGCCGGCACCAGCGCCAGGCCGGGCACCACCCACCAGGCGACGAGGCCGGTGACGAAGGTGGACACCACGACCATGCCGACGCCGAGGGAGATGATCGGCCGGATGTTGCGGGCGAAGCTGACGAAGGAGAAGTCCAGCGCCGCCGAGTACAGCAGCGGCGGCAGGACGACACCGAGGATCAGGCTCGGCTGCAGCTCGAATCGCGGCAGGCCGGGGATGAAGGAGACCGCGGAGGCGAGGATCACCATCACGAGAGCGGGTTGCAGACCGCGCCGGTGCGCGAGCGCGGCCACCGCGATCGCGCCAACGACGACAAGGAGCAGCTGAATCGCCCTCACCTCGCACCCTCGGGCGGCGCCGGAGGGCACCGATTGGCCTACTTTAAGGTAGTCGGCGATAAAACGTACGTGGCAAACCCGACTTGGCGCGCGCCTTGCTCGGCGCGCGTTTACTCGGCGCGCGTTTACTCGGCACGTGGCGCGTAGTCGGCGAGGCCGGTGCCGACCAGCCGCAGCGACTCGTCCAGCCAGTTGACCATCGCGCCCCGCCGCCTGCTCTTGGGCCGGGAACGCAAGTGGGTCAACACCTCCTCCGAGGCGAGCAGCCGGAACACGAGGATCAACTGGGCCGCGGCGACCCTGGGTTCCGGGGCGGTCGCCGGCTGCCCGGTCTCCTCGGCGAGCAGGTCGGCGATGGCAAGCTCGAAGTGCTCCCACATCAGCCGCAGCCGGGCGTTGAGCACCGTGCTCTCGCCCACCGTGCGGCGCAGCCGGTCCAATCCGGTCACCGCGCCGGGGCCCGCCGCGGTGATCTGCCCGTGTAGGAAGGCGCCCATCGCGTCCAGCGGCGTCTCGTTCGCGGCACGGTCGCGAATGCTGGCGAGGATCAGGTCGCGCATCTCGCTCTCGCCGTCGAAGACCAGATCTTCCTTGGCCGGGAAGTACACGAACACCGTCTTGGCGGAGATGTTCACCGCGTCGGCGATCTCGGCGACCGTGACATTGTCGAACCCGCGCTCGGCGAACATCTCCTCGGCGACATCGAGGATCGCCTGTCGGGTCATGAGTTTCTTGCGCTCCCGCAGGCCGAGCGAGGCTGGTTCGGCGTCGTTGTCGGACATGCCGGGAGCATACTCGACGCACAGGGTAAAACGACAGTGAGTGAAACTTCTCCGCTCACTCCGTCAATTCCGGTCGAGGTGAATCGACACCCACCCACATTGGTGGCTCGGTCGTGACGCGACCGTACGAGAAGCGACTTGTTCGATGACGTCAGGTTTCGATGGCACGACTGTCCGATTTCGACGGATCAGCCGGACGACGGTGCCGCCGGCATCTGGCAGCCGTCAGTACCGGGACCGGCCGCGTTCCCGTTCGCGGTAGTCCGGTGCCTGCTGGCGGGCGCGCGGCTGCTGGCGCGAGCCGGACTGCGTGTACTGGCCGCCCTGCTGGCGCGGCCTGCCGCTCTGGCCGCGCGATCCGGTCGACGAGCGCACGGCGGACTGGGCACCGGTCTGCCGGGACGGTCGCCGAACCTCGCTCCCGCCGCCCTCTCGGCCTTCCTTGTCCCGCCGGAGTGCGGCGTTTGCCGCCTTTGGGTCGATCAGCCGGCCCGGTCGGTGCAGCCAGGAATCCAACACCACCACCAGGATGGCGAGCAGGAGCAGCACCGGTGCCAGAAACGCGACATCGGAGAACACCAGCGCGACACCGACAACCGCCAACGGTATGACGGCAAACAGGCAGAACGGATCGATCCGCCCGAAGTTTCGGCGTATCGAACCGGTTTCCCGGTCGTCTCTTCCCATGGCAGCTATTTCGATGTCCCTTCTCGGCCGGCACCAGGTAACCACCGTCGTTACCGCCGGTAGTAGGACTCTGAAGGGATTCTACAATTCAGCTCGGTCCGTTTGCCTGGCGGCCACGGACCAGCTGACCAGCAACACTGCTATAACGCAAGACTTAGCTGGTCGAACGGGTCCTTTTTCCGCTGATCACAGCGAAAACTCACCCTCCGTGTGCGATGTCCGTCACCTACTGGCCCGTTGGTCACCTAGCGCGGTTGACTGGCGCGGCTGGCCGGCCGTATCGGCCTCGACGGCGGCGCAGACGCCGCGCAACTCGTCGAGCACTCGTCGCAGGTAGGCCTGGCGGTCATCCCCCGCCGAGGTGACCGCGAACACGGTGCGGTCGATCGGTCGGCACAGCGGATGCAGTCGCAGCCGCTCCCCGGCACCGGCCGGCAACGCCATCCTCGGCACCAGCGCGACACCGGCCTCGGCGGCGACCAAGGCGGTGAGCACGGCGAAGTCGCTGGCCAGCGCGACCGCGCGGGGCACGAAACCGGCCGCGCCGCAGGCCCGCTGGGTCAGTTCGTGACAGGAGGTCTCCGGACCGGGCAGCAGCCAGTTGTGCTCGGCGAACCGGCCGAGGTCGACCGGTTCGCCCTCGGCAAGGCCGCATGCGGCGGCGGGCCCAGGGGCGATCGCGAACAGCACCGGGTCGGCGAGCAGGCGATGCCGCACACAGCCGGATGGCAGGTCACGCGGCAGCAGGCTGTAGGCGTGCACCACCGCGATGTCCGTTTCCGCGCGCCGCAGCGCGGCCATCGCCGCCGACGGCTCGGATTCGGTGATCCGCAGGTCCAGCAACTGCTCGGGATCGGCCGCCAGCTGCTGCCAGACCGGTGGCAGCAGGGTCCGCGCCGCCGATGGGAAGGCGGCGATCCGCACCAGCCCGCGCCCGCCGGCCCGCAGCACCTGAAGATCGGCTTCGGCAGCGGCGAGGCCACCGAGGATGACCTCGGCATGTTCGACCATCAGCTGCCCGGCAGAGGTCAGCCGCAGGGTGCGGCCGTGTTTGCGCAGCAGCGTTACGCCGGCCTCCTTTTCCAGCGCGGCGAGCTGCTGGGACACCGCTGGACCGGTGAGATGCTGGGCCTGCGCCGTGGCGGCAACCGTGCCGAGCAGGGCGAAGTCACGCAGCAGTCGCAGGCGGCGCACATCCAACAAGAAGCTCACCTTCTCATTCAGCAAACAAAAAGTAACTTTTTCTTTTCGATTCTAGCGGTGACAGTGGCTGATGTGCGTAACCGACGAACTCTGCCCGCTCTGCTGGCGCTCGCGCTGACCGTTGTGCTGTGGGCCTCGGCGTTCCCGGCCATCCGGGTCGGTCTTGACGGTCTCGGCGTCCTCGGGCTGTCCTGGCTGCGCCTGGCGATCGCCTCGGCCGCCCTGGCAGTGATCGCGCCGGTGCTGAAGGTCCGGCTGCCGGCCGTACGCGACCTCCCGCTGATCGTGCTGTGCGGGGCGACCGGGATGAGTGCCTACCAACTGCTGCTGAACTGGGGCGAGGTGCATGTCGCCGCGGGCACGGCGAGCCTGCTGGTAGCCATCGCTCCGGTGTTCAGTGTGCTGCTGGCCGGCGCGTTTCTCGGTGAACGGCTGACGAGGCCGGTGGTACTGGGCAGCGCGGTCGCGATCGCGGGCGCAGCGGTGATCGCGGTGGCCGGCGGCAGTGCCGGCGTGTCGGTCAACGCGCTGGTGGTGTTGGCCGCCGCCGTGGTGCAGGGCGTCTACCACTTCGCGAGCAAACCGCTGCTCGCCCGCTACACCGGCGTCGAGGTCGCCTGTTACGCGATGTGGACCGGCACCCTGCTGCTGCTCCCCCTCGCCCCGTCGGCCGTGCACCGGCTCGCCGAAGCCCCCGGTTCGGCCGTCGCGTCCGTCGTCTACCTCGGACTGCTGCCCTCCGCGCTGGGTTTCATGGTCTGGGGTTACGCCCTCGCCCGGTTCACCGTGGCGACCTCGACGGCCGCGCTCTACCTGGTCCCGCCGGTCGCGCTGGTGGTCGCCTTCTGCTGGCTCGGCGAGGTCCCGCACCCGGTCGAGCTGATCGGCGGGTTGCTCAGCATCGCGGGCGTCGTCCTCATCAACCGGGGCAAGAACCGTGCCGAAGCCGAGCGGGCGAAGGCCGAGGAGGTGGCCCCGGTCGTCAGCGAAGTCGGGAATACATGAACATGTCCCGCCGAAGACCGTCGATCTCCTGCCAACCGCGCAGCAGCCCTTCCCGTTGGTAGCCAACGGCTTCCGCGGTCTTCCAGGAGCCCTCGTTCCACGGTTCCACGTACAGTTCGAGCCTGGCGACGGGCGGCAGGGTCAGTCCCCATTCGGTGATCGCCCGTAGCGCGGCTCCGGCGATTCCCCTGCGCCGATGCGTCGGCGCGATCCAGTAGCCGATACTGGCCCTGCCGTGCCGGATATTGTCCAGCCACAACCCGATCTGGCCGACCGCCTCGTCGGAGGACGCCAGCGCGATGGCGAAGGAATAACCCGCGCCGGTGCGGGACCGACCGTGCTGCCGCTCGATGTACGCACGGGCCTCGTCGAGGGAATCGTTGCTGGGCACCGTGGTGATCAACGGAATGAACGGATCGGCCGAGACCGCCCTGACGAGCGGCACGTCGTCGTAGTCGAAGGCCCGCAACAGAAACTCGCCGGCCGTCAGCCTCGGCATGGTCAACTCGTCCGCCACGTCCGCATTACACCATGCCGGAACCGGCACCGACCGATTGAATCAACCGCGGTGTTTCCGATAGCCGGGCCGTGCGAGGCTTGGCGGCATGGACGTTGAGCTGCTGCGGGCACGGACCCCTGGTTGCGCCCATCGGGTGCACCTGAACAACGCGGGCGCGGCCCTGCTGGCCCAACCGACCCTCGACGCGATGACCGATCAGCTGCGCCTTGAGGCGGAACTCGGCGGTTACGAGGCGGAAGCGGCGGCGCGGGGCCGGATCGGGGACACCTATGCCGCGCTGGCTGAACTGCTGGGCGGCCGGCCGGAGCAGATCGCGCTGTTCGACAACTCTACGCACGCCTGGAATGCCGGCTGCTACTCGATTCCGCTGCGCAAGGGCGACCGCATCATCACCGGCACCGACGAATACGGCAGCAGTGTGCTGGCATACCTGCAGATCGCCGCGCGCACCGGCGCGGAACTGGTGGTGATCCCCAACGACGCCAGCGGTCAGCTCGACCTCGACGTGTTGCGGGCCGAGGTCGACGAGCGCACCAAGCTCATCGGCCTCACCTGGGTGCCGACCGCCAGCGGCCTTGTGAATCCGGCGGCCGAGGTCGGCGCGATCGCTCGCACCGTCGACGCGCTGTATCTGCTCGACGCCACCCAGGCCGTCGGCCAGTTCCCGATCGATGTCGCGGCCATCGGCTGCGATCTGCTCAACGGCACCGGTCGCAAGTTCCTGCGCGGACCGCGCGGCACCGGTTTCCTCTGGGTGAGCGACCGGGCGCTGGCCCGGCTGGACCCGTTCGTGGTGGAGATCCAGTCCGCGACCTGGGACGGCGCCCGCGGTTTCACCTTCGCGCCCGGCGCACGGCGCTTCGAGACCTGGGAGAACAGCTACGTCAACATCGTCGGTCTCGGTTGCGCGGTGCGCCAGGCCTTGGACCTCGGCCTGGCCGCGATCGGCGAGCGGACCGGCGAACTGGGGGCGCTGCTGCGTGCCCAACTCGCGGAGATCCCCGGTGTCACGACCTACGATCTCGGCGCGCGGCGCTGCGCGATCGTGACCGCAGGAGTGGCCGGACACGCACCAGCCGAGGTGGCGGGCAGGCTCGCCGAGGCAGGCATCAACGTGAGCACGACGGTGCCGGAGCACACCCCGTTCGACTCCGAGGACCGGGGCGTGCACCCGCTCGTGCGGCTCTCCCCGCACTACTACAACACGGAGGCAGAGATCGCCGCCGCCGTGCGCGTGATGGCCGAGATCGCGGCGGGTTGATCGTCAACCGAAGCCGCGCTTATTCGGATATCGCCGAGCTACCGAGTCAGTGAGTGAAACGGTGGCGTGGGGTGTTGGCGGGGCGGGTTCCCGGTCGGGCCCACAGCCAGCCGTCCAGCGCGCGACCGGCCGTCCACATCATCAGCGCGAGGCCGACGGCCGCGACGGCACCGTGCAGCACGGCATCCCCTGCGTTGCTGAAGGAGTTGTGCTGGCCGGCCGAGGTGATGAACATCAGGCCGTACGCGACCGTCTGCACGAGGCTGAAGACCATCCCGAAGCTGCGGTGACTCGTCGCGGCGAAGGCGAGCACGCCGGTGCCCAACAGGACCGCGGCATGCGGCACGGTGAAACGGAAGACGAGCACCGCGGCACCGGTCGGGTCGAGGCCGTGATAGCCAAGGGCGGCGATCAGGCCCCAGACACCGAGCACGGCAAGCACGATGCCCTCGACGACGAGTGCGATCCGCACCGTGTGGAAATGCTCAGGAGTCGGGTCGATACGGACCAGATCCTCGCCCGGCAGCTCACTTTTCGCCGGAGAATTCGAGGTGTTGTCGGTTGTCATGGCCTCCTCCGTCCAAGTAGCCGAAATCTCACTATAACCTCGGCTGACCTGCGCGGACCCGGCTGAACACCAGTCTGTTACCGGCAACGTCGGGAAGTGCCGCTCCCCTCGGTGATCAACTGCCTGGGTGCCGGCCGTGGATCGGTAACCTCGGGACGCGGCAGGCTCAGTCCGGATTGAACCGGGAGTACTCGGGTTCGCTCCAGCGCAGCGGGCTGGCCTGCTCGGTCAGCAGGATCTCCTCGGGCGTGAAGACCACCGCACGGTCCCGCGCGGCCCAGTCGGTGCTGGCCCTGCCGGTCAGCTGCAGGGTCGTCCCGTTCGACCAGTCGAGGAACAGCAGGCCGGCAGAGGAGACCTGCTCAAGGTTGCCGATGGTCATCATCATCGCGTTGCCCGGATAGTCCGGCCAGCTCAGCCTGCCGTCGGGACGCACTCGGACGAAGCCGGGATTGCCACCCCGGTGCGAGGCGTCCCGATCACCGGTCGCCGAACTGGTCGCGATGAAGAAGGTGTCCGCACCGCCGATCATCGCGCGGTGCCGCGCGGTCAGCGCATCGGCCACCGTCACGGTCGGCGCGGCGGCCGGTTCGACGTCGAGCAGCTCGCGGCGCTGTAGGTACTTCGGGCAGTTCGCGTAGGCCTGGTCGACGAGGATCCGCAGACCGTCGCCGACGGGTTCGGCGACGCCGTTGATCCGCATCCGGCGGCGGGTGCTCGGATCGATGGCGATCGCGCCGAGCTGCGCCGGTCCGGTGAGGGCGGCGGCGAGCGGATCGGTCGGCAGCGGACGGGCCGCGACCGAGACGATCTCGTGCTCGCCGTCGAACCCGGCCCGCAGGAAGCCCGGCCGGCCGGTGAGCAGCGAGGCCCACATCCGGTCCCGTTCGTCTGCGCCCGCCACGAACAGCATCGGCCGCTCGGCCAGAAACGCGGCGGCGGCGGGCGGAATCGTGTCGCGGACGATCGCGCCGACCCGGTCGGCCTCCGCGCGCAGGCCCGCTCGTTCCTGCGCGGCCCGCTCCCCCTCGTGGAAGACACTGGTGGTGATCATGTCGGCGGCCTAGAAGAAGCCGCAGGCCGGCGCGGCACCGACCGGGGCCGGTTGCTCGTCGGCGACGCCGGCCCCGGTGCAGACCTCCAGCCGGATGCCGTCCGGGTCGGTGAAGAACACGCCACCGGATGCGGCGCCCTCCTCGTGCGGCACCACGCCGTCGTAGTGGAACTCGGCGCCGAGTTCGCGCAGTTTCCGCTGCACGGCACGCACCTCGGCCAGCGTCTCGACCTGGAAGGCGAGATGGTGCAGGCCGGGGTGCTCGCCGTCGAACCGCCCGGCCGACTGGCGCCACAGGGTGATCAACAGGGTGCCGTCCTGGCCGAGAAACGCCCATTCGCGGTCGCCGTCGCGGCCTTCGGACACCACGTCGAGGCCGAGGGCCTGCTGGTAGAAGGCGATGGATCGGGCCAGATCGGTGACGTTGAGTCCGACGTGCCCCGTGCTCAGCGCTGCGCTCATCACGACCTCCCAGGTTGTCTCTAACCAATGCGCTAACTATTACCGGTTAGGTACAACCTGTCAACTGCCATTCATGGGTTAGACTGGCGGCATGGTTGTCGAACGTCCACTGGTGGGTGAGCCGCTCGGTCTCGACCTGCTCAACACGAGCTGGCTCAGTCGCGGCGCGGCCCAGGATCTGCTCGCCGACCTCACCGGCACCCGGCAGTGGCTCGACCAGGCCGGCGTGACCGACCCGGCGACCGAGCCGACGCGGGAGGCGCTGGTCACCGCGCGCGAGGCGATCAGGGCGCATGTCGACTATCCCGAATCCTCCTCGGCGCGCACGGACCTGAACAGGGTGCTGGCCTGGGGCAGCAGCCGGCCGGTGCTCGGGCCGGCCGGGCCGGACACCGCGATCTCGTTGGACGAGCCGTATCGGCACCCCGGTTGGCTGGCCGCGGTGAACTACCTCGAACTGCTGACCGAGGACCCGAGCAGAATCCGGCGCTGCGCACACCCGGAATGCGTCCTGCACTTCTACGACACCAGCCCGAAGCGCAGCCGCCGCTGGTGTTCGATGGCCGGCTGCGGCAACCGCGCGAAGGCCGCTCGGCACTATGCGCGAGTGAAATCCAGCTAGACCGGTTCGACCGGGCGGTCGGCGGAAATCCGGTTGACCGCGCCTCGCCAAGCCGAAGAAGATGGTCGCACCGAACGGGGAGAGACGATGTCGAACAAGCGAGAGCACGCGGTGGCAGGCCGGAGGGCCGGCACTGCCCACGTCGTCACCCGGACCGCGCTTGCCCTTCGCCTGCTCACCCTGCCCACCGGGCGGCCGGTCCTGCGGTAGTCGCAGCGCACCACCAACAGCCGCCCAGGACTTCGGTCCGGGCGGTTTTTTGTTGCCGTGCAAGGGACAGCTCGCGGTTCTAGCCCAACGGCAGAGGCACCTGGTCGAGCGCCAGCACAGTCGGGGTTCAACTCCCCGGAACCGCACGGAGAACCGAGAACAACTCAAGCCCCTGTGGCCCAACGGCAGAGGCAACGCGCTCAGAACGCGTCCGGTCCGGGTTCGAATCCTGGCGGGGGTACTGGGAAGCACAAAGCCGGGCCGGTCGAGATCGACCGGCCCGGCCGCTGACGTAGTGCACTAGCTCGGCCCGAGAACTGGTTGGTTCAGCCGGTCACCGTGACCAGGGTGCCGTAGGTGTCCATCGGCCACACCTGCGCGGCGTTGGAGATCGGCAGCTCCACGCAGCCGTTGCTCTGCGGGTGACCGTAGGAGGACCGGGGATAGCCGTGCACCGCGTCGCCACCGTTGAAGTAGGCGACCCATGGGATGTCCGGGTCGTCGTACTTGGTGCCGTCGACGTTGGTGCCCTTCATCTCCGTCGACCTGAACCGCAGGTACACCGGGAAGGTGCCCTGCTGGGTGGTCGCGCCGGGCACGCCGGTGTTGGACAGCGTGCTGTAGATGACCTGGCCGTCGCGGTAGACCTTCAGCGTTTCCGGCAGCGACTCACTCGCGACGAGGTAGTCGTAGGGGTTCGGGTCGGTCTGCCGGGCCGCGACGGCGGTGAGCAGCGCGCTCCACACCGCGGAACCGGCGACCCCGTCCATCTTCATGTTGTGGTCGGACTCGAAGGCCATGACCGCGCCCTTGTCCAGCGTGTTGGCCTGGCCGGGCGTCCACAGTGCACTGAGCGTCGATGGCACCGTCGGCCAGGACCAGTTCAGCGTGCCACTCAACGCCGAGGTGCTCACCGTGTCCGCCGTGCTCGGCTCGGCCTGTAGTGCCGAGGTCACCTTGCCGGAGAAGGGCGTGCTGGGTTCGAAGGTGAACGGCAGGTAGTTGAGTTCGGCGAGCATCTGCTCGACCCTGGTCTCACTGCCGGCAGCCACCTGGAAGGTGGTGGTCGTCGCCGTCGTCGAGGTCGCCTTCGCGCCCTTGACCACCGTGGTCGCGCCGGCCGGCACGGTCACCGTCTCGTTGGCGTAGGGCATCCAGCCACCGGTGGGCACGAACGTCATCGTCGAACCCTGCCGGTTCCAGTCGCCGACCACCGGCGGGTTCAGCGTCGGCGGGGACGGCGTCGTGCTCAGCGGCATCGAGTAGTTCACCGTCAGCACCGCATCGGTGGCCACGTTCGTCGCACCGGGGGCCGGCACGATCGAGGTGACCGTGAGCGGCCGCGCGGCGATCTTCGGCTGCGTCGGATGATTGACCGAGGCGTCGTTGGTCACCGGACCGGCGGCCGTGCTACCGCCGGACGCGTGGATCACCACCGTGCCGATCACCACGACCAGCGCGACGGCGACCACGATGCCGATCAGCAGGATCCAGCGCTTCTTGCCGCTGCCCGCGGATGTGCTCTGGGAAGGTAAGGCCATGTGATGCGCTCGCCAGTTCTGCTTCAGAGGAAACCTGATCCGATGGTCGCACCGAATCAGCAGTCGGGGCCGACTGAGATCAGGATATCGACAAGTGGCCGCGGATCATTGTCAGATCGGCGTTTTTCACAGGATGCCGGTATCAAGGAACGCCCAACGCTCGCCCCGTTCAGGCGGCACGACACCGACATACGGCGACGCGAAGGTGGCGCAACAGGAACCTGACAGCGGTTCACCTGTTGTTGAGCTGATTTCTACCGCAAAGCTTGACCGCACCGTGACCTGGCTCAGGTAGGAGCCGGCCGAAAAATGGGCTGCGGTTGACGGCGCATTGGCGCCAGAATGCGATCATGGCTGATCTTGTCGGTTCGTATCCGCAGTACGAGGTGTTCGCCGACGAGTTCGCCGAACACGCCAGGGACAGCGTCTACAACGCGCACTACGACCGCCCGGCGAATCTCCGGCTGCTCGGCGAGGTCGCGGGACGCCGAGTGCTGGACGCGGCCTGCGGCCCCGGTCTGTACGCCGAGGAACTGACCACCCTCGGCGCCGAGGTGATCGGCTGCGATCAGAGTCCCCGGATGGTCGAGCTGAGCCGGCAGCGAGTGCCCGGTGCCGAGTTCCGGGTGCACGATCTCGCCGAGCCGCTCGACTGGCTGCCCAGCGCGTCGGTGGACCTTGTGCTGTTCGCGCTGGCCATCGAGTACATCGACGACCGGGTCGCCACGCTGCGGGAGCTGCGCAGGGTGCTGCGGCCGGGCGGCGCGCTGGTGTTCTCCCGGATGCACCCGACCGGCGACTGGCTGCGCCACGGCGGCGACTACTTCCAGCCGAGGGTGGTCGAGGAGGTCCTGCGGAAGGGCTGGCGCCTCCACTACTGGCTGGTGCCGCTGGAGCGGACCTGCGCGGAACTGCACGAGGCCGGCTTCCTGATCGAGCGCTTGCGGGAACCCCGGCCGATGCCGTCGGCCGCCGAGGTCAGCCCCGCCGGCTACCAGCGGCTGATGAGCGAACCAGTCGGTTTACTGTCGATCAGGGCGATACCGGACCCGCGCCGCTAACCGGCCGCCGACACCGCGGCGTCGATCAGCGTTTCCGCGGCGGAGCGTGCGAAGTCGAAGGGTTCCACGTCGTCGAGTGAGGTGGCCAGCGCGGTCGCGCCTTCGTAGAGCGTGATCAGCTGACGCGCCAGGACCGCGGGCCGCCGTGCGCCTGCCTGCTGGCCGACGTCGGTCAGCTTGGCCAACAGCGCGTGCTTGTGCGTGACGATCACCTGGCGACCGGGGTGGTCGGGGTCGGCCAGTTCCACCGCGGCGTTGTGCAGCGGGCAGCCACGGAAACGCGCGGAGAGCCGGGGCCGTTCGAACAGCGCGAGCAGCCGCTCCCGCGCGTCGAGTTCGGTGCGGTCGAGGTTGCGTTCGCCGGTCGTGCCATGCTGGCTCATCAGCGCGAGGTAGGCGGCGACGAGTTCGTCCTTGCTCTCGAAGAGCTGATAGAGGGTCCGCTTCGAGACGCCCGCGACCTCGGCGAGTTCGCCGACTCCGGTGGCCTGGATGCCGTGGCCGTAGAACAGTGTCCTGGTGGTGGCCAGGATGCGCTCCTTCGGTGGAGCGGCCTTCACCGTCACGTTTTCCGCACTCATGCCGATACAATACCGATCGGTACCCTGTCCAGTTGAACCGACACGCCTTCTTCGGCAAGAATTCTGCCCATCAAAGCGAGACAGAGGTACCGATCGGTTTTGCCAACCTTGGACGTCAGCCAAGGCGACAGGCGCGGACTTACTTGCGCAGCAACAGAATCACGATACCGACGACCAGACCGAACGCCACGGCGACCGCGCCGTAGGCAAGCCGGTGCGCCCGCAGGATCGGCAGGGCCCTGTCGATGGCGTACCGGCCGGGCCCGGTGAAGGCGATGCTGGCCGCGGCGACGGTGAGCAGCAGTTCGTACTCCATCCCGGACGGTTCGAAGAAGCCGCCGGTCCACTTGATCGCGACCGCGTTGAGCATGTCGCCGACGATCGCGGCGGCGGCCAGTGGGGTCAGCAGACCGAGGATCAGGGCGATGCCGCCGAGGGTCTCGGTGAGGCCTGCTACGACGGCCATCGCGGAGCCGGCCGGGTAACCGTTCATCGTGAAGAACTGGCCGGTGCCGTGCAGGCCGCCGCCGCCGAACCAGCCGAACAGCTTCTGGCAGCCGTGCGCGGACATGTCGATGCCGACCATGACTCGCAGCAGTAGGAGCCCGACGTCGTAGGCGTGCCGGGTCGCGCCGTGCGAGCCGGCGCTCACCTCGACGGTCGCCGTGGTGCTGGGTTCGGTACTGATGGACATCCGAGAGCCTCTCCATTCGGGAATATGACAGAAAGCGCAGGACAGCTCACCCTGCGCGACCATGGCTACGGTCGATCAGCCGATCCGGATTGATCGCTCGACCCATCCACGAAGATCATCAGAATGGCTCGCGCAGGCTCGATCTTGATCCAGATGTGGTTGAAATTTGAACTACCCGGCCGACGATACACAGTAGTTAAAATTTGAACAACCCGCTTAGGATGGTTCCATGTCCACGGGGAGCGAACCGGCCGGCCCGCAACACTCGGGCGGCCGCGCGCCGCAGGAGCCGAGATGGCTCAACAACGAGGAGATGCGCGCCTGGCGGAGCTTCATACAGGTCGGCGTCCTGCTCAACCGGCGCATCGACCAACAGCTCAAGGAGGACTCCGGGCTGTCGCACGTGCAGTACGCGGTGCTGATCTGGCTGACCGAAGCGCCCGGCGGCGAGCTGCGGATGACCGAACTCGCCGGCATCATGAACACCTCCAAGAGCGGGCTGACCTACCAGGTCAACCAGTTGGAGAAGGCCGGCCTCGTCCGGCGCAAGCCCGATCCCGACGACGTCCGCGGCGTGATCGCCGCCATCACCGAGGAGGGCCGCCGGCAGCAGGCCACGGCCGCGCCCGGCCACGTCGCACTGGTCAGAGAGCTGCTCATCGACCTCCTCACTCCCGAGCAGCTCACCGCGATCGCCGACGGCCTCGGTGAGGTCCGGCGCAGGCTGCGGGAACACGAGGACAACCCGCACTGACCGCACTCACCCTCCGGTCGACTCGGGCTCACCCTCCGGTCGCGTAACCGATCGCCAGGTCGATCACCGGCCGGTACGCGGCCAACTGCTCCGGGGTCCAACCAGCCGCGCCGAACGCGACCTCATGGGTGACGATCCGGAAGATCAACGCGCGGATCAGCAGCTGACCCCAGTCCGGCGAATCCGCCCACCTGGCCGCCAGTTCCGCCGAGGCGCCGTACCAGCACAGCGCGTCAACGACGACGACCGCCGAGGCAAAGGCCGGTGGCCGCCAGTACACGGACCAGTCGATGATCGCCGGCGGCAGGCCTGCGGCGAACAACACATTGCCGGCCAGGTCACCGTGCACCAACTGGGCGCGCTGCTCGACAGGCCGGCGCGCCGCGAACAACGGCGCGAGCAGTCCGGCGGCCACGGTTGCGGGTTCGGACCGGAGTTCCTGCCAGGCGACCCGGTCCCCCACCGACCACGGATCGTCGCGGTCGTCGAGCAGGGCCGGCCTCGGCAGGTCGACGAGCGCGGCGTGGAACGCCGCCCCGGCCGCCACCACCTCGACCGGGCGGCGCACATCCGTTTCACCGGCAAGGAGTTCGGTCGCCTCCCAGCCCTCGGCCAGCCAGTCGCCGTCCCCGGCCCGCACCGGCCTCGCGACCCGGAACTCGGCCGAGTCCGACAGCCCACTGAGGACTTCCGAACGCCATCGCGTCTCGGCGGCCGACCCCACCGGTTTGAGCACCAGCCGGCCGGCCCGCCAGCTACCGCCCTGCCCACCCGGTAGCGGCACCGGATCGTCGAGGGTGCCGAACGCGGCGAGCACGGTCGCCGGTGGTCTCATCGGCCGCACCTCCCCGGCGGTTGTCGAGTACAGCTAGGCAACCCTAGTCGGCACCGACCCAGGATGACCGGAGGCGAGTTGGCTGGTAGACCGGACAACAACCACGCCGTCTCGATCTTCTCCACCCCGACTCGGCCGCCGGTCGGCCGAACCGACCGCGAGGTAGCCGCATGCGTTTCGTCAGGAAGGCGACCGAAAATGTCTGATCATCAGACCGAGTACAGCACCGAAAACCAGCAGGGCACGCTGCGCGCGGTCGTGGACGGCGTGTTCGCCTGGGTGCAGCCGGATGGCACCTGGTGGGTCAACAACGCCGGCGCGGTGGCCGGCCGCGACGACGTGGTGCTGATCGACACCTGCGCCACCGAGGCCCGCACCCGGCGCCTGCTCGACGCGGTGGCCGCGGCGACCGACGGCCTGCCGATCAGGCTCGCGGTGAACACCCACCTGCACGGTGATCACACGCACGGCAACAGTCTGCTGCCCGATGCGGTGCCGATCATCGCGCACGAGGCCACTCGCGAGGGCCTGATCGCCGACCAGATCATCGACGGCTGCCCGCCGTTCTGGGAACCGCTGCCGGACTGGGGCAATGTCAGCCGCAGGCTGCCGACGGTGACCACCCGCGAGGACCTGACCGTCTACGCGGGCGAGCGCCGGATCGAGCTGCGGCATCCCGGCTACACCGCGCACACCCCCGGCGACCTGGTCGCCTGGCTGCCCGAGGAGCGGGTGCTGTTCAGCGGGGACCTGCTGTTCCACCAGGGCACCCCGCTGGTGTTCATGGGCTCCGTCGAGGGTGCCCGCCGGTGCCTGGACTGGATCGCCGACTTCCAACCGGACTTCGTGGTCCCCGGCCACGGACCGCTGATCGACGCCGCGACCCTGCCCACCGTGCTGGCCACCCACGACCGCTACTACCAGTTGGTCACCGCCGCCGCGCGAGACGGCCTTGCCGATGGCATCGACCCGTTGGACGCGGCGCGCCGCTGCGAACTCGGCGAACTCGGGCTGCTGCCCGATGCCGAGCGGCTGGTGCTCAACCTGCACCGCGCGTACACCGAGGCTGACGGCCGGGAGTTCGACATCGTCAGCGCACTGGCCGACGCGTTGGCCTTCAACGGTGGCCCCATGCACACTCGCGTCTAGCTCAGCCGGCAAGCAGGGACTCGAACGACACCACATCGGCGTACGGATCGGCGACCTGCTTGCGCGGCACGCTCCTGACCAGAGTCGCGAACTCCTCGGCGGCCCTGTCGATGCGCCGGGCAAGGCCCGCGGTGTCACCATCGCGGGCACCGAAATCCGAGGAGGCCGCGTAGACGGCTGTCGGCACCACCAGCGCGCGCAGGTAGCTGAACAGCGGCCGCAGCGCATGGTCGAGCGCGAGTGAATGCCGTTCGGTGCCACCGGTTGCGCCGATCAACACCGGCATCCCGGTCAGCGCGTCCGCGTCGAGGACGTCGAAGAAGGCCTTGAACAGCGCGTTGTAGGAGGCGGTGAAGATCGGTGTCACCGCTATCAACCCATCCGCGCCGGTGACCTGCGCGATCGCCTGCTTCAACGCGTCGTTCGGGAAACCGGTCAGCAGGTTGTCGACCAGCGGATGCCCGAGTTCACGCAACTCGATCACGTCGAACTCGACGGGCTCTGCCGCCGAGTCGAACCGCCGCCGGGTCGCGGCGGCGAGCTGATCTGCCAGCACTCGCGTCGAGGACGGGTTCGACAGCCCCGCGGTCACGACGGCGATCCTCATGACGTCACCAGCTCCCCGGTTCCCTCGACCACTCCACTGTCCTTACCGTCCTTTTCGGCACCGTCCTGCTCAGCACTGTCCCTGTCAGCCTTCGCGGCCTTGAGACTCGCGTGTGTCGGCGCGTCCGGCACCCCCGGTGCCCTGCGCGCGGCGAATTCGCTGCGCAGCACCGGAATCACCTGTTCGCCGAGCAGATCGAGCTGTTCGAGCACGGTCTTCAGCGGCAGACCAGCGTGGTCGGTCAGGAACAGTTGGCGCTGGTAGTCGCCGAAGTGCTCGCGGAAGGTCAGTGTCCTGTCGATCACCTGCTGCGGACTGCCGACGGTCAGCGGGGTCTCGGCCATGAAGTCCTCCAACGAGGGCCCGTGCCCGTAGACCGGCGCGTTGTCGAAGTACGGCCGGAACTCCCTGACCGCGTCCTGCGAGTTCGGCCGGATGAACACCTGCCCACCGAGACCGACGATGGCCTGTTCCGGCGTGCCGTGGCCGTAGTGCGCGTAGCGCCGCCGGTAGAGGTCGATCAGCCGGCGGAAGTGGTCGGTCGGCCAGAAAATGTGGTTGGCGAAGAAACCGTCTCCGTAGTACGCGGCCTGCTCGGCGATCTCCGGGCTGCGGATCGACCCGTGCCAGACGAACGGCGGCACCCCGTCCAGCGGCCGAGGCGTTGAGGTGAAGCCCTGCAACGGCGTGCGGAACCGGCCCTGCCAGTCGACGACATCCTCACGCCACAACCGGTGCAGCAGCGCGTAGTTCTCGACAGCCAGCGGAATGCCCTGCCGAATGTCCTTGCCGAACCACGGATACACCGGCCCGGTGTTGCCGCGACCCATCATCAGGTCGACGCGCCCTTGCGCGAGATGTTGCAGCATCGCGAAGTCCTCGGCGATCTTCACCGGGTCGTTCGTGGTGATCAGGGTGGTCGAGGTGGACAGGATGAGTCGTTCGGTCCGAGCCGCGATGTAACCGAGCATCGTGGTCGGCGAGGACGGCACGAACGGCGGGTTATGGTGCTCACCGGTCGCGAAGACGTCGAGCCCGACCTCCTCGGCCTTGCGCGCGATCGTCACCATCGCGGTGATCCGCTCGTGCTCGGTCGGCTCGCGACCCGTTGTCGGGTCGGGCGTCACATCGCCGACGGTGAAGATTCCGAACTGCATGGCCTGCCACCTCCTGGCGGTAATGGTCACTGTTTTTGACCATCTCGTTGAGCTTACAACTACATTGGCCGGGCACCTATTCCACCAGCTCCAGCCAGCTGTGACCGACGCCGCATCCGCCCATTCCCCGTGGATTCCGGCGAGCGCGCTCGTAACCCCTTGACGCACCCGGACCCCCCTAATACGATCCGATCCGGTTCGAAACATAATTCGTCGAGCAGAATGCTCCGACAGAGGGAGGGCTCTCATGCGGGTAAAGGCCTTTGACCACCTGGTTCTCAACGTCGACGATGTGGAGCGGTCGCTGGCGTTCTACTGCGGACCGCTCGGCCTTGCGGCGCTGCGGGTCGAGGAGTGGCGGGCCGGCAAGGTCCCGTTCCCTTCGGTGCGGGTCAGCCCGTCCACCATCATCGACCTGACCAGCCTCCCGCGCGGCGAGTCCAATGTGGACCACATCTGTCTTGTCGTCGAACCGCTCGACTGGCAGGAAGTCATCGATTCCGGTGTCTTCACCGTGTTGGAAGGACCGGTACCCCGTTTCGGCGCTCGCGGCCAGGCCGAGTCGATCTACGTGCGGGACCCGGACGGGAACACCGTGGAACTGCGCTGGTACCCACAGGACCGGGACCGGTGAACGCGACGGCGGCCGGCCGCCCACGTGATCCCGCGATCGACGCCGCCGCGCTCACCGCGACCCTGGCCGTACTCGGCGAACACGGATACGCCGGCTTCGCCATCGAAACGGTCGCCTCCCGCGCCGGCACCAGCAAAGCGGCGATCCGCCGCCGCTGGCCGGCGCGGCAGCGGCTGATCATCGACGCGCTGGCCTCGGTCCTGGTCACTCCGCCGACACCGGACAACGGCTGCACCCGATGCGATCTCTACGACACGGTCCGACTGCTGGCCACCGCGCTGCACGATCACCTGCCCAGCGCCGTACTCACCCCGCTGATCGCCGACTGCGCGAACGACGCCGAACTGCACCAGTACCTGATGGACACCCTCATCGCGCCGAGCCGGCAGGCCGCCACCATCGCGGTGGACCGCGCGGTGCGCCGCGGCGACCTGCGCCCGGACCTCGACCCGACCCTGCTCGTCGGCCTACTGGCCTCGGTGGTCTATCAGCGCGCCCTTTTCGGCGACGCGCCGATCGGCGAAGCCGCCGTCGGCCCACTGGTCGACGTGTTGCTGCGCGGGGTTGCCGTCGACTTCGGCAAGCTGCTGCGCATCAGCGAGGACCGCAAACGTCACCGGCACTGAGCTTCTGGGCAACTATGCCTTCTTGGTCCCGGTGACGAAGACGGCGGCCACGAACGGTGATCCGTCGGGAAGCGACCGCCCGTACCGGTGCACGTACTCGGTCGCCGGATGCTGCTCGACCGCCCAACCATGGTCGATGAACCAGGGCGACGCGTCGACCGCACGATCGTCGAAAATCAGGTCGGGCACACTCACGCCGAGCTTGTCGATGGCCTCGTTCGCCTGCGGGTCGGTCTCCAGGGCCCGCATGCTCTGCACGATCCCCTCGACGCTGATCACGCTGCCCGCGCTCGACAGCGCGTCGATCGTCTCGAACAGCGATTCCTGCGCGGCCAGCGGCAAGAACGGCAGCAGTCCTTCGGCGAGCCAGGCAGTGCGCAGTTCCGGCGCGAAGCCCGCGTCGATCAGCGCGGTGCGCCAGTCGTCACGTAGGTCGATGCCGACAATGCTGTGCCGGGTGCGAGCCTGCGCATCGGCGTCGGCCAGCACCTGCGCCTTGAATTCCAGTACGGCGGGCTGATCGATCTCGAACGACCGGCTCGGCATCAGCGTGCGATACGGCCGCGCGTCGAGCCCGGAGGCGAGGATGACCGCCTGTTCGATGCCGGACTTCGCGGCGTCGGCGAAGAACTCGTCAAAATACCGGGTGCGCACGCCCAGATAAGTTTTCGACTGCTCGCCGAAGAGTCGATACCCTTCAACGGCGTCCGAAGCCCCGGACAGCGGCGCTGCCGCGCGGACGAATCGCGCCGCGAACGGATCGTTGATCAATCCATCCGGCTCCGCGGATTCCGCCGCCCGCCCGGCCGCGACCCCCACCGCGGTCACGCCGACGCTGGTGTTGATGTCCCAGGTGTCATCCTCGGTGCGCATCAAGCCGACCCCTTCCCTTGGTCGCTCGCGCCTGTCCACCCCAAGCCGGCCTGGACCCGTTCGACTTTCGCGGGCTTGCGCCGTTGGTTGACACGGCAAACGTCACGTGGCATCCACGTTATCCGTCACTGTCCGTATTTGCCTGATTCTGCACAGTCGGTAATCTCACACCTGGACCACTCAAGTCGCGGTACCGCTCCGTCGCTGCCCGCTCCCGCGCCTGGTTTTCAGACAGGCCGGTTTCAGACGGTTTCAGACAGGCCGAGGTTCAGAGGTGTCGGCGGGAGTCGGCTTGTGGTCACCTGATCTGGCCGAAGGGTGACTCGGCGAGGGGTTCCGATAACCCGTCGCTCACGCCGCTGGCACGATCTAGGGTTGCCCGAATGGATCTGACCACCATTGCGGTGCCCCATACGCTTGCCCATCTCAAGCCGTTGCTGCCCGCGCCTCCGGCCCGTGTCCTCGAAGCAGGCTGCGGCCGTGGCGCCTTGGCCGCCGCACTGGCGGACCTGGGCTACCAGGTTACCGGCGTGGACCGCAACGCCGAGGTGGCCGCCGCGGCCGAGAAGCGCGGGGTGCCCGTCATCCAAGCCGACATCCATGACGTCTCCGGCGAGTACGACGTCGTACTGTTCACGCGCTCCCTGCACCACGCCGAGAATCTGGACGACATCCTGGCCCATGCCGCCACATTGCTCGCCCCGGACGGGCAGGTCATCATCGAGGAGTTCGCCTGGGAGCGAGTGGACCGCGCCGGTGCGCACTTCCTCTACGACAACCGCGCGATGCTGGTCGCCACTGGCCTGTTCGACGGCGAACTCCCCGCCGGTGACCTGCTTGACGCCTGGGTCGGTGGCCACGATTTTCTCCACCAGGGTTCCGCGATGCTCGCCGCCCTGAGCCGCGTCGGCTCCAAGCTGACCACGGTGTCCACGAGCATTCTGTGGCGCCTTGTCGACGGACGCGGCGGTGCCTGGATCGAGCCAGCCAACCGCGTCGCCGACGCCCTCAATACCATCCGCGAAGCCGAGGAACGCCGCATCGCCGCTGGCATGCTTCCCTCGGTCGGCCTCTACGCGTCCGTTCACCGGTGATCCCCCGGCGTAACCACGAATACCAACGCTGACCAGTTACGCAAGGTAGGTCCGGACAACTCCCCCACCCGGTGTCCGGACCTACCTTGCGGGCCCGAGATCAGCAGCCGACCGCTCCGCGATGAACACGAACTCCCGGCCAGGGCGATCAGGCGCCTCTCGCACATCCCGGACCTGATAACCAGCCGCTGCCAGGCTTGCTTCGATCTCGGGGCGGCCGCGGAACCGCAGGGTCGAGTCCGAGGTGATGACGGTGTCATCGGTCAAGAACCTGTAGGTGTAGCGGAAGGAGACCAACGGAAGGCATAGGTCGGTGACCTCACGACACTGCTCCACCGACCCGATCCCTGGAATGTCAAGGGTGACCCGAGCCGCATCAGCAGCCCAGTCCTCCCAAGCCCGGTACTCAGGACGCCTGGTCTCGAACACGAGGTGACCGCCGGGGCGAAGTACGGCCCGAATCCCGTGCAGAACCCGAGCCCAGTCGTCGTCGGTCAGAAAAACCTGCGCCACGTTCCCGCTCATCACGACAAGATCGGCGGGATCGGCGAGATCGGCGAGATCGGCATCGTGGGCCGCCATCGTGGTGGCATCGCCGTGCACCCAGGTGACTCTCCCGGCCCGATCCTTCGACTTCGCGACCTGAAGCGATGCAGCAGCCGGGTCGACACCCACGACCGCACGGCCACTGTCAGCGAGCAGAATCGCCAAGCATCCCGTCCCACACCCGACATCGAGCACACGATCCGCGCGCAGCTCCTCGGCAATGCCGAGGTAAGCCGTCAGATCGTCACGGTCTCCGTCGAAGGCATCGTAGATGGGCGCAAGACGAGGATCGGCAAAGATCGCATCGGGCACCCGCGGACCGTATCCGCATATTCAACTCTCCGGCGACCGATTTTGGCTGCTACCGGCGCATCGTCGCGGCCGGATCAGCCGACGCTGCGCAGCAGACTCGCGATGACTCCGGTGACGATCAGCCAGAACACGGCGGCAAGGCCGTAGTTGAGCACCAGCGAGAAGGTGGCGTTGCCGGTGTCGATGAGGTGCGCGAACCACAGGCTGATCACGTCGGACGTGCTGCCGACCCAGGTGACGAGCCTGTTCGCGGGACCGATGTGGAACGACTCGAACACGATGTGCGCGACCAGGATGAGCGCCAGGACGCTGCCGACCAGGTTCATCAGACCGGCAGCAGTGCTCCGACCGTTGTTCAGGCGATACGTGGTCATCGGTTCACTCACCTCTTCGCGATCAGGTCATGGCTCCTGTCAAGAGGGACGCGCGAGCGGGCAGTCAGGTTGCGGGCCAACGAAAACGGGCCGACAGACACCGGAAATGCCTTGGCAACACAGGAAGCTCGGCGACCAGCGCCGCTTCGGCCCGCGTGAGGTGGGTTCGGTGAGTGTTGGTTACGGTGCGCTGAGTTACGTCCGTTGGTTCTGGGGTTCTGGGCGGTTGCGGCTGGCCGTGGACTGTCCGTGACGCTCAAGAGCGAGTATCGCGGGGAGCGCTCACGCGCGGGATGGCACTCGGGGGCGGCTGACTGACCGCGGTACCGACGAAGGAATCCAATCCCGAGTCCGGCCGCACGCCCAGGGTCACCGGCGCGATCTGGTCGAGGAGGCCGGCCGGGTTGGGAGCCGGTGTCGGGGCTCCTTGCACGTCCACGATCTGGTCCAGCCGGATCACGAGGTTCCGCCGCCGGGGGTCGTGCCCATCAAAGTCCCAGTCCGTGCTCCACAGTTCCTGACTGCGGCCACCACTGGTGTACGCGGAGACGGGACCGGGGGTGACCCGGACGTTGGGCCGCCATCCCCTGCCCCAGTGGTTGTGCTCCAGCGACAGGCTCCACTTCTGCTCGTCGATGATGCGGGAGACCCCTTCGTCGCCAGGAATGATCACAGTTCCAGTGCCGGTCCTGACCACCAGCCGCTGGTCGAACAGGGCGGCCTTGGTAACGACGCTTATCTGCCAAGGGCCATGGAAGGTGATCACAGGATCCTCCTGAGGCAACTCGTTCGGACTATGGACTGGACAGCAGGGCCCCCTGCTGACTGGCTCGCCCAGATGAACGGTTACCACCGGCCCATGGTTCCTGAGCCGCGGTTTCTGCGACTCAGGGCTCTCGCGTCGAGCAATCCGGACAGCGTTGCCGGCGGTGAGAGCACATCAGGATCGGCGGCTCTCCGCCCCTCGGTCGCCGGCCCGAACCAAGCCGGGATCAGCGCGCTCGCGGCGGTGCGATTCGCGTCAACGACATATAGGTGATCACCCCGACACCGATGTGCATGACCATCAGCGTCACCGCGCCCAACGGTGGTTGGTGATCGGCTATCAGGACGAGGTCGGCGAGCAAGGTGACCGGAACCACGATCAGGGCCAAGCGGCGCAGCAGTGCGACCGGGTTCTCGGCCCTGCGGGTGACTACGGCCCACGCAACCGACGCCCCGATCACTCCGAATACCGTCAGTGACACATAGAACGGCGGGTTGAACTGGGAAAAAGTAGCTGGCACCGAAAAGACCGAACGACCGATCAATGCGAGTAGCGCATCGACAAGACTCGCCGCGACCGCGGCCACCGCGGCGGCACCGAAGATCCGGCCGAGTTGTGGAGCATGTTGCCGACTGGCGGCAGAAACAGTTGTGTCGACCATCACCATCTCCGGGATCCCGCCCGGTTCGGGATGATCCGGGCTGTCGTATCCCAGGCAACACGTTCAGTCTCGGAGTCGGTTCAACGTTGGTTCAGAACTCGCTCAGAACGTGTCGGTCGCTGTCCTGGTGGCCAGGTCGCGCGGTGGGAGCGATCGACGGAATGGTCAACCGGAGCCAGGCGCCACCGGCGTGGGGCAGGGCCCTGGCGGTGCCGTTGTGTGCCTGGGCAATCGCCAGAACGATGCTGAGACCGAGACCGCTGCCGTCGTGCCGGCCGGCGACGCGGCTCCTGGCGCTGTCCGCCCGGTAGAAACGTTCGAACGCCAGCTCGCGTGCTTCCGCGCTGATGCCGGGACCGGAGTCGATGACGTTGACCATCCGCTGGGGACCGTCGCTACTCACCCGCACCTCGGCCGGCGCGCCCGGCGGCGTATGCGCACGCACGTTGGCCAGCAGGTTTCCCATCACCTGGCGCAGTCGGTGTTCGTCGCCCAGCACCGTATGCTCGCCCGCTTCGACAACCAGGGACAGCGTTCGGTCCTGGTCAGCCGCACCAGCGTCCTCCACTGCCAGAGTGACCAGTTCGGCGAGGTCCAGCGGACTGCGCTCCTGCGACCGTTCCTGATCCAGTCGCGCCAGTAGCAGCAGCTCGTCGACAAGGCTGGCCATCCGCTTGGCCTCGTCCTCGACCCGACGCATCGCATCGTCCAACGCCCGCGGATCGGACACGGCGCCCTTGCGGACCAGCTGCGCGTAGCCGGTGATCGCGGTGAGCGGTGTCCGCAGTTCGTGACTGGCATCAGCGACGAACTGCCGCAGTCGCTCCTGCGCGATCCGCCGCTGGGTGAACCCCTGTTGAATCCTGCTGAGCATCTGGTTCATCGACTGCGCCACGCTGGCGACCTCGGTCGGCGCCGCACCAAGGTCGACACGCTGCGAAAGCTCGCCGTCGGCGATACCGGCCGCGGTGGCGGACATCCTGTCCAACGGTCTGAGCACGAATCGGCTCACCCCGGTCGCGAGCAACGCTGCCAGTACCAATGTCATCAGGGTCACCACCAGCTCGATGACGACCAGCCGGGACAGCACGGCCTCCGACCACTTCAGCGACTCGGACACGATCAGGTAGCGGCCCCCGGAGGCCGTGGCGACCTGGACCCGGAACGGGCCACCGGCATCGTCGATGGTCACCGGTGCACCGATTGCCGCGTAGCGCCGGATTTGCTGGATCGGCGGGGTCGGCACGGCGTCGGTCGAACCGAGTCGGGACAGTTGTCCACCTGCCGCGTCGGTGATCACCACCGCACAGTTGGTCGCATCACCGGGCACCGAGTAGGGCAGTTCGTTCGCCGTGGTCAGATCACTCCGCACCGCCCCGACCACGATGTTGATCTGGCTGTCGGTCTGTTGGTCGAGATAGGACTGTAGCGCCGTGACACCGACCACGTCCGCGGCCGCCAACCCGAGCACCGTCACGGTCATGATCCCGACCAGTAGACGGCTGCGTAGTGAACGCAGACGTGGCCGCCACCGCCGTCGCATGGACCTCACCCCGCCGTACGGGTAATCAGGTAGCCCGCACCGCGAACAGTCCTGATCAATTGTCTGTCCTTACGGTCCAGTTTGCGCCGCAGGTAGTAGATGTAGGTCTCAACCACGCTGGAGTCGCCATGGAATTCGAACTTCCATACCTGGTCGAGAATCTGCGTCTTCGAGAGCACTCGCCCAGCATTGACCATCAAGTACTTCAAGAGGGCGAACTCGGTTGCGGACAACGACACCAGGTCCCCCTCACTCCACACCTCGTGTGTGTCGGGGTCGAGTTCCACGTGTCCGGCCCGGACCCGCTTGTCGGCGAACTGGTTGGGGCGCAGCCTCTTCAGGAGCACGTTCACCCGCGCGATGAGTTCGTCAAGGTCGAAGGGCTTCGTCACATAGTCGTCGCCACCCAGGGTCAGACCATTGACCTTGTCCGCCTGTGCGTCCCGAGCTGTCAGGAAGAGCACCGGTGCGTCGATGCCGACCGCCCGAAGCTCACGGCAGACCTCGAACCCGTCCAGGTCGGGCAACATGACGTCGAGCACGATGACGTCGGGGCGAAATGAACGCGCCTGCTCCAGCGCGTCACGACCGGTGGACGCCGAGGCGACGGAGAAGCCGACGAACCTCAGCGTCGTGTCCAGCATGGCGAGGATGTTATCC
Source organism: Pseudonocardiaceae bacterium (assembly GCA_036268955.1). GTDB lineage: Bacteria > Actinomycetota > Actinomycetes > Mycobacteriales > Pseudonocardiaceae > CAJCJE01. The sequence goes on from DATATE010000201.1 coordinate 41,841, forward strand.
TCGTCATCGACTATCAGCACCTTGGCCGGTGGCGATGGAGTACTCACCAGCCCATTACAACACTACGTGCTGGTAGGCGAGATATCCCGGCGGTCCGCCACCGACGCGCCACTGGAGATCGTCGGTCCGGCGGCGCAGGCTATCTTCGGCGCCATGAATTCCCCCTTCTTCAGCTGGGCGTCAATGCTGGTCACCTTGGCGGCCGCGCTCATCGCGGCCTCGGTGACCTGGCAGGTCGAGCGGCGCAATCGACGCACCGAGGCCGACCACCAGTGGAACAAGGAGAAGGCCGCCGCGTACGCGCCGCTGCGCAAGTCAGCGCGCGAACTGGCCAGGATCGCGGTCTGGCCGAGGGAAACCGGTGAACCGGCCGTCGATATCCGGCCGTTGTTCGAAGAATTGGAGGATATCGCCGCCTCGATCGCGTTTTTCGGTTCGGCGGGGGTGAACGCCGCCATTGCCGAACTGCTGACCGCGGCGACGGAATTCGCCGAGACGGTACGCGTCGTCCGGTCGACGAGTGAACCGGGCTATCACGGCGACATCGACCAGCGCGTCGCCGGCCGTTATCAGGAGGCCGACCGGAAACTGGGCGCGGCCATCGAGGTGTTCACCGAGGCCGGCCGGGTCGACCTGCTGCGCTGACCGGCGCGGTGGCGCCGGTCGAATCGAGAGAAACCGAAACACCACAGGGAGGAACTCGGATGACCAGTTCGGGACGGGAGTTCGCCGGCCGCATCGCCCTGGTGACCGGAGGCAGCGGCGGTATCGGCGCCGAACTCGGCACCAGGCTGGCGGCGGCAGGCGCCACGGTCGCGGTGCACTGGTCGGCGAACTCGGCGGCGGCCGAGGTGGTGGTCGCCGGGATCGAGCGGGCCGGTGGCCGGGCCGAGGCCTTCCATGCCGACCTGCGCACCGCCGAGGCGCCACAACAGCTGCTCGACTCGGTCACCGAATCGCTCGGCGAGATCGACCTGCTGGTGGCGAACGCCGGTTTGAGCAGGCCGGGCGGCTACGAGGACATCGACGCGGCGGCGTTCGACGAGACGATCGCGGTGAACCTGCGGGCCCCGTATCTGCTGGCTCGCGGCGTGCTGCCCGGTATGCGGTCACGCGGTTTCGGCCGGGTGCTGTTCACCTCCTCGATCGCGGGCCTGACCGGCGGCATCGTCGGTCCGCACTACGCTTCGTCCAAGGCAGGCCTGCACGGGCTCACCCACTATCTGGCCGCGCGGGTGGCCGGCGACGGGGTGACGGTCAACGCGATCGCGCCCGCGCTCATCGAGCAGACCGGCATGCTGCCCGGTGATCCGGGTGAACTCGCCGCGCGTATCCCGGTCGGCAGGCTCGGCACGCCGGCCGAGGTCGCCGATCTCGCGCTGGCCATGCTGCGCAACGGCTACCTGACCAACCAGGTCATCGGCGTCGACGGCGGTATCCATCCGCGCTGAGCATCGCGCACCGATCGCGCCCGCAACCGGGTTGCCCTCGCGGGCCCGGTTGGGGATGGTGGGCCGATGAGCACTGCGGAAGAACGGGCCGGGGTATCGCTGACCAACCTCGACCAACCGCTGTTCGACGGGGCGGATGCGACAAAACGCGACCTCGTCGACTATCTGGACGCGGTGCGCGACCGGATCATCCCGGTGCTGGCCGACCGGCCGCTGTCGGTGATCCGGTCCCTGCGCGGCCAGGCGCCCTTCATGCAGAAGAATCTGCCGAAGTACACGCCGGAGTGGGTGCCGAGGGTCGCGCAGTGGGCCGACGCGTCCAAGCGGGAGGTCAGCTACGGGCTGTGCAACGACCGCAGGACCCTGCTGTGGTTCGCCAACCAGCGCGCGGTCGAGTACCATCCGACGCTGTTCACCGTCGGCGACTCGGCCCACCCGACCTGCCTGGTGCTGGATCTCGATCCGCCCGGCGATGCCGCGTTCGACCTCGTGGTGCGCACCGCGCACCTGGTCCGGCAGGCGTTGGCCGACAGCGGGCTCGCGGGGGCGGTGAAGACCAGCGGCGCCAAGGGCGTGCACGTGTTCGTGCCGATCGACGCGCAGGCCGGCACCGAGGACATCGCGGCCGCCACCCGCGCGCTCGCGGCGCGCGCCGAACGGCTCGATCCAGAGTTGGCCACGACCGCGTTCATCAAGGACGACCGGCACGGCAAGGTGTTCGTGGACTCGACCCGAGCCGGTTCGGGCACGGTCGCGGCCGCGTACAGCCCTCGGCTGCGGCCAGGGGTGCCGGTGTCGTTCCCGGTGTCCTGGGCCGATCTCGACCGGGTCTCCCCCGCCGTGTTCACCGTGCGTACCGCGGTGGGCCTGCTCGGGGACGGTGATCCGTGGGCCGAGCAGTTGCCGGCGCCGCAGGCGTTGCCGGCCGATGTCATCGCGGAAGGACACACCATCCCGATCGCACGGGTGCAGGCCATGCACGAGGGCAAGCGGCGCGCCCGCGCCCGCCGCGAATGATCCACCTGGCCGAGGTCGAGGTCGGCGCGGACATCTAGATGATTGATGCGGTGAAGTTGATGTTAATGATCGTAGGCGATGAGTGATCGTTTGCTGGTCACACCGGTCATCCAGTTGTGCCAGATGGCGGCGGCCATGGCCAGCAGCCGTTGCGCGACCCGGGTGAACACCCC
>DATATE010000202.1:0-38359 GCA_036268955.1 Pseudonocardiaceae bacterium
TACCCGGAAAACCTGGTGCTGGTCACCAAGGTCGGCGCGCGGCGCGACGAGCAGGGCAACTGGCTGGCGGCGTTCGAACCGGACCAGCTGCGCAAGGCCGTCGACGACAACCTCAACCACCTGGGCGTCGACGCGATCGACCTGGTCAACCTGCGCATGGACGGCATGACCGGCCCGCGGGACAGCGAGATCGGCAAGCAGTTCGAGACCCTCGCCGACCTGCGCGAACAGGGCCTGATCCGGCAGCTCGGGGTGAGCAACGCGACCAGCGGGCACCTGGCACAGGCGCGGGCGATCGCACCGGTCGCGCAGGTGCAGAACGCGTTCAACGTGGTGGACCGGGGCAACGCCGAGATGGTCGACCACTGCGCCGAGCTGGGCATCGCCTACGTGCCGTTCTTCCCGCTCGGCAGCGCGTTCCGGCCGCTGGAATCCGCCGCGCTCACCGTGGTCGCGGCGCGGCATGGTGCCACCATCCAGCAGATCGCGCTGGCCTGGCTGCTGGCCCGCTCGCCGTCGATCCTGCTCATTCCGGGCACCTCGTCGGTCGGGCACCTCGAGCAGAACGTGGCCGCGGCGAACGTGGTCTTGACCGAAGATGACCTGGCCCAACTCGACGCGATGGAAAACTGAATTTTCACCCGTTAGGTGAACAGCGGCCAACCGGACGTGGAACAACCAGTTTTTACGGTGTCAGCGGCATCACGGTTGGCCGTTGCGTACTAGGTGATCGGGGGGATCTGCTGCTTACCATGCGCCCGTGACTGTTTCGGGGTGGATTGCCCTGGCAGCCGGCTGCGTGCTGGCTGGCCTGCTCATCGGCTTTTTCTTGGGCCGGTCCCGCACCAGCCGCACCCCCAGATCCGAGACCGGGCTGACCGTCGCCCAGCTCATGCAGCGCGTGCTCGACTCCAGCCACAACGGGGTCGCCGTGCTCAACGAGTGGGGTGACGTGGTCCTGCACAATCCGCAGGCCGAAGCCCTGGGTGTGGTGCGCGGCAACCAGGCGGACGCGCGGGCGCGCAAGGCCGCCGAGGTGGTCCGGGAGACCGGCAGGGTGGTCGAGGTCGACCTGTCGCCGCTGGAGACGCACGGCCGGTTGCCCGCGGCGATCCGCGCCGAGGTCCGGCCGCTCGCGGACTCGTTCACCGTGCTCGACGCGGCCGACGAGTCCGACGCGGTGCGCCTTGAGGCGACCCGGCGCGACTTCGTCGCCAACGTCAGCCACGAGCTCAAGACCCCGGTCGGCGCGCTCGCGCTGCTCGCCGAGGCCGTCCTGGACGCCTCGGACGAGCCCGTCGAGGTGCGCAGGTTCTCCGCGAAGATCGTGCACGAGGCCACCCGGCTGGGCACGCTGGTCACCGAACTGATCGCGCTGTCCCGGCTGCAGGGCGCCGAACGGCTGCCCGAGCTGGCTCCGGTCGAGGTCGACGAGGTGGTCATCGAGGCGCTGGGCCGCTCCAAGCTGGTCGCCGAGTCCACCGGCATCGAGGTGACCACCGACGGAGCCAGCCAGCTCGTCGTCGACGGCGACCGGACCCTGCTGGTCACCGCGTTGTCGAACCTGATCGACAACGCCATCGCCTACTCGTCGGCCGGCGCGCCGGTGTCGATCAGCAGACGCGCCGTGGACCGGTTCATCGAGATCGCCGTGACCGACCGGGGCATCGGCATCGCCGAGGAACACCAGCAGCGCGTCTTCGAGCGATTCTTCCGGGTCGACCCGGCGCGCTCGCGCGCCACCGGCGGCACCGGCCTCGGCCTGGCCATCGTCAAACACGTCGCGGCCAACCACGGCGGCGACGTGCGGTTGTGGAGCCAGCCCGGCGTCGGGTCCACCTTCACCATGCGCATCCCGGCGACGGCGGCGCGCTTTCCGGTACCCGGCGCGGTGCCCACCCAAGCCTCGGCCGACCACGCCGAGAATTCCGACCCGACCGAACCCCTATCGGGAAGTCTCTCCCGTCGGATCACCCATGGAGGACAGCCGTGACGCGCGTTTTGATCGTCGAGGACGAGGAGTCCTTCGCCGACCCACTCGCCTTCCTGCTGCGCAAGGAGGGCTTCACCACCGCGGTCGCGGCCACCGGCCAGGACGCCTTGCAGGAGTTCGACCGCAATGGCGCCGACATCGTGCTGCTGGACCTGATGCTGCCCGGGATGAGCGGCACCGACGTGTGCAAGGCGCTGCGTCAGCGCTCCGCGGTGCCGGTGATCATGGTGACCGCGCGGGACGGCGAGATCGACAAGGTCGTCGGCCTGGAACTCGGCGCGGACGACTACGTCACCAAGCCCTACTCGGCCCGCGAACTGATCGCCAGGGTGCGCGCTGTGCTGCGCCGCGGCGGCGAGACCGGCGGTGACGCCGAGCTCCAGCCGCAGGTGCTGGCGGCCGGTCCGGTCCGGATGGACGTCGAACGGCACGTGGTCACCGTGGACGGGGTCGAGGTGCCGCTCCCGCTCAAGGAGTTCGACCTCCTGGAGTACCTGCTGCGCAACGTGGGCCGGGTGCTCACCCGGGGCCAGCTGATCGACCGAGTGTGGGGTGCCGACTACGTCGGGGATACGAAGACCCTGGACGTGCACGTCAAACGCCTGCGCTCCAAGATCGAACCGGACCCGTCGGCCCCCGCGCACCTGGTGACCGTGCGTGGCCTTGGCTACAAGTTCGAGTCCTGAGCGTTCGCGCCGAGCTTCCCCCGGTACCGTTTGGCCTCGTGCGCCTCGGGGTGCTTGACGTCGGGTCCAATACCGTCCACCTGCTTGTGGTGGACGCGCATCGTGGTGCCCACCCGACGCCGATGAGTTCGGAGAAGACCGTGCTGCGGTTGGCCGAACAGATCACGCCGGATGGGCAGCTCAGCGAACTTGGGGCGGAAGAGCTGGTCAGGACGGTTCGGCTGGCGCGTGCGGCGGCCGAACAGATGGGCTGTGCCGACCTGATGGCGTTCGCCACCTCCGCGGTGCGCGAGGCGAGCAACGTCGCCGAGGTACTGGAGCGGGTCCGCGCGCAGACCAGCGTCGAGCTGCGGGTGCTGTCCGGGCACGACGAGGCCCGCTACACCTTCCTCGCCGCCCGCCGCTGGTGCGGCTGGTCGGCGGGCCGGCTGCTGGTGTTGGACATCGGTGGCGGTTCGCTGGAGCTGGCCATCGGCATCGACGAGGACCCCGAGCTGGCGCTGTCGGCGCCGCTGGGCGCCGGGCGGCTGACCAGGACTCGGCTGGCCGGTGATCCGCCGACCCAACGGCAGGTCGCCGAGCTGCGCGAATGGCTGGCCGAGGAGCTTGGCAAGGTCGCACGCAAGATCGTCAGGGTGGGCCCGCCGGACCGGGCCGTTGCCACTTCCAAGACGTTCCGTTCGCTGGCAAGGCTGACCGGCGCGGCGCCGTCCTCCCGAGGCCCGAGGGCCCGGCGGGTGCTCACCGACTCCGGTCTTCGACAGCTGATCGCGTTCGTGTCCAGGATGTCTTCAGCAGATCTCGCCGAACTGGAAGGGGTCAGTCCGAGCCGATCCCATCAGTTGGTCGCGGGCGCCTTGGTGGCCGAGGCCACAATGCGCGCGTTGGGCCTCGGTGAGCTGGAGATTTGCCCTTGGGCACTGCGAGAAGGTGTCATTCTGCGTCGGCTGGACCAGACTGACGGCGCGGATCAGGCCGCCGATTCAGCGGGTGATCCGGCCGAAGTTACTGGACGGAGCGCCCAGTACGGGGCACGGTGGAGTCGATGAGTCAAGAAAGCGAACCGGAGCGTCCCCAGCGCACCGTTGCCGAGTTGCTTGCCGAATACGGCAACTCCGGTGACAGTGCGCCTCGTCGGCGTAGACGGCGAGCCGAGGACGACGACGAGGTCAGCGCACCGCACGCGATCATCGATCGGGTGCTGTCCGACAGCGGCACGATGCTGCCGGTCCGCGACGACCCGCAGACCGGCCAGCCGGTCGTGCCGGTCAGCGCGCGCAGCCACCGCAGGCTGCGCCCGACCCAGCAGCCGCCCGCGCCACCGCAGCAGCAGGCTCCGCCGCAGGCCCAGCAGCCCGCGCAGCCGCCGCGTACCCAGCAGCCACCACAGCAGCCCCAGCAGCCGCCGGCCGGTGCGCACGGCCCGACCGCCTACGGCGCCCCCGTCGCGCCCCCTGCCCAGCAACCGCCGCCCGCGCCGCCGGCCAACAACCCGCCGACCGGCCGCCAGCAGCTGCCGGCCAACCGCGCGGCCGCCCCGCCCTCGGCCCCACCTGCGACCCGGCCTGCCGCGCCACCGCCCTCCCGACCGGCCATGCCGCCGGTCGCGTCGCCGTCCCGCCCCGCGATGCCCCCGGCCGGAAATGCCCCGACCAGGGCCGCGATGCCGCCCGTCGCGCCACCGACCCAGCCGCCCGGCCAGGCTTCGCGGCCGGCCATGCCGCCCGCCGGGCGCGGCGCCCCGCCGCCGTCCCGGCCGCCGCTGGACCCTCGCGCCGACGACCTCGGCGCGACCGCGGTCCACCCGCCGATGGCCGAGGACTACCCGGACGAGGAGTTCGAGGCGCCGGCCGAACCGTTGCAGGCCCGGCTCGGTCCCGCCCAGCCGCAGGTCCAGCAGGGCAGGCCCCGGCCGGAGGCGATGACCGAGGAGTTCCCGTCGGTCCTCGACGAGCCACCGGCCCAGCAGGCCCGTCCCGGCCAGCAGACCGGCAACTTCCGCCCGCGCCCGCCGGTCCGCCGTGCCGGGCCGGAGGGCCAACTTGAGGCCACCGAGGCGCAGCCTGGGCCGTTGGAGAGCACCCAGGCCCATCCGGGACCACTGGAGAGCACCCAGGCGTCCGGCCCGTACCTCGATGACGATGACGCCGACTTCGCCGACGGCGAGGACTTCGACGCCGACTTCGCCGAGGAGTCCTATCCGGCGGCGCAGTACCCCGACCAAGGCCCCGGCCAGGGTGAACGCACCCAGTTCGCCCGGCCACCGCAGGGTCAACCGGGGCCGCAGGGGCCGCAGGGTGGTCAGCGCGGTCAGGGCACCCAGCTGATCAACCAGAACGCCTTCCCCGCGCGGGACTACGCCGAGGAGGATTTCAGCGGCGGGTTCCAGGACAACGACTATCCGGATGAGAACTTCGCGCCGCACGGCAACGCGAGGAGCGACCGCGACCTCGACTCCGACGCCGATCTGGACACCTTCGACGACGAGCCCTTCGACGCCGACCGGTCCTCGGCCGATCGCGAACTGGACGATCCGGACGACGTCCCCGAACTCTCCGCGGGCCGGGAATGGCTGATCACCGGCGCACAGGTCGGGGTCGGCGCGATCGCCGGTGCCGCGGTCTGGCTCGGGTTCAGCTGGCTGTGGGGCCTGATGCCGATCGCCGCGATCGTCGCCGCCATCGTGGTCGTCGTCGGACTGGTCCTGGTGGTGCGCAAATGGCGCAAGGCCGAGGACCTGCAGACCACGGTCCTTGCCATCCTCGCCGGCCTGGTGGTGACCGTGTCACCAGCCGCACTGCTGCTGGTGAAGCGCTGAGCCAGGTCCCCGAGCCCGGTTCCGGGGCACCGGTCGGCCCGCCGATCCCGATCGGGCTGTCCACCGCGTCGGTCTGGCCGCAGACCGCCCCGTCCGCGTTCGAACTGGCCGCCGACACCGGCTACGACGGCGTCGAGGTGATGGTCTGGGCCGATCCGGTCAGCCAGGACGTCACGGCGCTGCGCAGGCTCTCGACCGCCTACCGGCTGCCGGTGCTGTCCGTGCACGCGCCCTGCCTGCTGATCACCCAGCGGGTGTGGTCGGCCGATCCGACCGAACGGCTGCGGCGCTCGGTGGCCGCGGCCGAGGCACTCGGCGCGCCGACGGTCGTGGTGCACCCGCCGTTTCGCTGGCAGCGCCGCTACGCCGACTCCTTCGCCGAACTCGTCGCGGAACTGGAGGACGGCAGCGGAATCCGGATCGCGGTGGAGAACATGTTCCCGGTGCGGCTGTTCGGCGCGAAGTCCAACGCGGTCTCCGGGTTCGCCCCGTCCATCGACCCGACCGACGTCGGCCACCGCAACTACACCCTCGACCTCTCGCACACCTCGGCCGCGCACGTCGACGCGCTGGAACTCGCCGAGCGGATGGGCGAGGGCCTGCAACACATCCACCTCGCCGACGGCAGCGGGCTCCCGCGTGACGAACACCTCGTCCCCGGCCGTGGTGACCAACCGTGTGCGGCCCTGTGCGAATCGTTGCACGCCAACGGGTTCACCGGCCAGGTCGTCGTCGAGATCAGCACCCGTCGGGCGCCGGGAGCCGGCGCCCGAATCCGGGATCTCGCCGAGGCGCTGCTGTTCGCCCGGCTGCATCTCGGCCGCTGACCAGCCCGCCGTCGGGGTCGCCGAAGGTGCTGCTGTCGTCGGGTCGCGAGGGCGGCGGAGGGCGGAATCGAGGCCGTAGAGTGCGCGCTGTGAACCCACTCCGTTCCCTGGTCCTGGCGGCCGCCGGTAACGACACGATCCGAAACCTGGTGGCCACCGCCCCGCTCTCGCGCTCCGTCCTCCGCCGGTTCGTCGCCGGTGAGACCACCGCCGACGCCGTCTCCGTCACCGAGCGGCTCGTCGCCGCGAACCTCGACGTCACGCTGGACTACCTCGGCGAGGACAGTACCGACCGCGCACTGGCCAGGACCACCGTCGAGGCCTACCTGAGCCTGCTGGCGGATCTCGCGGCCGGCGGCCTCACCGAGCACGCCGAGATCAGCCTGAGGCTCTCCTCGGTCGGCCAGCGGCTCGACGAGAGCCTCGCGCTGGACAACGCGGCCGAGATCCTCGCCGCCGCCGACCGGGTGGGTACCACGGTCACGCTGGACCTGGCGGATCACACCAGCACCGACTCGACGCTGGGCATCCTCGCCGGGCTGCGTAAGGACTTCCCGAAGACCGGTGCCGTGCTACCGGCCAACCTGCGCCGCACCGAGGCCGACTGCCGCGATCTCGCGGGCGCCGGTTCGCGGGTGCGGCTGTGCGGGGGCGGCTACGCGGAACCGGAATCGGTCGCCTTCACCGATCCGCACGAGGTCGACCTGTCCTACGTCCGCTGCGCCAACGCGTTGCTCGGCGGAGCGGGCTACCCGATGTTCGCCACCCACGACCCCCGGCTGATCCGGGTCCTCGACGAGCGGGCCCGTTGGTACGACCGCAAACCCGGCAGCTTCGAGTTCCAGCTGCGCTACGGCATCCGGCCCGACGAACAGCGCCGCCTCGCCTCGGACGGCGCGAAGGTGCGCGTTCAGGTGCCCTATGGCCCTCGGGGCTACGCATACCTGATGCGCCGGCTCGTCGAACGACCGACGGACCTAGGCTTCTTCCTGCGGGCCCTGGCAACGAAATCCTGAACAGCCCTCCAGCTTTCTGGTCGATATTTCATGATCGATACGGGGTAGGGTCAACCGTGTCCGGCGACCCCGCCAGCGAGGAGTGTGTTGTGACTGGCCCACGTTCCACCGTCGCGGGACTGTTTTCGGCAGTGAGTGCCGTGCGTCCGCTCGGGGACGGTACCTACACCGTCGACCTGCCCGCCGACTGGACGGTCGGCGGCCGACCGCACGGCGGGTTCCTGCTCGCCCTGCTCGGGCGGGCCGCGGTGCACGTGGTCAGCTCGGCCACCCCGCGCGACGGTGCCGAGGCCGCGGCCGACCCGCTCGCGGTCAGCGCGCAGTTCCTGCGGCCGCCGGAGGTCGGGCCGGTGCTGCTGCGCACCGAACTGCGCAAACTCGGTCGCACCGCCAGCGTTGTCGCGATCAACCTCGAACAGCGCGGCCGTAGCTGCGTCGAGGCGACGGTGACCGTCGGGCGGCTCACCGACGAACCGGTCGCCTGGACCGACCTGCCCGAGCTGCTGGCCAAACCGAGCCCGGAATCCGTTGACCTGAGCACGGTTCCGGCCGCCAGCGTGTTCCGGCTGGGCCGGACCTGCGAGGTCCGCATCGACCCGACCAACGCCGGGTTCCTGCAGGGCCGCACCGGTGATCCGCTGCGCCTTCGGCTGTGGGTGCGCCCACGCGCCGAGCAGCCCGAGGTGCTCTTCGCCCTCGTCGCGGGCGATGTCGCCATGCCGGTGACGTTCAACCTCGGCCGCTACGGCTGGGCGCCCACCGTGCAGCTGACGGCCCTGCTGCGCGGCAACCCGGCGCCCGGCTGGCTGCGCGTGGAGGTCACCTGCCGCGCCGTGCACGGCCAGTGGTTCGACGAGGACGCCACCGTGATCGACTCCACCGGCCGGCTGATCTGCCAGTCCCGCCAACTCGCCCTGACCCCGCTGGAACGCTGAACGTTCGGTCGGTTCCGTCTCTGCGGTGATTTCTGGTCCGTGGGCCGGTCTGGCACCCTGGTGCGCATGACGACCATCGCCGTACTGGGCGCCGGCAAGATCGGCGAAGCGCTCCTCTCCGGCCTGATGCAGGCCGGCCGCAACGCCGATCAGCTGCTGTTCACCGAGCGCTCCGAGCAGCGCTGCGCCGAGCTGACCAAGCACTACGGCATCCGGTCTGTGACGATCACCGAGGCCGCCGCCGAAGCGGACGTGCTGGTGGTCGCGGTCAAGCCGCAGGACATCGACCCACTGCTCACCGAGCTGGCGCCGGTCCTGCGCCAGGAGACGCTGATGGTCTCGCTGTGCGCCGGTCTGCCGACCGCGCTGTATGAGAGCAGGCTGCCCGAGCACACCCCGGTCGTGCGGGTCATGCCGAACACGCCGATGCTCGTCGGCGAGGCGATGAGCGCGATCTCGCCCGGCCGGCACGCCACCGCCGCCCACCTGAACATGGTGGAGGAGATGCTGGCCAGCGTCGGCCAGGTCGTGCGGGTGCCGGAGTCGCAGCAGGACGCGGTCACCGCGCTGTCCGGCTCCGGCCCGGCCTACTTCTTCTACCTCGTCGAGGCCATGATCGACGCCGGCATCCTGCTCGGCCTGCCCCGCGCCGTCGCCGAGCAGCTGATCGTGCAGTCCGCGGTCGGCTCGGCCAAGATGCTCGCCGAGGGCAACGAGCACCCGGTCATCCTGCGGGAGGCGGTCACCTCGCCGGCCGGCACCACGATCATGGCCATCCGGGAGCTGGAGCGGCACGGGGTGCGGGCCGCGATGCTCGCCGCCATCGAGGCGGCCCGCGACCGTTCCGTCGAACTCGGCAAACCGCACACCCCGCAGTCCTGATTCCCCGATTCCACCGGTTGACCCGGTTTCGGCGTCCGTGTCCTGCCGGCTGTCCGGTTTCCGGTGTACCGGCCGGTTCGTGCGCGCCACGACCACCGGTCGGGTGAATCTGAGCGGCCAAGACGCGCAGCTCCGGGTATGCGACCGACAGTAAATGTTGTTCCCGCCCGTCGCAGCAGTCCCATCCGTCCCGCTACTCTCGACACAGCACGTGCGTGTCCGTTCCGTCGGTGGGGAAGCCGACGGCGCGACACGTGTCGAAAGGCGCGGTGACGCATGCCGGCGCAGAGCAGGGAGACGACGGGTCCAACAAGTCTCGGTCAGGTTGAGTTCCTGACCGTCGCCGAGGTGGCCTCGATGATGCGCGTCTCCAAAATGACCGTCTACCGTCTCGTGCACTCAGGGGAGCTGCCGGCCGTTCGGGTCGGCAAGTCCTTCCGGGTGCCCGAGCGGGCCGTCCACGACTACCTGGAGAACGCCTACTTCGACGCGGGCTGACCAGCCCGTATCAACAGCTCCTACCACCGGCCGGACCAACCTGGTCCCGGTCTGGTCGCGGCCCCGTTTCGACCCGTCCGGAAACGGCGAACGCACGCCCGGCGGGGAGGGCTGCCGACCGCCCAGGTAAACTGGGCGGCCGTTCGTGTCGCGTGCCCTGGTGCGCGTGTGATTCCGCGTGCAGGGTCAAACCTTCGACAGTGGGTCCTGCTCGGGGAGTCGCTGCTCCGTCAGGACGTCGGCACGTGGAAGCCGCAACGACCATCAACAGCGAAGGAACCCGCATGGGCTCGGTCATCAAGAAGCGCCGCAAGCGCATGTCGAAGAAGAAGCACCGCAAGCTGCTGCGGAAGACTCGTCACGCGCGTCGCAAGCAGGGCAAGTGACCGAGCACAACCGGCTCGCGAACGTCTGACGTTCGCGGGTAGCTGGGCCTACCCGTTCACCGGGTGACCAAGGCGCCGTCGGTGTCCGCTCCGTGTTCCCCACGGAGCGCCTGACGGCGCCTTGCTCGTCCCTGTCCTCGCACCCGTCTCGGGGCTCGTGTCGTTCCCGGCGTGCTTCTCGGCGCGCGGATGTAATCGATTGCAGCACCGGCCGGCGTACATCCGATCGGGTGTACTCAAAAACACGCTCGTGACCTGCGTAAATCTGTCGTGAACGAGAGCGTTCTCAGTCGTCGGCGCGGGTACAGTCGGGGTCCTGCGCCGAGCGTTGGTAAGGGGTTGGTGATGGCGCCCAAGGTCGTTCTCGTCACCGGGGTGAATGGCTACCTCGGTGGCCATCTCGCCGCTCGTCTCGCCGAGGACTCCTCGATCGACAGGGTGATCGGTGTCGACGCCGCGGCACCGTCACCGGAAATGGCCAAGCTGATGGGCCGGGCCGAGTTCGTCAGGGCCGACATCCGCAACCCACTGATCGCGAAGGTGATCTCCACCGCGCGGGTGGACACCGTCGTGCACGCCTCGAACACCGCGCACCCGGCCGGCCCGAGCGGACGGGTGCTGCACAAGGAAATGAACGTGATCGGCACGATGCAGCTGCTCGCGGCCTGCCAGCGCTCCATGCTGGTGCGCAGGCTGGTGGTGAAGTCGACCGCCGCGGTCTACGGTGCCGGTCCGCGCAATCCGGCCGCGTTCACCGAGGACATGGCACCCAAGGAACTGCCGTCCAGCGGCTACGCCAAGGACAACGCCGAGGTCGAGGGCTACGTGCGCGGCTTCGGCCGTCGGCGGCCCGAGGTCTCGGTCACCACGCTGCGGTTCACCAACCTGATCGGGCCACAGGTGGACACCGTGCTGACCCGGTACTTCGCGCTGCCGGCCGTGGTGCCGACCGCGCTGGGCCGGGACGCCCGACTACAGATGCTGCACTCCGAGGACGCCCTCGCCGTACTGCATCGCGCGGTCACCCACGACCTGCCGGGGGTGTTCAACGTCGGCGCGGACGGCGTGCTCCTGCTGTCCCAGGCGATTCGTCGCGCCGGCCGGCTCCCGCTGACCGTGCCGGAGCCCATCCTGGCGCCGGTGACCAGGCTGTTTCGCAGCACCCGGCTGATGGACTTCGGTCCGGAACAGTTGCGCTACCTGAATTTCGGTCGGGTCGTCGACACCACCCGGCTGAAGGAGATCTTCGGTTTCACCCCGCGCTGGAGCACTCGGCAGGCCTTCGACGACTACGTCAACGGCCGTGGACTGCGTCCGGTGATCGACAAGGGCCGTCTGGCGGCCATCGAAAAAAGCGTGCTCGGCGTCGCCGAGTTGTTGCGCTGAGTGGAAAGGACGGCGGCAGTGGCAGAAGCACGGGTGATCCCACTGCGCGGAAACCCCGAATCAGCGGAAAGTTATCCCCCGGCAACCGAAACCCCCCGGCCCGCTCGCGACACCGCGCGGCGGCGGAGCGTCCACAAGGCCACGCTGCCCCAACTCGTCCCCGACCAGGCGAGCGAACCCCGACCCGATTCCCAGGCCGGCTCACCGGCTGTAGAACAACCGCGCCCGGCGCCGTCGGTGCGCGCCGTGCCCGACCGCCCGGCCTCGACCGGCGACCGCCTTGCCGACCTGCTCGGCTTCCTGCGCCACCGGCTGGCCGGTGACTACGAGATCGACGAGTTCGGTTTCGACGCCGAACTGACCGACACCATCCTGCTGCCGCCGCTGCGCCAGCTGTATCAGAAGTGGTTCCGGGTCGAGGTCTTCGGCGCGCACAACCTGCCCAAGCAGGGCGGTGCGCTACTGGTCGCCAACCATTCCGGCACCCTGCCGCTGGACGCGGTGATGACCGCGCTCGCGGTGCACGACAACACCCCGGCCAGCCGGCACCTGCGGATGCTCGGCGCGGACCTGGTCTTCCGCACCCCGGTCGTCGGCTCGCTGGCCCGCAAGTCCGGCCAGACCCTGGCCTGCACACCCGATGCCGAACGGCTGCTGGGCGGTGGCCACCTCGTCGGCGTGTGGCCGGAGGGCTTCAAGGGGATCGGCAAACCGTTCCGGGACCGCTACAAACTCCAGCGCTTCGGTCGGGGCGGTTTCGTCTCCGCCGCGCTGCGCACCGGGGTGCCGATCATCCCGTGCTCGATCGTCGGCGCCGAGGAGATCTACCCGAAGATCGCCGACATCAAGCCGCTGGCGCGACTGTTCGGCCTGCCGTACTTCCCGGTGACCCCGTTGTTCCCGATGCTCGGCCCGCTCGGCGCGATCCCGTTGCCGTCCAAGTGGTACATCGAGTTCGGCGATCCCATCGCCACCGATCAGCAGACCGCGGGCGCGGAGGACGACCCGATGCTGGTGTTCAACCTGACCGACCAGGTCCGCGAAACCATCCAGCAGACCCTCTACCGACTGCTCTCCCAGCGCAGGAGCGCCTTCCTCGGCTGATTCGAATTTCGCCTGTATTTTCCGTTTCGACCGTTCTGGGCCGAACGACGCGTTCCCTGCTCGGGTGATGCGCCGTAGGTACGCTCGCGGCCATGACCCCATCGCAGACTCCGCAGTTCCCGATCCTGGTGTCGACGATGAACGATGTGCCCGGCTATCGGGTGGCCAGGGTGATGGGCGAGGTGTTCGGCCTCACCGTGCGCAGCCGCAACACCTTCTCCAACATCGGCGCCGGTTTCAAGGCGCTCGCCGGCGGTGAGCTGAAGGGTCTTTCCAAGCTGCTCGCGGACTCCCGCAACGACGCGATCGAGCGGCTGTGCCAGGAGGCCATCGCCCGCGGCGCGAACGCGGTCCTCGCGATGCGGTTCGACTGCAACGAGATCGGCGACACCGCGAGCGAGGTCGCCGCCTACGGCACCGCCGTCTTCGTCGTCCGCGTCGACGCGCCCGGAAACCAGGCCCAACAACAGCCCGCCGCCCCGCAGTCCTGAACCGTCCTCCGCCCTCTCGGACCAGTTGGTCGCAGCTTGTCGACATCTTGTTGACAGCGGTCTGGTGTGCTTCTAGTCGACAAGCTGACCTACCGGCTCACAAGACTTACTCGCAGGTTCTTCCTCACGATGAAGTCTTGACAAGGAGGAGTACGACGATGCGAAACGACCATGTGACGCTGTGTGCGACCGCGATCTTTGATCTGCTGGCGCCGGAGTGTCCTGCGGCACCCGTTTCGGTGGAGTTGCGATACGACACCCGCGATCCATATGCGGTGGTTGCCGCTTTCCGGACCGGCAAGACCGGCTGGGTGGAGTGGATCTTTGCGCGCGATCTGCTCTCCGACGGCCTGATCGTGGCCGCTGGTGAGGGAGATGTCCGAATTCGTCCTTCGGCGGAGGACTCCGAGGTGGTCGTCGTCGAACTGGACTCGCCGTCCGGACATGCGGTGTTCGAGGCGTCGGCCGAGGAGTTCGCCGACTTCCTCGACCGGACCTACGACGTCGTCCTGCCGGGCGACGAGCATCTCTGGGTTGATCTCGATGAAGCGCTCGCGCAGATGATCTGAGGCCGTCAGACCAGTTGCTCGTGGCGAACAGCGGCGACGTCGGGGTCAGCGGTCGCGGCGGCGGTAGGCCATGCCGGCGGCCACCGCGCCGGCCAGCGCGCCCGCACCGAGGACGGAGGGCACGCCGATCTTGGCGGCCTTGCGGCCGGTGCGGAAGTCCCGGATCTCCCAGCCGCGTTTGCGGGCCTGGTCACGCAGCGCCTGGTCCGGGTTGACCGCGACGGCGGTGCCGACGGCCGAGAGCATCGGCACGTCGTTGATCGAATCCGAATAGGCCGTGCAGCGGCGCAGGTCGAGACCTTCGCGGGCGGCGATCGCGCGGATCGCGTGCGCCTTCGCGCCACCGTGCAGCATCTCGCCGACCAGCCTGCCGGTGTAGACGCCGTCGATGCTCTCCGCGACGGTGCCCATCGCGCCGGTCAGCTTCAGCCGCCGCGCGATGATCTGCGCGAGTTCGACCGGGGTCGCGGTCACCAGCCAGACCCGTTGACCCGCGTCGAGGTGCATCTGGGCCAGTGCCCGCGTGCCCGCCCAGATCTTGTCGGCCATCAGCTCGTCGTAGATCTCCTCGCTGAGGCCGATCAGTTCCGCGACGCTGCGCCCGGCGATGAACGACAGCGCTCGCTCGCGGCTGGTGTTGATCCCTTCGGGGCTCTCCTTGCCGCCGACCCGGAACTTCACCTGCGTCCAGGCGAAGCCGGCCAGGTCAGAGGTGCTGAAGTACTTGCGCGCGGCGAGGCCACGGGCGAAGTGGAACATCGACGCACCCATCATCATGGTGTTGTCGACGTCGAAGAACGCGGCTGCGGTCAGGTCGGTCGGCGCGGGCAGCGCGCTGTTGGCAGCGGTACCGGCCGAAGCCACCGCTGCTTCCGCGGACGCCTCCCCGGCCAGTTCGGCTCGGCGCTCACGCTCGGCACCCTTCGTGCCGTCACCCCGTAGTGGCACCGTGGCGCCTCCTGATACGTCGCTGTCGGACTACTCAAGCGTAGAGCCTGACCGTCGACGTATCCGCCCCCCTTGGGCCCTTTGTGATCACGTCCCGACGCGCAGCCACGGCAGGCCGGGCAGCAGGGGCGGAATCGCGCCGATGGGCAGCGGCAACGGCAGCGTGATCGTGGGCGGTCCCGGCAGGACCGGGGTGGTCGGCACGCCGGGGTCGGTCGGCGGTGTCACCGGTGGTGGCAGCGCCGGGATGCTGGTCGGCGGCACCGCTGCCGTCGGCTGACCGGGCACGAGGTTCGTACCGGCCGAGGGGTTCGCGCTCGACGGGACCGGGGCCGGCGGTACCTGGCTGACCGGAACGTCGGCCGAGGACGGCGCGGGGTTCGGGGCCGAGGTGACGTCGCTGGGGGCGTGGTCGCACGGACCGGTCGCCGGGAGTACGCCGATGTCGTCGCTGCCGCCGGAAGTGACCGTATAGCAGGAAGTTCTGGCCAGCAGCGCGCTCGCCCGCGCCTCGATCCTGGTCAGCAGGGTGCGGCTGCTCGTGCCCGCCGCCCGCGCCTGCGGCGGCAGCTTCGGGCCCACCGCGGTGATTCGCCCGGCCTGCTGCTTCGCCCAGCCGGACAGCTGGTTGAGCACGTCCGGACCGTTGCCGGACGCGTACCCGGTCAGGTCGACGGAGCCGGCCGAGGCGTCGGAGTCGAAGTCGGCGAACGCGGTCAGGTAGTCCCCGGCCGGGCTGTCGGACAGGTCCGGGTAGCGCGCGGCGAGCGAGTCGATGTCGTCGATGCGGTCGGCGGCGAAGGACAGGTGCTTGAACCCCTTCGACTCGTCGCCGAAGGTCAGGCTCATCGCGGCCGACTCCACGGTGCGCCGCAGCCCGTAGAGGGGATCACCGGGTAGCGCGTTGTTCGACAGCAGCATCGTCATCCCGCACAACGCCAGCACGAGGCAGAACGCCGCACCCACCGCGATGGCCAGCCGGCCGCGGGTACCGGTACTCCGCCGCGTCCTGGCCGGAGCCGGAGCCGGAGCCGCTGCCGGTGCCGTGGCGGATGGGGTGGACAACGTTGTCGATGTCGCTGTGGCGGCCTGGTCGGCCAGGATCTCGGGCAGGCCGGCGAGGACGGCGGCGCGCATCCGGTCCCGTGCCGCCGCGTCCGGTGCGGTCGCCTCGGCGGTGCGGTTGAGTCGGAGTAGCACCGCGAACTCGCCGGCCAGGCGCGGATCGTGCGGCTCGGCGGCCTCGGCCGGGGCGGCGCCGGCAGCCGAAGCCGTGCCTGGTGAGGCGGGGTCGGCGGGCGAGCCGGTCAACGCGTCAGCGGCGCGAGCGAAGCGCTCGCGCTGGCGGTTGCGCATCCACGGCGTCAAACCCGTGCTCACCGTTCTGGTCCGTTGCGGGTGATCGGCCGCCGGTACTCGATCGCATCGTCGGCCGCTGCTGGTTCGCGGCCACCGAACCGCGGCGCGAAGCTGCGACCGCACAACGGAAACCACGTCGAGGAGAGCAACGAGCGGAATCGATCTGGGTTACGGCAGTGACTGCGGAAAAATCGGGAAAAATTCGCGTTCGGCGCGTCGAGCCGACCGTGCCGGGCGGTCGGTGCCGAGCCGGACCCGGCGCCGGGGCGGTCGGTGTCGAGGCCGGAGTCAGTGCGGTTCGGCGCGCAGCAGTTGGGCGAGCCTGCGCACCGCGCGGTGCTGCAAGGCCTTGATCGCTCCGGCGTTGCGGTCCATCACCTCGGCGGTCTCGGCGACCGACAGGCCCTGCAGAAAACGCAGCACAATGCATTCCCGCTGGTCATCGCCTAGTTGCTCAACGCAGCGCAGCAGTTCGGTGTGCTCGATGTTGGCCAGTACCTGGGCCTCCGGACCGGCCGCGACCGCCCGCCCGTCGTCCGGGTCCGCGGTGCTCACCTCAAGTCGGAACCGGCTGGACTTCACATGGTCGAGCACGATGTTGCGGGCGATGGTGACGAACCAGGCCCCCACGTCCCGGCCCTGATAGCTGACCGAGTTGATCCTGCGGAACGCACGCAGGAAGGTCTCGCTGGTGACGTCCTCGGCCAGGGACCGATCGCCGACGCGAAACAGCACATAGCGGAACACCACGTCCACATACCGGTCGTAGAGCCTGCCGAAGGCGCCCGCGTCCCCCTCCTGCGCGGCCCGCACCAGCTCCCAGGCTCCTCCGCTGTGCTCGTCCGGGGTCTCGCCGTCCTCGGTGTCGTTGCCGGCGGACTCGGTATCGGTGACCTCGTCGACCTCGGGGACGGGGCGGACCGGACTGAGCAGTTCGCCGGTCAGCTTGGGATGGATCGTGGTTACGGACTGTGCATCCAGGGTGGCGCCGTTGGTCCCCTCACCGGTCCCGTCGCCGGCCGCCGAGTCGCGGTTTTCCGGTGCGTTGAGCAGGTCTTCCCGCGCGGCACGACGCCCCGTCCGGCCCCCGTTGGGTCGACCGGCCCGTGACAACCTGATCCCGCTCGCGCGGGCCGCGCCATTCATGTTCCGGTGACCGCCAAGGGGCCGTCGTGCCTGGTCGAACCCGCTGTCGACAGGGTGTCCACTCGCCGGTGTCCGGGGTCGTCCTCGGGTGAGTGCATCGCCACTCCCTCGTTCCTCCTCCGGCCCGGACGGATGACGGTCCTTGCGGTCCTCGACGTGGTCGCTGCCGACTTCGTCGGTGATGTTGCCAGGGCGTTACTGGTTGTCATCCCGTCCAGGGCTGACACAGCATACGTGTCGTTGCTACCGGTGAGTAGTTTGAGCTGTGTTCCGATAGCGCATCGACGTCTCACGAGCGGTCCTTGATAGCTGATCCGGTTGATCATCGGGTGATCGTCTGGTTCGACAGTTGTCACGGCACTCAACAGCGGCCCCTGTGAGGTCAACGTCGGGTGCGGCGGGCCATGACGCGACTCGGGCCGCGACCTGGTACCGAGGTGGCCCGCCACTTGGCAGGGGAGCCGCGTCGTTGTGCTGCCGGTTAAGGTGCTCGTGGATATCTTCCGGCCTTTTCAGGAGGCTCAATGACGACCGGCGCCCCCGAGGACCCGGCTGCCAACATCGCCGATCTGGTCACCGCCGCGGCACTGCGCGGTCCAGCGCACGCCGCGCTGATCGACGCGGACTCCGGCCAGTCGCTGTCCTGGTCGGAGGTGCACGCCGCGGTCGACGCCATGGCCGCCGCGCTCATCGAGGCCGGGATCGCGCAAGATGACCGGGTGGCGATCCGGCTGCCGACCAGCCCCGCCTACTGCATCGCGGTGTTCGCGGTGCTGCGCGCCGGCGCGGTCGTCGTGCCGCTCAACGTCGACGTGCCGCCCCGCGTGGTGGCCACGCTGCTCGCCGACTGCGGCGCTGTCGCGCTGATCGGCGATGCCGTCCCCGGTCTGGACCTGCGCCGGTTCGACGCACCGGGCCGACCGGACCAGGACCCACCGGAACTCGAGTCGATCGGCGGTGGCGAGGACCTCGCGGTGCTCTGCTACACCTCCGGCACCTCGGGAACCGCCCGCGCGGTGATGCTCTCCCACCGGGCCCTGCTGACCAACGCGCGGCAGTGCGCCGCGCTGCGGCCTGCTCCGGTCACCGCGGCCGACCGGCTGCTGCTCGCCCTGCCGCTGGCGCACGCCTACGGCCTCGGCCCTGGCCTGATCCAGGTCGCCGCGGCCGGCGCGACCGCGGTACTGCTGCCGCACTTCAGCATCGAGAAGGCCGTCGAGGTCATCGAGGCGCACCGGGTGACCACCCTGGTCGGGGTCCCACCGATGTACTCGGCGCTGCTGACGCTGCCCGAGGAGCGGCTGCGCTCCGCGCTGTCCACCGTCCGGTTGCTCACCTCGGGCGCCGCGCCGCTGCCGGCCGAGGTCCTCACCGCGATCCGGCACGCCACCGGGCTGTCGGTGTTCGAGGGATACGGACTGACCGAGACCGGGCCGGTGCTCACCTCGACGCTCGTCGGCGGCCAGGCCAAGGCGGGCTCGGTCGGCCGGCCGCTGCCGGGCGTCGAACTGCGCCTCGTCGACAGCGACGGCGACGCGCTGCCCGGCCCTGACGACACCGACCTGTTCGGCGACGAACGCGGTGGCACCGGGGTGGTCTCGGTGCGCGGGCCGAACCTGTTCAGCGGCTACTGGCCGGACGCCGCGCACGGCCCGGACGCCGAGGGCTGGTTCCGCACCGGAGACATCGGCTATCTCGACGCCGATGGTGACCTGCACCTCGTCGACAGGGCCAACGACCTGATCATCGTCAACGGTTTCAACGTCTACCCGCACGAGGTCGAACAGGTACTGGCCGAACTGCCCTCGGTCGCCGAGGCGGCCGCGGTCGGGGTGCCCGACGAACGAACCGGGGAGGCGGTGAAGGCCGTCCTGGTCGCCCGGCCGGACGCCGAGCTGACCGCTGAGGTCGTCATCGCGCACTGCGCGGAACGCCTCGCCCGGTTCAAGGTGCCCAGCCGGGTGGAGTTCGTGCCGTCGCTGCCGCATTCGGCGACCGGCAAGGTCGCCCGGTCCCTGCTGCACTGAGTTACGGGTCTCTGGCGCACGGGGCCCTGGTCCCGCGACGCCGGGCCTTTGTCGTTACGCCCTGGGTCGGGAAACCCGGTCGGCCGGGAAACGGGCCACACTGGGGCGGGAAAGTACCGGGCGGAAAACTGGAGTTGGAAGGGCTTTCAATGGCGCACCAGGTGACGGTGATGACCAGGGTCGGCTGCCACTCCTGCGTACAGGCCGAGGCCGATGTCCGGCGGATTTGCACCGAGCTGGCGGTGGCGTGGTCCGCGCGCGACGTGGACAGCGATCCGGAACTGCGCGCCGAGTACGGCGACCGGGTGCCGGTGATCCTCATCGACGGCGCCGAACACGGCTACTGGTCGGTGGAGGAGGACCGTTTCCGGACGGCCCTGGCCCGCTGATTTCCGACGGCCTGGCCGTTGACCATTACCGGATGCTTACCGATCGGGCCGTACCAGGCGAAACGGGCACCATCCAATGGCAGGGCAGCGTCGTATACGTGGTGTGAACCGCGAAACGCCCACCGGCTCGACCGGCAGCGTCGCTGCTGCCGGCCGTCGGCCTGACACCGTCCGAGAGCGCAGGCCGCGGCTGTCCGTGCTGGCCGCGACCATGGTCGGGGTGATCAGCATCGGCTCCGCGATCGCCGTCGGCGAGATCCTCGCGGTGTTCGTCGGGCCGACCTCGGCACCGCTGCTCGCGGTCAACGAGGAGATCGTCAACCTGACGCAGGCGCGGTTCAAGGAATTCGCGGTGGACACCCTCGGCCTCGGCACCGATGACAAGACCGTGCTGATGATCAGCGTTGCGGTTGCCCTGCTGATCTTCGGCGTCCTGGCCGGGCTGCTCTCCCGCCGCCGCGCCGCACCGGGCGTGGTACTCGCGATCCTGCTGGGCGTCGTCGGTGTCTACGTCGTACTGCAACGAAACGACCTCGGCCAACTCGGGGTGATCTCCCCGGTCGGCAGCCTGGTGGGCGGGGTCATCGTGTTCCGCTGGCTGCACCGGCTCGCGCTGTCCTGGGTGCAGACCGAGAACGAGGCCGACCTCGCGGCCGACGCGATCGACGCCGAGGACCCGGCCGCCGATTCGGGCACTGACGAGCCGCCCGGCAGCTCGACCGGTACCGGCGGCGGCCCGGTACGCAGGCCCTACCGGCCCTTCGCCGAACCCGACTGGGTGGCTGCCGAGGAGAGCAGGCGCAAGTTCCTGGTCACCTCGGCCGGGGTCGCGGTGGGCGCCGGCATCGTCGGCCTCGGCGGGCACGCACTGGCCAACCGGGCCAACGCGCAGCAGTCCATCGACGCCATCGGCACCCTCACCCCGGCCAGCCCGGCGCCCCGGCTGCCGGCCGGGGCGGACTTCGCGGTGGACGGCACCCCCAGCTTCATCACCGACAACGCCGACTTCTACCGGATCGACACCGCGTTGACCGTGCCCCAGCTGAACGCGCAGACCTGGTCGCTGCGCATCCACGGCATGGTCGACAAGGAGGTCACCTTCAATTACGACGACATCCGCAACCGCAGGCTCATCGAGCGGCCGGTCACCCTGACCTGCGTGTCCGACCAGGTCGGCGGACCCTACATCTCGACCTCGAACTTCATCGGCGTGCCACTGCGCGACCTGTTGCTGGAGGCCGGTGTCCAGTCCGGCGCGCAACAGCTGTTCTCCACCAGCGTGGACGGCTTCACCGTCGGCACCCCGGTGGACGTGCTGCTCGACCCGGATCGTGGCGCGATGCTCGCGATCGGGATGAACCGCCAGCCGCTGCCGGTCGAGCACGGTTTCCCGGCCAGGATGGTCGTGCCCGGCCTCTACGGGTACGTCTCGGCGACCAAATGGGTCGTCGACATGGAGCTGACCACCTGGGCGCAGCAGGCCTACTGGGTGCCGCGCGGCTACTCGCAGCAGGCGCCGATCAAGACCGAGTCCCGGATCGACAAACCGCAGAGCTTCGCCACCGTGTCCGCCGGCAGCGTCACCGTCGCCGGGATCGCCTGGGCGCAGTCGAAGGGCATCGAGAAGGTCGAGGTCAGGGTCGACAACGGGCGCTGGCAGCTCGCCCAGCTCTCCACCGAGGTCAGCAAGAACACCTGGCGGATGTGGCGGACCGCCTTCCTCCTCAAGGCCGGCACGCACACCGTCGAGTCACGCGCCACCGACGACACCGGCTACACCCAGACCTCGGTGCAGGCCGACGAGATCCCCGACGGCGCGACCGGCTGGCCCTCGGTCACTTTCACGGTGAACGGCTGACCGGTCGCGCTGGTCGCGGCCGATCAGCCGAGGGTCCTCGGGGCCGTCTGACGGTCTTCCTGAAGCGTCGAAGGGCTCCGCATGACCCCCGATACCGGCGACTTTGTGCATGCGTTCACAAATGGATACCGTATTTGGGTCACGCCGCAGGCGGCCTCGTCAGTGCGTTGATCCACACCCGGCTGGCCAGTGGCGTCGGTGCGGTGACAGTGGCCGATACCCAGTGGCGTTGGCATCCTGGACAGTCGAACGGC
Organism: Pseudonocardiaceae bacterium; assembly: GCA_036268955.1. Classification (GTDB taxonomy): domain Bacteria; phylum Actinomycetota; class Actinomycetes; order Mycobacteriales; family Pseudonocardiaceae; genus CAJCJE01. The sequence goes on from DATATE010000202.1 coordinate 21,573, forward strand.
AACGGCAAGGAGTGACGGCGTGGCGGTGCAGCGAGGCCGGGGACGTGGGATCACGCCCAGTCGTCCGGCCGATGCGGTCACCGAACCGATGCCGGCGGTCGGCCCGGACGGCGAGCCCGTGTGCGATCGTGCGCGAGCCATTCCGGAGGCCGCGGTGGCCCGGCTCGCGGTCTACCTTCGAGCGCTGTCCGGCCTTGCCGAGCAGGGCGTCGGCACCATCTCCAGCGAGGAACTGTCCTCGGCGGCCGGGGTCAACTCGGCGAAGCTCCGCAAGGACCTCTCCTATGTCGGTTCCTACGGCACCAGGGGCGTCGGCTACGAGGTGGCGGTGCTCATCGAGGAGATCGAGCGCATCCTCGGGCTGACCCGCAAACACAGTGTTGCCGTGGTCGGGATAGGTAATCTTGGTCACGCGCTGGCCAACTACGGCGGCTTCCGCAGCCGGGGTTTCCCGGTCGCCGCGCTGTTCGATGTCGAGGAAGACCTCATTGGCGTACCAGTTGGGGGGATTCCGGTCGATCACATCGACGACATTTCCCGCATCTGTGCCGAACGGGGCGTGTCCATCGGGGTGGTCGCCACCCCGCCCTCGGCCGCCCAGCTCGTCTGTGACCGTTTGGTATCTGCGGGCGTCCGATGCATTCTTAATTTCGCGCCCGTTGTACTGCAGGTGCCTGACGATGTCGAGGTGCGCAAGGTCGATCTCGCGGTCGAGATGCAGATCTTGTCCTTCCACGTCGCTCGTCGGGCCGATGAGGCAGCCGACAGTGCCGCCGCGGCCAGCGGTGGCCTGATCGAGCAGGCCTCGGGCGGCGCGCACCGGGCCGACGGGGTGCGGGCCGGTCGTGCCCGAGCCGCGGGCACGGGGCAGGACGCAGGACGCGGCGCGAACGCGAACAGTAGGACGAGTGAACCGGGCAACGGTGCGGAGGTCTCTGGGGTGAACGGCATGGTGATTCGCCGATGAACGTCCTCGTGGTCGGCATGTCGCACCGCAGCGCGGGGGTCCCTGACCTCGAGCGCGCGAGTGTGTCGACGGCCGACACCGCAAAGGTCCTGCACGAGCTGATGCGCTGTGCGCACGTCAGCGAGGTGCTGCTGCTGTCGACCTGCAACCGGGTCGAGGTCTACGCCGTCGTCGAGACCTTCCACGGCGGCCTCGCCGACCTGTCCACCGTGCTGGCCCGCCAGTCCGGGGAGGACACCGCGCAACTGTGCGAGAAGCTCTACGTGCACTACGCGGCCGCCGCCGTCGAACACCTGTTCTCGGTCGCCGCCGGCCTTGACTCGATGGTCGTCGGCGAGCCCCAGATCATCGGCCAGCTGCGCGGCTCCTACGCCGCCGCCGACGCGGCCGGCACGGTCGGCCGCACCCTGCACGAACTGATCCAGTACGCGCTGCGCGTCGGCAAGCGCGTGCACTCCGACACCGACATCGACGCGGCAGGCGCCTCCGTGGTCGCCGAGGCCCTCGTCGACGCCGATCGGGTCCTCGGCGGGCTCGCCGGCCGCCGGGCCCTCGTCGTCGGCGCGGGCTCGATGGGCGGCCTCGCCGCCGCCTCGCTGCGCAAGGCCGGTATCGGCGAGGTGGTCATCGCCAATCGCACCGAGGCCAACGGCAGCCGGCTGGCCGCGAGGCTGCGTGCCGACGGCGTGCCGGCCCGCGCGATTGGCCTCGACAACCTGCCCGCCGACATCGCCGCCGCCGACCTGCTGCTGGCCTGTACCGGCTCGGTCGACGTCGTCGTCCCCGCCGCGACCGTCGCGGCCGGCCTCGCCACCCGTGCCGACCAGGCCCCCGGCCGTCCGCTGGTCATCTGCGACCTCGGCCTCCCCCGTGACGTCGACCCGGCCGTCGCCGGCCTGCCAGGGGTCACCGTCGTCGACCTGGAGACCCTGCGCGACCGGCTGGCCGCCGCACCGGCCGGCAAGGACACCGAACGGGCCGGCGCGATCCTCGCCGAGGAGGTGCGCGGCTACCTCGCCGCGCAGCGCTCCGCCGAGGTCACCCCGACCGTCACCGCGCTGCGCCGTCGCGCCGCCGAGGTGGTGGACGCCGAACTGCTGCGACTGGACTCCCGGCTGCCCGAACTCGACGGTCAGGTCCGCGGCGAACTCGCCAAGACCGTGCGCCGCGTCGTCGACAAGCTGCTGCACACGCCGACCGTGCGGGTCAAGCAACTGGCCTCGGCCCCCGGTGGCGCCAGCTACGCCGATGCCCTGCGCGAACTGTTCGAACTGGACCCGAAGGCCGCCGCCGTGGTCAGCGCCGCCTACGCCGTCGATGGCGGCGCGGAGACCGCCGCCGAGCCCGTCGCCATCACCGGCCACGACGGACTCAGCCTGACCGGCCCCAGCCTCGCGGCCAACCTGGCCAATGTGAACGCCAACCTGAACGCCAATCTCGGGGCTGAACTCGATGGAGAGGCACAAGCGTGAGCGAAGTAGAACCCGGCGAGGCAGCCGAACCGGCCGAATCGGCAGTGCCGCCGACCGGTGACACCGTCGGCCGCGTGCTGCGGATCGGAACGAGGGGCAGCGCGCTGGCCCTCGCCCAGACCCGCCTGATCGCCGACGAACTGGAAGCCGCCGGCACCCCCGTGGAGATCATCACCGTCTCCACCATCGGCGACCGCTCCAGCGCCCCGGTCGCCGAACTCGGCGTCGGTGTGTTCACCTCGGCCCTGCGCGATGCGCTGGTCGCCGGTGACATCGACGTCGCGGTGCACTCCTACAAGGACCTGCCGACCGCCCCCGACCCCCGACTCGTGCTGGCCGCCGTGCCGCCGAGGGAGGACCCGAGGGACGCGTTGATCGCCCGCGACGGCCTGACCCTCGGCGAGCTGCCGCCCGGCGCCAGGATCGGCACCGGCGCGCCCCGGCGCGCCGCGCAGCTGGCCGCGCTGGGCCTCGGTTTGGAAATCGTGCCGATTCGCGGCAATGTAGACACCAGGATTCGCAAGGTCACCAACGGCGAACTCGACGGCGTCGTCCTGGCAAAGGCCGGATTGTCCCGGCTTGGCAGGACCGCCGAGATCACCGAGGTGCTCGAACCGATCCAGATGCTGCCCGCACCGGCCCAGGGTGCGCTCGCCCTGGAATGCCGGGTTGATGACATGGATACCGAGCACCTGCTCGGTTCCACCCTTGATGATGAGGGCACCAGGGCCGCGGTGACCGCTGAGCGCGCGATGCTTGCCGCGCTCGAGGCGGGCTGCCGCGCGCCAGTTGGTGCATTGGCCGAAGTCGTGGAGGATGTGGTTGACGACGGTGCCGGCGGAGAACGGATGGTTCTCCGACTGTCGCTTCGTGGCCTCGCGGCCACCCCGCACAACGAGATCCTCCGTGCTTCCGCCGTTTCTGACCTGACCAACGCAGACGAACTCGGCCGCACACTGGCCGCCGAGCTGCTCGATCTCGGGGCCGCGGTGTTGTCCGGCCCGGAGGCATAGTTTGATGGAGAGTGCCCAGATGACCCGCGCACGTAAGGCCCCCGGACGGATCGCTTTCGTGGGCTCCGGCCCCGGCGACACCGGGTTGCTCACCGTTCGGGCCAACGAGTTGTGCACGCATGCCGAGCTCGTGGTGACCGATCCTGATGTTCCTTCCGCGGTACTCGCGCTCATCGGCGAGGACGTGGAACTGCGACCCGCGGTCGGCGACCCCGCCGACGTGGCGAGGGACCTGGTGACCGAGGCCAAGGCCGGCCGGTCCGTGGTCCGGCTGGTCGCAGGCGACCCGCTGACCCTGGACGCGGTGGTCCGGGAGGCCCAGGCCGTCGCCCGCAGCAGCATCGCCTTCGACGTCGTCCCCGGCGTGCCCGCCGGTACCGCGGTGCCGGCGTATGCCGGTGTCGCGCTCGGCGCGGTGCACACCGAGGTCGATGTCCGAGGTGACATCGACTGGGCAGGCCTCGCCGCCGCGCCCGGCACCCTGGTGCTGCACGCGACCGGTGGTCACCTCGCCGAGGCCGCGTCCTGCCTCGTCGAGAACGGCCTCGCCTCGCAGACCCCGGTCGCGGTGACCGCGGACGGCACCGGCAACGGGCAGCGCACCGTGGACACCACGCTCGCCGCGCTGGCCGCCGACGCCGGTGAACTCGCCGGCCACCTGGTGGTCACCGTCGGCGCGGCTGCCGGGAACCGCTCGAAGCTGTCCTGGTGGGAGTCCCGCGCGCTCTACGGCTGGAAGGTGCTGGTGCCGCGCACCAAGGACCAGGCCGTCGAGATGAGCGAGAAGCTCCGCTCGCACGGCGCGATCCCGGTCGAGGTGCCCACCATCTCGGTCGAGCCGCCGCGCAGCCCCGCGCAGATGGAACGCTCGGTCAAGGGGCTCGTCGACGGCCGCTACCAGTGGGTCGTGTTCACCTCGACCAACGCGGTCCGCGCGGTGTGGGAGAAGTTCCGCGAGTTCGGTCTCGACGCGCGGGCGTTCTCCGGCGTGAAGATCGCCTGCGTCGGTGAGTCGACCGCGGCGAAGGTGCGCTCGTTCGGCATCATCCCCGAACTGGTCCCCTCCGGGGAGCAGTCCAGTGAGGGCCTGCTGGCCGACTTCCCGCCGCACGACGACATCCTCGACCCGGTCGACCGGGTGTTGTTGCCACGGGCGGACATCGCCACCGAGACCCTCGCGGCCGGCCTTCGCGACCGTGGCTGGGAGATCGACGACGTCACCGCGTACCGCACGGTCCGCGCCGCGCCGCCGCCCGCCGACACCCGCGAGATGATCAAGTCCGGCGGTTTCGACGCGGTGTGCTTCACCTCGTCGTCCACGGTGCGCAACCTGGTCGGCATTGCCGGCAAGCCGCACACCCGGACCTTGGTCGCCTGCATCGGGCCGAAGACCGCGGAGACCGCGCACGAGTTCGGGTTGCGGGTGGACGTGCAGCCGGAGGAGGCCTCGGTGCCGAACCTGGTCGACGCACTGGCCCAGCACGCGGCAAGGCTGCGCGCGGAAGGCGCTCTGCCGCCCCCGCGTAAAACCAAGCGCGCCCGCCGCTGACCTCTACTACGGTTTCCCCTGGGTTTCCGGGCTTTACGGGTTACCTGGTGTTACTCGTGTTACCCGGATTTCTTGGGTTTCCTGGCAGACCCGGTCGACCGCGCCTCCTTCGGCGCCGGCCGACCGGGCTCAGCCGGCTAGCACATCCCGAGCCGAAACGCCCCGGTTATCCACAGGCGCGAAAGGCATCCACAGCCGCCGCCCATTCGTCCACCCACCCCCGAAAACCGGACTAGGCTGGAGCAGGGCCGCCTTCCCCCTGGGAAGGGTGGGGGCTGCGATTTTCGGATTTTGGAAATTTCGGGTTGTGGGTTTTGGCAGCTCGGAGGCTTGTTTGGTAGGCGGGCCGGGTTTCGGTTCGGTGATCTGGGGCGTGGAGTTCGGCGGATTTTCGGGTTGCTCCGGGCTCCGGGCGGGCGTCGTCGGGGCCGGGCTACGGTCCATGGCTCGGCCGGGGTTGTGCACAGGCTTCGGGTCGCGCCGGCTCCGGGATCGGCGAGCCGGCTCGGTCGGTCGACCGCCAGGCAGGCCCAGGCAGGCAAGGCAGGCGCGAGGCGTCCGCAGGATTCTGGTTCGCGTTGGACACGGTTGACTGAAGATCGTTGAACGTGGTTCAACGTGGGTGACATGAAGGTCGAACGGTGAAGGTTGAAGGAGGGTTCGGTGTTCCCTACTCATCGGCCGCGTCGGTTGCGCACCACCCCGGCGGTACGACGGCTGGTCAGTGAAACCACGATCCGGCCGCGCCAGCTGGTGCTGCCCATGTTCGTCAAGGAAGGCGCCACCGAGCCGGTTCCGATCGAGTCGATGCCCGGCGTCCTCCAGCACAGCCGCGATTCGCTGCGCAAGGCCGCCGTCGACGCGGTCCGGGCCGGAATCGGCGGGCTGATGATCTTCGGGGTGCCCACCACAAGGGACGCGGTCGGCTCCGGTGCGACCGATCCGAACGGCGTGCTCAACGTTGCCCTGCGCGATCTGCGCGCCGAACTCGGCGACGACACCGTGCTGATGGCCGACACCTGCCTCGACGAGTTCACCGATCACGGCCACTGCGGCGTACTCACCCCGGACGGCCGGGTGGACAACGACGCGACGCTGCGGGTGTACGCGGACATGGCCATCGCGCAGGCCGAAGCAGGCGCGCACTGGCTCGGCCCGAGCGGCATGATGGACGGCCAGATCGGCGTCATCCGGACCGCACTCGACGATGCGGGCCTCACCGAGACCGGCATCCTGGCGTACTCCGCGAAGTACGCCAGCGCCTTCTTCGGCCCGTTCCGCGAAGCGGTGGAATCCGCGCTGCAGGGCGATCGCAAGACCTACCAGCAGGACCCCGCCAACCTCACCGAGGCCTTGCGCGAGGTCCAACTCGACCTCGACGAGGGCGCCGACGCGGTGATGGTCAAGCCGGCCCTCGCCTACCTCGACGTGCTGCGCGCGGTCGCCGAGATGAGCCCGGTACCGGTTGCCGCGTACCAGGTGTCCGGCGAGTACGCGATGGTCGAGGCGGCCGCGGCGCACGGTTGGCTGGACCGGGATCGGACGATTCTCGAGACGCTGACCGCGATTCGCCGCGCGGGCGCGGACATCGTGCTGACCTACTGGGCGGTGGAGGTCGCCGGCTGGCTGGCCAACGCCTGACCCACGTCCTGGCCCAAGACCTGGCCTGATCAAGGATTCGATCAAGGATCCGACCCGAGACCGCGCCCGCCTCACCCCAGGCGGGCGCGGTCTGTCTCGAATCGGCCGGTATTTCCCGGTTCATCTGCGAAAACCGCGTTGAATTGGCTACTTTTGTCCGGTCATGCCGCACAGACCTGGGCCTGAGCCAGCTCACCGGCCGGTGGACGAAGCGCAGCAACGGCCGGCTGATGGCGTACCCGCTGCCAGGTCGTCGGCAAGGAAAGCACGGAAAGTACGGAAAGCGCGGCAGGCGCAGAAGGCACGGCAGGCGCGCGGACCGAACCTGCGGCCGAGGGCGGTGCGGATCGCGATCGGGCTGTGGCTGATCGCGGTGGCGACCGGGGTCATCGGGGAGGGCATCGGACTGTGCCTTGCCCGGCGGATCGCCCAGCAGGCCATTGATCTGCTCGATCCCGGCGACACCGACGCGGCCATGGTCTCCCCGGCCCTGACCGGCCCCGGTCTGCCCGGTGCGCTGTTCGATCTCGTGCTGTTCACGGTCGTCGTCGCCGTACTGTTCGCCTTCCGCGACGGTGCGCACTGGTCGCGGTCCACGTTGACCGCGCTGGGTGCGCTGACGGTCCTGGATCGGGTGTGCGCCATCGGTTTCTCCGCCGGCGTCTACCTCGCGGTCGGCCCCGGTGGGCGGATCGATCTCGCGTTGGCGCTGGCCACCGTCACGTCGGTGCTCGTGGCAACGCTGTTGATGTACACCGGGGGCACCGGCCGGTATCTCCGCCGCTGATCTCCAGTTCGCTCACCAGGCACCCCTGGTGGACAGGGTGGCCGGACGCGGCCTACCGTCACGCATCGTGAGCCAGCAGCGGAAACCGGGCGATTTCTCGCCGATGCCTCCTGTCGACCCAGCGGCGGAGGCCTCGCCCCGACCACCGGTCACGGTAGTGGTCGCGTTCTGGGTCTGGATCGCGGCGGCGGTCCTCGTCCTGGTTCGTGTCGTGCTGACCCTCGGTCAGAAGAACGAGATCGTCAACGAGCTGCGCGCCAACCCGCCCAAGGGCATCGCGGCGAGTACGTATCCGCAGGTCGCCCAGACCCTGATCGATGTCCAGGTCCTGCTGTTCGTCCTTGCCGCGCTGTTCTTCGTCTTCTTCGCCTACAAGGTGCGCGCCGGTCGCAACTGGGCTCGGCTGACGATCACCATCGTCACCGTGGTCGGGGTCGTCTACACCGCGCTGTACTCCGGACTGGACTGGGAGACCGGGATCAGCCTGCTGATCAGCGTCATTCCGGTGGTGCTGATCAACCTGCCGCCGTCGACGGCCTATTTCGCCGCGCGCAAGCGGCAGAAATGACCACCGAGCCGTGACCGAACCTGATTCAACGGGCCCCGTCCGATACGCCGAGATCGGCTCGACCTGGTGGCCGGTTGCCTGGGGCCCGATTTTCGCGCTGGCCGGTGCCGGCCTTGAAGCGCTGACCGGGCCGGTGCACGTGCTCGGTTGGCTGGTGGTCGGCCTCGCGCTGGCGATCGGCGCGATCGTGTGGGTGCAGGCGCGCCGTCGGGTGTGTTCGGTTCGGCTCACCGCCGACACGCTCTACCAGGGGCGCGAGGGGTTGCCGGTGGATCGGATCGCCGAGATCGAGGACGTCGGGTCGCCGCTGGGCGCCAGGGTGCTCGGCGGTGGCTGGACGGTGCCCAAGCGCTTCGCCGAACTGCCGTTGCGGTTGCGCGACGACTCGGTCGTCCTCGCCTGGGCGAGGAACCCGGACGCGCTGCGGGCCGCACTGCGTCCGCTGGTCGGTCCGTGGGAAGCTGACACATCGTGACTTCGCGTGAGGACCTCGGAGCGCGCAGGCGCTGACCAGCGGGTATGGCCAGCACGGACCGGAGGAGAGGTGCGGTGACCACCGCAACGCAGCCGCAGGCGACCCCGCGCCACACCGAAACCTCGGGCCGGCTCAACCAGCCGTGGCGGGCGGCGCTGGCTATCGGCGAGGTGCTGCTGGCCGCCGTCGCCGTCGTGGTCGGCGTGTGGTGCTGGCGTCGCGGCATCGTGTCGATCGTGACGCCGACCGGCAACGGGACCCCGCCGCTGGTGTCCATCGTGTTCTACGGCAACTGGATGTCCAGTGCGATCGGCCTGTGCACGGTGGCCGCGCTGCTGGTGTTGGACGCGCTGCGCCAGACCGTGCTCGCGGTCCGCACCCGGCGTCGCAGCAAGGCGATCTGGCCCTCGGTGACCGCGCCACTGGTGGACGACCCCAGCCTCGACGAGAAACCGGACCAGGACGAGAAACCGGACCACGACGAGCAGTTGGACCACGACGAGCAGTCGGATCACGACGAGAAGCCGGATCACGACGACGAGTCGGACCGGGACGACGAGTCGGCTGAGCGCGACGAGACGAAGGACCCCGAGACGAAGGGCCTCGAGACCGAAGGAAACGGGTCCGAGCACACCGGCTCCGCGCAGGCAACCGACTAGGCGCAGGTCAAAGGTATCTTTGGGGTAATTTCCAGCAACCTCTCAGCTAGTTGCCAGCTCATTCACCGACAATCGGATTCTGTCCGGTACCCACCGGACGCACCGTGCTGCCCATACGGTGTCGGCGCTGGGAAGGAGCGGCAGATGGCGGATCGCACCCAGCTGCTTGTGGTCGAGGACGATTCGAGTATTCGCGAGCTGCTCGCCACCAGCCTGCGCTTCGCCGGTTTCGACGTCGCGACCGCGGCGACGGGCAGTGAGGCGCTGCGCGCGGTGGAGCGCAACTGCCCCGACCTGATGCTGCTGGACGTGATGCTGCCCGACCGCAACGGTTTCGACGTGCTGCGCTGGCTGCGTTCCGGCGGCCAGACCGTGCCGGTGCTGTTCCTCACCGCACGGGACGCGGCCGAGGACAAGATCATCGGACTGACCATCGGCGGCGACGACTACGTCACCAAGCCGTTCAGCCTGGAAGAGGTGATCGCCAGGGTGAACGCGGTGCTGCGCAGGACGAAGGGCATCGCGGAGCCCGCCGAGGCGCCGCTGCGCTACGCCGACCTTGAGTTGCATGTGGACAGTCATGAGGTGCGGCGTGCGGACAAGCTGGTCCCGTTGTCCCCGACGGAGTTCAAGCTGCTGCACTACCTGATGCGCAATGCGGGCCGGGTGGTGTCCAAGGCGCAGATCCTCGATCAGGTCTGGCGGTACGACTTCAACGGCGAGGCAGGGGTGGTCGAGTCCTATATCTCCTACCTGCGGCGCAAGGTCGATGTCGTGCAGCCGAGGCTGATCCACACCGTGCGCGGCGTCGGCTACGTGCTGCGCGTCGCGCCGAACTGATCCGGTGCTGCGATGACGCGAACCGAGAACGCCGAGAACGCTGAGAACTCCGAGCAGGCCGAACACCCCGAACCGGCCGAGTGGGCGAAACAGCCCGAGCAGGACTCGTGGTCCGAGGGCGCCGCGGCGACCGGGGACGAGGCCATCCGAACCGAGCCCATCCCGACCGAGCTGATCTCGGCATCCGCCGGTCCGACCGGGCCCATCCCGGCCGGGGCCGCACCACCGCATCCGGTCGGGGTTCCGGTTCCGCCGCGCCGGCATCGGGTCCGGCCCTTCCATGCGCTGGGCAGCGCGTTCGGCAGGCTGCCGTTGCGGGTGCACCTCGTCGTCGCGCTCGTCGTACTGCTGGCCGCCGGCCTGTTCGGCACCTGGTGGGCCGCGTCGGCGGAGATGCAGTACTACCTGGTCGGCCAGGTCGACAAGCGCCTGGAACGGGCCGGCGGGGTCTTCGACCACTTCACCTTCGGTGGGGTACCGGACCCGCGCAGGCTGCGCGCGGCGGCCCCGCCCGGTGGCGGGTACGTGGTGCAGGTGACCATCGCCGGCCAGACCACCACCTACAACGGCTCCGGGATCGCCGCCGCCGACCTGCCGGCCATCCCGGCCACCCTGAAATCCAACGCGCCACCGGCCACCGAACCCTCGCTCAGCGGCAACGGCAGCCAGTGGCGGGTACTGGCCAGGTCCTATCCGCAGCAGCAGGCCGAAGTCGTCGTCGCGGCCAACCTCGACGACGTGGACACCGCCATCGGCGACCTGACCCAGCGGTTCCTCTGGATCGCGCTCGCCGGCCTGGTACTGATCGGCGGCCTCGGCTACGCGCTGGTTCGCGGCAGCCTGCGCCCGCTGGAGGAGGTCGAGGGCACCGCGGAGGCGATCGCCGCGGGTGACCTCTCCCGCCGGGTGCCGGTGCGCAGGCCGGGCAGTGAGGTCGGCCGGTTGGCGAATGCCTTCAACACCATGGTCGGCCGGATCGAGAACGCCTTCCGGGCCAGCGAACGGTCCGAGGCGTCCGCGCGCGGCTCCGAGGAGCGGATGCGCCAGTTCGTCGCGGACGCCAGCCACGAGCTGCGTACCCCGCTGACCTCCATCCGCGGCTACGCCGAGCTGTACCGGCAGGGCGCGGTCGCCTCGCCGGAGGAGGTCGCCGGGGTGCTGCGCCGGATCGAGGATCAGGCCGCCAGGATGGGCCTGCTCGTCGACGACCTGCTGCTGCTGGCCCGACTGGACCATCAGCGGCCGCTGGAACGGACCCCGGTCGACCTCACCGTGCTCGCCGTCGACGCGGTGCACGACGCGCACGCGGTCGCCCCCGACCGCGCGGTCGGCCTACGGCTGCCCCCGGCCCGAGGCGAGGAGCCGGTCGCGGTGCCGGTCCTCGGCGACACACCCCGGCTGCGCCAGGTCATCGGCAACCTGCTCAACAACGCGATCACGCACACCCCGCCGGACACCCGCATCGAGCTGCGGGTGCGCACCGACGGCGCGGACGCGGTGCTCGAAGTGGCCGACGCCGGCCCCGGCCTCCCGCCAGAACAGGCAAGGCGGGTGTTCGAGCGGTTCTACCGGGCCGATCCCTCGCGCGGCAGGGACAGCGGCGGCTCCGGTCTCGGCCTCGCCATCGTCGCGGCGCTGGTCGCCGCGCACGGTGGCCGGGTCGAGGTGGACACCGCGGTCGGTGTCGGCACCACCTTCCGAGTCCTGCTCCCGCTGGCCAACTGAGCCGAAGGACCCCAGGACATCCGGGCAGCGGTCGATCAGCGGGACAAAACCGGCGTGATGTGGGCCGATGCGACGCCGGACCGGGGGTGCGGCAGGATCACGTCCAGCATGCGGACGGTCCTTTCGTAGGGAGCGGACGCCGAGCGTGCCCGGTTAGGGTGCGCCGAGCGGGCAGTCAGTGGGGGTGCCCAACGGGTGGCCGGTGCGCTGCCCGGTGGCGACCGGGCTGACCGGCCGCGGTGGAGGAGGATCGAGGGAGGACTCGCCGTCCGTGATCAGGTTCTTGCTGCGCCGGTTGGTCAACTACCTGGTGTTGTGCTTCCTCGCGGTGTTCTTCACCTACTGGCTGTCCTCACTGACCTTCGATCCGATCGCGCTGTTGGAGAGTCACCGGCCGCCTCCGCCGCCGTCCACCATCGCCGACAAGATCCATGACCTGCATCTCGACCAGTCGATCGTGCCCCGGTTCCTGACCTGGTTCGGTGGGGTGCTGCACGGCAACTTCGGCGACACCGTCTACGGCAGTGCGATCTCCCCCGACGTGCTGGAACGGGCCGGGGTCAGCTTCCGGCTGTTCCTGTTCGGCACGATCTTCGCGGTGATCTTCGGCGTGCTGGTCGGCGTCTCCGGCGCGATCCGGCAGTACCGGTTCAGCGACTACGTCTCGACCTTCCTGTCCTACATCCTCATCGCGACCCCGGTGTTCGTGCTCGGCACGCTGCTGAAGTTCGGCGCGACCGAGCTGAACTACTTCACCGGCTCGGACTTCCTGCAGTTCACCGGCGACTCGACCCCCGGTTTCACCGGCAGTTTCGGTGCGGAGCTGATCGACCGGTTCCGGCATCTCATCCTGCCCACCCTTGCCATCGGCCTCGGCCCGGCCGGGGTCGCCTACTACAGCCGCTACCAGCGCAACTCCATGCTCGACGTGCTCGGCGCCGACTTCCTGCGCACCGCGGCGGCCAAGGGCCTGACCAGACGCAAGGTGCTCTACAAACACGGCCTGCGGGTCGCGCTGATCCCGATGGCCGCGCTGTTCACCTACGGCTTCGCGACCATGATCGTCGGTGGCCCGTTCACCGAGCGGATCTTCGGCTGGTACGGCATGGGCGACTGGCTGATCACCGGTATCCAGACCCAGGACACCAACCTCACCGCGACGGTGACCCTGTTCGTCGCGGTCTGCGTGCTGATCTCCGGACTGCTCGCCGACCTCGCCTACGCCGCGCTCGACCCACGGGTCCGGATCTGAGAGGGGCGGGCAGATGTCGATCATTCTTGACGAGGACGCCGCGGCCCATCCGCCGACCGGCGACGGCGCCCCGGCCGCCCCGAACTCCTCCCGTGGCCGGTTGGTGTGGCGGCGGCTGCGGCGCAACAAGATGGCCGTGCTCGGCGCGGTGATCATCGTGCTGCTGTTCGTCGCCGCGTTCACCTACACCTGGTACTGGCCGTGGAACTACCTGCAGCCGGACCCGAACGCGTTCCTGACCGCGCCGAGCGCCACGCACATCTTCGGTACCGACAACGACGGCTTCGACCTGTTCGCCGAGACAATGCGCGGCCTGCAGAAATCGCTGATCATCGGCCTGCTGGTGGCGATTCTGTCCACCGCGACCGCGGCGGTCGTCGGCTCGGTCGCCGGCTACTTCCGGGGCTGGAGCGAATGGCTGATCACCGCCATCGTCGATCTGCTGCTCACCCTGCCGAGCTTCGTGATCCTCTCGGTGCTCAGCCCGGCCTTCCGCGGTCAGACCTGGTTGCTGCTGGTACTTCTGATCGCCGCGTTCAACTGGATGATCACCGCGCGGATCATCCGTGGCATGACACTCACGCTCAAGGAGCAGGAGTTCGTCAGGGCCGCCCGGCTGATGGGCCTGTCGCCGTGGCGGGTGATCACCCGCCACATCCTGCCGCAGATGTCCTCGCTGCTGATCGTGGACGCGACGGTCAACGTCGGCGGCGCCATCCTCACCGAGACCTCGTTGAGCTACTTCGGTTTCGGCATCCAGGCCCCGGACGTCTCGCTCGGCACGCTGATCGCCGACGGCACCGACTCCGCACTCACCTTCCCCTGGCTGTTCTTCATCCCGGCCGGGTTCCTTGTCGTGACCGTGCTCGCGGTCAACCTGGTCGGCGACGGCCTTCGCGATGCCTTCGACCCGAACTCCAGCCGGGGCAGGCGCAGGGCCGACCGGCGGGAACTGCGCGCGGAACGCCGAGCGGCCCGGGCGCGGGAGAACACCACGCAGGCGCAGGAGAGCGCAACACAAGGCGCAACACCAGGAAAGTCGACATGACCGGCCAGCGAACCCGCCAGCAGCCCGAATCCGAACCGGCGAGGCAGCCGCTGCTGTCGGTCAGCGAGCTGGAGGTCAGCTTCCCCAGCGAGGCCGGTCGGGTGCGCGCGGTGCGCGGCCTGAGCTGGCAGTTGGCGCAGGGCGAGGTGCTGGGCATCGTCGGCGAGTCCGGCTCCGGCAAGTCGGTGTCCTCGCTGGCGATCATGGGTCTGCTGCCGGAACGGGCGCGGGTGTCCGGCTCGATCCGGTTGCGCGACCGCGAGCTGATCGGCCTTTCCGACAAGGAGATGTCCGGGATCCGGGGCAGCCGGGTGGCCATGGTCTTCCAGGACCCGATGTCCGCGTTGACCCCGGTCTACACCGTCGGTGACCAGATCGCCGAGGCCGTCCGCGCGCACGACCGCACCCGTTCCAAACAGGGCGCCGCCAAGCGCGCGGTGGAACTGCTCGACCTGGTCGGCATCCCCAACGCGGCGGCGGCCGTGAAGGCCTTCCCGCACGAGTTCTCCGGCGGGATGCGCCAGCGCGTCGTGATCGCCATCGCCATCGCCAACGACCCCGACCTGATCATCGCCGACGAGCCGACCACCGCGCTGGACGTCACCGTGCAGGCGCAGGTGCTCGACGTGCTGGCCACCGCGCGGGAGGTCACCGGGGCCGGGATCATCCTGATCACCCACGACCTCGGTGTCGTCGCCGGTTTCGCTGACCGGCTGATGGTCATGTATGCCGGCCGCGCGGTGGAAACCGGCTCGGTCGAGCAGGTCTACCGGCGACCGAGGATGCCCTACACGCTCGGCCTGCTCGGGTCGATTCCCCGGCTGGACGACACCGAACACCGTCCGCTCGTGCCGATCGCGGGCCGCCCACCGTCTCTTGTGGACCTTCCGGCCGGCTGCCCGTTCGCGCCGCGCTGCCCGATGGCGATCGACGAGTGCCGCGGCGCGGAACCGCCGCTGCTGCCGGTACCCGAGTCCGGCGGCGACGAGGATCGGCAGGCGGCCTGTATCCGGATCGCCGAACTCGCCGAGGTCGCCGCGGCCACCCCGGACGTCGCCGCGCTGGCCGCCGAGGTCTACGCCGAGGAGGTGCCCGACCGCGCCGCCGCCCCTGATCCGACGCCGAAGGCGCGGCGCGATCTCGTGCTGGACGTGCGTGGCCTCGCCAAGTACTTCCCGGTCACCAAGGGCGTGTTCCGCCGGGAGGTCGGCACCATCCGCGCCGTCGACGGCGTCGACCTGACCATCGCCACGGGCGAGACGCTGGGTCTCGTCGGTGAGTCCGGCTGCGGCAAGACCACCACGCTGTTGCAGGTCCTGGAGCTGGCCACCCCGGAGCAGGGCAGCGTCGAGCTTTTCGGCGAGGACGTCGCCACCCTGGGCCGCGCCGATCGCAAGCGTTTGCGGCGCAATGTCCAGGTTGTCTTCCAGGACCCGATCGCCTCGCTCGACCCCCGGATGCCGATCAGCGACATCATCGCCGAGCCGATGCGGCTCTACGACTACTCCTCGGCGCAGGTCAGGGCTCGGGTGGCCGAACTGCTCGACCTCGTCGGCATGAGTCCCGAGCACGCCGCCCGCTATCCGAGCGAGTTCTCCGGCGGGCAGCGGCAGCGGGTCAGCATCGCGCGGGCGCTGGCCCTTGCGCCCAAGCTGGTCGTCCTCGACGAACCGGTGTCCGCGCTGGACGTCTCGGTGCAGGCCGGTGTGCTCAACCTGCTCGCCGACCTGCGCGACCGGCTGGGCCTTGCCTACCTGTTCGTCTCCCACGACCTCTCGGTGATCCGGCACGTGGCCGACCGGATCGCCGTGATGTACCTCGGCAGGATCGTGGAGATCGGCTCGGCCGCCGAACTGCTCGGCGGCGCCGAACACCCCTACACCCAGGCGCTGCTGTCCGCGGTGCCGATCCCGGACCCGGTCGCCGAGCGGGCGCGGGACCGGATCGTGCTCGTCGGCGACCGGCCGAACCCGGCGAAACCACCGTCGGGCTGCCGATTCCGCACCCGGTGTTTCACTTTCGCCGCGCTGAGCGCGACCGATCAGCGACAATGCGTCGATACGCCGCCACCGCTGCGTGAGCGGGGCGCCGACCACCAGGTGGCCTGCCACTATCCGCGGCTGCGTGAGGTGATCTGAGTGTGCGCGACGATGCGCCCGGTTCGTCACGGTGGTCGCGGTCGCCGGGGGCGTCCATATCGTCGACCGGGAATGGTTTTCGTGGGAACGGGTTCCCGCCTGCTGGCGGTTACCTACCCTGTTGTCCGGACCAATGGCCACATTGGTCCACGCCGGTGAGGGAGGAGCCCATCGTGGGCCGGAGAAGGTATGGGGTCGGAGCGTTGATCGGCGTCGCGGTCACCGTGACGCTTGTCCTGTCGGGCTGTGGTTCGGCCGACAGTGGCAACCAGCTCCAGAACAGCAACCAGTTGGCGCACAAGACCGAGGACATCAACCCGCGTGATCCGTCGACCCTGGTCGACGGCAACTTCGTCTGGCCGATGGACCAGTGGGAGCCGAACTACAACGGCAACGAGGTCGACGGCGGTGACGAGGGCGAACCGGATCTGTTCGACGCCTACCTGCCCCGCTTCTTCCTGATCCAGCCGGACAGCTCGGCCGTGATCAACCACGACTACCTCACCTCGGCCACGGTCACCGACAACGGCCAGCAGGTGGTCACCTACAACATCAACCCCAAGGCCAAGTGGTCCAACGGCGACCCGCTGATCTGGTCGGACCTCAAGACCCAGTGGCTGGCGCTCAACGGCAGCAACCCGGCCTTCGAGGTG
>DATATE010000203.1:0-78092 GCA_036268955.1 Pseudonocardiaceae bacterium
TTCGGTGAAGTTGTAGGCCTCGCCGCTGTAGACCATGGCCAGCGTGCCCGCCGGGGTGTCCAGGGTCATCGGCTGGGCGCCGCCCTCGATGTCGATGACCGACAGCCGCCGGTGCCCCAGCGCGGCATGCCGGTCCAGCCAAGTGCCCCTCGCGTCTGGGCCTCGACAGGCCATGGTCTCGGTCATCGTGTCGACGGTGGGTCGGGCCTGGGTCAGATCGTGATCGAAACCCACCCATCCGGTAATACCGCACATAACAGTCTCCCTCTGCGTGTTTGTGCCGTTACGAGGACGTTAACAACATTCATAGCCTATGAAACTAAGTTCGGCGAGGGGCTACCTCGCGCGATCGGGCGAATACGCCTGGTTGGCGGAGCGTCCTGGCCTGTCAGGCGATTCACGGGCCTTGGAGTGAGTTGGATCACGTGGATCGGACGATCCTGGGCGACCTCCGGGAACGGATACGCAGCGCATTGGCCGACCGAGCGACTAGCCCGGCCGAGTGACGGCTTTCGTCGGGTCGGGAGAGCTGAGTCACCGGTCGCGTCAAGACCGCGTCAATGCGCCGGGACGCGGTGTCAAGGAGCCGTCAGGCGACCCCATCCGGCTGATCCGTGAGCGCACCCTTTCGCAGGGACGGCCATCGGTGGTGGCCGCTGAGTACGAGAGAGAAGGGCACCGCGGATGGCCGACGTGGCCTACCTCGCGCTGACACTTGGCGCGTTCCTGCTACTGGCGCTCACGTTGCGCGGCTTGGAAAAGATATGAGTGCCGGCATCTGCGCAGCGGCCACCACGCGGATAGCGGGGGGAGAGCCGTCGTGAGTGGGGCTGGGACTCTCGCGAACATCATCGGTGGCGTGCTCGCGCTCCTGTTGTTCGTCTACCTGTTCGTCGCGCTGATCCGACCGGAGAAGTTCTGATGTCAACGACCTGGGCCGGCCTCCTTCAGGTCGGCCTTCTCCTTGTTGCGCTCGCCGTGGTGTACAAGCCCTTCGGCGACTACATGGCGCACGTGTACACGACGGACAAGCACTGGCGGGTCGAGCGCTGGCTCTACCGGCTGTTCCGGGTGAACCCGGACTCCGAGCAGCGCTGGACGACCTACGCGGGCGGCATCCTGGGCTTCTCGCTGATCGGCGTGCTGCTGCTGTACCTGCTGCAGCGCGTCCAGCCGATCCTGCCCTGGGCTCTCGGCCACGCGGCGGTGGTGCCCTCGATGGCGTTCAACACCGCCGCCAGCTTCGTGACCAACACCAACTGGCAGTCCTACGTCCCCGAGCAGACCCTCGGCGACAGCGTGCCGATGCTCGGCCTCACCGTGCAGAACTTCGTGTCGGCGGCGGTCGGCATGGCGGTCGCGATCGCGCTGATCCGGGGCTTCATCCGGTCCAACACCGACCGGCTCGGCAACATCTGGGTGGACATCACCCGCGGCACGATCCGCATCCTGCTGCCGATCTCGTTCGTGTTCGCGATCGTGCTGATCGGTTTCGGTGTCGTGCAGAGCCTGCGCTCCGGCGTCGCGGTGACCACCATCGACGGCGCGCGGCACACCATCGCGCTGGCCCCGGCGGCCAGTGAGGAGACCATCAAGGAACTCGGTACCAACGGTGGCGGCATCTTCAACGCCAACTCCGCGCATCCGTTCGAGAACCCGACCGCCTTGACCAACCTGATCGAGATCTTCCTGCTGCTGGTCATCCCGGTCAGCATGACAAGGACGCTCGGCAAGATGGTCGGCAACGTCCGGCAGGGCTACACCCTGCTGGCCGTGATGGGCGTGCTGTGGGGTGGTGTGCAGACGGTCATCTGGTGGGCGGAGACGCATCCGAACGGACCGGCCGCGATCCTGGCCGGCGGTTCCTTGGAGGGCAAGGAAACCCGGTTCGGTATCCCCGGCTCGACGCTGTTCGCCGGCTCGACGACGGGCACCTCGACCGGCGCGATCAACGCGGCGCACGACAGCCTCTCCGGACTCGGCGGCGGCGGCGCGATGATCAACATGATGCTCGGCGAGATCTCGCCCGGCGGGGTCGGTACCGGGATCTACTCGATCCTGGTCTTCGCCATCGTCGCGGTGTTCCTCGCCGGCCTGATGGTCGGCCGCACCCCGGAGTATCTCGGCAAGAAGATCGGCCGTCGCGAGGTCACCTTCGCCTCGATCTCCATGCTCGCCATGCCGTTGCTGGTACTGGTCTTCGCCGGTATCGCGATCGCCCTGCCGGCAACGGAGGCCGCCCTGGGCAACCCCGGCCTGCACGGCTTCTCCGAGGTTCTCTACGCCTACACCTCGGCCTCCAACAACAACGGCAGCGCCTTCGGCGGCATCACGGTCACCAGCAACTTCTTCCAGTGGTCGCTGGGCGTGTGCATGTTGTTCGGCCGCTTCATCCCCATCCTCGCGGTGCTGGCGCTCGGCGGTTCGCTCGCCTCGCAAAAGAAGGTGCCGGAGACCGCCGGCACGCTCAACACCGCGAGTCCACTGTTCGCCTCGATGCTCGGCGGCACCATTCTGCTGGTCGCCGCGATCGTGTTCATCCCGGCGCTTTCCCTTGGTCCCATTGCGGAGGCCCTTTCATGACCGCGACATCAACTCAGCCGCGCACTCCCGTGCAACAGCAGGAACCCCACGCGGAGAACGCGCATCGAGTGAGTGCCGGGGTGTTCAACCCGAAGCAACTGCTCATCTCGCTGCCGGACGCGTTGCGCAAGCTCGACCCCCGGCACCAACTGCGCAACCCGGTGATGATGGTGGTGTGGGTCGGCTCGCTGCTGTCCACCGTGTTCGCCATCTTCAACCCGTCCGGTTTCTCGATCGGGGTCGCGGCCTGGCTGTGGTTCACGGTGATCTTCGCCAACCTCGCCGAGGCCGTCGCGGAGGGTCGGGGCAAGGCACAGGCGGAGTCCCTGCGCCGCACCAAGAAGGAAGCGATCGCGCGTCGGCTGCTCGAAGACGGCGGCGAGGAGTCGGTGCCCGGCACCGAACTGCGGATCGGCGACCGGGTGGTCGTCGAGGCCGGCGAGGTGATCCCCGGTGACGGTGACGTCGTCGAGGGCATCGCCACCGTCGACGAGTCGGCGATCACCGGGGAGTCCGCTCCGGTCATCCGGGAGTCCGGTGGTGACCGGTCCGCGGTCACCGGCGGCACCACGGTGCTGTCCGACCGGATCGTGGTACAGATCTCCACCAAACCCGGCGAGTCCTTCGTGGACCGGATGATCGCACTGGTGGAGGGTGCCTCTCGGCAGAAGACACCGAACGAGATCGCGCTGACGATCCTGCTCGCGGTGATGACCATCATCTTCCTGCTCGCGGTCGTCGCGCTGCAGCCGATGGCCTCCTACGCGGGCAAGGCCCAGTCGGTGATCATCCTGACCGCGCTGCTGGTCTGCCTGATCCCGACGACGATCGGCGCACTCCTCTCCGCGATCGGCATCGCCGGCATGGACCGGCTGGTGCAGCGCAACGTGCTGGCCATGTCCGGTCGGGCCGTCGAGGCCGCCGGTGACGTCGACACGCTGCTGTTGGACAAGACCGGCACCATCACCTTCGGCAACCGGCGGGCCACCGAGCTGATCCCGGTCGGCAGCTCCACCAGGGACGATCTGGCCGCGGCGGCCCGGCTGTCCAGTCTCGCCGACGGCACGCCGGAAGGGCGCAGCATCGTCGAACTGTGCGTCACGGAGTTCGGCCTCACCGCCGAGGCGAGCGAGTCGGAGAAGCTCGCCGAGTTCGTTCCGTTCACCGCGCAGACCAGGATGAGCGGGGTCGACCTGCACAACCGGCAGGTCCGCAAGGGCGCGGCGAGTTCGGTCCGCGACTGGGTGACCGAGCACGGCGGGGTCGTGCCCGAGGAGGTGCACCGGGTCGTCGACGGCATCAGCCAGCAGGGTGGCACCCCGCTGGTGTGCGCGGAACTCCTCGGCGGCGTCGCCTCGGTACGCGGCGTGATCCGGTTGTCGGACGTGGTGAAGCCGGGCATCAAGGAACGCTTCGGCGAGCTGCGCAAGATGGGCATCAAGACGGTCATGATCACCGGGGACAACCCGTTGACCGCCAAGGCGATCGCCGAGGAGTCCGGGGTCGACGACTTCCTCGCCGAGGCCAAGCCCGAGGACAAGATGGCCCTGATCCGCAAGGAGCAGGAGGGCGGCAAGCTGGTCGCGATGACCGGTGACGGCACCAACGACGCACCGGCGCTGGCCCAGGCCGATGTGGGTGTCGCGATGAACACCGGCACCATGGCGGCCAAAGAGGCCGGCAACATGGTCGACCTGGACTCCGACCCGACCAAGCTGATCCAGATCGTGGAGATCGGCAAACAGCTGCTGATCACCCGTGGCGCGCTGACGACCTTCTCCATCGCCAACGACCTCGCGAAGTACTTCGCGATCCTGCCGGCCATGTTCGCGGGCATCTATCCCAGTCTCGCGAAGCTCAACATCATGCACCTGCACTCGGCGAACTCGGCGATCCTCTCCGCGGTGATCTTCAACGCGCTGATCATCGTGGCGCTGATCCCGTTGGCGCTGCGCGGTGTTCGCTACAAGCCGACCGGCGCGTCCCGGCTGCTGCGCCGCAACCTGCTGATCTACGGCGTCGGCGGCATCATCACGCCGTTCGTCGGCATCTTCCTGATCGACCTCGTTGTCCGGCACTTTCCGGGGATTGGGTGAAAGTCATGAAATTCTCCGGACTGCTCCGGCAGACCTGGGCCGGGCTGCGGGTGATGATCGTGCTGACGATCCTGCTCGGCCTGATCTATCCGCTCGCCGTATGGGCCGTCTCGCGGGTGCCGGGCCTGCACAACGCGGCCGAGGGATCGATCGTCACGGTGAACGGTCAGGCCGTCGGGTCGAGCCTGATCGGGCTCAACCCGGTCGACCCGAACGCGAAGAACAACCCGACCGACGACCGGTACTTCCACACCAGGGCCTCCGCGCTGGCCACCGACTACTCCAGCGGGGACGACCTCGGGCTCGGCGCCAACGACGACTCCTCGTCGCTGGCCTCCAACCTCGGCGCGGCCAACCCGACCCTGGTCAAGCAGATCGCGTCCCGCAAGGCGTTCATCGCCAAGCGGGAAGGTGTCAGCCCCAGCCAGGTGCCGGCGGACGCGGTCACCGCGTCCGGTTCCGGTGTGGACCCGGACATCAGCCCGGACTACGCCGACCTCCAGATCGCGCGGGTCGCGCGCGTCAACGGGCTGACCGTGGCTCAGGTCCGGCAGTTGGTGACCGAGAACACCGAGGGCCGCTCGCTCGGCTTCCTCGGTGAACCCGTGGTCAACGTGCTGGACCTGAACCTCGCGGTGCGCAACGCGGTCGGGGCGCGCTGAGGAGTGATACCGGTGGACGGTGCCGAGGTGGCGCAGACTGAACCCGTGGACGTTGAACCGGCAGCGGAAACGCACAAGCCACGGCGCGGTGAACTGCGCATCTATCTCGGCGCCGCCCCCGGCGTCGGCAAGACCTTCGCCATGCTCGGCGAGGCCCGCAGGCGCATCGAGCGTGGTTCGGACGTGGTCGCCGGCCTCGTCGAGACGCACGGCAGGAGCAAGACCGCCGACCTGCTCGACGGCATCGAGGCGATCCCGCGCAAGACCATGAACCATCGCGGGCACGAGTTCACCGAGATGGACACCGACGCGATCCTGGCCCGCAAACCCGAGGTCGTGCTCGTCGACGAGCTGGCGCACACCAACGTGCCCGGCTCCAAGCACGAGAAGCGCTGGCAGGACGTCGAGGACCTGCTCGACGCTGGCATCGAGGTGCTCGCCACGGTCAACGTGCAGCACCTGGAGAGCCTCAACGACGTGGTCGAGCGGATCACCGGCGTCGCCCAGCACGAAACCGTGCCCGACGAGGTGGTGCGCAAGGCCGAACAGATCGAGCTGGTCGACATCACCCCGGAGGCGCTGCGTCGCCGCCTCGCGCACGGCAACGTCTACCCGGCCCAGCGGATCGACGCCGCGCTGGCCAACTACTTCCGGGTCGGCAACCTCACCGCGCTGCGCGAACTGGCCCTGCTCTGGGTCGCAGACCAGGTCGACATCGCGTTGCAGCGCTACCGCGCCGAGCAGCAGATCACCGACACCTGGGAAGCCAGGGAGCGGATCGTGGTCGCCATCACCGGCGGCCCGGAGAGCGAAACCCTGATCCGTCGCGCCCGGCGCATCGCCAACCGGGCCGGCGCCGAACTGCTCGTGCTGCACGTCCTGCGCGGCGACGGCCTCGCTGACGCGCCGCCGGACGCGGTGCTGCGCTACCGCAAGCTCGCCGACGATGTCGGCGCCACCTACCACCAGGTCGTCGGCGAGGACGTGCCCAGCTCGCTGCTGGAGTTCGCCCGTGGCGTCAACGCCACCCAGCTGGTCATCGGCACCTCGCGGCGCTCGCGGCTGGCCAGGGTGTTCAGCGAGGGCATCGGCGCCACCGTCGTCGGACAGTCCGGCCCGATCGACGTGCACATGGTCACCCACGCCGAGGCCGGCCAGGGCCTGCGCGCCCAACTGGCCCGCAGCCCGTTGGCGCCCTCGCGGAAGGTGATCGGCTGGGCGCTGGCCTTCCTGCTGCCCGCCTTCGTCACCGGCGGCGGTCTCGTGTTGCACCGAGTACTGGACATCTCCACCAACGCGGCCGGTTTCGTGCTCGCCACCGTCGCCGTCGCCCTCGTCGGCGGCCTCGGGCCTGCGCTGCTGTCCGCGCTGCTCGGCGGCATCCTGCTGAACTACTTCTTTGTCCCGCCCACCTACACGCTGACCATTGCGACCCCGCAGAACCTGGTCACCCTGATCACCATGATGGTGGTCGCCGTGCTGGTCGCCCTCGTCGTGGACAGGGCGGCCCGGCGCGCCACCCAGGCCGCGCAGGCCAGAACGGAGGCCGCGCTACTGGCGTCTTACGCCCGCACCGTGCTGACCAACCCGATGCCCCTGGTGCGGCTGCTGGAGAAGGTGCAGGAGAACTTCGGCCTCAGCTCGGTCGCGTTGCTGGAACGCGATGCCGAGGGCTGGAAGCGGGTCGCCTACGTCGGCGGCCAACCCTGCGACGAACCCGAAGAGGCCGACGTCGATGTGCCCGTGACCGCCGACGTGCACCTCGCCCTACGCGGCAGGGCGCTGCCGGCCGCCGACCGCCAGGTGTTGGAAGCCGCCGCCGGCCAGGCCCTGCTCGCCCTGCGCCAACAGCGGATGTCCGCGAAAGCGGCCGCCGCGCAGCGCAAGGTGGAGACCACCGAACTGCGTACCGCGCTGCTGTCCGCGGTCGGCCACGACCTGCGCACCCCACTCACCTCGATCAAGGCCGCGATCAGCAGCCTGCGCGACCCGGAACTCCGACTGTCCGAAGAGGACAACCAGGAACTGCTTGCCACCGTTGAGGAATCGGCCGACCGGCTCGCCGGTCTTGTTGACAACCTGCTCGACTCCTCCCGGCTGGCCACCGGCGCGGTCGAACCGAGCATCCGCCCCGTCGGCTACTACGAGGCGGTGGCAAGGGCGCTGTCCGGCATCGACGAACGCAACCTGGTCGACGTCGACGTCGACGAACGGCTGCCGCTCGTCCTCGCCGACGCCGGCCTGCTGGAGCGGGTGATCGCCAACGTGATCGACAACGCCCTGCGCTACGGCCGAGGCCGCGGCACCGCAGGAGGTGGCGGTACGGCGAGCGGTGGCGGCAAGGCGAGCGGAGGCCCTACGCCGAGCGGAGGCCCTACGGCCAGCGGTGGCGGTCCGGTCGTCGCGGTCCGGGCCAGCAGCTACAAGGGCCAGGTCGAGCTGCGCGTCGTCGACCACGGCCCCGGTCTGCCGAAACGGGCCTCGGAAACGGTGTTCGCGCCGTTCCAGCGGCTCGGCGACCGGCAGGCCACCGTCGGCGTCGGCCTCGGCCTTTCCGTGGCCAAGGGCTTCACCGAGGCCATGGGTGGCACGATCCGCATCGAGGACACCCCCAGCGGCGGCCTGACCGTCGTCATCTCGCTGCCCGCCGCCGACGGCCCCGCCCTGCCCGTTCCCGCCGACCCCGATGGTCGGGCGGAACCTTCCGTCGCCGAGGCGGATGACAGGGAGTCCGGGGTCACGGTCGGCGGTAGCTCCTCGGGCGCCGAAGCGAAGGACGCGCGATGATCCCGCACATGCCTGCAACGTTGCGCCTGTCTGGAGCCGATCGATGACCGCGGCGAATGCCGGGCCGAGCATCAAGGTGCTCGTCGTCGACGACGAGCCGCAGATCGTCCGAGCCCTGCGGATCAACCTGGCCGCCCGCGGCTACCAGGTCCTCACCGCGCACGACGGCAGCGCCGCCCTGCGCGCGGCGGCTGACGGCAAACCGGACGTCGTCGTGCTCGACCTCGGCCTGCCGGACCTGGACGGCACCGAAGTGATCGCCGGCCTACGCGGCTGGTCCAAGGTGCCGATCATCGTGCTGTCCGCGCGCACCGACTCCACCGACAAGGTCGAGGCCCTCGACGCGGGCGCCGACGACTACGTCACCAAGCCCTTCGGCATGGACGAACTCCTCGCCCGCCTTCGCGCCGCCGTCCGCCGGTCCAGCAGCGCATCGGTCGACGGTGAGGAGGCGGTGGTGGAAACCGACTCCTTCACCGTGGACCTGGTCGCCAAGAAGGTCCGCAAGGAAGGCGTCGAGGTCCACCTGACCCCGACCGAATGGGGCGTGCTTGAGGTCCTGGTCCGCAACCGGGGCAGGCTGGTCGCGCAGAAGCAGCTCCTCCAGGACGTCTGGGGCCCGGCCTACGCAACCGAATCCCACTACCTGCGGGTCTACCTCGCCCAGTTGCGCCGCAAACTGGAACGCGAACCGGCCCACCCCAAACACCTGCTCACCGAACCCGGCATGGGCTACCGCTTCGAGTCCTGACACTCCGCACTACTCGTAGCGAAGACCTCGGCCGACGCAGCCGGCCCATGCCCGGCGCCGGCCAACCCAGTTGATGGCAAACGCCCGCAGCGTCGCCTCGGTCCACGACCCATGGATCGAGACACCACGGAAGAGCATCATGTTCGCGCCCGGAGCGGACAAGCGGCCATGTCGGACCTCCACTGCTGCGGCGTTGGCCGGCCAGATGAAGACGAAGTAGTCGTGTGATCGAAGCATCGCCGCCGCAGATCAACGATCTCGGATCAACGCACTCGTAGACGAACACAGGAGTTGTGTCCGATGGACAGCAGCGCTGACTTCGCAACGCCCCGAGTCGCAGCGGGAGCGTTGTTCCGCAACGCTCGTGACGAGGTGTTTCTCGTCCATCCCACGTACAAGGACACCTGGGACATCCCTGGCGGCTATGTCGAGCGCGGCGAGTCGCCTGCCGCGGCTTGTCGGCGGGAACTGCGCGAGGAGATCGGTCTCGGCCTGCCGGTGCGCCGGCAGCTGACGGTGGACTGGGCGCCTAGCGACAGTGAAGGAGACAAGCTCCTGTTCGTCTTCGATTGTGGGCCGCTCGTCGATACCGAGGTCGTCCTGGACGGCGTCGAACTGGACCGATGGCAGTGGGTCGCACCGGCCGACTTCGACGCGTTCCTCATTCCCCGGCTGGCTCGGCGGCTACGTGCTGCGCCGAGCGCCAGCTATCTCGAACACGGCCAACCGCTCTAGGCATCATCTCCTTCCTTCCCATGCATTCAGTCTTCAGCGGTACCCGGCCGCTTGGAGTTCGAACAGTTCCGCGTAGCGGCCTCCGCGCTCGATGAGTTCGGTATGGCTGCCGAACTCGACGACCTTGCCGCCGTCGAGGTAGATGATCAGGTCGGCCATCAGCACGGTGGAGAACCGGTGCGAGACGAGCACCGTGACCGCGCCAGAGCGCTGTGCGTTCTCCTTGGCCGAGCGGGCGTAGTGGTCGAACAGGGCGTGCTCGGCCTGTGCGTCGAGGCTGGCCGTTGGCTCGTCGAGGACGACGAGGAGGGGCGCCTCCCTGCGCATGGCCCTGCCCAGCGCGAGCCGCTGCCACTGGCCGCCGGACAGGCCGTGGCCGCCGGTGTAGGAGGTGCCGACCCTGGTGGCCAACCCCTCGGGTAACTGGTCGACGAGTTCGCGCACGCCGGCTCGGGCCAGGGCGCGGTCGGCGGCTGGTTCGTCATCGATGCCGGGGAGATCGGCGACGCCGATGGACCGGACGGCGGGCATCTGGAAGCGGGCGAAGTCCTGGAAGGCGGCCGTGCACCGTTCGCCCCAGGCCGTGGGGTCGAGATCGGTCAGTGGCACGCCGTCGACGAGGATGTGGCCGGCATCCGGTTGGTACATGCCGAGCAGCAGTTTGACCAGTGTCGTCTTGCCCGATCCGTTCTCGCCGATCAGCGCGACGGTCGTGCCGGCCGGGAGGTTGACGTCGACGTTGGCCAGGATCGGGCGCTCGGTGCCCGGATAGTGGAAGGCCAACTCGCGCAACCGAATCCCGTCACGCAGCTGTTCGGGCGGTGGGGCGGTGCCCGCTGCCGCTGCCTGTTCTTCGGCGTGGTCCTGGAGCCAGAACAGGCGGTCGGCGGTGGCCAGGGTGGACACCAGCGCGCCGGAACCCTGCGCGGCCGAGGCGAGTTGGTTGCGGGAGCGGCGGATCAGCGAGACCGTCATCAGCACGGTGCCCAGTGACAATGCGCCATCGGTGGCGCGCAACACCACGAACGCGACCGCGCCCATCAGCATTGCCGCGTACACCAGCCAGCCGATCGCCTGCACACCCAGGATCTGGGTCGCCTCGATACCGCTGCGCCGGTTGATCTCGCCGCCGAGCCGTCGGTGCAGTGCGGCGAGGTGCTTGGCCAGACCGTAGGCGCGGACCTCGCTGGCGCTGCCCGCCTCGGTGGTCAGCGCGAAGATCTTCCCGCTCAACCTGCGTGAGTCTGCCATGTCGTCGTCGGCCTTCTTGCTGATCCGCTTGGCGAATCGGTCAGCCACCATCGGCGGCACCGCGCTGATCGGCAGCAGCAACAGCCAGGGCGACACCGTCGCGAGCAGGACCAGCAGCGTGACGATCCTGGCGACCGAGGAGGTGTTGCTCAGGATCGTCCTCGGCGCGGCGGCGAGCTGTCGGCGGTTGGCGTTGAGCCGCTCGACCTGCGCGAGATAGTCGGGGCGCTCCAGGTGTTCCAGGGTCCTGACCCCGCTGATCAGCTTGATCATGCTGGCGGTGCGGTAGATCGCGATCCGGTCCGACAGCGCCATCGCATTGGTCGCCCCGACCGAGGTCAGCAACCAGCCGATCGCGATCAGGCCGCCGACCACCAGTACCCCGATCACCACCTGCGAGAGAGAACCGCCGAGGGCGCCGTCAACGAGGAGTCGATAGCCGAGCGGGTAGCAGGTCGAGGAGATGCTGCCCAGCACCAGCATTGCCGTCACCAGGCTCATCCAGCCGGGCGCGGCACGAAAGCCGTCCAGGAACAGCACTCCGGCAAGGCGGGTCAGCCGCCGTTGCTTGCTCATTCTATTCACCCCCGAATCGACTGGCCTGCAACTGATACATCTCGGCATAGGTACCGCCGGCCGCGACCAGTTCCTGATGACTGCCGCGTTCGGTGATGCGCCCGCCGTCGAGCACACAGATCACGTCGGCTCGCCGGACCGTGGCGAACCGGTGTGAGATGACCACCGTGGTCAGGCCCTCGGTGATACGGAAGAACTGTTGGTAGAACCGGGCCTCGCCGCGAATGTCCAGGGCGGCGGTCGGCTCGTCGAGGACGAGCAGGCGGGCGCCGTGCGCGGTCGCGAACAGGGCTCGTGCCAGGGCGAGCCGCTGCCACTGGCCACCGGAGAGGTCGACTCCGCCGGGCAGTTCCCGTGACAGCACGGTGTCCCAACCGTTCGGCAGACTCGCCAGCACCTCGGCGAAACCGGCTGTTTCGGCGGCTTTCTCGATGCCGGCGCGGTCGTCGAGATGTTCGATGGCGCCAAAGCCGATGTTGTCGTGCACGGTGCTCGGATAGTGCACCGGGTCCTGCGGCATCAGCGCCACCGTCCGCTGCCAACTCAACGGGGCGAGGTCGCGAACGTCGATGCCGTCGACGGTGATCCGGCCACCGGTCGGGTCGCGAAGGCGGGACAGCAGGCTGACCAAAGTGGACTTTCCGGCGCCGTTGACGCCGACGATCGCCGTTGAGGTGCCTGCGGTGAGTTCGAGGTCGAGTTCGGTCAGCACATCCTTCGCGCCGGCCGGATAACGGAAACTCACCGACTCGAAACGCACCTGCTGTTTGGGCAGTCCGTCGACCTCGCGATCGCCGGTCAGCCGCTCGGGTTCGGCCAGTTCGGACTCCAGCCGGTTCACGTCCGGAATACCGGCGAGGGTCCAGGTCAGCGTGATGTCGTCGGTGGAGATACTGCCGGCGGACATGGTCACCGCGAGCATCGGCAGCAGGATCGCCAGCGAGCGAAGGTCGATGCTGCCGGCATGCGCCTGGTAGGCGATCAGGCCCATCGACACCGCGTAACCGGCGAACACGACGAGGAAACCGATCAGCGCGCGACGGTGCAGATCACGTAGGCCGGCCACCCCGCTGGTGATCGCCTCCCGGTACTCGGCGCGGAACTGATCGGCGATGAAGTCGGCGAGGCCGAACACTCGAACCTCCTTGGCATCCCGGACGTTCGAGCCGACTCCGATCAGATACCAGGCCCTGCGCATGGCAATGGTCTGCCCGCGCAGTTCTGTTGCCTGGCGCAGCACGGCCGTCAGCACGAAGCGGCGGACCAGCAGCCACATCACCAGCAGGCCGAGGCCGAGCCACCACTGGAAGATCCCGACCACGACGCAGCCGAGCACGCCGGAGGCCCGTGACGCCAGGATGCCTGCCCAGGTCACCGGGGCATCGCCGGGGAAGTAGCCGGTCAGGCTGCCCTCCGCGCGCGCCAACCGGTCCAGTACCTCGGTGTCCTCGAGATGGCTGATCCCGACCGGGCCGCTGACCGCGGTCATCAGCCGGGCCTGCATGTCTGCGGTGATCCTGGCCTTCGCCGCGGTGCCGACCGCGTTGCCGATCGGACTGAGCACCAGCGATACCGCGTAGACGACCGCGGCGCCGATCAGCGCCATGATCAGCTGATGGCCTTCGGTGGAACCGAGGCCGTGCGCTACCGCGCCCGGTACCGCCGCGACGACGAGGCCGAGCGCGATCACCACCAGGGTCGGCATGACCGTGCTGAGCAGTACCCACACCCCGACCAGCACGGTCAGCACCGGACTCGCCGACCGCAGCAGGGCGAAGGCCTGCCGGCCGCTGGCCCGCTCGGCCGGCGCGACCACGCTGTAGGCGGTGGACAGTTTCGGGCTCATGACCGGATCCGCCCCGCTGCGGCGTCCGCAGGCGTCTCGGGACTCGGCCGTTCGCCGAGGGGCGCGTCCGCCGGCCCGCTCGCTCGCTCTCGGGCGAAGGCGACATCCATCGCCGCCGCCGGCCCCGAGGCCGCCTCCGGTGCTTCGCCGGGGGCGACGGCGAGGTCGACGTAGGCCAACCGTTCGAGCAGTCCGCCGGCCACCACGAGGATCTGTTGTTCGGCCTCGGTCAGCTCCTGGGCCATGACCTTGGCGGTCCAGACATCACGCGGCGCCATCTCCTCCCGCAGTGCCTTCCAGCCGGCCTCGGTGATCCTAAGCAATGACTGACGACCATCGTTCGGGTCGGGCACCCGCCGGATCAGCTCGTCCCGCTCCATACCGGCGAACGTCCTCGTCAGCGACTGCGGCGCGGACCGCATCCTGCGGGCCAGCTCGCCGGGCGTCATCGCACCACATTTGAACAGCTGACCGAGGATGGCCGTCTGGTTGATGGTCAGCACGCCGCGCCGCTCCATCCGCGCGCGGGAGGCGAAACTGGTCGCGCCGCGTCGAACAGCCGAGGCCGCGGCGAGCAGCTCGGGTGACGGTGGTCGATCGGTCATAAGCACAAGCGTAATTTATCGACCGGGGCAAATGATTTAACGCGGCCCGTCGATCGAACTCACTCCTGCCTGGTGCGGGAGACCGTCAGCGTGGTCAGGGCCGCCCCGAGCAGGAATGCGGCACCGGCGATCGCCATCGCGACCCGCAGCCCGGCCACGAACTGTTCGGCGTCGCCGGAGACGAGCACGCCGAGCAGTGCGATCCCGACGACCCCGCCGACCTGGCGGGCGGCGTTGACCACTCCGGAGGCGAGCCCGGCCCGCTCCGGCGGTACCGCTTCCACCACGGCGGTGGTGGCCGCCGGCATGGTGAACGACATGCCGAACCCGGCGGCCAGCAAGGGAACGATCAGCACCGGGTAGCCGGTGTGGGCGCCGGCCGCCATCAGCCCGAGCAGACCGGCCCCGCCGACCAGCAGACCGATCAACATCGTGGCACGCGGCCCACCGGTCCGTGCGGTGAACCGGCCGGAGAGCGCCGAACCGGTCGCGACCACGGCCATCTGGGGGAGCAGGGCCACCCCGGCGATCAGCGCCGAATAGTGCAGCTGCTGTTGGAAGTACAGGTTGAGCACGAACAGCTCACCGTAGAACCCGAGATTGATCAGCAGCCCGACCACGGCACCGCCGGTGAAGGTCGCGTCGCCGAACAGGCCGAGCGGCAGCATCGGGGCGGCCACACGACGTTCGATCAGGACGAAGGCGATGGTCGCGGCCACGAACACGCCGATCGCGACGGCGACCAGTGGCGTCAGTCCGCCGTGCCCGCCCTGGATCAGCGCGAAGGTCAGCGCGGCGAGCGCGAGCACTCCGGTCAGCTGCGCGGGCGGGTCTAGCTTGCTCGGCCGTCCTGGCGCGGCGGGGACGTAGCGGGCGGTCAGCGCCATCGCGAGTAGGCCGATGGGCAGGTTGACGAAGAACACCAGCCGCCAACTGGCCGCGCTGACCAGCACCCCGCCCAGGATCGGTCCGGTCGCCGCGGCGAGTCCGGCGATCCCGCCCCAGACCCCGATCGCCCGCGCCCGCGCCGAGGAGTCCGGGAAGGCCGCCCGCAGCAGAGCCAGCGAGGCGGGCACGCTCAACGCCGCGCCGGCGCCCTGCACCAGTCGGGCGATGACGAGTACGGCGGTGCTGGGTGCCAGCCCGCAGCCGGCCGAGGCAACTACGAAGACACCGAGTCCGAGCTGGAAGATCTTCCGCGCCCCGACCCGATCGGCCAGGGCGCCGCCGGTGAGCAGACCGGCCGCGAACATCAACAGATAACCGTCGACGACCCACTGCAGCCCGGCCACTCCGGCGCGGAGATCGGCGTGCAGGGCCGGGATCGCGACGTTGACGATCGTGTTGTCCAGGATGACCATGAAGTAGCCGAGGCACAGTGCCATCAGCGCAGGTGAGAGGACCCGTGCTTGCTGACTCGACCGCGGTCGGCCGGATCGGACACGTTGACCTGCCATGACACAGCGCTACCCGCTACCCCCGACATTTTCGCCCCGCGCCGAGCGGACCAGCAGGTTCGCCGAGCTTCGGTCCGCTCCAGCGCGGCTGTTTCTCAGCAGGTCGTGGTCGGCGGAGGTGTTGTCGTGGTCGGCGGGGGCGTCGTTGTGGTCGGCGGGGGCGTCGTCGTGGAGCTGGGGGGTGTCGTGCTGTCGCTGGCAGCGTCGGCTGCGAAGGCCTTTCTGCCAGCGGGTTTGCAGCTCGGTGGCGACTGCGGCGTTGACTGCGGGGGAGAGGTATGTGTGATGGTGGTGACGCCGTGCGGGCTGGTGGTGACCGGCTTGCGCGCCGTCGTGGTGGTGTCGCTGGTCGGTGTCGTGGTGTCGGTCGAGGTCGGCTCGACGGACGTGGTTTGGCCCGTGGTCGGGTCGACGAGCACCTGCGCGTTGCCGGAGTGGTTACCCGTCGATGGCTGGCTGGTGTCGGACGCCGGTGACACGGACACCGCCGCGACAGTGCCCAGGACGGTGGCGAGGACGACTCCGGAGACCGCGAGCAGGATCGGTACTCGCGCGTTCGACCGCTTGTCGGATGGCGGAGCCAGCTGCTCGCGCGGGTTGTCCTGGTCCATCGGTTCTCCTCGCCGGTGCGGGGGCTCATGCCGGGCGCAGCGCAGTGTGCCCTATATCGTTACCAAGCCTTGCCATGGGGTGAAGGCCGATGCGCGGCTAATACCCGAAATCCTGGGTCCAGTACCAACCCTGAGTGTCCACGCCGACACCCATTGCGACAAATCGGCAATTCAAGAGGTTGTTCCGCTGGCCTGAATCGCTCATCCAGGCGTTGAACACCTGCTGCGCCGAGGTCTGACCTTCGGCGATGTTCTCGCCACCGGGGCTGTCGTAGCCGTAGGACTCGATGCGTTGGTCGAACGGGGTCGAACCGGGTCCGTTGTGCGAGAAGTAGCCGTTCTCGGCCATGTCCACGCTGTGGCTGACGGCCGCGTCGTCCAACCGCGAATCCTCCCCCAGATCCTGACAGCCCATGTCCTCGCGCGCCGCGTTGACCAGTTCGAACACCTGCTCCGCCTGAGTCCGGCTGGTCGGTGCCCGCGGCGGGGCGACCGTGGTCGTCGGGGTGCTCGGCGGCGGGTTGGCGCCGGCCGGCGGGTTCGGGCCGCTGGTGCCGGTGCTCGGTGCCGAGGTCGTCGTGCTGGTGGTGCTGGTGGTCGGGTTCTGGCTGGACGACGGGGGCGCCGAGGTGGTCGTGTCGCCGGCGGCAGGCGGAGTCGTCGAGGTGACCACCACGAGTCCGGGAGCGGGCAGTTCCTCCGCGTTCGCGATGTCGGTCGGTGTCGAGGACGGCGAGGCTGACGACGAGGACGCGGACAGGGCGCTCGCGACACTGGCGCTGCCGGCGACGACCGCGCCGAGCGCTACCGCGACCAGTACCGCCCGGACGGTGGGATTATGCCGGGATGACCCGTTCACGGACGGGGACCGTACCACCACCGAGGGACACCTGGTGGGGTGACGTGGTCGGCTCCTCGACGATCCGGCCGGTGGCCTGGCCGGATCGTTCGGCACCATGGTCGTCGTGGTGGAGACCGAAGCTGATCCGGACGCCGACTGCCGGCTGACCGCCTGGGTACATGGCGCTGTGCAGGGCGTCGGCTTCCGATGGTGGACAAGGGCGCGGGCGCTGGAACTCGGCCTTGTCGGCAGCGCCAGCAATCTGGCCGACGGCAGGGTCGAGGTCGTCGCGGAAGGGCGGCGATCTGACTGTGTGCGACTGCTCGACCTGCTCAGGTCCTCGGCGACCCCTGGTCGAGTGACTTCGGTGGTCGAACGGTGGTCGCCGGTTAAGGGCGGATTGCGCGGTTTCCGCGAGCGCTGAACCTGGCCTGGAGCGGCCTCGCATCACCCGCTTGAGTGATACTGGTCCCAGTGGAAGTCGGGTCGGTGCTGGCCTGAGTGCTGGGCGGCACCGACCTCCCACTGTTGACCATACGGCCCAGGTACCCTCGTCCGAACGGATTCGCAGGAGGCCCGAGCGCACATGCACCTGAAGAGCCTGACGTTGAAGGGCTTCAAGTCCTTTGCCTCGGCTACCACGCTGCGCTTCGAACCCGGCATCACCTGCGTCGTCGGGCCGAACGGTTCCGGCAAGTCCAACGTGCTGGACGCCCTGTCCTGGGTGATGGGCGAGCAGGGGGCCAAGGCCCTTCGTGGCGGCAAGATGGAGGACGTCATCTTCGCCGGCACGGCCGGCCGGGCTCCGCTCGGTCGGGCTGAGGTGACGTTGACCATCGACAACTCCGACGGCGCCCTGCCGATCGACTACTCGGAGGTGTCGATCACCCGCCGGATGTTCCGTGACGGCGCCAGCGAGTACGAGATCAACGGCAGCTCGTGTCGGCTGATGGACGTGCAGGAACTGCTGTCGGACTCCGGTATCGGCCGGGAGATGCACGTCATCGTCGGCCAGGGGCAGCTCGGCGCGATCCTCGAATCGAAGCCGGAGGGCCGGCGGGCGTTCATCGAGGAAGCCGCCGGCGTGCTCAAGCACCGCAAGCGCAAGGAAAAGGCGCTGCGC
Source organism: Pseudonocardiaceae bacterium (assembly GCA_036268955.1). Classification (GTDB taxonomy): domain Bacteria; phylum Actinomycetota; class Actinomycetes; order Mycobacteriales; family Pseudonocardiaceae; genus CAJCJE01. Next base: position 17,925 of record DATATE010000203.1, read on the forward strand.
AAGCTGGACGCGATGCAGGCCAACCTGACCAGGTTGACCGACCTCACCGCGGAACTGCGCCGCCAGCTCAAACCGCTCGGCAAGCAGGCCGAGATCGCCCGCCGCGCCCAGGCCGTGCAGGCCGACCTGCGCGACGCCCGGCTGCGCCTCTACGCCGACGACCTGGTCAACCAGCGCGGTGAACTGGCACGCGATGAGGCCGACGAGTCGGCGGCGCGGGCACGGCGCGGCGAGGTCGAGCAGGCGCTGCAACTCGGCCAGGCCGAACAGAACGAACTCGAGGAGCGGGTCGCCGCCGACGCGCCACGGCTCGCCGCCGCGCAGGACACCTGGTACCGGCTCTCCGCGCTCGAGGAGCGGCTGCGCGGCACGGTGCGGCTGGCGATGGAGCGCGAACGGCATCTCACCGCGCAGGCCGAGACGCACCGGGGTGGTCGCGATCCGGAGGAGTTGGAGGCCGAGGCCGAGGAGACCGCCTACCGCGAGGCCGAACTGCTCGCCGCGGTTGACGAGGCGCGGGCCGTCCTTGCCGAGACCGCCGAAGCGCGCGGTCAGCTGGAGGCCGAGGTCGCGGCCGCCGAACGGGCGCACATGGCCGCGATCCGCGCGGTCGCCGACCGCCGCGAGGGCCTTGCCCGGCTGGCCGGACAGGTCGAGGCGCTGCGCAGCAAGAACAACGCCAACGCCGACGAGGTCGAGCGGCTGTCCACCGCGCTCGCCGAGGCGACCGAACGGGCCGAGCTGGCCGCGATGGAACTGGCCGAGGCGCAGACCGAGGTCGGCGGCGAGGAATCCGACGACGTCGACCTCGCCGAACGGCACCAGCTCGCCATCGAGGCGCGGGACACTGCCCAGGCGCGGGTCGAGGAACTGGTTCGCTCGGAACGAACCGCCGAGAAGGACATCGCCTCCTGGAAGGCCAGGGTCGACGCGCTATCACTGGGTCTGACCAGGCGCGACGGGGCCGGTGCGCTGCTCGCGGCCGGTGAGCGGCTGCCCGGTGTGCTCGGCTCGGTCGCCGCGCTGCTCACCGTTCGGCCCGGTGCCGAGGTCGCTTTGGCCGCCGCGCTCGGTGCGGTCGCCGACGCGGTCGCCGTGGCCAGTGGCGACGATGCCGTCGCCGCGCTGAAGATGTTGCGCAGCAACGACTCCGGTCGCGCCGGCCTGCTGGTCGGCGGCACCGAGTCCATTGTGGACAAGACGGGCTGGCCGCTGCTGCCGGACGGGGCGTCCTGGGCGGTCGATCTGGTCGAGGCACCGCAGGTGGTGCGCGCCGCGGTCAACCGGGCGCTGGACCGGTTGGCAGTGGTTGGCGACCTCGACACGGCACGGGAATTCGTCCGCCAGCGGCCCGGTGTGCGCGCGGTGACCGCGGACGGCGATCTGTTCGGCGCCGACTGGGCGGTCGGTGGCTCCGGCCGCAGCCAGAGCGTGATCGAGGTGCAGGCCGCCGTCGACGAGGCCAACGACAAGCTCGTCGAGGCCGAACGCGCCGCCCAGCACGCCAGTGCCGCCCTCAACGGCGCGCGGGCCGAGCAGGAGGCCAGGCGCGACGAGGTCGCCGCGGCCAAGGAAGCGCTCAACGAAGCCAAAGTACGCCAGGCGAGGTCCTCGGAGCGGTTGACCCGGCTGCGCCAAGCGGCCCGTTCGGCCGAGGCCGAGGCCGAGCGGGTGCGCAGTCAGCGGGGGAAGGTCGAAGCGGCAAGGGAAGAAGCCATCGGCAGGCTCGCCGACCTGGAAGAGCGGCTCGCCCTCGTGCAGTCGGAGTCGGTCGAGGAGGAACCGGACTCCGCCGTTCGGGACGAGGTGAGCGCGCAGCTGAACAACGCCCGGCAGCGGGAGGTCGAGTCCCGGCTCGGCCTGCGCACCGCCGAGGAGCGGGCCAGGGCGTTGCAGGGCAAGGCGGAATCGCTGCGCAGGGCCGCCCGCGCCGAGCGGGAAGCCAGGGAACGTGCCGCCCGCGCACTGGCCGCGCGAGCCAGAGGTGCCGCGGTGGCCACCGCGGTGGTGCGGGCCGGTGAGCTGGCCCTTGAGCGGATCGCGGTCTCGCTGCGGCGCGCCGCCCAGGATCGCGATATCGCGCAGACCCGGCGGACCGAGCGGGAGACCGCGTTGGCGCAGGTGCGCAACCGGGTCCGCGAACTCGCCACCGAACTGGAGAAGCTGACCGACGCGGTACACCGCGACGAGGTGCTGCGCGCCGAACAGCGGCTGCGCCTTGAACAGCTGGAAGCCAAGATCGCCGAGGACTTCGGCATCGGCCTCGACGACCTGGTCGGCGAGTACGGCCCGGCCTGCCCCGTTCCGCCGAGCCCGGCCGAGCTGGCCGAGTACGAGGCGGCCAAGGAGCGGGGCGAGGAGGTCACCTCTCCGCAGCCGATGCCCTACGACCGGGCCACCCAGACCCGGCGGGCCAAGCGCGCCGAGCGGGACCTGGCCACCCTCGGCAAGGTGAACCCGCTGGCCCTTGAGGAGTTCGCGGCCCTTGAGGAGCGCTACAAGTTCCTCTCCACCCAGCTTGAGGATCTGAAGGCGACCAGGCGCGACCTGCTCACCGTCGTCAAGGACGTCGACGAGAAGATCCTGGAAGTCTTCGCCGCCGCCTACACGGATGTGGCGCGCGAGTTCGAGATCGTGTTCAGCGTGCTGTTCCCCGGCGGTGAGGGCCGGATGATCCTGACCGAACCGGACGACCTGCTGACCACCGGTGTCGACGTTGAGGCCCGGCCGCCCGGCAAGAAGGTCAAGCGGCTCTCGCTGCTCTCCGGTGGGGAGAAGTCGCTGGTCGCGGTCGCCATGCTGGTCGCGATCTTCCGCGCCCGACCCTCACCGTTCTACGTGATGGACGAGGTCGAGGCGGCGCTGGACGACACCAACATGGGTCGGCTGATCGGCCTGCTCGACCAGCTGCGCGCGGCCTCCCAGCTGATCATCATCACCCACCAGAAGCCGACCATGGAGATCGCCGACGCGCTCTACGGGGTCAGCATGCGCGGCGACGGCATCAGCCAGGTCATCTCGCAGCGGCTGCGTGGTCGCGACGGCCGCAGGACGACTACCGTCGAGGCCTCTGGCCCTGTCGCCGCGCCAGACTCGGCTCCTGCCCCAGACTCGGCTCCTGCGCCGGAGTCGGCTCCTGCCCCTGAGTCAGCCGCTGCTCCGGAATCGGCTCCTGCCGCCGAATCGGTCCTCGCCCCGGAACCAGACCCGGCTCCGGTGGATGCTCCGGTGGATTCCGCCGATTCCGTGCCACCGGACGTTTCGACCGTGGAGACTGAGGGAACTGTGGCGGAGGTGCCTGCACCGGAGCAGGTGCCGGTCGCGGCGATGGAATCGAGTACGCAGGTCGAATCGGGCGAGTGACCCAGACGCCGCATCCGGTGGCCCCAGGTGCGTCGCTACAGTAGCCCCGCAGTGTCGGAACCAAAGGTGTGAGGGTGACCATGAATCAGCCAAATGGCGGGCAGTTCTCGGGCGGCCAGTACGGCCAACCGCCCTACGGTGCCCAGCCGCCGGCCGCCCCGCCCTACGGTGCGCAGCCGGGTTATCCGCAGGCTCAGCCGGGCTACCCGCAGCAGCAGCCGGGGTATCCGCCCGCCCAGCCCGGTTATCCCGCACAGCAGGGCTTTCCCGGCGGCCAGCCCGGTTATCCGCAGCAACAGCAGCAACAGCCCGGCGCGCAGGGCGGGTTCGGCCGGATCGTGCTGCAGTCCTCGTACTTCTTCATGGCCTGGCGGCTGGGCCGGGTGCCGATGACGGTGTTCGTCGACGGCGCGCCGTCGACGATGCAGTGGGGCCAGACGCCGCTGGACGTACCGGCCGGCCAGCACCAGATCGCCATCCAGGGCGACTACCGCGGTCGGCGGACCATCGGCCAGGCCCAGACGGTCGTGCAGGTCATGCCCGGTCAGCAGCAGATGCTCTACTACCGGGCGCCGGCTCTTGCCACCTCGCCGGGTTCGGTCGGGCCGAACCCGAAGCAGCCGACCAACGGCCTCGCGCTGTCGCTGGCGATTTCGTTCGTTCCGCTGGTGATCATCATCATCCTGATGATCGTCACCCTGGCGACCTGACCGGCTGAGCACGCTCTCCAGCCGGCGGCCCCGCCTGTCCGGACCCGGCTCGACGCGCCTCATGCGAGGATGACCCCGTGTCAACCACGACTGTGATCCTGATCGTCGTTGCCGTTGTCGTGGTGCTGTTGGTGGTGCTCGCCACCGGCTTGCTCCTCGCCCGGCGGCGCCGAATCAACCTCGGCGACGGCAAGCCCGCGGCACCGGAGCGGCCCAGTGCCGGCAGCTACCAGGCGGGCGGCGGGATCTCGCTGGCCCCTGGCGGCAAACCGGCGCAGCCGACCGGCCCACCCGAGCATCCGGCCGGCGACCGCACCGAGGTCGACGGTCAGCCCGGTGTCGGCGACGACGCCTCGGTGCCCCGCGACGCGCCCAAGCGCGGCCTCGTCGACATCGCCCTGCCCACCGAGGACCAGGCGCGGACCGCCGATAAAGCAGCTCCTGCCGCGGACAAGGCGATTCCGGTCGCCGATCCGGTCACGGACGCGATCCCGCTGTCGAAGGAGCCGCAGACCGACTCGCTGGCCATCGGCGACATCCTCGCCGAGCGGACCCAGACCGAGCAGCTGCTGGAACCGATCGAGCCCTCGGCCGGCCGCCTTGAGCGGCTGCGTGGGCGCCTCGCGGCCTCCCGGTCCGCGTTCGGCCAGGGCCTGCTCGGTCTGCTCGGCGCCGGTGACCTCGACGAGGACTCCTGGACCGACGTCGAGGACACCCTGCTGATGGCCGACCTCGGTTCGGCCACCACCACCGAGATCGTCGACAAGCTGCGGGCCGAGATCGTCTCCCGTGGCGTGCGTACCCCGGAGCAGGCGCAGGCGATGCTGCGCGATGTGCTGGTCAGCGCCCTGCATCCGGAGATGGACCGCGCCGTGCGCGCGCTGCCGCACGCCGACGGCCCTGCCGTCCTGCTCATCGCGGGCGTCAACGGCACCGGGAAGACCACCACGACCGGCAAACTGGCCAGGGTGCTCGTCGCCGACGGCAGGCGGGTCCTGCTCGGCGCGGCGGACACCTTCCGGGCGGCCGCCGCCGACCAGTTGGAGACCTGGGCGCGGCGGGTCGGCGCCGAAGTGGTGCGCGGCAAGGAAGGCGCCGATCCGGCGGCTGTCGCGTTCGACGCGGTCAAGCGCGGCATCGAGGCCAAGGTGGACACCGTCGTACTGGACACCGCGGGCAGGCTGCACACCAAGACCGGGTTGATGGACGAGCTGGGCAAGGTCAAGCGGGTGGTGGAGAAGCAGGCCGAGGTGGACGAGGTCCTGCTGGTACTGGACGCCACCACTGGCCAAAATGGACTGACGCAGGCGCGGGTCTTCGCGGAGGTCGTCGATGTCACCGGCATCGTGCTGACCAAACTGGACGGCACCGCGAAGGGCGGCATCGTCTTCCAGGTGCAGCGCGAACTCGGCGTGCCGGTCAAGTTGGTCGGTCTCGGCGAGGGCCAGGACGACCTGGCGCCGTTCGAACCCGGTGCCTTCGTCGACGCGCTGCTCAATACCAATGGGTGATGATCGGTTAACCGTGCTGTAACACGGGTATCTTGGCACCAGTCGGGTTGGCGTTCGGGTCAACTTCACGGCCTTGGAGTGATGTGCGCATGATCGTTCGCCGGTTGGCTCGGCCGTTGCTCGCCGCGATCTTCATCGCAGGCGGCATCGACACCTTGCGTAACCCGGAGCCGAAGGTTCGGCAGGTCGAACCGTTCCTGCGCAAGTCCGTCGACAGCGCGACCAAGGCCCTGCCGGGCGGGTTGCCGGCCAACGTGCCGACCGATCCGGCGACGCTGGTGAGGCTGGACGCCGCGGTGAAGGTCGGCGCAGGCGTCACCCTCGCGCTCGGCAAGTTCCCGAGGCTCTCGGCGTTCGCGCTGGCCGTCGGCCTCGTGCCGACCAGCCTCGCCGCGCACGCCTTCTGGGAACACGATGACGAGCAGGCGCGAGCCATGCAGCAGACCCACTTCCTGAAGAACCTCGGGCTGCTCGGCGGCCTGCTGTTGGTGACAGCCGACCGCAAACCGCCCGCCAAGGAGAAGGTGAACAGGAAGATCGAGAAGAAGGCCGATCGGAAAGCGGCCATGAAGGTCGCGAGGAAGTCGGCGAAGAAGGCCGGCCGCAAGGCCAAGGATCTCGTCCTGGACTGAGCGCGGCCAGGTCAGCGCGGCCGGTAGACCGACAGCACGAAGGCACCGGTCGCGGTCAGCGGTTCGTCGATGGCGTCGAAGGTGGCGCGTCCCTGGTCGGCCGGCAGGTGATGAGCGCTGGGCCCCATCTTGACCAGCTGTTCTGTCGCGTTCGCCGACAATGTCAACGGCACCGTGAGCGTTTCCCGCCCAGCCAGTTCGACATGCTCCGACAGGCTCGCCGCCAACCGCCGGTCCTTGTCCGGATCAACCGCGATCATGCCGAGCCGGGACCCGAGTTCGGCCAGGTGCTCCGGGCCGGGTGTCACCACCAACAGCGTCCCGTCGGCGCGCAGCACCCGGCGGAACTCGGCCCCGTTGCGTGGCGCGAACACGTTCAGCACCAGCGATGCGCACCCGTCGCGCACCGGCCACGGCCGCCAGATGTCCCAGACCACCGCGCCGATCCTCGGATTCGCGCGGGCGGCCCTGCGCAGCGCGAGCGCGGACAGGTCGAGGGCGAGGCCGTTGCTGCCGGGCAGTCGGTCGAGGACGGCGCCGAGGTAGTAGCCGACGCTCGCGCCGGCATCCAGCACCAGTGCGTCCGCTGGCTGCGCTTCGGTCGCCAGTTCGGCCAGTCGCGCGGCCAGCGGTGCGTAGTGCCCGCCGAGGAGAAATTCCGCCCGCGCGGCAACCATCGCCGCGGTGTCGGCGGTATCGGTCCGGCCCCGGCCGGCGAGCAGATTCAGGTAGCCCTGCCGCGCGAGGTCGAAGCTGTGTCCGGTCGGACAACGCACCGCGTTGCCGGCCGTGGTCAGGTCCTGCGCGCAGATCGGACACCGCAGGCAGGTCAGTACCTCGGGATTCATCGGTCGCCAACGGTAGTGGTCGCCAACCTGACCTGCGGACGGTGTCCAACCACTCCGTCCATCAGTTACGCTGAGCGACAGCGGACGGCTTCATATACCGCTCGAATAGCCTAAGCGCCGCAAAAAGGTGACTTGCTGTGATCATTTTTGTGGCCGCGCAGCGCCGCCGTTCCGGCGTGGAAATCTTTCTGTAACACGACGGTGTGGACAGTTCACCGCGATGAAACTTACGACGCGTTCGGGTGAAACAGCGTCTTCCGATGCTTCGCACTAACAAAACTTGTGCGGGAGGACGATGTGAACACCGGAGATACCGCCTGGGTGCTCGCCAGCGCCGCGCTGGTCATGCTGATGACACCTGGGCTGGCGTTCTTCTACGGCGGCATGGTCCGCCGCAAGAGCGTGCTCAACATGTTGATGATGAACTTCATTACCCTCGGCGTCGTCGGGGTGCTGTGGATGATCTTCGGCTACGGCGAGGCGTTCGGTAACGACGCCTTCGGCGGCCTTGTCGGTTCGATCCGCAGCAACGCCTGGCTCAACAACACCATCGGACACCTCGCCGGCAGCAAACCCGATCAGATCAGCCTGCTGGCCTTCGTGATGTTCCAGCTCATGTTCGCGGTGATCACCCCTGCGCTGATCTCGGGTGCCATCGCCGACCGCGTGAAGTTCTGGTCCTGGACGCTGTTCGTGGCGATCTGGGTGGTCATCGTGTACTTCCCGGTCGCGCACTGGGTGTTCTCCTTCGACGGTTTCACCGGCGCCGGGAACATGGGTGGCTGGATCGCCAACAAGCTCAAGGCGTTCGACTTCGCCGGTGGTACCGCCGTGCACATCAATGCCGGTTCGGCCGGTCTTGCCCTCGCCCTGCTGCTCGGCAAGCGCAAGAAGTGGCCCAAGGAGCAGCACCGTCCGCACAACGTGCCGTTCGTGCTGCTCGGCGCGAGCCTGCTGTGGTTCGGCTGGTACGGCTTCAACGCCGGTTCCGCGTTGACCTCCGGTGACCTCGCCGCGGTCGCCTTCACCACCACCACCGTCGCCACCGCCGCCGCAGTGCTCGCCTGGCTGGTCGTCGAACAGTTCCGGGACGGCAAGCCGACCACCCTCGGCGCGGCCTCCGGTGCGGTTGCCGGGTTGGTGGCCATCACCCCGGCCTGCGGGTTCGTCAATCCGCTCGGCGCACTGGTGATCGGCCTCGCCGCGGGTGCGGTCTGCGCACTGGCGGTCGGCCTGAAGTACAAGCTCGGCTTCGACGACTCCCTCGACGTGGTCGGCGTGCACCTGGTCGGCGGTCTGCTCGGCACCATCCTGATCGGCTTCTTCGCGACCATCAGCGTCAACCCGGCCGGCGGCAACGGCCTGTTCTACGGCGGTGGCCTCAACCAGCTCTGGCGACAAGTCGTCGCGGCGCTGGCCGTCATGACCTACTCGTTCGTCCTCAGCTACGCGATCGGTTGGGTCATCAAGAAGACCATTGGTTTCCGGGTCGACGGCGAATCCGAGATCATGGGCATCGACGAGGCAGAACACGCCGAAAGTGCCTACGACTTCGCCGACACTCCCGGTGGCCACGCCCAGAGCCGCCCCGAATCCGAACCGATCCCCGCCGTCGCAACCGCGTCCGCGAAAGGCGCAACCTCATGAAACTGGTCACCGCGATCATCAAGCCGTTCACGCTGGATGATGTCAAAGAGGCCCTCGAACAGCTCGGACTGCTCGGTATGACGGTCAGCGAGGTCCGTGGCTACGGCCGCCAGAAGGGCCACACCGAGGTCTACCGGGGCGCGGAGTACTCGGTCGACTTCGTGGCGAAACTGCGGGTGGAGGTGCTCGTCGACGAGGACACCGCCGACCGCGCCGTCGACGCGGTGGTCAATGCCGCGCGCACCGGCCGGATCGGGGACGGCAAGGTCTGGGTCACGCCGGTGGACACCGTGGTGCGGGTCCGTACCGGCGAGCGGGGAGTGGACGCCTTGTGAGGCATTGTTGATCCACCACCAGTGATGCGACCGTCGGGGGAGTACACGCAATGACAATGGAGTCCTCGCAGTCTTCGGAGTCCGCCCAACCTGGTGAGCAACCGCCCGGTTCCACCGCGGAGGACCTGCTGTGGGCTCGTGATCTGCTGGTCACCCCGCCCGCGGGTCGGCGTCGCCTTGTCGGCGCCGACCTGCGGGCGGCTCTTGTCGACCTGTACGAGTTCTGGCTGGCTGGACATGCCGCACGGGCGGGAGTGGCCGGACCGGGGGTCGCGCTGCTGGCCGTCGGCGCCCTCGGCCGCCGCGAATTCGTGCCGTACTCCGACCTCGACCTCGTCCTCGTGCACGACGGCCGGGACGACATCGCCGAGATCGCCGAACGACTCTGGTATCCACTGTGGAACGCCGGCATCGGCCTCGACCACTCGGTGCGCACCGTCCGCCAGTCACTGAGCGTTGCCAGCGGCGACCTGCGTGCGGCGCTTGGCCTGTTGGAGGCCCGGCCGCTGGCCGGTGACCCCGAGGTCGCGCAGCGGCTGGGCAGCTCGGCCCGGCAGGCCTGGCGGGTGACCGCCCGCGGCAGGCTCGACGAACTCGTCGACGCGGCCACCCAGCGGTGGGCGCGCAGCGGCGAGGTCGCCCAACGCGTCGAGCCCGACCTCAAACACGGCCGGGGCGGCCTGCGCGACCTGCAACTGCTCGATGCCCTTGCCGCGGCCCAACTCGTCGACCGGCCCGGCGGAGAACTGTTGGCCGCCAAGGAACTTCTGCTCGACGTGCGCACCGAACTGCGCAGGGTGGTCGGCAGGGCCCGCGACGTGCTGCGCGCCCAGGACGGTGATGAGGTGGCCGCCGCGCTCAGCCTCGCCGACCGGTTCGAACTCGCCGGGAAACTGTCCTCAGCCGGACGATCGGTCACCTACGCGGTGGACGTCGCCGTGCGCACCGTGCGCGGGGCGACCCCGCGCCGCACCATGGTTCCCGGCCTGCGCAGGGCACCGGTCCGGCGCCCGCTCGACGAAGGCGTTGTGCTGCACGGCAACGAGGTCGCACTCGCCCGTGACGCCGACCCGGCCCGCGACCCCGCCCTGCTGCTGCGGCTGGCCGCCGCTGCCGCCCGAGCCAACGCGCCGATCGCGCCGGCCACCATGACCCGGCTCGCCGACCGCGCCCCCGAGCTGCGAAAACCCTGGCCGAAAGCCGCCCGCGAGGCGCTGTTCTCCTTGCTCACCACCGGAAACGGCCTCGTCGACGTCGTCGAGGCACTGGACCGCACCGGCCTGTGGGGCCGGCTGTTTCCGGAGTGGGGCGCGGTGCGTGACCTGCCGCCGCGCGACGCGGTGCACATCTGGACCGTCGACCGGCACCTCATCCAGGCCACCGTGCAGGCCGGTCGGCTGGCCACCACGGTGTCCCGGCCCGACCTGCTGCTCATCGGCGCGCTGCTGCACGACATCGGCAAGGGCCGGGACGCGGACCATTCGGTGGTCGGCGCCGCCATCGCCGCGCAGGTGGGCGAGCGGATCGGCCTCAACCCCACCGACGTGACCGTCCTGTCCGGCATGGTCCGCCACCACCTGCTGCTGCCCCACACCGCGACCCGCCGCGACGTCGCCGATCCGGCCACCGTGCACCGCATCGTCGACACCCTCGACGGAGACGTCGTGCTGCTGGAACTGCTGGGTGCGCTGACCGAAGCGGATTCCAAGGCGACCGGCCCCGGCGTGTGGACGGACTGGAAGGCAGGGCTGATCGCCGAACTCGTCGCCAACTGCCGCACCGTGCTGGCCGGCTCGCCCTCGCCCGGCCCGGAACCGCTGAGCAGCCAGCAACAGGAACTCGCCGAAGCCGCCGCGGCGTCCGGCCGGCTCGGCGTCCTGCTGTCCGGCACCGCGCCGGACGCCACCGTCACCGTCGTCGCCCCGGACCGCTCCGGCCTGCTGGCCAGGTCGGCCGGTGTACTGGCGTTGAACTCCCTCCAGGTGCATTCGGCGACCCTGCGCAGCCATCACGGCATCGCCGTCGACGTCTTCGGTGTCTCGCCGCGCTTCGGTCAACTGCCCGATCCGGCGCTGCTGCGCGAACAGCTCACCAGGGCGCTGGACGGGTCGCTGCCGCTGGGCGAGCGGCTGCTGGCGAAGGAACAGGACTACGCGCGCACCGCGGGCGAACGGGCCCAGCCGCACGCGCTGTGGTTCGACGACGAGGCAACCGGCGCTGTCGTGCTCGAACTGCGCGCCGCCGACCGGATCGGCCTGCTCTACCGGATCGCCACCGCGCTTGAGGAATGCGGCGCGGACGTCCGCTGGGCGCGGGTCGCCACGCCGGGCGCCACCGCGGTCAGCTCGTTCTGCCTCGCCACCGACGGCGAAGAAAAGCTGGACCCGGCAGACCGCGTCCGCATCGAGGCCGCGGTACTCACCGCCGCCCGCTGACGCCGGGGCTCGCGGCACTGGGTAGTCGGCCGGTGACGCGGCGGAAGAATATCCGGGTAAAGGCGGAGCCGGCTTCGGTAGGAATACGCAGCGCTGTTCCCGCGCGATCACGGCTGCCCGGCCATCCGGTCTCCGAGAGGCTTACCCCCACGACGAACCCAGGTCTCACCGCCCGGGCGGGCGCGGCGCCTGATTTCGGACAGCCGGGCGGGTGGCTCGTCGTGACACGAGGTGTTCGTGCCGAAGCGGCTGGCAACGAGGGGTTTGGCCGAACGGCGCCGCACCGGGGGAGGCGCCCCACGGAACGCGTGTTCCGTGGGGCACGGCGGCGGGTCGGCTCCGCCGTCAGCACGGCCGGTCGGGACTCTGACCCGAGGGGTGCGTCCCGACCGGCTCCGGCCCTTCCCGAACACCGGTCGCGACCCGTCCTTCCAGCGCCTGCTGACCTGCACGGCGCGGGGCGGCTACGCTCGCAGGTGGCCGGCCTACTCATGACCATTGGCCGGACGCCTCACCAATCGACCTGCTGGAGCGCCGTTACCGTGTTCGACACTCTCTCCGACCGGCTCACTTCGGTCCTGTCCAACCTGCGCGGTAAGGGACGGCTGTCCGAGGCGGATATCGACGCGACCGCACGCGAGATCCGGATCGCCCTGCTGGAAGCCGACGTCGCGCTGCCGGTGGTCCGGACCTTCATCGCCGGGATCAAGGAACGCGCCAAGGGCGCGGAGGTGTCCCAGGCCCTCAACCCGGCCCAGCAGGTCGTCAAGATCGTCAACGAGGAACTCGTCGCCGTGCTCGGCGGCGAGACCCGCCGGATCAACCTGGCCAAGAACCCGCCGACGGTGATCATGCTCGCCGGCCTCCAGGGTGCCGGTAAGACCACGCTGGCCGGCAAGCTCGGCAAATGGCTCGGCACCCAGGGCCACACCCCGCTGCTGGTCGCCTGCGACCTCCAGCGCCCCAACGCGGTCACCCAGCTGCAGGTGGTCGGTGAGCGTGCCGGCGTCACCGTGTTCGCCCCCGAACCCGGCAACGGCGTCGGCGACCCGGTCGACGTGGCCCGGCGCGGTATCGAGGAAGCCAAGCGCGCCCAGTACGACGTCGTCGTCGTGGACACCGCCGGCCGGCTGGGTGTCGACACCGAGATGATGCAGCAGGCCATCGACATCCGCACCGCGGTCAACCCGGACGAGGTGCTGTTCGTCGTCGACGCCATGGTCGGCCAGGACGCGGTGAACACCGCGACCGCCTTCGCCGAAGGTGTCGGCTTCTCCGGTGTCGTGCTCACCAAGCTCGACGGCGACGCCCGAGGCGGTGCCGCGCTCAGCGTCCGCGAGGTCACCGGCCGGCCGATCATGTTCGCCGCCAACGGCGAGAAGCTGGAGGACTTCGACGTCTTCCACCCGGACCGGATGGCCAGCCGCATCCTGGGCATGGGCGATGTGCTCACCCTCATCGAAGCCGCCGAACAGGCCTTCGACGCCGAGCAGGCCGAAGCCGCCGCCGCCAAGATCGGCACCGGTGAGCTGACGCTGGAGGACTTCCTCGGCCAGATGCTCGCGGTCCGCAAGATGGGCCCGATCGCCAACATCCTCGGCATGCTGCCCGGCGCCGGCCAGTTCAAGGACCAGCTCGCCGACTTCGACGAGAGGCACCTCGACCGGCTGCAGGCGATCATCCGTGGCATGACCCCGGCCGAGCGGGCCGACCCGAAGATCATCAACGCTTCCCGGAGGCTGCGTATCGCGCGCGGTTCCGGTGTCGAGGTCCGCGAGATCAACGACCTTGTCAACCGCTTCTTCGACGCCCGCAAGATGATGCAGCAGATGGCAGGCCGGTTCGGCATGCCCGGTTCCGGTGGTACGCGGCGAGCGACGAAGAAGGGCGGCAAGAAAGGGAAGAAGGGCAAGGGGCGCGGCCCGACCCAGCCGAAGATGCGTCCCGGCCTGCCCGGTTTCCCCGGCGGCCTGCCCGACCTCTCGCAGCTGCCGCCCGGCCTCAACGAACTTCCCCCCGGTCTGGCCGGCCTCAACGAGCTGCCGCCCGGCTTCGACCCGTCGAAGCTGAACTTCGGCAACAAGAACGACAAGAACAAGTGAGCTACGCGGACGCCTCGAAATTGACTGCTGGGAATTGACGGCTGGGACATGACACTGCATCTGCGCGGAGTGCTGCTGCCCGAAGGCGAGCAACGCGACCTCTGGGTGGTCAACGGCCGGATCAGGACCACGCCGGTGCCGAACGCGGAAACCGTCTTCGACGGCGGTTTCCTGCTGCCAGGACTCGTCGACGCGCACTGTCACGTCGGCCTCGGCTCCGACGGCGGCGTGGATCTCGACGAGGCGGGCCGGCAGGCCGAGACCGACCGGGACGCGGGTGCGCTGCTGCTGCGCGACTGCGGCTCACCCGTGGACACCCGGCCGTTGCAGGAGCGCTCCGACCTGCCGAGGATCGTGCGGGCGGGGCGGCATCTGAGCAGGCCCAAGCGCTACATCCGGGAACTGGGCGTCGAACTCGACGATCCGGCCCTGCTCCCGGAGGCCGTTGCCGAACAGGCCGCGAACTCCGACGGCTGGGTGAAGCTCGTCGGCGACTGGATCGACCGTTCCGTCGGCGACCTCGCCCCGCTCTGGCCGGACGACGTGCTGGTCAAGGCGATAGCGGCGGCGCATGAGGCCGGCGCGCGGGTGACCGCGCACGTGTTCGGCGAGGACGCGCTGCCCGGTCTGATCAACGCCGGTATCGACTGCATCGAACACGGCACCGGCCTGACCGACGACACCATCGCGGAGATGGCCCGCCGGGGCACCGCGCTGGTGCCGACGCTGATCAACACCGACAACTTTCCCGGCATCGCCGACGGCGCCGGCAAGTACCCGGACTACGCCACCCACATGCGCTCGCTGTACGCGCGGTCGCGGCAGACCGTGTCGGCGGCGATGGAGGCGGGTGTCCCGGTGTACGCCGGCACCGACGCGGGCGGCGGTATCGCGCACGGCCGGATCGTCGACGAGATCATCGCCCTCGCCGAGGCGGGCCTCGGCGCCGAACAGGCGCTGGCCTCGGCGTCCTGGGCCGCGCGGCAATGGCTCGGGTGGTCTCGTGTCGATGACGGTGCCCCGGCCGACCTGATCGGCTACCGTGCTGATCCGCGTGGTGATCTCACCGTGCTGCGTTCACCGAGCCGGATCGTGCTGCGCGGAGTCGTGCTGGCCTGACCGGGCCCGACTCGGCCGAGCAATGGGGAGGATCTGCCGTGGACGAGCCAGCCGAGGCCCCGGAACCCGTTACACCGCAAGGCCCACCGCCGACGCCGACCCAGGCCGGGCCGCCTATCCCGACGTCCACCCAGGCCGTCCCGCCCGCGCCGGACTCGGCCTCTCCCATGTCCGCGCCCGAGGCGCAGACCCCGGCGCCACCCGTGCGCGCGCCGGCGCCGGGGTATCCGCAGCCGCCGTACCCGCCCCAGTCGTACGGACCGCAGCCGTATCCACAGCAGCCCTACCAGTCGCAGGCCTATCCGCCCGGCTACCAGGCGATGCCGCGGCAACCCACCCCACCGCAGGCCCCGCAGCGGCCGCCGGTACCTGCCAAGAAGGTGGCTGACCAGCCGTCCTGGGCCAGCTATGCGCGGCCGCTCGGCGGCGTGCAGGACGGCTACAACTCGTTCCTGCACGAGCGGGACTGGGAAGGGCAGCTCGCCGCCTCGACCCGAGGCCCGATGCAATGGGGATTCCTGGCCTTCTTCATCGGCCTCGGCGTCTACTACCTGCTCGCCCTCGTGCTGACCCCGCTGTTCAACAGCGCCTTCACCAACTTCGACTCGACGAGCAACCACTCCGACGGCCCGCTGCTGGTCCTCGAGTTCGTGCCCAACCTGGCCTTCGCGTTGTCCCCGCTGATCTTCTCCTGGTGGAAGGGCAGCGGCCCGAACCGCGACTTCGGGCTGAAGCTGCGCATCAGGGACCTGTGGGTCGGTCTCGCCTGCGGTGGCATCTCCTTCGGCCTCGGCGTCGTGGTCAACCTCATCCTGCAACGCTTCGTCTACGCCGGTTCACCGTCGGCCAGCCCACTGAACTCGTTGACCGAACTGAGCAACGGCCGCACCATCTGGCTGGCGATCTTCGCGCTGTTCACCTTCATCGGCGCCCCGGTGACCGAGGAGCTGCTGTTCCGAGGCGCGCTGTGGGGCGCGCTCGAACACTTCAAGGTCCACCGGTACGCGATCCTCGCGTTGGTCACGCTGGTCTTCGCCTTCGCCCACCAGGAGCCGCAACAGACCCTCGCCCTGTTCTGCCAGGGCCTTGCCATCGGCTCGGCCAGGATGATCACCGGGCGGATCTCCTCCAGCATGGTCGCGCACGCCACGAACAACCTGATTCCCGCCGTCGGGTTGTTTTTCGCCGGCTGAGGGGGTCTGATCTGGTCGGACAGGGCGCGCCGGCGCCGGTCGGGCCATATCCTCGCCTCGGCACATGCTGTTCGTCCACCCGGAGGCGCCCGTGACGACACCGCAGGCATCGGATGATCCGGCCGACGCGGGCTTGCGGCCCTCATCGAACCTCATCGGCCCAGCGGCGGAACTGGAAGAACCGGATCACCGATGGGGCTTCGGCGCGTTTCTGTTGGTCGAAGCGGTGTTGCTGCTCTCGGCAGTGTTCCTCGCCGCGATCCTCGCCCCCGGCCCGCCGGACCCGTCGGCCCCGATACCGATCGACACCGCGCTGATCGGCACCATCGTGCCGACCGCGCTGGCCGCGCTGGTGGCAGTCCTGATCACGAAGGTGCGCGGTAACGGCCCCGTCATCGACCTGCGGCTCGCGGTGACCTGGGCGGACGTCAAGATCGGCTTCAAACTTGGCGCGGGCGGCATCGTGCTCACCGTCGTCGCTGCCTACGTCTGGACCCGGCTCGTCGGCGCGAACGACGCCAACTCGGCGATCGGCTCGCTGCTGGACGGCGGCCGGATGTCCGTCGCCCCGGCCGTGTCGATGTTCGTCTACATCTGGCTGATCGGCCCGGTCTTCGAGGAGATCATCTTCCGCGGCCTGCTCTGGGGCGCGATCGAACGACAGAAATGGGGCCGCTGGGCCGCGTTCGGCCTGAGCACCGCGATCTTCGCGGCCAGCCACCTCGAACCGCTGCGGACCACGCTGCTGCTGGTGATCGCGGTACCGATCGGCCTGGCCCGGCTGCGCACCGGTCGACTGCCGGCCAGCATCATCGCCCACCAGCTGAACAACTTCCTGCCCGCCGTGGCGACCCTGCTGGTCGCGTTGGGTTTGATGGCGCAATGAGCGCACTGGATCTCAACAGCGACCTCGGCGAGGGCTTCGGCGTCTGGCGCCTCGGCGAGGACGACGCCCTGCTCGACCTGATCAGCAGCGCCAACGTGGCCTGCGGATTCCACGCCGGTGACCCGTCGACCATGCGCAGGGTGTGCGCGGCGGCCGCCGAACGCGGGGTGGTCATCGGCGCCCAGGTCTCCTACCGCGACCTCGCCGGCTTCGGTCGCCGCTTCATCGACGTCGACCCGACCGAACTCGCCGACGAGGTGCTCTACCAGATCGGCGCCCTGCAGGCCTGCGCGCGAGCGGCCGGCGTGCACGTCGCCTACGTGAAGCCGCACGGCGCCCTCTACAACGCAACCGTGCACCACAAAGCCCAGGCCGAGGCCGTCATCGCGGGCGTCCGCGCCTTCGGTGAGCTGCCGGTCCTCGGACTCCCCGGCTCCCGCCTGCTCGCCGAAGCCGGCTCGCTCGGTGTCCCGGAGGCCTTCGCCGACCGCGGCTACACCCCGGAAGGCACCCTGGTGCCCCGCCGTGACCCCGGTGCCCTGCTGCCCGACACCGCGGCCGTCGTCGAACGCGCGATCCGCCTCGCGACCAGGGGCGAACTCGTCGCCGTCGACGGCACCGTCCTGACCACCAGTGCCCGCTCCCTGTGCCTGCACGGCGACACCCCCGGCGCGGTCGGACACGCTCGCGCCGTCCGTGCCGCCCTCGTCGAGGCCGGCATCACCCCGACTCCGTTCGCCTAAACTCCGGCGTTTCGCGTGACCCACAACACATCAGTGGTTCTTTCTGCCGCCCGGCCGGGTGTCGGCACCCTGCCGATTTAGGTCCTCGTGCGTCCATCTGGCAGAATGGGCGGCTGTCCGCCGCGGCTGGTCCCTCTCACTACGCTGTGGCACCCATGAACTCCAGGTAATCGCATGCCGTCCCCACTCGGCAGTGAGCCCTGAACCTGAGTAACGAGAGTTTGAGGAGCACCCGTACTCGTGGCTGTCAAGATCAAGCTGCAGCGTCTCGGCCAGATTCGTGACCCGCACTACCGCGTCGTCGTGTCCGACTCCCGCACCCGCCGCAGCGGCCGGGCGATCGAGACCATCGGCAAGTACCACCCGAAGAAGGAGCCGAGCTTCATCGAGATCGACTCCGAGCGCGCCCAGTACTGGCTGGGTGTCGGCGCGCAGCCGACCGAGCCGGTCGCGCACCTGCTGAAGATCACCGGTGACTGGCAGAAGTTCAAGGGCCTGCCCGGTGCCGAGGGCACCCTCAAGGTCGCCGAGCCGAAGCCGAGCAAGCAGGCGCTGTTCGAGGCCGCGCTCGCCGCCGCCGGCGAGGAGCCGACCACCGAGGCGACCACGCCTAAGCAGCGCAAGAGCACCCCGAAGAAGGCCGAGACCGACAAGGCCGACGCCACTGAGAAGACCGCTGAGAAGGCTGAGGCCGCCGCACCCGCCGCGTCCGCCGAGTCTTCTTCGGACGGCGAGAAGTGAGCTTGGCCGCCCAGGTTTTCATGGGGCATGAGGAGAGGGCGTGAGTGTGTTGTCCGACGCGCTCGAACACCTTGTTCGCGGGATCGTCGACCACCCGGACGACGTGCGGGTCAACCTGTTGACCACGCGTCGTGGCCGCACCCTTGAGGTGCACGTCAACCCAGAGGATCTCGGCAAGGTGATCGGTCGCGGTGGCCGCACGGCCACCGCGCTGCGCACCGTGATGGCCGGCATCGGCGGTCGTGGCCTTCGGGTCGACGTGGTGGACACCGATCGCTGAGGACCAGCTCATGGCGGACACCTCGACCGACCGTCTCGTCGGTCGGATCGTGAAGCCACACGGGGTACACGGCGAGCTGGTGATCGAGCTGCGAACCGACTCACCAGAGGTCCGGTTCGCGGTCGGTTCGGCGCTTTCCGCGACCCTGCGCGACGGGACCACGCGCACGATGACCGTGACAGCCGCTCGGCCACACTCCGGGCGGCTGTTGGTCACCTTCGACGGCGTGCGGGGCCGTGATTCCGCCGAGGAACTGCGTGGCACCCTGCTGCTGGCCGCAGAGGGTGACCTGCCGCCGACCGACGATCCCGACGAGTTCTACGACCACCAACTCGAAGGACTCGCCGTGTTCACCACCGACGGCACGAAGATCGGCGAGGTGCGCGAGATCCTGCACGGCGGTGGTAGTGACCTGCTCGCCGTCCGGCGGGAGGGTCGGGACGAGGTGCTGGTGCCCTTCGTCAGTGAGATCGTGCCCGAGGTGGACCTCCGCGCCGGCCGCGTCGTCATCGATCCGCCGCAGGGACTGCTGGACGAGGAGTGAG
The DNA here is from genome assembly GCA_036268955.1 of Pseudonocardiaceae bacterium. GTDB lineage: Bacteria > Actinomycetota > Actinomycetes > Mycobacteriales > Pseudonocardiaceae > CAJCJE01. Next base: position 37,015 of record DATATE010000203.1, read on the forward strand.
GGCATGCACATCGATGTCGTCACGATCTTTCCCGAGTACCTGGTCCCGCTGCGCACCGCGCTGCTGGGTAAGGCGATCGACAGGGGCCTGCTCAGCCTCGCCGTGCACGATCTGCGCGACTGGACGCACGATGTGCACCGCGCGGTCGACGACAGCCCGTACGGCGGTGGGCCGGGCATGGTGATGAAGCCGGACGTCTGGGGCGAGGCCCTCGACGAACTGGCGCCCCCGGACGGCGACACCCTGCTCGTGGTGCCGACCCCCGCCGGCCGACCGTTCACCCAGGAAACCGCGACCCGCTACGCGGCCACGCCGAAGTTGATGTTCGCCTGCGGTCGTTACGAGGGCATCGACCAGCGGGTGATCGACGATGCCGCGCGCCGGATGCCGGTGGAGGAAGTCTCGATCGGCGACTACGTGCTGGTCGGCGGTGAGGCGGCGGTGCTGGTCATGGTCGAGGCGGTGGCCCGGCTGCTGCCCGGCGTGTTGGGCAACCCGGTCTCCGCCGAACAGGACTCCTTCTCCGATGGCCTGCTGGAAGGTCCCTGCTACACCCGGCCCGAGGTGTGGCGTGGTCTTGCCGTACCCGAGGTACTGCGGTCGGGCAACCACGCCCGCATCGAGCGCTGGCGGCGTGACCAAGCCCTCGAACGGACCCTCCGGCGACGCCCTGAGCTGCTGGAACGCTTGCCGGCCGAGGCGTTGAACAAGAAGGACAACCAGCTGCTGGAAGCGCTCGTGGACGAGTCGGCCTAGGGTCGATTTCGCCTCCGGCGGACCCATCTGGCACACTGGAGCAGGTTGCTGCGGCCGGGCGGGCTCCCGGCGTGCGCCACAAAGCCACCCCCAGGTTGGTCACTGCCCGGCTCTGCCATGGCAGTTGGCACCAAACCTGTGGGCGTACGAAACACAGTCGATGACGAGGACGGACCACCGATGAACACCCTGGACGCTCTGGACGCCGAATCGCTGCGTTCTGACATTCCGGACTTCCGGCCGGGCGACACGCTGAAGGTGCACGTTCGCGTCATCGAGGGCTCGCGTGAGCGGGTGCAGATCTTCCAGGGCGTGACCATCCGCCGCCAGGGTGGTGGCGTCCGCGAGACCTTCACGGTCCGCAAGGTCTCCTTCGGCGTCGGCGTCGAGCGCACCTTCCCGGTGCACTCCCCGAACATCGCCAAGATCGAGTTGGTGACCCGTGGTGACGTGCGCCGCGCGAAGCTGTACTACCTGCGCGACCTGCGCGGTAAGGCCGCCAAGATCAAGGAAAAGCGCGAGACCTCGCCCGCTTCCTGACGCCGCGCTTCATATCGGCTTTGCGGCTGCTCCCGTAATCTGACCTCGTGCCCGATTCGGTATCCACGACCTCTGAGTCCTCGGATACCGGTCGGGCCGATGGTCGTAAAGGGGCCCGTGCGGGTGGTCGGCATCGCAAGAGCCGACGGCGGATTCCGCGCTGGGTCGAGATTCCGATCCTGATCGTCGTGGTCGGGCTGATCACCTTCTCGGTGCAGACCTTCCTGTTCCGGGTCTACGTGATCCCGTCGGAGTCGATGGAGCAGACCCTCTACGGCTGTGCCGGATGCGTTGACGACCGGGTGCTCGTCGACCGGGTCGTCTACGACTTCAGCAGCCCGCAACCCGGTGATGTGGTGGTCTTCAAAGGTCCGCCGAAATGGTCGGACAACGAGGTCACCCCGGCGAAACCGGGGAATGTCCTCGCCCGGATCGGTGACTGGGCCGGTCAACTCATCGGTCTCACTCCGGCCAGCGAAGTCGACTTCGTCAAGCGGGTGATCGCCGTCGGCGGTCAGACCGTCTACTGCTGCGATGCCGACAACCGCGTCGTTGTGGACGGCAAACCGCTCAGCGAGCCCTATATCTACTGGTGGCCGGGCCGGGGCACCAAGCAGGCCTCGTTCGGGCCGGTCACCGTGCCGGCCGGCGAACTGTGGATGATGGGCGACAACCGCAACGACTCCGACGACTCCCGGCTGCAGGCCGGCGGTGGCGCGGCCGGTGCGGTGCCGGTGTCGGACGTGATCGGCAAGGTGCGCACGATCATCTGGCCGGTCTCGCGCATCGGTGGCGTCGGTGACCATGATCCACAGGCGAGTGCCGCCGGCGCGCCGAACGGCGGGTCGAATCCGGCCCAGCCGGTCGCGATACTCGCGGTGTGGCCGACGGTGTTGGCCGCCCGCAGGCAGCGATTCGGGCGCGGTCGGGTGCGGCGAAGGCGACGATCGGGCGAGATGTGTGGTGGCGTGCCCGGCCTGCACCGTCGGTAGGGTAGTTTTCGTTGGGTCGGCCGCTATCGCGGTGGCGGAGTCGGTCATTTTCTTCAACCGTCTTGGGCGCCGGCCGCGAAACTCGGTTAGGCCCCCCGGTTGACAGACGAGGAAGGCGATGACGGCGTCCGAAGACGAACGCGAGGACATCACGAGCGTGGATGGTCACGCCGCTGTCCAGCAACTGCCCGATTCGGAGGCCGGTACCAACGGCACCCGGTCCGGCACTATCGCCGACCACGATGACCATTCCGGCGACCGTCAGCAGCGGTCGGAGCCGCCGGACGGCGGCGACGAGCCACCCACCGACGTCGACTCCGACGAACCGGCGAAGCCGGCCGGCAAGCCGAAGAAGAAGACGTCGTTCTGGATCGAACTGCCGATCCTGATCGTCATCGCGCTGGTGCTGACCTTCCTCATCCAGACCTTCATCGCCAGGGTCTACTCGATCCCGTCCGGTTCCATGGAGCAGACCCTCAACGGGTGCCCCGGCTGCACCGGCGACCGCATCCTGGTCGACAAGCTGACCTACGACTTCACCGATCCCGCACCCGGCGACGTGATCGTGTTCAAGGGCCCACCCGGCTGGGACCAGACCGAGTACTACGCGCAGGGTTCCAGCAACCCGGTCGTGCAGTGGTTCCGTGAGATCGGCTCCTCCATCGGCATCGGTAGCCCACCGGAATACGACCTGGTCAAGCGGGTCATCGCGGTCGGTGGCGAGACGGTGTACTGCTGCGACTCGCACAACAGGGTCGTGGTGAACGGCAAGCCACTCACCGAGCCGTACGTGTACTTCCAGCCCGGTATGGCCAACCAGGTGGTGGCTTCGCAGAATAACGACCCGACCCCCAACGACAACAAGGTCGGCCTGCAGGCCAGCTTCCCGCCGATCACCATCCCCAAGGGCAAACTGCTGGTGATGGGCGACAACCGCAACAACTCCGACGACTCCCGCTACCAGAACGGCGGCGGACTCAACGGACTCGTCCCGGTTTCCGACGTGATCGGCAAGGCCCGCACCATCATCTGGCCGCCGTCGCGATGGCGGGGGATCGGCGACTACAACGCGCAGGCCAACGCGCTCGGCGCGCCCGGCTGGTCGCAGGGTCTGCCGCTGGGCGTTGGTTTCGCCGCTGCCTTCCCCACTCTCTGGCTGGGCAAACGGGTCCGCAGCGGGTTGCGTCGAGCGGGCGGCAAGCCGCCACGATCCCGGCGTGGCGCTCGGCGGTAGATCGGGTGTCAGCGCGGTCGATCCTCGGCGGGACCTTCGACGGGAGCGGAGCATGACGGCTCCGCGCCCGCAGCGAGTCGTTGTCCGGCGCGATGCCGGCAACTGGGCGTTACAGAGCGCACTGGACCGTCGCGGTCTCGGCCCGGTCGCCGGTGTCGACGAAGCGGGCCGAGGCGCGTGTGCCGGCCCGCTGGTGGTCGCCTCCTGCGTCCTGCGGCCGGGCGACGCGAAGCGCCTCGACGGGCTCACCGACTCCAAGCTGCTCACCGAGCGCGCCAGGGAACGGATGTACGACCTGATCCTGGACCGGGCGGTGGACTACGCGGTCATGGTCATCCCGCCCGCCGAGGTCGACCTCTTCGGCGTGCACGCGGCGAACATCGAGGGCATGCGCAGGGCCATCGCGACACTGACCACCCACCCCGGTTACGTCCTCATCGACGGTTTCCGGGTGGCCGGGCTCACCGCGCCGAGCGTCCCGGTGGTCAAGGGCGACAAGGCCGCCGCCTGCGTCGCCGCCGCATCTGTGCTGGCCAAGGTGACCAGGGATCGCATCATGGTCGGATTGCACGACGAGCTGCCCAACTACGGTTTCGACGTACACAAGGGTTACTGCACCGCCGACCACACCCGCGCGTTGGAGACTCACGGCCCGACGATCGAACACCGCTGGTCCTTCGCGAATGTGACGGCCGCGGCGATCCGGCACGGATTACGCGCACCTCGACGGGTGGTGCGTAGCGTGTCGGCGGTCGGCGTGGTCCAGAATGGAAGGCCAGTCGAGGACAGCGACCAACCGGCACCGGCGTCATGAGGTCCACCGGCATCGTTTCTACCGGCGTCATGAGGTCACAGCGTCATGAGGTCACCAGGAGGATTGCAGACCCCGTGAGTGAGCGAGGACAGCGATGAGCGCGGAAGATCTTGAGAAGTACGAGACCGAGATGGAGCTGCAGCTCTATCGGGAGTACCGCGACATCGTCAGCCAGTTCTCCTATGTCGTGGAGACCGAGCGACGGTTCTACCTGGCGAACTCCGTCGATGTCCAGGTACGCAACTCCGATGGCGAGGTCTATTTCGAGGTGCGGATGTCCGACGCGTGGGTGTGGGACATGTACCGGCCGGCACGGTTCGTCAAGAACGTCCGGGTCATCACCTTCAAGGACGTCAACGTCGAAGAGCTGGACAAACCAGACCTGCGACTGCCGGAAAGCGGCCCCTTCACCAACTGACCGCACCCTGTCGGTGACCGCACCCTGTCCTGACCGCACTCAGTCCTGACCGCACCCCGTCGGTGGCGTGATGATCGCCCTCGTCGACCGCGCCGTAGCACACCCCGCCGACAAAACCGTTCCTGACGACGTGAGTTGTCCACAGCGTCGCCCCTTGTCCACAGTTTGATCATTGCTGGTAGCCGAACGCTCCCGAACCCGGCACCGTCGACGTATGGCCCGAACCACCTTCTCGGGTCTCCGATGACGAGTGAGGGAGTGCACCCATGACTGCCACGATGCCGGTACCCACCTTTGCGGTACCGACCCCGACATCGACCGTGTCCGCCGGCTCGGTCGGCCCGATTTCCGGTATGTCGAAACGATCCGGCGCGCCACCAGCTCCAGCCAAGCCCCGCCGGGCCAACCCGCGCGCCCGCGACGCCGACGGACAGGGCTCTCCCGAACCGGCCTCCCAAGGCCCGATCTCTCCCGAACGGAACTCGCGGGGACCGAACTCACACGGGCCGGACTCTCGCCAGCACGGCAGCAGCCCACCGGGCCATGTCCTTGGTCGCCTCGGCGAGGAACTGGCCGCCCAATACCTGGAAATACTCGGGTTTGTGCTGCTGGCCCGTAACTGGCGATGCCGCGACGGCGAGTTGGACATCGTCGCCACCGACGGCCACAGCCTGGTCGTCGTCGAGGTCAAAACCCGCACCAACGACGACTTCGGCACCCCGGCCGACGCGATGACCCCCGTCAAGATCCGCCGGATCAAAGCGGCGACCCGCGCCTGGCTGCGTAGCGTCCGCGCACCTTGGTGCGAGATCAGCTACGACCTCATCGCCATCTGGTGGCCGCCGACCGGTAAACCGCGCATGCAACACCTGCGAGGTGCGTTCTGATGGCACTCGCATCGACCTGGTCGGTCGCGCTGTTCGGCGTGGACGGCGTACCCGTGGAGATCGAAGCCGACATCTCCGGCGGAGTTCCCGGCGTGCATCTGATCGGGCTGCCCGACACAACCCTGCGCGAATCGAAGGACCGCGTACGGGCGGCTGTCCGAAACAGCGGGGAGCCCTGGCCACAACGGCAGGTCTCGATCGCGCTGTCGCCGGCCGCGCTGCCCAAGGTCGGCTCCGGCTACGACGTGGCCCTCGCCTGCTGCGTACTCGCCGCCGCCCAGTCCGTTCCGCCGACCCTGCTGCGCGGCACGGTACTGCTCGGCGAACTTGCACTCGACGGTCGGCTGCGGTCGGTGCGCGGCGCACTGCCCGCGCTGCTGGCCGCCCGCCGAGCCGGTCTGTGCCGAGCGGTCGTGCCGATCTCGGCACTGCGCGAAGCCTCCCTCGTCGACGACGTCGAGGTACTGGGCGCGGCAACGCTCACCGAGGTACTCGGCTGGCTGCGTGGCGACACCCAACTGACCGCGGAACCACAGGTCCGGTCGGTCGCACCGGAGACAGCGCGACCCGACCTCGCCGACGTGCTCGGCCAACCGGAAGCACGCTGGGCACTGGAAGTCGCGGCGGCCGGCGGGCATCACCTGCTGCTCACCGGACCACCCGGCACCGGCAAAACCATGCTCGCCCAACGACTCACCGGCCTCCTCCCTTCACTGTCCGCCGCGGATTCCGTCGAGGTCACCGCGGTGCACTCGATCGCGGGCACCTTGACAGCGGACGAGCCCCTCATCGCCGCACCGCCGTTCGTGGCCCCGCATCACACCACCTCGGTGGCCGCGCTCGTCGGCGGCGGATCGGGCTTTGCCCGGCCCGGCGCGGTGAGTAAGGCTCATCGCGGCGTGCTGTTCCTCGACGAGACGTGAGATGGCCTATTCATCCGCGACCAGATCAAAACGTACCAAGCTCAAGTCGTATCGGCACGCTAAGTCAAGATCAAGGACGCCGCGAATCAAAATGTGATACTTATCACAGATTATGTGTGCTGAGGTCCCGTGCAGGCACGCCACTCGGAGTGGGATTCCAGATCCGGGCGCCACTCGTTCGAAGACAAAGCTCCGGGTAGTTGTGCAACTACCGCGACGTTTGGTAGTCGGGTACCGCCGATAGGGGGAACCTAAAGCCCCTGACCGCTTGGCGTTTGCTAGATGCCGCCCGGCGTGTCGTGGGGCGTAACCGGCCAGTAGCACAACTGTGTTCCGGCATCATTGGTCTACTCGCTTCTGTACCCAGAAGCGTGATGCGACCCCCTGTTCCAGCAGGGGGCCGCATCGGTATCCCGTCCATAACACGCTGGCTCCCAACCAGGACGCGTGTACTAGGAGGAACTGTGGCGATCATAGGGCCACGAAAGGTCATCTGCCACAGATCGGTCCAGATTCGCGTCTGAATTGTCAGACGCGACAACGTACCGCGGCGATCACCGTCAGGTGATCGGACTGTCTGGCTCACGGGATACCTGGGCTGCGGGTGGCGCACCGTCCACTCCCTGCTCTTACGCACCCACCGCATGTCGCGGTGCTGCGCACTCGATTGGCAATCCCGATCGATCTTGTGATCCCACAGGCTGACGCCGTCCCGATCGGGGGCGGCGGACGCCACGTAGGCGAAGGACCTTTCGACGTGTCTAAACGATCTTCTTGTAAGGCGGCCTCCCTCTACCGATTCGAGGGTGGCCTCGATCCCACCGAATACCTACCGAATACCTACTGTCGCTGGCTAACGCTGTCGTCAGCGACGACGTTGACGTACTTGTCGGCGAAGTCCGCTGCCGGCTCGTCGCGGGGGTGCTGCCTTCGGAACGCCCGGCGTGGGCCAGCCAGATCATGTCGCTGACCGGCCGGGAGATGGCATTGCCGAGCAGCTCACCGTTCGCGGTGCTCGTCATCCCGCGTGGGTCTTGGACGTACGCCATCGCTTGGGGGCTGGTCACCACCTGCTCGATGACCAGCTCATCGAGCAGGGCTTCGGGCTCGCCTTCGGCATGCGCCGCCTGGACGGAGCGGAAGCCATCCTCACACTCCGCACTCTCGCCACCAACAACGACTTTGACGACTACTGGGCTTATCACCAGCAGCAAGAACAGCTACGCATCCATAATGGACGCTACTGGAACGTGGTTATCCCCACCTGAACAACTCACTGCAAAAGAGATGCACCCATAGGTAATAGCTGTAATCCGCACCACGGAGACACAGTTTCCTTCTCGCCATTGCTGTTTTACTATATAATTAAGACAATGAATAACGTCCAGTTTGTCCGTCTCTTGAATTGCTTGAACTGGCGGTTGCAATCGCAAGCGAGCCGCACACGGAGCCTTCGCGCGCCCAGGGGTATTATCGACAACCTTGTAGAACCAACGGGCTCGGCAACGGAGCAACTGCACCAAGCGGAGGCTCACGCCTTGACACTTGCGGTTGCTCCCGGCGTGGAAAGGTCGCGTACATGACGTCGTTCGTCCGCCTGAAGGTCGGGGCTGGTTCGCTGCTGATGGTGGCGATGCTGTGTCTGGCCGGCTTGGCGCTGACCAGCGCAATCACCAGTGATGACCTGCACGTCGACCAGCATCTGAGCCTGTTCCGCTTCGGCGCGGCCACCACGGTCTCGATGGATCTGACCCAGGCTGCCCAGGCGGCGGTTGGCCTCGGTGCGTTGGCGATGGCTGCGATCGTGTTGTTCCTCCGACAGCGGCGCTGGGATGCCGTTCGGCTGGTGGCGGTGGCCGGAAGCGCCTGGGTGGTCGCTCTCGCTGTGAAGGACGTCTTTAATCGCCCACGGCCGCCGGCGAGCCTGTGGCTGTTGCGTCCCGACCCCACGGGGAGCTTCCCGAGCGGTCATACCACGACGGCGGTCGTGATCTTTCTCTGTGCCTGTGTGCTGGCCTGGCGTCTGCGTCGAGTCCGGCTCGTCGTGATCGCGATCGGGCTGGTCTACGCCCTGGCGGTCGGTGCTAGCCGGCTGTATCTCGGCGACCATTACCCCACCGATGTCCTCGGTAGCTTCCTGACCGTGGCCGCCACTGCGCTGCTGGTCTGGGCTATCACCGACCTCCCGGGCGTCCGGCAGCTCGCCGCCCGGTTCCTGCCACTGCCGGAACTGGCCGATACTGCCTCGTCCGTGGACACGGTGCAGATCAGCGTTCGCTGACGGACCGGTGCGTCGATGCCCTCGGGACGGCCGAGCTGCGACGCAGGACGGACCGGCCCCGTCGGGTCGCGCGCATTCCGGGCGGTCCTGGGCGGCCTGGCCGGCTCCTCGACGGGATCTCTCCAACTGGTGAGTGTGCCCGCGAGCAGCGCAGATCCGCTGCTACGGTGACGGCCGTGCCAGTGTCCGCAGCCGGTCTACTTGTCCGGACAAGTATCCCCAGCCCGCCGTTCAACGGCTTTCACCTCGGTCCGTTGAACATCCGGGTGTACGGCCTGATGTACGTGGTCGGCATCGCGCTGGCGGTCTGGCTGACCGTGCGCCGGTGGCGGGCACAGGGCGGTGAGACGGCCGTCGTCGAGGAGGTGGCCCTCTGGGGTGTCCCGGCCGGGATCGTCGGTGGGCGGATCTACTTCGACATCACCACGCCCGCAGACATGCCGCACACCTGGTGGGGACCGTTCGCGGTGTGGACCGGGGGCCTCGGCATCTGGGGCGGCGTGGCGCTGGCCGCTGTGGTCTGCATCTGGCGGCTACGTCGCCGGGGTGTGCCCGTGGGCGCGTTCATGGACGCGGTGGCGCCGGGCATCCTGATGGCGCAGGGCATCGGCCGGATCGGCAACTACTTCAACCAGGAACTGTTCGGCGGCCCGACCAGCTTGCCGTGGGCGCTCCGGATCGCCCCGCAGTTCCGGCCGACCGGCTATACGCAGTATGCGACGTTCCAGCCAACCTTCCTGTACGAGCTGCTCTTCGACTTGGCTTGGGCCGGGCTGCTGGTGTGGTTGGGCCACCATCGCCGAATCCGGCCACCGGGACTGTTCGCCCTGTACGTCGCCGGCTATTCGGCGTTTCGGATCTTTGAGGAATCGTTGCGGGTGGATTCCTCACAGCACTTCCTGGGGCTGCGGCTGAACTTCTACGTCGCCAGCGCCCTCACGGTGGCTGGGCTGGTGTGGTTCTTCATGCTCCAGCGCGGGCGGCCGGAGGTTGCCGAGGAACGACCGCTGACGTCATCGGCATCCCAAGAAGTTCCATCGGTTCACGAGGATTAGGGAGAGGTCTTGCCGATGCCATACAGGCTACCGCTGGCGTGCCTGGTCAACGACTACTCAGTGTGTTCGCCAATTCCTCGGCCTGCCGTTGGGTGAAGTTGCCGGAGATCTGGGTGTTGCCGCCCAGGATGGCCTGGTTGATGACGGGCGCGGAGACCACGTCGGTGTCCAGCACGAACGCGGCCTGCTTGCCGACGTTCTGCGATGTGTAGGTGGCCCAGGTCTTGGCGCCGGCGCTCTTGAAGGTCAGGTTGACCACGTAGCCGGTGCCGTTGGGGTCCCGGCCGGCGGTGGCGTTGCTGATCTGGGTGCCGTCGAGAAACGACGGGCCGAGGATGAACTTGGTGTTGCCCTGCTGGTCGCAGGTGATCAATGGCTTGGCTGGGTCGTCCTGGTCGGCGATCGGGTCGGGCTGGCCCGGTGTGCAGGTCAGAGCCGCCAACACCCGCTGCTGCTGCGTGTCGGAGGTCTGACGCTGCGCGAGACTGAGCGCCGGAATGGATGGGCTGATCGACGGACTGGCCGTCACCTGTTCGATCACGCCGCGAAACACGAAGTGCCGCTGACCGCCGCCGGTACCGCAGTCACGCTCGCCGCCGACCCAGCCTGTCCGTCAACTGTTCGGGTGCACGTGAATCCGCGCGTCGCCACCTGCTTGATATGCAGTGGCCCGACCCAGCGGTTCGCGTTGTTCAGCTCCATGTGCAGGTCGCCGCTCAGTTGGATCGGCAGGCTCTCAGGTCGGGTGGCGCAGGGGAATCTCACCCCTGCGCCACCCGACCTTAGGTGACGTCTTGCCAAGCCCGCACCTCACGAGCCTTACCCACCCGCCGCAGGCCGCCCTTGGCGTTCTGCAGAACCACCGAGCCCCAGCTGTCGTCGTCCCACCGGCCGACCTGCCTGGTGACCGTGACGTCGAACAACAGCTCTGCTGGCGCGTACGGGATGGTGTGTTCGCCCCTGATTCGTAACGTTATGAGCGAGGGCGCAACCGCCCAGCTCTCGCGGATCGTGGCCAGCAGGTGCGCGCCGAGCAGCCCGGCGTAGACCTCGTGCAGTTCGGTCTTGGTCCATGCCTTGCTCGACAGACGGCCGGTCGGCGTGACGTACGCCTTCTTCTCGGGCAAAACGTCGAATCCGGGCAGAAGCACAGTCAAAATCGCTACCGTCCCGGCCGCCTGGTGCACGACGACCGGGGCCGGATTGTCCGCGAACGCGGCGACCAGCACCGCAGTCAGCACTTCGCTGTCACCACGGATGAGTGACTGCCACCAGGCGTCGGCCTGGGCCTGCGCGGCGTATTGCTGTGCTTGGGCCTGATCGAATTGCGACGCTGCCTGCCAGCTGCCGTGTTCGGCGGCCTGCGATCGGAGCTGCTTGCGCCGGGACCGTTGCCAGATGTGTGCCTCGCCCTTGTGACGTTGCCATTCCTGCCGCGCGAACGGCGCCGGGTCGACCGGCGACGGCGCTGGCACGATCGGGTGCTGCGCTGGGGTGAACCGTTCACGCTGGACCGTCATGAGGTTGGCCAACTGCGCGGTGGAAGCCATTGCCTCCGACGCCCGAACGTCGGTGCTGGTCATCGGCGTACCCGCCGGAGACCGAGCCGAGGCCGGATGAGACGTGCGTGCCGATCTCGTGCGGCGCTGGGTTGTGCTGCGGCGACGCTTATGGCCTGAGCCCAGCGCCGCCCCGATCAGCTTGTTCTCGGCGGCGCCGAGTGGATTGGTCACGGTGTAGACGGCTCGGCTGACCTTGCGCACCGCCTTGGGCGTGACCGCCCGCTTGGCAGTACGGACGGGGTGCATGGCCCGGCGCACGCTCCGCGGAGTTGCCCGTCGCACGGCCTTGCGTGCCAACCTGCGTCCGAAGCCCATGGCGACCGCCTTCACCCTGCGTAGTTGTAATGGTTGTCGCTGCCGTGCTGTGCGGCGTTAGCCCAGGAGCGTGACTAGAAAATCACTAGATCGGGTGGCGCATTGTTTTATACCCACAAGTAGAGTCACGTATATGTCACGCGGCTAACGTTGGAGATCATTCTGGCGACAATGAAATGTCGTCAACTCATATATGTGGCCTGTCGGCGGAGCAGGAGCAGACGTGCCCGTAGCCAAAGGATCTAGGACGAGTATGTCAGTGAATTCGGCAGGACAAGAACCTGCGCTCCTTCCTTGGCAAAGCCTTGCGCCGTACCTGTCAATCATCATGCTTTCCTGTACGGCGAAAGATCCAAAGCAGAGCTTTGATGCGGTTCGCGATCAACTGCTCAAGGACCCAGTGACCCGCGGCCGGAAGCGTTCCAGGGCAGTTGCACTGGGTGAAGTCATGGCTGCGCCCAGTGGCGCCGTCGATGGTGTCGGGGAGCTCAGCGCTCTCGGCCTCGATCAGATATTTGGCTACATTCGGGAAGTCGAGTCCACACCGGCTTGGTCTGTCGACGCTGACCAGTACATCAATACGACGTACGAGCTAAACCTAGTTGTAAGACGCAAAGGTCTCCTTGCCGTGAAGGTCGGTGATAGTGTCGCGAACAGCTTCCAGAGATGGTTGGACAAGGCCCCCGTACCACCCGTGACGCGGATCGCACCGAGGCTCTTGCAACACACCTTCCTTACGGGTGAAGCGAAAGGTTTGTGGCTACAGCATGCCGGCGGACGAAGCAAGCGCCGCCCTGACTCCAGGGCAAGTGCTGGGATTGATCTACGTGACACCCTGGACCCCTTCGATGAGAGTGCATATTCGCTAGGGACAGCGCGCTGTGGGCTGCCTGACGATCCAGGCCGGGTCATGCTTAAGGGTGCAGTGGGCAGCACGTTGCGCGCATCTCAGCTGTGGCTCAAGCCGATGCCTGACCTGGCGTCGTTCCTGACAGCGATAGGTGAGGTGTTCGACCTTATTGGAGCAGCACCTGAGAATGAAGAAGACCTCATTGAGGCGTTCCCTGAATTCGCCAAGGATGTGCTCGATCTCTCCGAAGTGTCTGGGGCTTATGATGTTGCTCTACTTGATGTAAGCCAGTTGCCGCCGACGCTGGCCGGCAATGAGGAGATACAGGAGGGGGCCGCTCTGCTCCAAGACGCTGTACTGCGGGTCGCAGAGTCATCGTCGTTGGGCAAGTTCAAGGTAGAAGTCGAGCTGCATAAGAAAGGTGGGGGCTTACTATCCGTCACGCCGAGATCAACAACGCATGGATATACGCTTGATATTGGTCTTTCTGGGGAGCCAGATTACCTTCCCGTCGTTCAACCTGTTCTCGACGCGCTCCAGACTTCGGACCTTCTCGTCGTATACTACGAGTCAGGTCACGTGTACTCAGGTGGCAATATCTTCAAGCCGAACACGATGATAGCTCCATTCAAGAACTGGTGCTTCCGCGATTTCGAAGGGTATGATATTGAGACAGAGAAGCCGTTCAATCTGTTGGCGTCGAAGGAAATTCATCGAAAGACCGCCAGTGATGGCGACAATTCACTATTTGCGTGGGTGGTGAAGAATTTTAGTGACGGTTGGCTCATATGCGACGACGGCAGCGGCGAGACGGCCGACTTCTTGCAGATTTCCTCCGAGGGAGTGCTGCGGATCATTCACGTCAAAGGTGCCGAGAGTAGCGCCCCTGGTCGGCAAATATCCACGGGTGCTTACGAGCTTGTTACAAGTCAGGCATCGAAGAACCTCATCTTTTTGGACAAGGATCGCCTCGCTCGCCAACTAGCAGCCACCGCCCAAGGTAAAGCTAGCTGGCAAGATGGAGAGCGAGTCGATAGCCGAGACGAGTTCATCGAAATGTTGCACTCGTGGACAGTGCGGCAAGGCCGTGAGATAATCATTGTCCAGCCGCACATAAGCAAGCCGGCGTACTACCAGGCACATGAAGATGACGACCAAGATCGAGTGAGTCCCAACTTGCTTAGGCTTCGCCGTCTTGAAACGTTACTTAATTCTGCGCGCTCCTCGATTGTCAAGTCAGGTGCCGACTTGTGGGTGATAGCAAGCGATCGAGCGTAAGCTGTGCTTGACTAGCCGTTCTACGCCCGCCCATCAAAAACCCACACCTTGCCGCCGCTCGTCTCCACCACATGCAGCCCTTGCGCCCACTCCTCAGCAATCCCTTCGACGTCCACCTTGACGTACCGTCGCAGGTCTTCCGGAATGCCAGCCAGCGCCTCATCCAGTTGTCGGTAGAAGTCCGTCTCCTGGAGGATGTACTCCACATAGCCCGCGGTTGAGTCGTACTCACCTTCGTAGTGGTCCCGGAAGCGCTCCTCGGTCAGCAGCTCGTCGCTGTTCGCGCCCACCAACTCCACCCAGGCTGCATACGGTGCGCCGTACTCGGCCACGCCCTGGGCCACCCGGCTGACCGTCTTGAGGTCGGCGTATTCCGACACCTCGAACCCGCCGAACTCGTCATGGTCAAAGATGCCCCACTCTTCAGCATCCGGGGTGTAGCCGTTCCGCAGCATGAACTGAATGGCCTGGTACAGCTCGTCCGGGTCGAGTGTGGCATCCAGCCATACCCCGTGCAGCCGGCCGTTGTTGTAGTCCGCCAGTGAGCCGACCCAGATACGAGGGTTCAGCCCGCTCGGAGAGCCAGCGACTTCCTCGGTCGCCAGCTCGTAGGCGTCCCGCTGGCCATGGAAGTCCTCGTACTCTGCTTGGATGGCGGCCCACTGGACTTGGAGGGCATCGTCGGTCGGGGCTTCCCGGACACGGCGGAAGCCCTGCTCGTCTTGGATGAGGATCAGGCCACCAGGTTGGCCCTGGTGTTTGGCCAGCCCGTACCAACCCAGCTCGTCAACCGAACCAACCTGCTCATCTGGTGCCTCGGCAAACAGCTCGTCCAGCTCCGCAGCCGGGTAGCGGCGCTCCTCGTGGTCATGGAGCGCGATCTCAGCAGGACGCCACTCCGCCGCATCCACCCACGAGAAGGCATCCCGTTCCGGTGGCTTGTGCGGGGGTGTCACCGCGCCGCCGGTGACGGTGGCGACTTGGCCCAAGGTGGTCACGGCAGCCGCGTTGGGTCGCTCTACCAACTGCATGAGCTCAGGCCAGCGGCACGAAAACCGTTGTCCTTGGGATGACGGAACCGGCCCGATACTCTTCTTTTATCTGCAAATATCTGCCTCCGGATATCTGCCCAATCTGGGTAATCTACGCGAACTTACGAATTCCTTCATATCGTTACCGGTGTGACACAGCTATACAAGTGTTCAACTGTCAGGTTGGTAGATCGACATTAGTTGATCTGTGACAGAGGTCTCTGGCTTGTTCGTAGGTTTGGACGGGCAACTTGACAGAAAGAGGGAGATGCTTTGGTTTGAGGTCATCGCTGACCGCACCAGGAGGAACCATGCACCTAAAACAAACGGTCGGTGTGGCGGCCGCGTTGTCAACCGGGTTCGCCTTGGCACTGCCCGGAGTGGCGGCTGCGGATGTGGGTGGTCCGGCATTTATCGTCATGAATACAAGCGAGACGCTGCCGGACGGTGTCTACTTTCGTAGTTCAGCAAGCATGAGCAGCACGGAAACAGCGACCGGTCTCGGGGTCTATGCCGGTGAACAAGTTCAGTTGCAGTGCTACGAGTGGGGTCAGGCAGTCGGGCCGTACAACGACACCCTTTGGTACTACGTCACAAACGTTAGTCGCACTACGAATAACGGTGCCGCCAATCAGGGGTTTCTGAACGCTCACTACGTCCACGACGGCCAGAATGCCAACCAGGTGGATGCCGGGGTGCCGGAGTGTGACCCGTCATCATCCAGTGCGCAGTCCAGTGGATCACAGAGTCCCTATCCGACGGGCAATGTCCTCGATAGCTACAGTCCGGCGGCCACAGTCGCCTGGGCTGGTGCGCATGCGCGGGATGTGCAGCCGTTCGATGCTGCGTGCACGTGGTTTGTGAGCCAGGCGCTATGGGCCGGCGGACTCGCCAAAACCTCAGCCTAGACGGACGCGGGAAGCCATTCTGGTTACCGGCAGACGAGGCCGGGCACCGTCGCCGCCACTGAGGCCAACACCTTGCTCGCTTATCTCCGTGACGCTTACGGAGGTATCGAGTACGAGGACATCACGACCAACCTGGCCACCAATGCCGTGCCGGATGCCCAACCAGGTGACATCATCGCGTACGACTGGAGCGGTGACGGCACGATCGACCACATCGCCCTGGTGGTTTCCATCGCGTCCGGCCAGTACCCGGTGGTTGCTGAATGGGGCACCTATTCAGGTGGCCAAGCGTCGCCCTACACATCCCGTGGCTGGACGTACTCGGCAAAGAACCATACCTGGCTACAGAGTGAGCGAAACCAGGCAAATATGCGTGCGTATCTGCTGCACTTCGCGGCCTTGTCCGGAACCTTCTAGGTCGTAGCATTCGGCATTGTGGCGTATACTTCGTACTGTTAAGCGGAGTATACGCCACAATGCTGTCCAGCCTACGAGACCGAATAACGACCGTTGCGATGATGTTCGCCTATCCGTATTCCTGTTGGCGTGCGGGGTGTAGCTTCTGGTCAATCTTTCAGCACCGCCCATATTGCGCCATTGATCCGACCTGCACCAGCTTTGTGGGAAACGGTGGTTTCGCCACCAACGACTTTACGGATATGAACAGTTTCTCAAGTCTGGCGTGGTCAAACTACGTGCTCTTTCTCATCGTCCTATCACTCCTGGTTGTGCTCGTCTGTCGCCTGCTGCGTCGGCACCCTCGATGGCGTGATGGCGTGTGTCTGCTCGTCGCTCTGTGGTGTGGTATTGAGCATCTCCGTTGGTTCACCTACATGGATTGGTCGGAATTGCCAGCTGCTCATCGCGAGCTGATATGGCAGACGGGGCTCTTATTCGTCGGATCGATCTGCGTGCTCTGGCTTGTACGGCAACTGGCCATTAAAGCAGTAGGTGAGCGGCGACCCGTCTCCTCCAATGCTCGACATGAACCGCTCAACTCGCATGACAGTAGATAGCACTATTGTGCAGACACACGGATATTTGTGATAACTTCGAGAAGGTCCGATCTCGTTCGAGCATCGGATGGCCGACGCGAGCGTGCGGCGAGGGCTTGACTTCTCACTGTTGCTCAGGTTCAGCCGTAGATGTCTATTTGACCATTTGGTGATTTTGTGCGTAAATGGTGCATATATGAGCAATACCATCCTCACCAAGAAGCACTTCGACTTGAGCGGCGAACTGCACGAGATAGCATCAAAGCTCGTAATCCAGACCGATCCAGCCGATCCCCATGGCGGACTCAAGCCCTTCGTGCAGTGGAGCAAGAACAGCATTGAAACGTTAGAAGATGCCGTCGAGAAGTTGGTCCAACGGGTCCGCGACGATACCAAGGCTGGCGAGAAGGTCTTTACCCGCGCCGAGCTCGCCAAGCTCAATGCACAGTACGACGAGCTGAAGCGTCAGGGAAACAAGCGGATGTTGGCAGAGATGGGAATCGATAACCAGGCGTAGCCTGCGGTAGTGCAAGTATGGCGGTTGGCGAGCAATTCCCCGACTATCCTCATTATCACGTAGTCACCTTCGCGCCTGTCCTCGTCGGCCTCAGTGGTCTGGCTATGGCGCTGGCTGGGTGCAGCAGTACGGCACATGAAGCACCGCCACTTCACGTCGAGCTTCACGTCGACTGTGTGCACGGCCCGTTTGAAGCCGCAGCGGGGGCACTCAACGCCGCCCAAGAAAGAACGATAACCGTGCGGGACGAGGACCAGGTGCGCACGCTTCACGCATATGCTGGCTCAATCGCCATCGAGAACGACCCTGCCAAAACATACGACGCGGGCAATGAAATCCTTGATCTTGGCCCGGCAATTGTCATTGCCGGCACGACCGACCACGAACCCGACGGTCGCTACATCGACGGCCAGACGGCGTTGACTGTCACCTGCAAGCCGTCGGTCATATCCTGACGCATCAGAGGATCCACATAGCTCGTCGCATGCCGTAGACTTCAGTGCCCGGCTACCCGAGAGAGACGGTCCTCGAATTTTTGATCTTTGCAATCGGCTCGACTTGGCCTGACGCCGTTTGGCGGCCGGACACAATGTCTCCTGGCTACGGCAAGGTCAGGTACGTAGTGCTGTTTCGGAGCGCTACCAGCCAGTAGGCAGTACCTTGGTCAGCCATGGGAGCTGCCGACACCAACGCCGAGGCCCGGGAACTGCTCATCCATCCGCCGTACTGGCTCGTGCATGGCTTGCCGTGGCCGACTGACGACCCGAACACGACCATGGCCGAGGCTGCATTGGCGCTCGCACCGCGGCTGGTCGCTGACCACGAGGTGTCGAAGAACGCCTACTCCATCATCGGACTCACTGAGCTGTATGCCAAGGACCACCCCAAGCAGCGCGTGGTGTTCCTGAGCGACGTGACCCGGTGGCTGGATAGCAAAGGGAGTAGTTGGCCCGCGGTCGGAGTGGACATCGAGAGCGGGCTGTACGAGTTTCCGGAAGCGCCGATCCTCAACCTGTTTATGACCATCAACCGGCGGGCCTACAACCACATCATTAACGCCACCCGCAAGGCCTTCACGGTGCACTACACTGACGGAACCAGCGAACAGCTGACGAATGACGAACGCCAGAAGGTGCGCCAGGACCTTGAAGGCGTGCTGGTCAACGACTGGGAAAACTACATTCAGGAGATGTTCGCGCGAGGCCTGCTGACCATCACCTCTGCGGACACGCCGGGCACTGACGATTACCTGGAAGTTGTGCGATGCGACTTCTGCAGCCGGGACTACACCGCTTCGAGCGAATCCGGTGGCTTTATTAGCGACGGTCGGAGCTGGGCCGGGTGTCCGCAGTGCGTCAAGGTCGGCAAGGCAAAGCTGTCATCATCAGACATCCCATGCCCGCCGAACATGAGTTTTGCGGACTTCATCCGTGAGTATCGGTGACATGCTGTTCGCTGGCGGCACCGTCGATTTTCGGCATCTAGTTCCTGGTACGTCGTGAGCGCTACGGCGGCGGCAGCACGTCGGCAATCGTCGCAACTTCTTTGAGGAAGAAGTTCGACGGTGTACCGCGGACTGGCTCCGATTCGGCAACCACCACGAGCTTCTCGTCCGGTCGTGACTTGTAGTGCTTGCCCGTGAAGTGGATACCGCCCAGTTCCAGCGCCTCAGTACCGAACGGCGTCACGTCGCCGGTGCCGTAGGTGTCCTCCAGTTTCTTGAACTGGCTCGCCGTCTCCGCTGACGGCATGGTCACCCACATGACCGATACAACGATCAGGTTGTCGTGCGTATCACCGAGCACGAACAGCAGCTGATCCAGCTTGTCGCAGGGGTGCTGAAGGAAGAACTGCTGCACCTGCCCGAACGACTGCACGGTGCACTGAAGATCGTGCTCGACCTTCTTCTTCAGCTCTTTGAGTCCCTTGCGCCGCCAGGCGTCGACGTCGTCACCTTTCTTGGCGTCCCGCTGGCTGTCCGCGGTGTCCTTGTCAACGGCGCTTTGGTCGACCGCTGAGGAAGCCTCGCTGGTTGCAGCGTCCAGGCCGGCCCCGATCGAGGTGGTGAGGTCCCCGCCACCAGCCGCAGCCATCAAGCTGGCCATAAGTCCGGCACCGAGCACTGCACCAACGGTCTTGCCCTTGATCCATCTCCCGTCGGGGCCTCTTGGCTGGTCGTTGGGCACGCGGTTCTCCTACCGTATGGCGGCGTGAGCTACACACTTTGGCCGAGACACGGTGACCGCTGTTAGCGGAATGGCAGCGAATCACCTGAATATCGCACTTGGCTGTGGCGAGTGCCCAGTCCTGACGGCGCCCAGGCTGCCGCGCCTGCATGCGCAACAGCCGCAGGGTTCCAGTCGATGTACCGGGTGAAGCTAAATTTCCGGCTGCTCGCCGGCAGCCGGAAGCCATGCCCCTGGTCAAGACCCACACCAGGGGCATGGTCTCGCAAAGCGATAGGGCGGCCCAAGGCTCCGAATCTCGGGCGCGTCTACGGACGAGGTTCGGGTCCTCGTCAGAAACGTTCATGCGTGCGCTCAAGATTCGCAACAAAGTCGGACGATGCCGGACAGCACCGGTCGCGATTGGGTTTCGAGACGACGCGAACAAAGTTTGCTACTCAAAGGCGAGTAAGTCCCTTTTGGCTGTCTGGAAGAAACGGCGTTGCGAAATCGACCCATACGCAACGAGACGGTATTATGGCGCTAATCCGTGGCCCAGATGCAACCGAGGAGGTTGTCGTGAAATCCCGCCGAAGATTGATCGCCAGTGCGATGGCTGCTTGTGCTGTAGTTGGCCTGACCATCGCAGTGGCGCCAGACGCTGGTGCAGCCAGCGGGCCAATTTTCACCGTCATGAACACCAGTGAAACGCCGCCAGATGGTGTGTACTTCCGCCGCGACCCGCATACGGCCGATGCCATCCGCGTCACCGGCTTCGGTGTCTACAAGAACGAGCGCGTGCAGCTCCAGTGCTGGGCCTGGGGTGATGCAGTGGGCCCGTACAACGACACCCTCTGGTACTACGCCAACAACGTGACCAGGCCGACCGTGGGCGGGCAAGCGAACGTTGGCTACCTTAACGCCCACTACATCAACGACGGCAAGAACGCCAACGTGGTGGATGCTGGGGTATCGGAGTGCGGGACACCACCCGTTCCGCCGCCTCCAGTGCCCTACGTGACACCGTGCTTCTACAACATGAAGGCATCAACGCTCCATCTCACGTTCTCGTACGGTGGCAATCACCGCTACTACGGGAACGCCTGGCAGGCAGCAGCGAACTGGACAAATCTGAACACGGGCATCACCATCAAGCCGTTCACGAGCGGCATTGCCACTATCCAGTTCAAGGATGTGTACATCAAGGGCAACGGTTGGTACGCCCAAGCTCAGATCCCGCAGACGCGAGATTGGGAGGGGCCTTGGGAAAGGGTGCCCCCGCACCCACACGTCCCGTTGTTCACCATTATCGAGGTCAACCAGTACTACATGGACGGGCTAAACGACTTCGATCGAACCTACGCGCTGACTCATGAGATCGGGCACGCGCTTGGCCTTGCGCACCCTGACAAATTCTGCGGCATTAACGACCAGAGCATCATGGATGCTGGCGACGGCCATCTTTCCAGCAAGACATTCAATACTCCGCGCTACTATGATAAAATCGAGCTGGAGGAACTGTACGGCCTACCAAGAGGCTGACCAGTCACATTGTCGCACGTGCGTAAGCTGAATACTCATTGGCCCAGAAAAAGATGGGCCGCCATGGCGGTGCTGCTTCTCGTCCTCTGTACGGGAGCAGTACTGTTGTGGTGGCAGCACGTAATAACTCCTTGGGGTGCCTCGGGAAAATGTCAAGCCTATGGCCCGCTATATGATTCTTTAGGGCCGGGTAGCATCGGCTCGCTGGCGCAAGCATCCAAGGGTATCGTTATTGGCTCGGTGCTGAACCCCAGCATCTTTGCGGGTGTCCAGCATGTCGATGGGCCACCGGCACGTATTCGGGTCACTGACGTGCTGAAAGGCGCTCCCGTTCTCTCGAACGGAGACATCCTTTCCCTTTGCCCAGGTATCGGGGCTATGCAGTTACCGTCAGAGTCAAACCCTACGGTGCTGCTGTTCCTTGAAGGAAAAGACGGAAGTTACTGGGTTCCCACACAAGGTACTTTTGGCATCGTGCCGCAAAGGAAGGGTGGCACGTATGCGCCCACGTGGGTGACTTCTGGTCCGCGTTCGGTGTTGGTGCCGGGTTTGGAAGGTATGATAAAAGGCAATGTGAACGAGTAATAGGACTAGGAGAGTAGGCGGTAACGCTGCACGATCCGTCAGCGATACACTTCGCATGACCACCACTCGCTGGCTCCTGCGCATATTGTTCGCGGCGGCGGCTTCCTTCGCGTTCTGGCGAGTGCAGAACCCCAACACCTCGCTGATAATCTTCTTCGTGTATTTCGTGGGTTTATTCGTCGATGAGTTCACCACTAGGGCCGTACGTCGCCGACCAAAAGCGAAGGCAGGCGAGCGCGCGGAACTCGTCTACAAGGGTTCGTCCAGCGACAAGAGTTACGACTTCAACAGCGACGAGCAGAAATCGAGAGGATTCGCCGACTTCTTCTCGACTCTCGTGGCGTTTATGGCGCTATGTGTCATGGCCGATGCATTCTTCTTTACCCCCTTGGTTCCAGGTCCCCTCGATGTCATCTACTAGCGGGGTAGCGCTCCTGCCAATCATAAAGATCGTCGCCTCGTTATCGTGCATCTTGGTTGTCTTTGTTGGGCCGCTAGTTCCTCCATTGTTCTTCTGGCAAGCGATGAGCGAGTGGCTAGAGAATAAGCGTCGCAAGCCGCAGCCTTCGATAATTCCCGGCCTTGCTGCAGGCTTTCCGACTGTATTGGTTGTGGGCTTGTGTTACTGCCATTTCCTCATTGGCCACGCATTCTATTCTGCGATTGGCTTGTCAGCGAGTTGATAGCCATGGACGATATGACTCGCTGGAACAATCCCAAGGATTGATGATAACGATATACCGTCACAGACCGACAGGTAAGGTGTAATCTAGCGAAGGCTGCCCTGCCTAACTCTGGTAGGACACACTTAATCGGCGGCGATGATACTTCTGAGGTAGGTCAGCATGAGCGAGTCGGACAGACCGACCGTTAGATTGAAGCTCGGCGTACCCGGAATTCTCAGCTTAGAGAGCGACGATCTCGTCGGACTATTAGGGGATCGAGTACAGAAGAAGGGTCCATTTCTTATCGTTGGCCGGGAGCACGGACTTGCCCTGGAGACCGCCGACAAGAATGATCCGCTGATTCTGTGGTCGCCGCATGGCAAACCCCATCAACTGTGGCACCTAGTTCGGACACGGCATCGTCGCGAATTCCTCGTCATCTCAGCGTCTAACGGTATGGCTCTTGATGCGCGGATCTGGTCCGAATTGCCTCGTGATCCCGTAATGTGGCCACCACACGCCGAACCCCACCAGCGATGGCGCTTTCACCGAACGGACGATCATATCGGATACATAATTGAGTCGGTTCTTACTGGTCAAGTGCTCGATGTTCCGTCGGAGGCTGAACGACTATGGCATCCGTGTATGTGGGACAGGAACGATGGGTTCAATCAACAATTCACCTTATTGAGCGTTCGCTCTGCGATGGGTGGCTGACTCCAAAGTCATCGCTGCGCGGCGGGCCCTTTGGGCCTCTTCTGCACTGGCCGCACCACGACATCCGCTGGTCCAGCACCATCGTCGAGCAACTCCTTGTTCACCCAGAACGGCGCGATCCACTTGGCGACCGGCACCTGGCCGCCCGGCCCGGTCCAGTACGTCCGGATGTGTGGGCGCTTCATATGCGGCCGCTTGCGAGTCCCGATTCCAGCGCCCTCAGCGGCCTCGCGCCGTTCTCCCGCTTCCCATCGCCGTTGCGTCTCGTAGAGCGCCGGCCCCATGCGAAAGCCCAGCTTGACCACGGTGCCGATGTCCCCCGGTCGCGGTCGGCGCCGAGCCCGGCTCTTGGCCGGCTTGCCCCGGCGGTGGCCGCCAGGCTCCTCGACCTGGACATCGGGCTGATCTGTGCACACGTACAGCAGGCTGCTCATGGCCTGGCCGACGTACTTGCGGAGCCAACCTTCTAGCTTGCGGTGGTCGTCTTCGCCCAGGTCATCGTTGAAGTGGAACTTGGCGATCGTCGCCTCAATCGCATCCTCGACGCTGAACGTGTTCTGCCGCAGCGGGACGGTACAGCGCAGCACCTGCAGGACCGGGCCAGTGTCGGTCTCGATGAACCCGGCGAACATCAGGCCAAGGTCTTCACGCTGGTCAGCCGTAGTTGAGCACAGCTGCTGCGCATCGTTGTAGCGGCCGAAGACGAAGGCGCCGAGTGGTACACCGATGTGCCGACGGTAATAGCTCGTCTCGGGGTCGTTGAAGTCAGGCTTCGGTAGGAGGACATACGGGTCGGGATGCGGAAGGTTGCCGAAGATTTGGGTTGGTACCTGCGAGCTCGCTGACTCGGAAAAGTAGCGCAGCAGGTGCTCGTCCATGGCGTAGACGACCTTGCTCCGTGACCAGAGGCCGAAGATTGCCGCATCGCGGGCCGACGCGAGGGTGTCCTGGTAGTCGGGATGGCCTGGGATCATGCTCGGGCGGATGAGGTGCGAGGGGATGCGGCGATCGTCGCTGTCGATCAGGTGCTGCACCAGGCCGCGTAAGGCGAGTCGGCTCTCAGTCTCCTGGACTTGGTCGGCGACGGCTTCGATGCTGGCGCGTGCCGCAATCAAGATCTCCTTGTTCGTACGTCGCTCATACAGCTGGTCGCCGAGTTCTTCGGGGACAGTCGGCTGTAACGGAACCTCTTCGGGGCGTTCACCTCCTGTGTAGTTGGGTGGTTGGTGTTCCATGGTGGGTTGTTCTCCGTTTAGTTGTTACTCCGTTCGTTGTCGGGCGAGGCGTGCCTACGGGTCTGCACCACCTGGTCGAGCAGCTGGCGTAGGGCTGTGGTTGCTTGCTGCGGTACGACACCGTTGCCGAGGGCTTTCAGCTGCGCGCCGTGGGGCAATCCGAGGTCGGTCACGAATCCGGCTGGCAATCCCATGAGCCACTCGGAGAAGACTGGGTCGATCCGCGGTTGCGCCTTCGTTCCCCGCTCGATCGGATAGGGAGCGGGCCTGCCCAGGACGTCCTCCCACTTGCGGATAGCGGGGCCGTACCGGCCCCATCGGGAATCAGGCGAGGCTGCTACGTGGGCACTGGGAAGAGCGTGGCCATCAGGTCGCCGACGCCGTACTGCGAACCGCGTTCCTGCACCTTCTGCCAGTCGCGGAGTCCGTAGCTGTCGCTGGCGGTCGGCGTCGGCAGCAGCAGCGGTAAGCCAGGGGAGCGCTTCAGGTTGGTATCCGAGGATAAATAGCCGCTCTCGTTGGTGCGGGGCTCCGACATCGGAAGCGCGGACGCTCGTCCATGCTGCGTGATACCCGCTCTCGGCCAGGTCGCCGAGTACGCGGTCGAGTCCACGTCGGCGCAGGGCGGCGACGTTCTCCACGACGACGATGCTCGGTCGTAGTACGCGAATACCCGTGTGGATGGTGAGCCACAGGCCACTGCGGGTGCCCTACTTAATGCTTAATGCCGGCTCCGCGGCCGGCGTAACTGATGTCTTGGCATGGGAACCCTGCGCAGACGATGTCGACTGGACGGACACGACTCCAGTCCAGGGCGCTGAGGTCGCCGAGATTGGGAGTGCGAGGGAACCGTTGCCTGAGGATCGTGCTGACGTGTCGGTCATTGTCGGCACACCAGGCGACTCGTCCCCCGAACACGGTCTGCACCGCCATGTCGAGGCCGCCGTAGCCGGTGCATAGCGAGCCAATGGTGACCTGACTTCTTTTGGCTACTGGGTTGCCGGCCACGGCTCTGTGGGTTTGCGAGGATTGATACATATAGGACTCCTGATTAAGTAATCGTTCGACGCTGGATGCCTCTGTGGCGGATGAGATGCTCACCTTTCGGTACCTCCCTTGTGTTAATGGCGGCTGCATCGATATCGGTCTGCTGCATGCCATTGCGCTACTGGCCTGCGTCTCGCAGCGCATTTGCGATGGAGTCCATCAGGTTGGTCATGGCGTCCGGTATACGACCTACCGTGACATTCGGATGAAGCTGGGGTTCCTGACCGCGGAGCCGCTCTACGGTCATCTCCGTTCCGTCGACGGTGCGGAGATTCACCACACGGCACTCGACTGAGCCCAACTGGTCAGCGAAGGGGCGAGTCGGGTCTGTCGTTGCGAGGCTGTCGCCTGCCCTGCTCCAGCCTTCGCAGGCCAAGACCAGGCCGAAGTAGCCGCTGCCCAAGGTTTCGATCAGTTGCTCCTGGCCCTCGTCGGTCCGGATGTCTTCGGTGGCCCACTCCATGAGCGTCGCCGGATGTACGCCTTGGGGTGGGGTAAGCAACGGTCTGATGCCGATGATGTCATCGGGCATGTGGTTGAGGCTGAACACACGGCTGGGCTGGTCCCAGCCCTCGCCGTCCAGCTGCCGCTCGAACGCAAACAGCATCTCTGTCAGTTCGGCGAGCTCCGGCGGGCGCTCGGCGGAGGCATCGGTGGATTCGGGCGGTGTCGTCTCTGAGACGCCGTTGCTTGCTGGTGTTGGGTATCCTTCCGGTGTATGAGGATTATGTTCCATGGGTTCTTACTCCTGCTTAATGATCAATATTCTCGTCGAGTGTGGACACTCATCTATTGAGGCAGCCCCATGTCGCGCAACATGATGGGCATCAACGCGGAACGTTCTGCGGCTGAGGTTAGGATTTTTGGTCACGTTGTGCTTATATATTTAGGCAAGATGCCGCGTGAGGTGGCGTCTTGGGACGTGTGTAGGCGGACGGTAAGGTTTCTTCGCCGTCCGAACACGCTCTGGCCCATATGGCCCACGATTTAGTGTATAGGGGAGTAGCTCAGTTGGTAGAGCGGCAGTCTCCAAAACTGCGGGCCGCAGGTTCGAGTCCTGTCTCCCCTGCCATCTATTAGGTTCTAGTTGTAACACGAACCTGCTCGCTATCCATGATGACCAGCGCTTCCTGCTCGTCGGGTAGAGCAGGCCCTCCAGGGAAGTCCGAGATTAGCCAGGCGAATATTGGAATTGACAGCAACTCTTGACAGCAACCACGCCTATAATCCAGCATCTTCGGCGATCTTCCATCACCCGATTTACCTCTGTTATCCGGGTGGATACAGGGCGCGCAAGTCTAGCTCCAAATCCAGTGTCTTGTAGCATGAAAACGGCACCATTAACAGGGGTCGATGATGTAAACTGGTCAACAAAAATATGATTTGACAGCAAGTTCTGACAGCTACGACCACTGTTGCTGACAGCCATAGTGCTCCCTGCGTGCCCGGTGATCACGCCCGATTTATTGAAATTTTCTTCGACTTGGGCCAGTGCAGTACGGCGGCTTTCCAGGGTGTCGTGCTGGTAGATCTGCTGTGTGATCGAGATATCCGAGTGTCCGAGGATGAGCTGAGCATCGCGCGCCGGTACGCCAAGGTCCTTGAGCATGGTGGCCGCAGTGTGGCGGAGGTCGTGAAGCCGGATGCGCCGGATGCCGGCCTGGGTGCAGATGCGCTGGAATAGCCGAGACACGAAGCCGGGCGCTATTGGCCGCCCGCTTCGCGTCGTGAAGACAAGTTCCGTGTCCGCTCCACCGCCGCACCACTCCCTGCCCGCATCGGACTGCCGGGCCGACTGTCGCTCGCGTTGGGTCGCGAACAGATGCTTTGCGGTCTCTAGTAACGGCAAATCACGCTTCGCGTACGCCGTCTTGACGGGACCCGCGATCGGGGGACCGCCTGCGCCGAGCATCTGTTGGCGAATGTGGATGACGCCGTTCGCCACGTCAACGTCACCCCAGCGCAAGCCGAGCACTTCGCCGCGGCGAAGGCCATACAAGATCAGTAAGACGAATGCCGAATACAGTGGGTCGTCCTTCGCCGCGTCGAGGAAGCTGCGAATATCCTGCAGGTTCCACGGCTGAATGTCGCGCAACTCCGTCTTCGGCAGCTCAACGAGCTTGGCCACGTTGCGGCTGACCAGTTCTTCGCGCTGCGCACGGGTCAAGGCTGCCCTGAGTGTGGCTCGCATGATCTGTACGTTGCGAACCGACTTGCCCTGCTGGATTTGCTCATTCAAGAAAGTCTGGACATTATGGACGGATAGTTGGGCGAGTGGCTGCGTGCCGAGCGCAGGTTTCAGGTAGAGCCGGCAGGTTCCCTCATAACGGCTGTGCGTGCCGCGGTGCCGGTTAGGTTGTACGACCTCCGCCAGCCAATAGTCAAGAAACGGCCCAAGTTTCCAGACCTTATCCGGCGTCGGGATTCCTTGGTGCGCCTGGCGCCTGATTGCGGTTAGCTTTTCCTGCGCTTCCCTCTGCGTTGTCCCGTAGACGGTGACACGCTTTCGTCTACCGCTCGTAGTGGGCACGTAGGCGGCGCCGGCGTACCGGCCGTCCTGGCGGCGATAGACACTGCCTTCGCCGACCGCTCGCCGGGCCACTACACCGCTCCCTCGGTGCGGAGCCGGTTGAGCAGATTTGTTACCGCTGCCATGGGGACGAGGCGTCGGCGTCCGATCTTGATCGTGGCAAGCTGGTTGGACTGGATCAGGCGGTACACGGTCCACTTACTGACCCGGAGTACACCACACGCTTCCGAAACCGTTAGAAGCTTGCCATCAGCAAG
The DNA here is from genome assembly GCA_036268955.1 of Pseudonocardiaceae bacterium. Taxonomy (GTDB): domain Bacteria; phylum Actinomycetota; class Actinomycetes; order Mycobacteriales; family Pseudonocardiaceae; genus CAJCJE01. The sequence continues at coordinate 65,114 of DATATE010000203.1, forward strand.
CGATTGGCTCGCACTGACGTCTAATGAAAGTCGATTCGTATCCTCTCTCACGATGATGTTCTCCTGTATGTAATTATCTCACGTTTATGCGAGTGGGCTTCATTCATTTTCGTTATCGTGAGGAGTGCTTGACGTCGTGTTTCTGTCGAAGGTGATGCCCAGCTGCCGTAGCCGCGTCTGCATGACGGTCGGCGGGACCATGAACAGCATGGCGAGCTGCCGGACGCCGCGGTAACCGCGATGCATCGCTTTGACAACCCAACCACGGGGTACTAAGACGCAGGCGGCGAAGTGGTCCGCAAGGTACTCAACGTACTCGTGGCGCTGCTCTGCGGTCGCGGCCAGGGCCTGATAGGCATGCTGAGCAGCACGAGCATCAAGGATGTGCTTCAGCTCATGCGCGACGGCGAAGCGCTGCTTCCCGATGGCGTGTCTCGGGTTGATCCGGATCACCCAGCGGCCCTTCTGCCAGCTGCTGGTGCTGGCGAAGCCATGGGCCGCCAGATCCTCGTCAGGTATGACACTGACGCGGGGGAGTGCGGTCAGTCGATCAGTGTCAACGGCCGGTTCGGTGATATTGAGTAAGTGCAACAGAACGGTCGCTTGGGCTTCGGCGATGGTCATCGCTTCCTGAAGCGTAATCGGATGGAACGGCATCATGCTGCGTAGTTCGCGCATGATCGTGGGGGTGGGAGTCCTCATAGTTTCTCTCCTTTGAGATCATGTGGCCGCCCACCCGGCGGTTACGGTGATGGTGTTGGTTCTGGTGGCGAGTCGAGCTCGTCGCGATCCTGATAGACCTTGTGCTTGGCGCAGAAGTACGCAAAAAAGTGGGCGAGATCGGTGACTGCGTCCTCTGGAAGCTCCGGATAGCGAAGCCGCAGGTACGTCGCAAATTCTGGGTAGCCGAGCGTTGGCAACGCGTAGCCCGACTCGACATACGCGATATCGCGTTCAGTGAGACCCAGGGCGGCGGCAATGCTCGCTACGACCTCTGGCGTTGCCTTCAAAGGCATGCCATTTTCGAGGCGCGACAGTACTGGACGGCTGACGCCGAGCTCTCGGGCGAAGGCTGCTTGTGATAAATGGGCAGCTTCACGCCGTTTCTTGAGTAGTTCGCCGAGCTGTGTTGGTTGGGGGTGCTTACGGCGGTTTCCCGAATATGCGCTTGTCATGTATGTGTCCTGTGTGTAGCATTAGATTATCTCCCTATTTTCTATATTTGTAAACCATTTATTTTCCTGGTGGTCAATTTCGTAGTATCCGTAGGAGCAGTCCGACGGTGTCGGGAAAGAGAACGACGCGGAACAGCTGGTCGGCCGGCGGCGGCAATCCGGCGATCTCAGCTTGGATGCTGCCGCGCCTGGCAGCCGTCGGAACGGTGATCATGATGCGCGGCATGACGCCGTCCGGTCCGACCTGGCTGCGGCCAAGGAAGTCCAGGTAGGTCACGAGTTTGCGTCGGATCGTCGGCAGGCTCTCTGTCTGCTCGTCGATCTCGAACCACCAGTAGTCGGTGAGGTTAGTACTCCGGACCGCCAGGTAGGCATCAGGCTTGAGCTGACCGCCCAGCCCGTCCTTTTGTGCTGGCTCGACGGCAAAGGTGGACAGTTCTTCGGCCTGATCGCGGAGTTGCTCGACGAGCTCGACGTACAACTCGGTGATGTCGAGGGCGTGTGCCACGTACCGATCGCCTGGCGCCACCAGTCGGTGAGCGTGGCCGTCGGCGCGTGCGCGCGCCAGCCACTCGCCGGCGCTTCCGAGCACGTACTCGAACACTGCGGACCGCCGCCGGTGCGCCGGCTGATCGAGTGTGGAGAGCAGGCGGGCGTCGACCAGGCGCTTCAGCACTCGCCAGCGGACTACTGCACGACTGCGACCAGATAGATCAGAAAAGTGGAGGCGTTCGAGCTGACGTCCGGTAGCGATGCGAAGCTGGAGCACTGAGTCAAGCAATGCCCAATCCCGGTTGGTCAACGTCTGGCTCGCCCAGGACAAGTAGGTGCTGCCGACACGGCCCGGTATCCGGTCCCACTGCTTCATAGTCTGCCTCCGTCAGAGCCAGACACTTTCGACCAGATAAAGAGCCGATCCGCATCTGTTACCAGCACTTGGAGGTGACCTTGCCGACCAACAGCTACGCCAACGCCGTTCATGGCCGAGCCTCGCGGCGTCCCAGTTGCCTGCCATCGACGGTTCCGACGGCCAGCCGAGTGCGGAGGCCCACTTCGACCACCGATCGACGCATGCCATGTCGTTGTCGAGCGGCAACGGCCACTGCTTGCCCGTCGCGTAAGGGTGCGTCGAGCGGCAACGTCGTGCCGGTAACCGGCCGCAAGACGCGGCCGTGGACGGTGGGGCGGATCGCGACTTCGTGCTCCTCCAGCCCTGTCAGGTCATCGGCGGTAAGTGGCGCGAACCGGGTGGCCAGCAGCCGGGCATCGTCGTAGTCGAGCTGGAAGGCAATCTGCGTACGAACCGTTCCCAGCACGGCAGCGCGCACGTCGTCCGGCAGTTGGGCGACGTATTGAGTGGCCAGGGTCGCAGCCAAACCCAGCCCACGGGCCTGACTGAGGACATCCGCATGGGGTACCGGCAGTTTCACGACGTCGCTGAACTCGTCCGCGTACAGAAAGACGGTGCGGCGGTGGGCCTTCGGGATGCCCATCCGGGTGAGGCAGCTTTGCCAGAGTAAAGCGAAGATCAAGGCACCGATCAGCTGGGCTGTGTCGGTCCCGACCGTACCTTTTGAAAGGGCGACCAAAAGGACTTTTCGCTCACGAAAGACGGCGCCCAGATCGATGCCTTTGGACTGGCCGAGGATGAGGCGCAGGGCGGTCCGGGTGGTGAGCTGGCGCAGCTTGTTCAGGCTCGGCCCGATCACAGCCGTACGCTCGCGCTCGGTCAATGACTCGTACCAGGTCCAGAACTGCCGGACAGTGCTCGGAACAGTTGACTGCGAGTTCACCCAGCGGCGAAACGCAGGGTTCAACAGTAGTTCCGGCACCTCGCAGAGGGTGAAAGCTGAGCCGTCGGCAGCCCGGGTGTGCGTCAGCGTCAGCAACGCGTTGCGGATGACGTCACTGGTCCGCGGGCCAAAGGACGACTTCCACACCGCGCCGAAGATGTGCTGGACGTTGTCGACCACCAGTTCGCGTTGGTGCTCGCCGGTGGCCGCTCGCAAGATGTTCAATCCGATCGGCCGATCAAGGCTGGCCGGGTCCATGACGATGACGTCCTTGAGCCGATTCTCCGGGAACCGGTCAAGGATGTCGGTAACGAGGTCGTTCTTCGGATCGATGACGACGACGCCGTAGCCGTCCTGGATGTCCTGGAGTGCCAGGCGGGCCATAAGCGCGGACTTGCCACCGCCAGTAGGTGCCGTGATCCAGGTGTGCCGCAAACGGTCGGCTCGGGTTAGGGCGAGCGGTCGGCCGACAGTGCCGGCGTAGTTGGACACCGCGATGACGGCACCGCGGCGCGACATTGACGGATGCGGAGGCAGCTGCTGGGCGGTGCTGGGGTTCAGGCCCGGCAAAACGACCCCACCAAGGGGCAGGCCCATGAGACCGGCAGCTTCACGCGCATTGACCAGCAGTGGCCACGTCAGGAGCGGGTAGGCTCGGCGAACCAGCTGCCGCGTGACGACAGCGCTGGGTAGCCACCGCCGGACCGCCCTGACGCCGGGCGCATTGGCGTGGTGCAAGTTGGGCCAAACTTGACCCAACAACAGGCGGGCTTGTGAGCGCGTCGAAGCGCTGACGCCGACCCGGAGCACGCCACGTAACAGCGCATCCTGCCGTTTGAGCCGCAGTGCTCGAACGGCCTCAGCGTCGCCCGGCAATTCGCCGTCGAGAACGTAGGTCGTCCACAAGCGGTCATCCTTGCCTGCGGTGGCAGTTGGCACACGCGGGGGCGTACCAGCAGACGTCATGATCCATTGAAGACGGATCTCGGCGCCTGACGGCACTGGTTGCAGGGACTCCAGGAAGGTCGCGCTCATCCCCTCAATCCGGTCGGTCGCGAGCGGCCGGACTCGGTTGGTAAGCCGCGCCTCAAGGCCAGTCCGACACGAGTCGGCTGGTGCGTTGGCATTGGCCGTGAGGCGGATGCCAGGAACTGCCGCCCGCAGGCCGTGCAGCTGGGCTGCCTGGTTGCGACTGGATATGTGCAGGTAGAACGCGATACCAGAGGGCGTGGCGACGAGTTCCAGGCACAGCGGCGACATCGGAAAGAGCGACCAGCGAGGCGGGTTGGTGATCGCGCCGACCGTCGTGAGCCACTGGACGGCCTGGGCGACATCCAAGGTAGCTGGCCACCGCAGCTCATAGGTAACCAGTGAGGCGCGCCAAGACCTTCGGTCGAGCCAGCGACCTACCAGAACCGGCCCGAACGGCAGAAAGCTGCCCACGAGGAATACGGCCGCCAACTTCATGCGGCAGTCCCGGGCATCACTCTGCGATCCCAGGGCCAGGACGTCGAAACGTCGCTATTCCGTGGATCGCGGGTACACCGAGAAATTAGGCTGTTAACACCTCCCTTGGCCATCGCTGTGCTCCTGACAGTTAGGTTGCTTTTGGTGGGCCGCAAGGTGGCGAGGCGCCCGAAGGCGTGAGTCGTCCATCGCAGCTAGTTCTTGCGGCCCGGATCCTAGTAAAGCCGTTCGATATTGACCGTGTCAAGTTACTTTGTGTAGTGCAATTTACAGCACCAACCGTAAAACAGATGAAAATCGGCGGATAAGCCCGTTCTAAATTGAACGTCGGTCAATTATTTAGAAAGGGCGGTGTGTATACCCGAGCGCCGTGATCTTTGCTCCTGGCGTCATGTTTGGGAGATGTGGATCGGCGTGTTGGCCGCCGTCAGCGCCAACCTGGTTCAGCCTGTCGCGCAGCGCAGCTCCCGTTCGCTCCAAAAGAGCGCGCTTGATTTCGTCACAGGACTGTTGAGATAACCTGTGATCAGATCAGTGGCGATGGAACGGCTCCTCCGGGCCATATGGGCTCCAGCCGTCAAGATACGACTCAAGATCGTACTTCCGAGGCTCGACTATCTGTGGCTGCAGGTCTTCTCGGCCGACCGGGTTCACTCGGTCCGCGTAGGTACGGCACCAGGTGATCCACGGCCCGATCGCGGAGGCGAGCTCGGGTTTGGTCTGTACGGCTTGGTCCAGAGCATCGCAGTAGTGACCAACCCGGCTGGCCAGTTCCCACGCTTCCAACTGGGCCTCTAACGCCGTGATCCGTTGCTGCTCACGGAAGCGTTCGCGAGCGAGGACCATCGCTGCTTCCCAGTCCTGTCGGCGCTGCGCCCGCGCAAGCGCTTCAACCGCTGCGCGCTCCGTGGCGAGGCGACTGCGTTCCTCCAGTTCGGCGAGCACGTCACCCAGCCGGTCTTCGAGGCACCAGCGCTGCCGGTCAGCCCACTTCCGTGGTCGGCCACGGAACTTGTAGCCGGTCTCGACTTCGATGCGGAGCTTGCCGTTCGTCGACGAGAAGGAGTCGCGGTTGCCGTACTCTTCGCGAAGCTCCACCTCGTGCGCGTAACCGTCGACCACGAACTGCAGCATGCCGCCCTGGTCGCCTGCCCATGACACCTCGTGGCGTCGTCTGGATTCTGGATCACTATCGCGGTGTTGACGACCAGGTGCGCGATCAGGTCTGTCGCTGCTTGGCGCCGCTCTTCCGCGATGCGTGCGGTTCGATGCGGCGGCGACCGCCTTTGTGGCGCTCCGTCCGTTGACGAGGACACCGCACCGGATGTCTCAGATTCTGGCGCTTTGGCCCTGGAGCGTGCGGCCCTGGTGCGCTGTCGGCGTGAAGTCGCAGGTTGAGCAGGTGCGTCCGGGTGGTCGGGGTGAAGACCGTGGTCAAGATAGAACTGACCAGCCGCAGTGAGGGTAGCTCGCCAGCCGGCCCGTTTGCTGATCCCGACCAGACCTCGGTCCCGGAGCGCGCCCGCTGACCGTCGCTGGGGTGCAGTTCCCGGCGCACTCAGAACATCACCGGCGGAAATGCGCCGCAGCAGGGCGAGTTGGTGTGGCCTCAATGGATCCCAGCGGTGCATGACCACAGCTCAATGGGTGGATGGCCCGTCGGCAACTTGAAATGGCCAATAGCGCGCCCCAGGCACTGGCCCCTGGCGACGACATGTTGGCCAGCCGCCGGTCTCACCACGATCGCGGCGCTAGATTTGCGATGTGATCGGCAAGCGAAGAGTCCCGTTGGCAGGGGTGACAGTGAGTTCGCGATGCTGCTCGCTGTACCTCCTCAGGTTGTTGTCGGCGCCGGTGTCGCCGGTGATGCTGCCTGCAAGACGGCGTCCGCCCGCTTGTCCACAATGCCAGTCACCAACTGTTGCGCGTACCCGAAGACGATGGCGTAAGCGAGGATCGCCGCCTGGCTCGGGAGTTCCCCGACATTGGGCACGATGCCGGCGCCCAAGAACACCACGCCGATTACTGCGGTGGTCGAGCCGGCTGCCGCTTTCAGAAGCGCCTGGGCAATCGCGAGTGAATAGGGACCCGCGACATTCTGGCTCGCCGACAACGCACGGACACCGGCCAGCGCCGCTCCCACGAGCCCGACCAGTTCCACCAAGAAGACGTCGCCGCCGCTCGGTCCGTTGGTGGCCTGAATGCGTTCACCCGTCGGACAGATGAGCACGGCAGAGGCGGCCGACGCCGTGGATGTGGGCTTCGGCACGCAGAGCGACATCGCATTGGGCCAGGCCAGGCCCACGAGACCCAACCCAAGCAACAACACGCCGATGGCCAGCGACGTGCCGATCAGGACGTTACGGAAGGTACGAACTCGGCTGTGTTGGTTATCCGCTGACCCGTATGCGGCGCGCAAGGTCGTGGCGATCAACTCCCGATGTTCGACATCGACATCGCGTGGTTGTTGCGCCGCGGCAATTGCCGGTTGTCCGGCTACGCGCACCGGCGCGGCGTTGATGGATGTCCACCATTGCTCCAGTGCGGCCCGGCGGGTGTCGTCGGCCGGCAGGTATGCCCGTACCAAACCCAGGATCTCTGGCCCGCGGCCGAGTAGTTGCTCGGAGCTCTGCAGCTCGATCAGCAGTACGTCGCCCTGATGGAGCCTGCCCCACGCCGCTTCGACCAAACTGCCACGCACCCAGCTCCACGGGTCGGTGGGCTGACCAGCGTGTTCTTGCGCGGCAGCGGCAGCGACAAGGACCTCGTCATAAATCGCACTCAGCCGTTGACCGCTGGCGGCGCCACCGGGTTGGACCTGTCCCTCGGCGTCGAAGACCAACCCCTGGTCCAGGATGGCCAACTTGGCTGATTCGCGCAGTTCCGCGGCGCGCGCGATGATTTGTGAACGCCACAACGCACCCGATGCATCGGACGCCATGTTCCACTCAACCTATCCGCGTTGGCAGCGATAGTCCGGCGACACGCGCGTCGCGGACAAGGCATTTGATGTCCTGCCGTGGCGATTGCGATTCGCCTGGGATCTCTAATTGCAGTGCTCATCGGCCTGCTGACGTCGATCGTTACGGACAGTGGTCGCTGTGGCGGTCGTCCTGCGGATCTCTGTGTGCCGCTACGAAGGTGATCAGCCCCCTGGTCGACCTGCCTTGACTTCAGGCGCGGCGTCGGTAGTGGGCGCCGACGGAAACTGACGACCGGCTTCAGGACTTCCGCCCCTCCACGACTTTCTGCCATTGGCTGTCCAGCCATTTCGCCGCCTGATGTGGGTCAGTCATGGTATCGATACCGATCACCTGGATGGTGCCGAGCAGGCCGCGTGGACCAGAGACCTTCAGAGTCCGATGTCCGTGACCGCCGCGATGCGGATGGATGACGAGGCCGGTGGAATTGGCAACCGTGGTGTAACCGGCGATGTAGGTAAGCAGTTGGTGAATATCGTCCGCGTCCAGGCTCTTCTTATCGTATTTCTTGTATTTGGCGTCGATTGGCAACCATTCGCGATCGGCGAGCCGAACCAGCACGTCGGGCCGGAAAGGAGTGCCCTTGCCGATGTCGCCCGTTCTGGCAATCGCGGCGCCGGTCACCGACGGCTGAACCGAGGCGCCATGCGCTGCTGCGGCGTCAGTGACCATCCGTCGTGTCACGCGCTCCCACAAGTTCGGCATGTCGAGGAGCAGTGAGTTCGCCCGCAGTCCTGCGTCGGTGAACAGGTCGGTGACACCGCCGCCGCACAACACGAGTCGTGCCCACGTGTGTGCGGTTCGGTAGCGCGCATTGAGCCGGTTGTATTCAGCGCGACCCAAAATGGACGGGGCTGCTTGCGGCGTCGGGTCAACGGGAAATGCCACGGCCGTCGTCGTGAGTGCCCTGGCTAGGGAGGGTTCGGACACGAGGCGGCTGGCGGCCTCCAGCGCGGTGTGCAGCACCCGGTTCTCCCAGATGTCCACGTCCCGATCGAAGGTCACGGTGTGCAGCTGGTCGAGCTGGCCATAGCGCGCAGTAGCTTGCCGGACCACGTCCAGGCGACCGCGCAAGACGGGTTGGATCTGCCGATGTCTGCGATAGTCCTGCCGCAGGCCGCCCTGGAGCAGCTCGTCTGCCGCCTCCAGCAGCGCCGCGGCGACCAACGCGGCATAGCCATCCGGGCCGGTAGCCCACTGTTTGGCAATCTCCTCGCGCGGCACCGGCGCGTTCAGGGCATAGGTCAGCCACCGCAGCAGTAACTCACCGTCGATGGCGAACTTGGGTTCGATCAGCAGCCGAACCCGATCCAGCACGAGCAGGCCGACCGTCCCGTCGGCTTCGATCCGCCAGCCGTTCCGGGTCTCAGTGATCGTCACCGCTCGCCGATGACGCAGAGCACGCAGCCGCGCCAGATCGTTGTCGGTGAGCTGGTCGGCAGATAGGTCGATATGACCGTATTCGCTTAGCCGAGCCAGGGCCGGCTCAGGCATCAGGATCAACTTGGCTGACTGATGCAAACTCGTCGGCCAATGCCACGGTCAGATCCTGTGGTGCCATCATCGCCAGGTGCCCGGCCTCGGCGTCAACCAGATTGCCCAGCAGTCGGCGTAGCAGTTCGGCCCGGCCGAGGCAGTAATCCTCCAAGACGGGAACGACGCCATGCGCAACGGCGGCAGCCAGGTCTTCGTCTGTTGCCACGGGCTTCCCATCCCGCATCAGGTAGGCGTGCCCGAGCCGGTGATCCGCATCCAGCTCTCTGGTAATCCGAGCGTTGAGACCATCCAAGAAGATCGCCAGATCCAGTGGCCCGACGTTGCCCGCGAGCACGTCGGGGTCCGGATCGACTGGCAGGAATGCGAACCGGCGACGAACGGCCGCATCGAGATGACTGATGCTGCGGTCCGCGGTGTTCATCGTGCCGATGATCCGCAGATTCTGCGGCACGGAGAATCTCCGTTTGCTGATCGGTAGGGATAGCGACAGGCCGCGCTTGTCCAGTTCGAGACAAGTGATCAGTTCGCCCAGAATACGAGGTACGTCACCTCGATTGATCTCGTCGATGATCAGTAGGAACGTTTGGTTGGACTGTCTCGCTGCCCTCCTGCACAGCGAGTAAAACACTCCGTTGGTCAAGTCCAGCGTCAAGCCCGGACCGGTCGCCGTTCGCGACGGCTTGTAGCCCTCGACGAAGTCTTCGTAGCCATAGGAAGGATGAAACGTGACCAGCCGCACCTGCCCGGAATTGACCAGTGTCTTGAAGACTTCGTTACGGGTCTGATCGCTGGCCGGGATCACGTCGGTGCGGTCGGCTATTGCCAGGGCTGCATTGACCGCCAGTCGGGTCTTGCCGGTGCCGGGTGGGCCGTACAGAACTACCTGTCCTTTGTAGTCCAAAGCGGCGAGCACGCGCTGGACCTCGTCGGGCACCTCGACGCTACCGGCCGCGGCTGACTCCGTCGCTGTGATCGTGGCCAGCAGACTCGGCGTTACCTTGGCGAACGTGGTGCGCCAGCCGCGCTGTGGTGTGTCCAGCATGCGCGCAACGGACACGTCCCACTCAACCGGCACTACGTGCTGGAACTCGACATGGTTCGGCTCGTACTGGTAGCCAGAGGTGACCGTTCCAACACCGAGGACCTCGGAGAGACCGCGATTGGCCACGATGATGTCGCCAGGTTCGAGGTCACGGAACTGCAACAGATGGCGGGCGATGGTCAGGTTGCGGCCACTGCTCTCAGGCCACTGCTGGTCGAGTGCCTTCTTCAAGTCGGCATCTCTCTCGTATTGGCCCAGGTCACCCAACTCGTCCCAACCCACTCGGATCACTCCGGCGTCACGGCACTCGTCCCATAGTCGGCCGCGTTCCCCAGGCGCGATCTTCCAGATGGTCCGCCGCTGATTCCGAGGGTCAAACCGTCGGTACAGGAACTGCATGACCTGCAACCCAGTCCAACCGTCGAATTCGGGGCGACGTGCGACCAACTCACGCAGCTGCCGGTTCAACCGCCAGGTCGCGGCACCTGGCTCTGGCTCGGCGCCGAACAGCCGGATGAACCACCGAAGATGATCACCGGAATAGACCGGCAGGAACGCATCGGGAAAGTAGATCGCCAATGACTTCGTCACCAGTGCCTGGCCGTACAGCAGCAGGCGCAGGTCATCGAGCGCATCGAAGTCGTTGGCGGCTACCGCGTCGAAGGCGGCCACGAACTGCGTACGCAACCGCGCCCAAACCTCGTCGACCTCTAGGTCCTGCAGCGCCGTAGGCAGCCGCCACTCGCCGCTGTTGTGGCGATACATGATGTGCTTCGCGGCGCTGCCACCCTTGATGCTGCCCAGGTGAAGGGTGCGGAACTCCAGCAGTCGGCAGTACGTCATCTGGTCCGAGTCCTGGCCCAGCGTGTAGCGCTGCAACGGTAGCGTCGGCCAACCGTCTAACGGAAACTGTTCCAGCACTGCGACGCGATCTTCTTCGGCGAGCGCCATCTCCTCATCGAACGCCGCCCGATCGAACGTTACTGCCGCGTCCCGTACCTCATCCGTCATGGTCGAGATTCTGTCGCGGCGCAGACCCTGGACACAGGCTGACGCGCCGTCGAGGCAGTAGCGGGCCGTCACATGACACTGGTTGCGTCGGTACGTGGCACTACCGGACATATTGGGACCGGCGCCAGCCGCGTCGAGCCGGTTGTGCGGTCGATTGCGCCGTTCTGGGTGAATGAGAAGCTCATCGGTGCTGGTGGCGAACTGAGGGACGTGGTGGTGCGGCCAGTGCGGAAGCGCGAGTAGGTGCTGAGTTGGTCCGAGGTCGCTGTAGGAGGGGCAACCTGCATAGTTCCCTGAGAAAGGTTCGATAGTTCCCGAACTCGGTTTTAGGGGGTAACGCAAGGACGACCGCGCCCGATCCAGGAGGCGAGGCGCCAATAGGAGGCCAGGCAGTGCATCGGAACGTAGAAACCGTCAGGATATCGGTCGGTGATATGAGGCGGTACCGAGCGCGCCCCTCACGAGGTCGAGCTTCCTTGAGGTCGTTCAAACTTGCGCTGATAATGGTCTCGGTAATCGCAACGCTGCTCGCAACAGCCTGTTCGGCTCCGAGTAGCACCGAGGCATCGACCACCACCAACGATCTTGCCGCACCCACGAGCCCGGCCTTCTGCCATGCTTTGTCCCGGTCTGCGGCCATACGAGATCTGCAACAGACGCTTGGTTCTATGTCTGATCCAACGACGGCCGCACAAGCGGCAGGTGCGGTTCGAAGTGCCGCGAACAGCCTCCGAAATATCGGACAGACCGCGCCGAGCCAGCTCCGGCCAGTGTTCAATCGAGCAGTATCGGCGCTCGACACGCTGGCTACGAAAGGCATCTCAGACCCAGACGCGGTCAACGGGGCGAGCCAGGCCTTGACTGATTTAGGAACTGAGGTGCAATCGCAATGTCGTTTTCCGCTTGGCTGACTCGGTCCATCGGCGTGATGAGCTGTCTCGTACTCATCTCGACCATGCTCGCTGGCGCCGTAGCCTCAGCGAATCCGGCACCTGGCCTGTGTGCAACGAATATGACCCGCGGCACCGTTCCGAGAGACTACCCAGTTGATGCCTGTATCGACAGCGGCGGTATCGTGTTGCGGAACACATTGCCAGTACCAATCAACCTGGCATTGACGGGCGGAGCTGGCGACCCCACTGACGTTTCAACGAACGTTTCTGTACCAGCGCTGCTGACGCGTTTTAGATATGGTGACCCGCTCATGATGCTGCCGGGTGACATTATGCGCATACCGGTAGGAGCAGGAGCCGCATCTGTATCTGTGGCTGGTACGGACGCCGGTGGCTTCTATGCGGAAGCACTTACCCTGAACACATATATTCCTGTCGGACCTGTAGCCTCGGCCGTTAAGGCGGTTTGGGGTCGCCTGGCAACGATGATATCGGAGATATCTAGCGATTACGGCCAGTATGCTAACTGCATTTCAGGGAAAAATTGGATCGTCCAACTTGGTTGTCGAGCGCTGCTCGTACGTAATGTCACCTTCGCAGTTGGCCGTGGCGTTGTCACTGGGGCGGCTAAAGGGGTACTTGCGCTCGTTCTTACGACGGCCAACTTCCTCAAGTGGGCAGACGCGGAGCCGGGCGCTATTGCCAAGATAACTAAGATACCGCCGCAGGACCGTACGATTTCATTAGGTGCCCTGTTAAGTAATCGGACGCCCGCAGGGCCGACAACGACACCTGGCCACAGTGGATCCGGAGATGTCGGCACGTTTGGCGGAGGTACTTCTACCGTGCAACTCGCACAGGGTCCGGCTGCGCCATCAGGGTATCGATATGCAGTTGCCCTGTCTGGCTTCTCTCCCGACGCAAGGGTGTCAGTTACTTGCTATGACAGCGTCAGTCCTGGCGGTTTCTACACTTTCCAGATGTTGCGTCCTGGAAGCTGGACCAGGCCAGCGGGTGAAAGTCCCGTCCGGGTAGGCACCGGAGCGCCCGGTAGCAGGCCCCAGTCTGTCGGGGAGACCCGTCAGGCCGAGCGGGGTGTCAAGAGCCTCTTTGGAGGGAG
>DATATE010000204.1:0-42686 GCA_036268955.1 Pseudonocardiaceae bacterium
GGTGTTGTTGACCTCCGAGGAGCCGGTGGTGGAGCAGTTCTTGAACGGTCGGCGGCTCGGGCCGATCGGGATGTCGGAGGAGAAGGACGCGGCCACGATGGCGCGTGAGCAGGCGGATGTCGATGCCGGGCACACCGATGGCGGGGTGGACGAGGACATCTCCGGGATCATCCCGCAGTTGCAGCCCACGCCCGGCCTGCCGGAGCGGACGGGCGCGCGCCGACGACAGGACCGCGTCATGCGCATCCTGCACACCCTCGGCTCGCGCGCCCAACAGGCCATTGTGGACGGATTGGCGCCGCAGGAGCGGGTGCGCTACGGCGTCGGCCGGACCGCGGAGTTCGCCGTGCCGATTCCGGACGCCGATGTCGGCGACCTGGGCACCGGTCCGGAACCGGAGGCCGAGCGGCTGACCGGAACGGTGCCGTTGCCACACCGTGAGCCGGGGATCTACCAGGACCAGTTCGGCGTGCCGCAGCCGGGCCCGAGACATCGAGAGGGTTTCTGATGAGCACCCGTAGCACGGCGGGACACAACAGCTCGTCCTTTCCGGGTTCCGGTGCGCTGCGGCAGACCGGACGGATGTTCGCGCTGTCGCTGAGCGTGGTGCGGCTGACCTTCAAGCGGCCGTTCCAGGTGCGCGAGTTCATCGAGCAGTTCTGGTTCGTCGCGAGCGTGACCATCCTGCCGACCGCGCTGGTGGCCATTCCGTTCGGCGCGGTGATCGCGCTGCATCTCGGTTCGCTGACCCAGCAGATCGGCGCCGAATCGTTCACCGGCGCGGCGAGCGTGCTGGCGATCATCCAGCAGGCCGCTCCCCTGGTGACAGCGCTGCTGGTCGCTGGTGCCGGCGGTTCGGCGATCTGCGCGGACATCGGCGCCCGCACCATCCGCGAGGAGATCGACGCGATGGAGGTGCTCGGCGTCTCGCCGATCCAGCGCCTGATCGTGCCCCGCGTGCTGGCGTCCATGCTGGTCGCGGTCCTGCTCAACGGGATGGTCTCGGTGGTCGGCGTACTCGGCGGCTACTTCTTCAACGTCATCATGCAGGGCGGCACGCCGGGGGCCTACCTGGCCAGCTTCTCCGCGCTCGCGCAGCTGCCCGACCTGTGGATCAGCGAGATCAAGGCGGTGATCTTCGGCTTCATCGCCGGCGTGGTCGCGGCCTATCGCGGGCTGAATCCCGGTAGCGGCCCGAAGGGGGTCGGCGATGCGGTGAACCAGTCCGTCGTCATCACCTTCCTGCTGCTGTTCTTCGTTGACTTCGTCCTTACCGCGCTGTACCTGCAAGTCGTCCCGGCGAAGGGCATGTGAGGCGACCATGAGCGTTGCGATCGAGGAGAGCAGGACCGACCGGCTGCTCGGACCGCTGGACCGGCTCGGCGACCAGCTGATCTTCTATCTCCGCGCGCTGGTCTGGGTGCCGAGGGCGATCCGCCGGTACCTGCGCGAGGTGCTGCGACTGCTGGCCGAGGTGAGTTTCGGCAGCGGCGCGCTCGGGGTGATCGGCGGGACCATCGGGGTGATGGTCGGGATGACCGTGTTCACCGGTGCGGTAGTGGGCCTACAGGGTTACGCGGCGCTCAACCAGATCGGCACCGCGGCCTTCACCGGCTTCATCTCCGCCTACTTCAACACCCGCGAGATCGCCCCGCTGGTCGCCGGACTCGCCCTGTCGGCGACCGTCGGCGCCGGGTTCACCGCACAGCTGGGCGCGATGCGCATCTCCGAAGAGGTCGACGCGCTGGAAGTGATGGGCATCCCCAGCCTGCCCTACCTGGTCACCACCAGGATCATCGCGGGCGTGGTGGCCATCATCCCGTTGTACGGGCTCGGTCTGGTCACCTCCTATCTGGCCTCCCGCGAGATCACCGTGCTGTTCAACGGACAGTCGGCCGGCACCTACGACCACTATTTCAATCTGTTCCTGCCACCGGTCGACGTGCTGTGGTCGTTCGCGAAGGTGCTGATCTTCAGCGTGATGGTCATTCTCGCGCACTGCTACTACGGCTACCGCGCCAGCGGCGGACCGGCCGGGGTCGGGGTCGCCGTCGGCCGCGCGGTGCGTACCGCGATCGTGACGATCAGCATCACCGACTTCTTCCTCAGCCTCGCGATCTGGGGCGCGACCACGACGGTCAAGGTCGCCGGATGAACACCTCGACCGGCTGGTACAAGACCCGGCGCCGACTGGCCGGGGTGGTGTTCGTCGTCGTGTTCGCGGTGCTGATCTGGCTGTCGATCGCCTTGTACAACAAGGATTTCACCCCGGTCGTGCTGGTCAACCTCAACACCGACACCACCGGCAACGAACTGCACCTACACGCCGAGGTGAAGGTGCGCGGGGTCGACGTCGGCGAGGTACGGCAGATCTCGACCAACGGCCGGATCGCGCGGCTGCAGTTGGCGATCCAGCCGAACATGGTGCCGCTGATACCGGACAACGTGTCCGCCGAGCTGCTGCCGACCACGCTGTTCGGCGAGCGCTACGTGGACCTGATCCTGCCGAAGTATCCGGACCCCCAGCGGCTGGGCCAGGGCAGCACGATCGATCAGGATCACTCCAGCAGCGCGATCGAACTGGAGAAGGTGCTCAAGGACCTGATGCCGATGCTGCAGGCCGTCCAGCCGCAGAAGCTCTCGGTCACACTGACCGCGATCTCCCAGGCGTTGCAGGGGCGCGGTACCGAACTCGGGCAGACCCTCGTGGAGATCAACTCCTACCTCCAGCAGATGAATCCGCAGCTGCCGGCGATCGATTCGGACATCAGCCAACTGGTTGCCGTCACCAACAGCTACAGCCAGTCCTTCCCGGACATCGTGCAGGCCATGTCGGACTTCACCAAGACCAGTCAGACCGTTGTGGACGAGCAGAACTCGCTGAAGACGCTGTATCAGACGGTGACCGGAACCGCGCAGGACCTGGATTCCTTCCTCAACGCGAACTCCGAGGACATCATCCGGTTGTCCACCGACAGCAGGACAACCTTGCAGACCTTGGCCAAGTACTCGCCGGAGTTTCCCTGCGTCCTGCAACAGCTGACCGCGTTCGAGCCGGAGATGGACAAGGTGCTCGGCAAGGGCACCAGCGAACCCGGCCTGCACGTGAACCTGGAGAGCGTGCCGACGCTGGGAGACGGCAAGTACACCGCGCCCGCCAACACGCCGGTGTTCGGCGACGCGGGCAACCCGAGCTGCTACTCGACCCCGTTCCAGGGCATCGGCCTCGACGACGGCGGGGGCAGCGAAGTCGCCTCGACACCGCAGGTGGCCGGCTCGGCACAACCCACGACCAGCACGGCGAACGCGACGGACACCGCCGTCGGCGACCGGGGTGGTGTCGGGTTGACCAATACGCCTGCCGAGAACGAGTTCATCAACGAGCTGCTCTCGCCACAGCTGAACGTGCCTCCGCAACAGCTGCCGGACTGGAGCAGCGTGCTGGTCGGTCCGCTCTACCGGGGAACGGAGGTGACGTTGAAGTGAAGCGGAAATCCATCACGGGGCCGCTGCTCAAGGGGATCATCTTCGCGGTGGTCACCGTGCTGGCCACCACCGTACTGGGCATCACCATCGCCAATACCGGGGTCGGCGACACCAACGACTACAACGCCCAGTTCACCGATGTGACCGCGTTGAACGTCGGCGACGACGTGCGGATCGCCGGGGTGCGGGTCGGGCAGGTCGAGCAGATCGGCGTCGTCGACCGCCGGATCGCGCAGGTGCGGTTCTCGGTAGAGGCCGGCCGGCAACTGCCGGCGTCGGTGACCGCGACGATCAAGTACCGCAACCTGGTCGGCCAGCGCTACATCGCACTGGACCAGGGTGCGGGGCCGCTCAACGCGATCCTGCCGCCGGGCGGGATGATCCCGCTCAGCCGCACCACCCCGGCTCTTGACCTCACCGACCTGTTCAACGGTTTCAAACCGCTGTTCCAGGCACTCTCGCCGACCGATGTCAACCAGCTGTCCAACGAGATCATCCAGGTGTTGCAGGGCGAGGGTGGCACCATGGACAGCCTGCTGGCCAACACGGCGTCGCTGACCACGACGCTGGCCGGCAAGGACCAGGTCATCGGGCAGGTCATCGACAACCTCAACTCGGTGCTGAACACGGTCAACTCGCGCGGCGACGAGTTCACCGACATGGTGAGCACGCTGCAACAGCTGGTTTCCGGGCTCGCGCAGGACCGACAGCCGATCGGCAACGCGATCAGCGCGCTCGACGACCTGAGCAACAGCACGGCGAACCTGCTGCAGGAGGGGCGGGCGCCGCTGAAACAGGACATCAGCGCACTCGGCGCGGTGTCTACGAACCTCGCCGACAACTCCGGCCTCGTGAACACGTTCCTGCGGAACCTGCCGGCGAAGATGACCACGATCGGCGGGCTCGCCTCCTACGGGTCCTGGCTGAACTTCTACCTCTGCTCGGCGACGACGAGCGGGGTGAGCACCGTGACCGAGTCCCCGACCGGGCCGGTGACCGGCCCGCCCATGACGGTCGGCGTGCCGGTGACCGCCACGAGGTGCCAATCATGAAGTCGATAAGGGAGCGCAACCCGATCGCCATCGGTGTCATCGGCATCGTGGTGCTGGTGGTCATCGGCCTGCTCACCTACTACTCCGACGACCTGCCGATCATCGGCGGCGGGACCACCTACACCGCGGACTTCTCCGAGGCGGCCGGACTGGTGTCCGGCAACGAGGTGCGGGTGGCCGGGGTGAAGGTCGGCAAGGTGACCGGGGTGAGCCTGGACGGCGCGAAGGTGAAGGTGTCGTTCAAGGTGAAGGACACCTGGGTCGGCAATGCCAGCACGGTGGCCATCAAGATCAAGACGCTGCTGGGCGAGAAGTACCTCGCGGTCGACCCGCTCGGCGGCGCGGCGCAGAACCCGGACGCGACGATCCCGCTGGGCCGCACCGTCTCACCGTATGACGTGACGGATGCGTTCAACGGGCTGGCCGACACGGTCGGGCAGATCAACACCAGCCAGCTCGCGCAGAGTTTCGAGGCGATCTCCAACACCTTCAGCAACACCGGACCTGATGTGCACAGCACGTTGCAGGGCCTTTCCGCGCTGTCGGAGACCATCTCATCGCGGGACAACCAGCTCGCGCAGCTACTGGCCAACACCAAGCAGATCACCGGGGATCTGGCCAATGAGGACACTCAGTTCACCGAACTGCTCAACGACGGCGGGCAGCTGCTCACCGAGTTGCAGCAGCGCCGCGACGCGATCTCGGCGCTGCTGACCGGGACCCAGCAGCTGGCGACCCAACTGTCCGGTCTGGTCACCGACAACGACAAGACGCTCGGACCGGCACTGAGCGAACTGGACCAGGTCACCACCGTGCTGCGGAACAACCAGGACAACCTGAACAAGGCATTGCAACTGGCCGGGCCCTACTACCGGCTGGTCGGCAACACCCTGGGCAGCGGGCACTGGATGGACACCTACCTCTGCGGGCTGATCCCGAAGAACTACCTGCCGGCGGGCAGCGAGCCCGACAGCGGCTGCATCCCGCCCAAACCCGGTGGAGGAAGTTGATGTTCACCACCAGGCGCAACCGTCGGCTCTTCCGGTTCGCGGCGGCCGGCTTCGTGCTCGTGCTGGTCGCGGCGGGCGCCCTGGCCTGGGTCTTCCGGGATGTGGGCGCCAAGCAGATCACCGCGTACTTCGACGAGACGATCGGCGTGTACGCGGGCTCCGATCTGCGCATCCTCGGGGTCACGGTCGGCACGATCGACTCGGTGCAGCCGGAGGGCACCCAGGTCAAGGTCGTGATGACCCTGGACGACGGCATCGCGGTACCGGCCAACCCGGAGGCGGTGGTCGTCTCGCCGAGTGTGGTCAGCGACCGCTACATCCAGCTCGCCCCGGCCTACACCGGTGGGCCGCAGGTCAAGGACGGCACGGTGATCCCGGTCAGCCGCACCGAGACCCCGGTCGAACTCGACCAGCTCTACTCGACGCTCAACGAGCTGTCCACCGCGCTCGGCCCCAACGGCGCCAACGCCAACGGCGCGCTGTCGGACCTGCTCAACACCGGCGCGGCCAACCTCGACGGCAACGGGGCCGCGCTGGGCAACATGATCCAGCAGCTCGGCGCGGCGACCAGGACACTGTCGGGTTCCCAGGACAACCTGTTCCAGACGATCAACAGTCTCCAGCAGTTCACCACGATGCTGAAGAACAACAACAGCCAGGTGCAGAGCGTCACCCAGCAGCTGGCCTCGGTGTCCGGGTTCCTCGCCGACGACCGGCAGAACCTCGGCCTCGCGCTGAACGAACTCGCCGACGCGCTCGGCCAGGTCCAGAGCTTCATCAGCAACAACCGCGGCGAGATCAAGTCCAATGTGGACAAACTGGCCTCGATCAGCCAGGTCCTTGTCGACCAGCGGGCCTCGCTGGCCGAGGCGCTGGATGACGCGCCGCTGGCGGTGGACAACCTGCTCGGTGCCTACGACCCGACCAACCACACCCTGGACGGTCGCGGCGACCTGCTCGAACTCGCCCCACAGTCCGGCCCGACAGGCAAACCGTCCGCGCTGCTGGCCAGTACCCCGACCTGTTCCTATCTCGACGTCGGCTCGTCGAGCCTGGACGCGGCCTGTGCGGCCGGTGGCGGCAACGGCCTCATGCCGGTCGGCCCGACCCAGCAGCGAGCGCTGCCCGAACTGCCGCTGCCCACCAGCGGCACGGTGTACGGCACGGCCAAGGGAGGCGGTCAGTGATGCCCACGGTCCGGCTCGCGGCGACGATCGCCGCGCTCGGGGTGGTGACCGCTCTTGTCGCCGGTTGCGCGTCGAGCAGCGGTTCCAGTACCGATTTCGGTGGGATCTACGACCTCCCGCTGCCCGGCGGTGCCGACCTCGGCAGCCATCCGTACCAGGTGACGGCGCAGTTCACCGATGTGCTCGATCTGGTGCCGCAGGCCGCGGTGAAGGTCAACGACGTCGCGGTCGGCCGGGTCGCGTCGATCACGCTGCCTGCCGACGGCTGGACGGCGAACGTCACCATGCTCATCAACGGGGATGTGCACCTGCCGGCGAATGCCACCGCCTATCTGGAACAGACCAGCCTGCTCGGCGAGAAATACATCGAACTGGCCCCGCCGACCGGCGCCACCGCCGAGGGGACGCTGGCAAACGACGCGACGATCCCGTTGAGCCGCACCAACCGCAACCCGGAGGTGGAGGAGGTCTTCGGCGCGTTGTCGATGCTGCTCAACGGCGGCGGCATCGGCCAGCTGCAGACCATCGACAAGCAGCTCAACGACGCGCTCAGCGGCAACGAGCCGCAGATCAGGGCGATGCTGGGCAGCATCGACACGCTGGTGAGCAACCTCAACGACCACCGGCAGGACATCACCCAGGCCCTGGACGGCATCAACCAGCTCTCCGCCTCGCTGGCCAACCGCGACCAGCAGATCGGCAACGTGCTGGACAATCTCACGCCGGGGTTGCGGATTCTCGATCAGCAGCGCGATCAGCTGGTCACCATGCTCAACTCGCTGAACACCCTGTCCGGGGTCGCGGTCGACACGATCCGCAAGAGCAAGGACGACATGGTCGCCGACCTGCAAGCGCTTGCGCCGACCCTGCGGCAGCTCGCCAACGCGGGTAGCGCGCTGCCGCAGGCGCTCCAGGTGCTCATCACCTACCCGTTCACCGACGCGGTGCTCGCCGGCACCAAGGGCGACTACCTCAACCTGTACGTCTCGATCGTCTCGCGGTCCACCGTCGACGCGATGATGCCGGAGTACCCGCCGATCGCGGGCACGAGTGCGGGCGCCGGCACACCGGCGGTACCGAATCCGACCACCACCAACGGCGCACCACCGCTGCCACTGCCCTCGGTGAGCGGCTCGATGTCCATGGTGCCCACCACCGATCCCGGTTCGACCAGCTCGAACCCGCCGACGACCTCACCAACGTCGCCGACCTCGTCGGCACCGCCGCCAGGGAGTTCCATACCGCCGTCCGGGACCGGTGGCGGAAGTCCCTCCAGCACCGCCTCGACCAACCCGCCGCCCGATCCGTCGAGCACCCAGCAGTCAGGAGGTGGCAGCTGATGCTCAGCACGGCAACCAGGGTGAAGATCATCGCCTTCATCGTCATCGGCATCACCGTCATCGTCTACATCGGACTCCGCTATGCCGATCTCGGCCGCTACATCGGCCTGCCCGGCTACTACGTCGTGCATGTCGACCTCAGCCAGACCGGCGGCGCCTTCCCCAACGGGGACGTCACCTATCGCGGGGTCACCGTCGGCAGGATCGGCGAGATCAACCTGACCCCGACCGGGGTCGAGATCGACCTCGACATCAACGACTCGGCGCCGCCGATCCCCGAGTCGGTGCAGGCCGTCGTCGCCGATCGGTCCGCGGTCGGCGAGCAGTACATCGACCTGCGACCCAAGGACGGGCACGCGCCCTACCTGACCGCGAACTACACCATTCCGGAGCGGGACACCCAGACTCCGCTGCCCGTACAGGACCTGCTCAGCAGCATCGACGGCCTTGCCTCCTCGGTGCCGACCCAGTCACTGCAGACCGTCGTCGACGAATTGGACAAGGCAACCCAGGGCCAGGGCCCGAACCTACAGACCCTGCTGGACACCAGCGGCAGCCTGACCAAGGCGGCCACCAACGACCTCCCGCAGACCACCACGCTGATCAACGACGGCCAGACCGTGCTGCAGACCCAGGCCGAGGAGGGCGACGCGCTACAGGACTTCGGCCGCAACGCCGAACTGCTCGCCCGGCAGCTGGACTCCTCCGACCCGGACATCCGCAAGCTGATCGGCACGGCGCCGGAAGCCGCGACCCAACTGTCCGGACTGCTCCAGGACACGACGCCAAGTCTCGGCGCGCTGCTGGCCAACCTGCTCACCACCGCCGATGTCGCGGTGACCAGGGAGAACGGGATCACCGAGTTCCTCTACACCTCTCCGGCGGCGATCGCGGCCGGTTCGACGGTGATCACCGCCAACGGCGCGAACTTCGGCATCATCCCGACCTTCTACAACCCGCCGTCGTGCACCCAGGGCTACGGCAGCACCGTCTACCGCAACGGCTTGGACACCTCGCCCGGCGCAGGGCTGAACGTCAACGCCTCGTGCGCCTCGGCGCCGGGTTCCGGTATCGACGTGCGTGGTTCGGCGAACGCGCCGAACGGCGGTGGGGTGCCACCGGCCGCCGCACCCCAGGGCCTCGGCGTCATCGACTCGCTGACCACCGACGAGGGGAGCAGCGCGGCGACGACGCCAACCACTTTGCGCGGACTGCTCGGCCTCGACCCCTGACTGTTCGAGGAGCGTGCATGAAAAGCGGAAACGAGCCAACTGAATTGTCATCGAACAACAATTTTTCGAGTCGGCGAATAACTCCGCCGACCCGCGATACGTTGCCGAGCACCAAAAACGACCTTATCAACAATAAGCCGACCCGCCCATTTTTCGGCAAACAAACTTCTTGTTCAAGAATGCGACCGGCAGTAAACTACTGACGAGTAATTTTCCGGGCCTCGAATCCTTGTCATTCCACACACAGGAGATTCAGCATGATTCGACTGGCAATTCCGTCGATCCGCCTGCGCAGAACCATTGTCGCCGCAGCCGCCGGTACAGCGGCCGTCGCCGGCCTGCTGGTCGGCGTGCCCTCGGCCAACGCGAGCCAGGACGCGTCGATCCTGGCCACCTATCCGGTCAACGGCACCACCTCGATCGCCTCGACCAACTCGACCATGACGCTCGGCCCCGGCACCCTGGCCGCGACGCTGGACGTGACAACGGAGGCGTTCACCGCGGACCTGAGCCTGCCGGCCGCGACCGGCTCGTTCACCGAGTTCGGTATCGTGCCGGTCACCGCGACCACCGAGTTCATCCAGGACGGTCCGACCACCGGCTCGGACGTCAACGGCGGAATTCAGAGCACCTCGCAGATCACCATCAAACTCGCCGACGTCAAGATCGCCGGAATCGACGTCCCGGTCGGCGATTCCTGCGAGACGAGCCCGGCCACCATCAACCTGGCCTCCGAAACCGGATTCAACGTATTGACCGGCGGCAACATCGCCGGCACCTACACGATTCCCGACTTCAGCAACTGCGGCCTGGCAACGCCGCTGATCAATATCGTGATTCCGGGCCCCGGCAACACCATCGCACTGACTCTCGGCAAGCCGACGATCAGCGTGCCGCCCTCGTCATAGCGAAGTCGACACACCGCGAAGCCGACCCAGCGACGTCGTCACACTCACTGAACGGGCGCACCGAACAACGCGGCTGGCTGTCACCACAGTTGACACAGTGGTGACCGCCAGCCGCACTTTCACTCGTCCGTTCAGGCAATCAGCAGTCCGTCTGTTCGGGACTCAGGAGTCCGCGCCCGGTCAGGATGCCGCCGGATGCGCGGTGATCTCCACGACGGCGCCGGCTTCCTCCCGCCGCTGCGCGAGTTCCCGCAGTCTTGAGGCACGCAGCACCAACTCCAGCGCGAACCGCTCGTCCGGATCGTCGAGGCGGGCGCCGAAGGCCTTCTCCAACTGCCGCATGCGATAGCGCACGGTCTGCGGGTGCACGCTGAGCTGCTCGGCGATTTCCGCCGCGCTGCCCCTGGTGCGCAGCCAGGCGGCGAGGGTCTCCAGGAGTCGAGCGCGCTGTTTGCTGGTCAGTCCGGCCAGCGCGGCCAACTGGCGCTTGCCGACCTGGTCGATCAGCGCGGTGTCCGACAGCAGCCAGACGGTCGGCAGGTGATCCTCGCAGCGGACGATCTTGCCAGCGCCGAACACGCCGAACACCGCGAGGTTGAGTGCCTGCCGGGCCCAGCGCAGCGAGTCGAGGGCCTGCCGCAGCGGCACGGTGACACCGATCGTCAGCTGTTCACCGGGCAGCGCGGTCTGCAGGCCGCGCTGCCGAGCAGCGGTCACCTGGCCGGGTACCAGCAGATACGGTTCCGCGCCACGCAGGTCCAACAGGATGTCCTCGTCCAGCAGCGGCCGCAGCACCGTCGCACCGGCGGTCACCGCGACCAGGGTCACCTCGGCCGGCAGTGGCCAGCGAGCAAGGCCGGCCAGCTCGTCGAAAGCGCTGTCGGGCACCCCGGCGCATTCCAGGATCAGATGCAGCAGACGGCGCCGCCACTCCTCGACGGCCTCCGCCGAGCGAGTCCGCTCCTCGGTATAGCCGGCCAGCGACAGCGAGGCAAGGTCGTCGAGATAGCCGAACAGCGTGTCGGCGAGCTGCGACATGGTGGTCGATGACAGGTTGCTGCGCCGGCCCACCTTCATGATCCGCTGCCAGGCGATCCGGCCGCCGACTCGATACGCGGCCTGCAGGGTGTCGAGGCTGCGCCCCTCGCGTTCCTCGTTCTGGCCGAGTTTGCGGCAGACGTCGTCACGGTGTTCACGTGGCCTGCTCGGATCGGCCAACTGGTCGACGAAAGCGGTGATCGCCATGCCGACGCCGACTCGCTGGGCCTGTCCGTACGGGCCGTCGATCGGCCGCGCGTACTCCGGGATGGTGCGTCTGATCTCCGCGATGATCTCCTCGGCCAGACTGTCCAGCTCAGGTCTCAGGAGTGCGGCAAGCTGCCGAGGGATCGCGGACGGCGGCTCGGCCACCCCGTTGGGCTCGAGCGCTTGGGTCATCGAACATCTGTCCTCCCCCACCTTGCGTTCGGCGCCCGCTGCCCAGCCCCTGGTCAGTCGTTGCCCGCGAGGTGCGTACTTCTCCCCAGACGAACAGCTTCTCGGCGTTGCTCAGCTCCCGGTCATAAGTCGTCGAATCCGGCAGGCCGGGGACAGGCCGGCGGGCCGGAAGGCAGCAATATCGATTGCCTGGTGATACAGGACACATCGGCAGATTAGCGCTGGTTTGTCGGAAAACCAGCGCCCGAATGGATATTTCCCCGGTACTTGTGCCCAATTGGACACTGAATCGGACAAGAGCGAGCAGCCGAATCCGCGACTTCCGCCAAACGGCCGAATCGTCCTCGATCTGGTCGCGGCCGAATGGAGAGCGCTGACACGACACGGCGCGACGCGTGATTGTCCGCGCCGTGCCGTGCGTTCCGCACCAAAACGTCTCTGGTCAGGGAGCCTTACTTATGGTCGTCAGGAAGCCTTACTCATCGCTCTACTCATGGCCTACTCATGGCCGCACTTGTGGCCGCCGAATGCCGCGATACCGGAGCTTCCTGGTGGGAAGAGTTCCTTACCCGAGGGTGCTCAGGTCGGCCTCGCGTAGCTGCTCGGCGGAGGCCTCGACCGCGTTGTCCACCAGTGCGCCGAGCGCGTCACCGTCGTCCCAGGAGTTGACGTTCAGCGCGGCCCGCACCCGGCCGTCGGCGAGCCAGAACGCGATGAACTCCCTGGTGGCCAGATCGCCGCGAACCACCAGTTCGTCGTGTTCGGGATCGGCGAGGCCACGGTATTCCAGGCCGAGGTCGTACTGGTCGGAGAAGAAGTACGGGCTGGCGGTGTAGGGCTGCTCGTCGCCGAGCAGGGCACCCGCGACGTGCGTGCCCTGGTCCTTGGCGTTGGACCAGTGCTCCACCCGGACCGGGTGGCCGTAGCGCGGGTGGGCGTGCGAGGCGATGTCGCCGGCCGCGTAGATCTGCGGAACCGAGGTGCGCAACGCGGCGTCCACCGCGACACCGCCGTCCTGCGCGATGGTCAGCCCGGCCTCCTTGGCCAACGTGACATCGGGCGCCGCGCCGACCGCGACCACGACGACGTCGGCGAGGAGTTCGGTGCCGTCGGCCAACCGCACCAGCTCGGTGCCGCCGTCCTGGGCCTGGAAACCGGAGACGCCGACCCCGAGCCGCCAGTCGACACCGTGCTCGGCGTGCAGGTCGCGGAAGACCTCGCCGATGGTGGTGCCCAGCACCCGGTGCAGTGGCAGCGCGAGCGGCTCGACCACGGTCACCTGCGCATCATGGTGACGCGCGGCAGCGGCGACCTCGCAGCCGATCCAGCCCGCGCCGACGATCACCACCCGCGCACCGGCGACGAGGCGGGTACGCAGCGCGTTGGCGTCGTCAAGGGTGCGCAGGGTCAGCAGGGCAGGCCGGTCGCCGCCGGGAACCGGCAAGTGCCTCGGCTTGGAGCCGGTGGCCAGCAGGAGGCGGTCGTAGTGGTGTGTGCTGCCGTCGGAGTCGACCACGATCTGCTCGTCGGCGCGCAGCTGGGTGATCCGGCTGGAGGTGCGCAGTTCGATGTCGTGCTCGCGGTAGGAGCCCTCGTCGTGCACCCAATCCGGATGATCGGTGTCACCGAGTAGGACGCCCTTGGACAACGCGGGCAATTCGTAGGGCCGATAGCGATCCTGGCCGAACAGCGTCACGGTGCCGGCGAAGCCCCGCTCCCGAACCGCCGCGGCGGCGGAGGCACCGGCAAGGCCGGAACCGGCAATGACAATATGTCGCGGATCGGTCATGCTACATCCTCGCATTCGCGGAGATCGGATCTTGTGTGACGCTAGTGATCAGACCTTGTGTGACGCTAGTGGTACGAGAAACGATTGCTCCACTGGGGGAACCCCGTTACCCGAACCCGCGTCATGATGTGGTGTCGCGGCCGTCCCTGGACCACCGAGCGAACCGTAGGAGACGTCACGTGTTAGCACCCAGCAATGACAGCGCAACCTCTGTGGGTTGGGGGAAATGATGGCGCCACGGAAGGAATGGTCGATCGGCTGCCGCGACGTGGCGGGCCGGCGACGGGAACTGACCGTGTTCGCCAGCGGCGGGCACATCGTGCTGGTCGCACCGCCCGGCGAGACCGCGGTCCTCGCGCCGCTGGAAGTCGGCAGGCTGCGGGCGATCCTGCGGGACGCCGCGGTGGACGCCTCGGTCAAGGCAGAGCCCTGAGCGACCCCCGGCCGCCGCGACGGCCGCACGACTGACGACAACGCTTCGCCTCGCCACCCTCGGTACGACCCGGCTCGGACGCACCGACAACGGACGGCGGAGCACGCCCGACCCGACTCCCGCTCCCACTGCGCCGGCAGCGGGCTGTCGCGGGTCATGTCCGCTCAGTGAGCAATACTCGCGACCACGGTCTTTGCCGGTCTTTGCCCGATCACGACTTTTTCGGGCTCAGGGGCATGACATCTGTCAGCATCAACCAAGGACGACTGGCACTCCGTCGACCGCACCGCTGCTGACAGGATCGCCGCATGCACAACGGACCCACCATCGACCCGGCGCCACCCGCCGGCCCACCGACCTCGGCACCCGCTGGTCAACTGCGGCTGCGCGCGCCCCGACACCGGGTGCATCCGCGCGCCATGCTGTGGTGGACCCTGCGGCCGGCCGGGTTCTGGCTGGCGCTGATCGTCGGTCAGGTCCTCGGAATCGTGCTCAACTCCCCCGCTCCCGGCTGGCTCACCTACACCCTGACCGTCACGATCGTGCTCGGCGTGCTGCACGTGGTGGTCATGCCGCAGTGGCGTTACCGGGTGCACCGCTGGGAGTCGACGGCCGAGGCCGTCTACACCAGGACCGGCTGGCTCAGCCGGGAGTGGCGGGTCGCCCCCGCCTCGCGAATCCAGACCGTGGACACCAAACGCGGCCCGCTCGAACAGCTTCTCGGCCTGGCCACGGTGACCATCACCACCGCGTCGGCGGCCGGCCCGATCGAGATCAACGGCCTCGGCAACGAGGCGGCCGCCCAACTCGTCGAGGAACTGACCGCGACCACCCAGGCCACCCAGGGCGATGCGACATGACCGCCGAGGCACGTACCCCCGCCGAGGCGGCGTCATGGACCGCCGAGCCACGCACTCCGACCGAGGCGGCATCGTGGACCGCCGAGCCACGCACCCCGACCGAAGCGGCCTCGTGGACCGCCGAGCCACGCACCCCGACCGAAGCGGCCTCGTGGACCGCCGAGCCACGCACCCCGACCGAAGCGGCCTCGTGGACCGCCGGGCCACGCACTCCCGCCGAGGCGGCGTCATGACCACCCCGCGCAATGAGTCCGTTATCACCGATATGGCCGATCTTGCCCCGATGCCCGCGGCTGTGCTGCCGATCTCCGAATGGCACCGGCTGACCCCGAAAACCATCCTGGTCCGCCCGTTCAACGAGGTCCTCGGGCTGATCGTGCCGCTGGTCGTGGCCCTGTTCGCGCTCGGCCACGAGAGCCCGGATCGTCTGCTGTGGGGTGCCGGCGTCATCCTGCTGCTGGTCCTGCGCGGGGTGCTGCACTGGGCGACCACCAAGTACCGGGTCACCGAGGAACAGGTCGAGATGCACACCGGCCTGCTGTTCCGGCAGAAGCAGGCCACCCGGCGGGAGCGGGTGCGCACCGTCGAGTCGACCGCCAAGCTCGGCCACCGCCTCTTCGGGGTCACCGCGGTGCGGATCGGCACCGGACAGCACGAGCAGAAGAAGCACAAGGGCCTCGTGCTGGACGCGGTGACCAGTACCGACGCCGAGCAGGTCCGCCGCGCGCTGCTGGACCGCAGCTGCGGCGCCAACCGCGCCAACGACCGGCTCAGCCCCTCGACCGACGAACCGGCGGCCCCGGAGCGGCCGAGCGAGGAAATCGCCTCCCTGCAACGCAAATGGCTGCGCTACGCGCCGCTGACCCTCTCCGGTCTCGCCGCGATCGCCGCACTGGCCGGCATCATCTGGCGCACCATCAACGAACTGGGCATCAACGTCGCCAACATCGGGTCGGTGCGCAGCGGGCTGCACTGGATCGAGAGCACCCCGACCGGGCTGGTCATCGCGATCGGCGTCGTCGGCGGCCTGATCGTGGTACTCGGCGGTTCGGTCATCGTCTACATCGTGCAGTTCGCCGGCTACCGGCTGACCAGGGAACCGGACGCCACCCTGCATGTTCGGCGCGGCCTGCTGACCAAGTCCGCGGTCACCATCGAGGAGGCCCGGCTGCGTGGCGTCGAGGTCAGCCAGCCGCTGCTGCTGCGCCTGGCGGGTGGCGCCCGCTGTCTGGCCGTGGCCACCGGACTACAGGCCCGCAACCAGGCCCACGTGCTGATGCCGCCGGGCCCGCTCGCCGAGGCCAACCGGGTCGCCGGCATCGCCGTGCGCGAGCCGGCGTCGCCGACCACGGCGAGCCTGGAACCGCATCCCAGGGTGGCGCTGCGCCGTCGCCTGCTGCGCACCCTCTTCCCGGCCTGCGTGCTGATCCTCGGCCTGTGGCTGGCCACCCTGCCGGCCGGCTGGCTGCCGCAGTGGCCCTGGCAGGTCGCGCTGATCACGTTGCCGATCGCGGTCGCGCTCGGTTACGACCGCTTCCGCAACCTCGGCCATACCCTGACCGGCCGCTACCTGGTCACCCGGTTCGGCTCGCTGGATCGCAAGACGGTGGCGCTCCAGCGTTCCGGCATCATCGGCTGGCGGGTGCACGAGTCGTTCTTCCAGCGGCGCACCGGCCTGATCACCCTCGCCGCGACAACGGCCGCCGGTCCTGGCGTGTTCCACGTCCTCGACCTGGCGAAATCCGAGGGACTGGCCTTCGCCGACGAGGCGACGCCCGGCATCCTGACCCCGTTCCTCGAACGGGACTGACCGCAACCCGACCGGTCGATGGGTCCGACCCGACCGGTCGATGGGTCCATGGTCGCGCACGTCGAGTGATGAGTCGGGCTACGCTGCCACGGTGGCAGAACACCTGGTGTGGATCGACTGTGAGATGACCGGACTGGATCTGGGCAAGGACGCCTTGATCGAGATCGCGGCGTTGGTGACGGACGCGAACCTCAACGTCCTCGGCGACGGCGTCGACGTGGTCATCCACGCCGACGACGCGGCGCTGGACGGGATGCCCGACGTGGTCCGGCAGATGCACGCCAAGTCCGGCCTCACCGAGGAGGTCCGCCGCTCGACGGTGACCCTTGCCGAGGCGGAGCAGCAGGTGCTCGACTACATCCGCAGCCAGGTCCCCGAACCCGGCACCGTCCCGCTGGCCGGCAACTCCATCGCCACCGACCGCGGCTTCATCGCCAGGGACATGCCGGCGCTGGACGGCTACCTGCACTACCGGATGGTCGACGTATCCTCGATCAAGGAACTGTGCCGGCGCTGGTACCCGAGGATCTACTACGCGCAGCCCGGCAAGGGCCTCGCACACCGGGCGCTCGCCGACATCAAGGAATCCATCCTGGAGCTGGAGTACTACCGGCGCACCGCATTCGTGCCACCCCCCGGTCCCACCACTCCCGCCGCCCGCGCGGTAGCCGCCGAACTCCTTGGCAATCCGCCCCAACAGTGATCTTCGCGGTGATCGCACTCCCCCGTTTTGGATCGCCGATCCGCACACGCTACGATATGGCCACCGCTTCGGGAGAGGCTCCCTTGGCGCGTGCTTGGTGGGTGTAGCTCAGTCGGTAGAGCACTAGGTTGTGATCCTAGGTGTCGCGGGTTCGAACCCCGTCACTCACCCCAAGTAGCCGGGCCCCGACGATCATTCGTCGGGGCCCTGTTGTGTCCGCACCAGTCGTTTCTCTCCGCTGTTCGCGGCCGGATCCGCACCGTCGAACGGTTACCCACCCCCGATTGGGAGCCTGCGGTAGCCCTGTGTTAATCTTTCTTCCGTTGGCGCGGGAGACCGAACCAGCAAGGCGCCGTTAGCTCAATTGGCAGAGCAGCTGGCTCTTAACCAGCGGGTTCGGGGTTCAAGTCCCTGACGGCGCACCCTCAGACAGCAGGTTGACTTCATTGTTGACCTGCTGTTTTGCTGTCTCTGTTGACTTTGCCTGATCGTTGTGACTGTCCATTGTGGTCTCATCCGCGCCCGAGACGCGCCCGAGACGACGGACCGACGCCCGAGGGATGATCATCGCGGTCTTCTCCGCCGCCGCACGGGCCACTTCCGGCAGCACACTGGTATAGAACTTGCTCGTCGTCGACTCCGACTTGTGCCGCAGCATGTGCTGGACCACCTTCATGTCCACCCCGGCTGCCAACGCCAACGTCGCGGCACCGTGACGTAGATCATGAAGCCGGATCGGGGGCAGTCCTGCCTGCCGAACCAGGAACTGGAAGTGATCGGTCACATCCGCCGGATGCAGCGGATGGCCGTCCGGCTCGACGAAAACCAACCCAGACGCCACCCACGTGTCCCCGACTGCCCGTCGCTGTCGACGTAGAGGACTCTGCTGGCGGGGTCTATCGCCCGTGCGATGTGGTGTGTGCTGGTCATGACGGAAATGCAACCCGGTACCAGTGGCCCGTTCGGGGGAACATGGCAGCCACCGAACCGGACAGCTAAGGGGTGGTTCGTGACGGTTACCGCTGGTGCACCACGGGCACGAACGCTGGCGGGCGCGCTGCGCAAGGCACGGGAAGCCACCGGCAAATCGGTGCGAGAATTCGCTCGGGTACTGGGCATGTCGCACGCCACGGTGTCCAAGTGGGAAAATACTCGCCTGGTTCCTGACGTGGAACAGGTCGTTGCCTACATGCAGGCGGCCGGGGTCACGGGCGAGGCTCGCGAACGAGTACTGCAACTCGTCCGGGGCAGCGACGATCCCAGCTGGCTCGCCAGCGGGCTGGCCGGTGCCTCACAGGGCCTGGCTGGCGTCCTCGAATGCGAGCGAACAGCAACCGAGATTGTTCAATGGGCACCGTTGCTTGTACCGGGGCCGTGCCAGACACGAGACACAGCCCACGCGATTTTGCGTCACGACGAGGCCCTGTCGCCCAAGGAACTCCACGCACTGGTCGATGTCCGCGTCGGCCGCCGAAAAATTCTCACCGACATTCGCGACGAGGCGGCCCATCTCGGCCCGGTCGAGTACACCGCATTGATCAGCGAGAACGCGCTGTATGAGCAACCTGGTGGCCATCAAGTCGCCATCGAACAGCTTCGGCATCTACTCACCGTGGCCGAACTGCCCACGGTGAGCCTGCACGTGGTCCGGGCACGTGGCGAGTGGCATCCGGGGTTGTCCGGGCCATTCATCCTCTACCACTTCGCCGACGACGACCCCATCGTTCACCTGGAACACCACAAGTCGAGTGCATTCCTCTACGACGCGGGCGACATCACTGCGTACAAAGTCGCGACAACAGTGATCCGCCGACGGGCGATGACTCCCGCCGAGTCAACCAGCTTCATCACCAACGTCCTCAACGAACTGGAGAACAGCGGATGACTACCCCCAACAGTGGCGAAAGAGCAGTCACAGCAACGACTCGTCCGACTGCGTCGAACTCGCAAGTACATTAGGTGCCCTACGGGACAGCAAGAACCCCGGCGGCCCCATCCTCCACGTCGATCTTGCGGCATTCCTCGTTGCCATCAAGACGAAGCACTTCGACAATTAGTTCGGTCGTACACCACCGGTTCGCCTCCGAAATGGGACTGAGTCCATGATCCGACCTCGAAGCGGCCGGCCAAACCTGTACTCAGCGTTGCTCGAGCGCGGAGTCGTGTCGGTGACTCAGGAGCCGTCGACGTCGGCGAGGTCCTCGCGGCTCAGCCAGGTGGCGTGAACGCCGAAAGACACCCGCTGCGGCAGATGCAGGCGAGCAACCTCACGCATGGTCACCGCGTCGATGACGACGAGGTCCGCCCGGTCGTCGGCCATCAGCGGATCGAGCAGATAGCCGTCGTCCTCGCTGCGCGGGTCGGCCTTGGATACGAAAGGCGCCTCGCCCCCGCACATGTCGCCGTAGTCCAGATAAGCGACCTCTCGCTCGTCGATCAGGTCGTATTTGAGTACGCCTTTGCCCATGTAACCGTCACCATGCTCGTCCAGCAGATAGCAGTACCGGCTCGGTGAGCCGACCGTGGCCAGGTTCAGGCCGGGGCGCTCGTAGCCGTGGTCGATCAAGACCCGCTCATCGGTGACCGTGCCGCGCTCGATGTCGAGCGCCCAGGTCTTCACCTGGGCCGCAGGCTCCATCCTGAGCCGCTGCTCCAGTCGAGGGTGTCGTCCCAGCTGAGTTCGCCCAGCCGCCCACCGAGGGAACGGAATTCGCCGGCGTGGAACACCAGCGGGCGCAGTCCGCAGTTCTCGGCCCGTTCGATCTGTCCGATGTAGACGAGATGGTCGCCGCCTTCGTGGATCGCCCACGGGCGGCAGGTGAGGTAGGCGGCGCAGTCCGCGATCACGGGTTGGCCGTCGAGTTCGGTCCACGCGACGGTGAGACCGGGCACTGACTGGCCGGCGAAATGACGGGCGAGGCCGAGTTGATCCTCGGTGAGTATGTTGACCACGAATCCGCCGTCGGCGAAGTGTTCGCAGGAACGTGCTCGCCGGTCCAGCGAGAACAGGATCAACGGTGGATCGATGGACACCGACGTGAACGAGTTGACCGTCACGCCGTGCGGGTCGCCGTCGGAACGACGGGTGGTCACGATGGTCACTCCGGTGGTGAACTTTCCGAAGCAGCGACGCAGTTCGATTCGACGCGACCGCGGCTCACCCATCGGCTCTGACCTCTGCTGGCTCAACTGGACAGCGGTCACGGCGTCCTCCTCGGCTTGCGGCCCCTGCCGGCATCGGTGCTGTTCGTGTGACCGTCGCACAGCAGCGGTGATGCGCGCCAATACCGGTTCGGGAACTCTGACATGCTGTATGGGTATCGCGGATCCGGGACGCCGTCGCCATGTCGACAGAGCATCGAGATCCACCTGAGAAGGTATTTGTCGGCATGGACCAGGCACGCGAGACTCGTTGTACATCCGCGCATCGGAAGGGGCCGGTCAGATGGGTACAGAATTCAACGAGCGCGTTGCAAAGGTGGCCGTCGACATCATCGAGACGATCAAGGAGCGCTTGGTCGCCAACGACGTCAGCCACGCCGAATACCGGGCGGCTTGGACCTTCGCGAATAGGCTGGCCGAATCGGGTGAGCTGCCGTTGTTCCTCGACGTGTTCTTCGAGGCCACCGCCGAACGCACCACCTTTGACAACCTGCCCGGCTCCGCGGGCAGCGTGCAGGGGCCCTACCATCTCGACGACCATCAGGAGTTGTTGCTGCCGTACCGGATGCCGATGCGGCCGGACGAACCTGGCGAACCGTTCCTGTTCACCGGCCGAATCACCGATCTCGACGGCAGGCCGCTCGCCGGAGCCACTGTGGACGCGTGGCATGCGGGCAACGACGGCACCTATTCCGGGTTCAACCCCGCCGCGCCGCAGGGCAATCTCCGCGGAATCATGGCGACCGACAGTAACGGCGTTGTTCGATTCGCCAGTGTTCGCCCTGCGCCCTACCAGATTCCGCACTCCGGTCCAACCGGCGAGTTCCTGCTGATGATCGGCCGGCATGCCTGGCGCCCGGCACATTTCCACTTCATGCTGTCCAAGGACGGCTACCAGCCGCTGACCACCCAGATCTACTTCCGCGACGACGAGACCATCGCCGGCCAAGGTGACATCGCCGAGGCAGTCAAGGACTCGCTGCTCATCGAGGTCGGCACCGGCGACGATCCCACCATCGCCGCGGAATACGGGTTGCCCATCCCCTATCAGACGGGCAACTACACCTGGGCACTCCGGCCAGCGGGCTGAGCCGCGCGATGTGCCACGAGAAGTGGGCGGGCTCGGTCGACCACAGGCGGTCGGCGCTGCTGGCCACCGTCGTCCAGCGCTCCTCCCCGGGAACACGTTGGAATCGATGCGCCGGGCGTGCTCGGCGCGGCTGAGGATGAGCGCGGAGCGCGGTCCCCCCATCGTCTTGTGGGTCGTGGTGGGTGACGACGTCGGCAAACGGCACCGGCGAGGGGTGCAGCCCGCCGGCCACCAGGCCAGCGAAGTGAGCCATGTCGCCCCAGAGCGCCGCACCGACCTCGTCGGCGATGGCGCAGAACTGGGCGAAGTCCAGCTGCCGCGGGTAAGCCGACCAGCCGGCGATGAGAACCTTCGGCCGGTGGCTGCGTGCCAGCGCCCGCACCTCATCCATGTCGACGACGCCGGTCGCCGGGTCCACGTGGTATGCCACCGCCTGGTACAGCTTGCCTGAGAAGTTCAAGCGCATGCCGTGGGTGAGGTGTCCGCCGTGGGCCAGGTCGAGTCCGAGGACGGTGTCGCCGGGTCGGCGAAGGCGCTGAGTACCGCAGCGCTCGCCTGGGACCCGGCGTGCGGCTGCACGTTGGCGTGCTCGGCGCCGAAGAGTGCCTTGGCTCGCTCGATCGCGAGCATCTCGACCTCGTCAACGAACTCGCAGCCGCCATAGTAGCGGCGACCCGGGTAGCACTCGGCGTGCTTGTTCGTCAGAACCGAGCCGTGCGCCTCCAGCACCGCGACCGGCGCGAAGTTCTCCGAGGCGATGAAGTTCGAGCGTGTCACGCTGCCGGCCGAGCTCGCGATCAACGGCGTCGGCAACCTCGGGGTCGACCGACGCCAGGTGGTCATCGAAAGTGGAGGCCGCCGTCACGTGCCGACGCCATCGCCGATCGTGGTGAACGTCTCCAGGTTCCGTTCGGCCAGCAGCGGGATCGCCTCGCCGAGCACCCGCGACTGGAATGCCTCGGTGGCC
This sequence comes from Pseudonocardiaceae bacterium, assembly GCA_036268955.1. Classification (GTDB taxonomy): domain Bacteria; phylum Actinomycetota; class Actinomycetes; order Mycobacteriales; family Pseudonocardiaceae; genus CAJCJE01. The sequence continues at coordinate 22,467 of DATATE010000204.1, forward strand.
CGGTGGTCGGCGTAGCCGGAGGCATCGGTGTAGTGCTCGTACAGGACGATGGTGTCGGGGTCGGTGGTGCTGACCTGGGCCTGGAAGTGAACCATCTTCGGCTCGCTCCTGTTGCCCGGAGTCATCTCCTCCAGGATTTGCAGGACCTTGTCCCGCTCTCCGGGCTTGGTCTTCCAGGTCGCGATCACGACGTGTCCCATGGTGTTCCCTTTCAAGGCTTAGATGGTGAAGCCGATGGCGCGCAGCTGTTCGCGGCCCTCGGGGGAGATCTCCGCTGGCGTCCACGCCGGCGTCCACTCCCAGTCGATGCGGAAGTCGTGGACCATCGGGTCCTGCCCCTCGAGGAGCTCCTGGCGGATCTGGTCCTCCATGACTCCGGTCAGTGGGCACGCTGCGGAGGTGAGTGTCATGGTCAGGACGGCCGTGCTGTTCTCGACCGCGACGCAGCGCACGAATCCCAGATCGACGATGTTGATCCCCAGGTCGGGGTCGATGACGTCGAGGAGGAGCTCGCGGAGGGCCGGCACCAGCGGGTGCTTGGGGTCGACCGTCCGGGGTGCCGGCACGGAGGCGGCCGGGGTGCTGGTCTCGGCAGCGACGTGGTCGGCTTGGTAGATCCCACTCGGCGTCAGCTCGACGCTGATGTCGCTGGTGACGCTGCTGATCCAATCCGCCTTGCCGTGCGCCTTGCGCCGGACGCGGACGATGTCCTCGGCGGGCTCGATGGTCCCAGCCGACACCCGCAGCATCGTGGGGTCGAGCCCGGTTTGGCGGGCGTTGGCGACGGCGCGGTCCAGGACACGGGCAAGCGGTTCGCACGTGCGCCCGGGGCCGTGGCGGAGCTTGGCGATCGCGCTGACAAGGTCTTGCCCGATCACCTTCTCCAGAGCGTCGCGTGCTGCCTGGTGGTCGACGCGGACCTGGTCCTCGTGGACGGCCAGGGTGGTCAGTGTGGACAGTGTGGACATCATGCCTCCACTCGAGCTGGCGGCTTCCGTGGCGTCAGCCGGTTCAGCGGGGTGGCTTCGTCCTGGAGCTGCGCCGCGGTGACCGTGTGGTCGGTGAAGAGCATGCGGCGAACTTGCAGAACGTCCTTGGGTCGGTTCAGGGAGATGATGCGCGTGATGCGTCCCTTCCTGAGGTTGAAGGCCGAGAAGGACAGGTCATCGAGGGACCCGCGGATGACGACCTCGTCGTCGGGCCGCGCCCGGCCTACTTGCTGGATGGTGTGGTCGTATTGGTCGGACCAGAACCAGTGTGCTTCCATGAACGGGTCCTCAAGGCCCAGCATGTTCTTGGCCGCAGAGGTGCCGTGTCGGATCGCTGAGTCGTGGTGCTCGACCCGGAGGTGTTCTCCGTAGTGGGGGTGGAGGGTCGCCGCGACGTCGCCGGCCGCGTAGACGTCGGGTGCGCTGGTTCGGGAGTACTCGTCGGTGACGATCCCGCCGGCGATCTCCAGCCCCGCTTCCTGGGCCAGCTCCACGTTTGGCTGCGAGCCGGCGCCGACGAGGACGAGGTCGGCTTCGACGACGCCGTGGTTGGTGCGCGCCACGAGGGTCGTGGGTGTCTCCTCGATGTTCTGCACGACCACACCGGCCAGGACATGTACGCCGGCGGCGCGGTGCACGTCGGTCATCACGCCGCCGATCACAGCACCGAGGGCGGGCTGCATCAGGGTCTCGGTGCGCTCGAGCACGGTGACTCGCTTGCCCATCGAGATGGCGGTGGAGGCCGCCTCGCAGCCGATGAACCCGCCGCCGAGGACGGCGATCCTCTCCACCTCCGCCAGCCGGGTCCGTACAACCTGGGCATCGGCGAGGGAGCGCAGCGTGAGGATGCGGTCGCTGTGGACGTGGGGCAGGGTGCGAGCACGGGATCCGGTGGCGATGAGCAGCTTGTCGTAGGGCAACTCCTCGCCGGTGGACAGGGTGAGTGTCTTTGCGGAGACGTCGAGGGCGCTGACCCGGGTCTGGAGCTGGATGTGAACGTCGTTGCTCTGGTACCACTCGGCCGGCTTTACCAGGGTTGGAGTGCCGTCTGTCTGGGGGCTGAGGAACTGTTTGGACAGTGGCGGGCGCTCGTAGGGCAGGACTTCGTCGTCGCTGACGATCCAGATCTCGCCCTCGAAGCCTTGGCCCCGGAGGGTGGCCGCCGCCGAAGCGGCGGCCACGCCCCCGCCGACGATCACGTGGCGCTGCCTGGTCATGAGCCGACCTCGACTCGGATCATGCCGTCCTCGCCAACCTCGCACGGGTAGCCGTTCAGGCAGGAGTCGTCGGGGTTGACCCCCTTGCCGCTGGCCACGTTGAAGCTCCACATGTGGCGAACGCACGTGAGGGTCTCGCCGTCGAAGTCACCCTCGTCGAGCGCCCACGCCTGGTGCGGGCAGCGGTTCTGGTAGGCCTTGATCTCTCCGTCGACATTGACGAGGAGGACCTTGGTTCCTTCGACATCGACCGGGGCCATGTCCCCTTCCCACAGGTCGTCGATGTGGATCGTCTCGTGCCACGTCATGGTCGTGCTCGCCGCAGTCATGCCGATGCCTTGTCCGCGTCGCCGAGAACAGAACCGGTGAGCGCTTCACGAGCGGCACGCGCCCCGGCGGCCACTTCGTCCGCAGGGCGCGAGGACTCAGGCAGTGTCTCGAGCAGGACCCCGAGGCCAGCGGCGGCCGCGTCGGCCACCGGCGCCCACTTGGCGACCCACTTCTCGATCGCGGTCGCGGACTCCGGCTTCTGGCCGATGGCGAAGGTCGCCGCTGCCTGGCTCCACCGGTTCCGGCGCTGGTTGTCGGCGTCCAGGAAGCACTGCAGCAGCCAGCTCAGGTTGTCCCCGTTGGCCAGGGCAACCTCACCGAACTGGCGGGTGAGAACGTCGTCGATGGTGGGCAGCAGGACGAGGTTGAGCGCGGTGAACGCCTCGCCCCAGTCATAGGTGGCCAGCGCGGACTCCACGGCCTTGCGGGTGGACTGCCAGGCCGGGTGCTGCTCCCAGTGCTGGCGCTCCTTGCCGGTGCCGATACCGGCATCGGGGTGGGCAACCTGCAGCTCACGAGTCCGGTAGGCGACCGTGGTAACCCGGCGCAGGAAGTCCGCGGTAGACAGGCCGGCAGGGTTGGTGAGGTAGGAGGTCGGCGCGAGGTACCCGATGTAGGCCTCGCCCTGCTGGAAACCATGGATCGCGTAGCGCGACGGGGTGTAGAGCGTGCCGAGCGTCTCCACCCAGCCGGGCGCGAACTTGGCGTCCGCACCGAGCAGGGCGTACTCCTCCAGAACACCGTGGATCTTCGACTCCGACTCGGCTTGGGCGTTGACGTACATCCGGTAGGTGAGACTGTCCGGTTCGCGGAACTGCTCCCAGTTCTCGGCCCGCAGCGGCGACTGGTCACGGTAGGTCAGGAACCACAGGTTGGCCGGTGAGGACGGGTTCTGTTCGAAGGCAGACGTCCGGTTCTCGCGGGTCGTCCAGTTCTGACCCTGGGTGACGATCTCGTACTCGCTGGGCATCTTGCGCACGTCGCCGAAGGCGCTGAAAGTGCGGCGTGCACGGGGGCGGTTGCTGTTCTCGTTCATCAGACGAGCTCTCCTTCCGGAGCGTCGCGCTTGATCTTTTCCCAGACGATTTCTTCGCTGGTGGTGATGACCCGCCCCATGAAGGACGACATCATCGTTCCGAAGGACCGGATCTCGTAGTCGGCGCCCAGGTACTCGCGCAGCGTCTCCTGGGTGACGCGGACTCGACCGTCGCCTTGGACCCGGACGTAGGAGCCGCGGTCGATGACTTCGATCTCCTGTGCCGGGTTGTCGTCGCGGATGGCCGCGATGACGTCTTCGATCTGGTCGCCCATCCGCAGGATCGGCCCGACGGGGTTCTTCATGACTGGTCCTCCGCGATGTCGTACTCGACCGCGACGTGGTCGAGCGGGGCGATTCCTGCTTCTGCCACCGTCATCTCTCCGGGGAGTTTGCGACCGTTGTGGATGACGACCTTGGGGAACGGGAGGCCCCGGACGCGCTTGCCCTCAACGTGGTGGGCGACCGCGGCGGCGACTTCGTTCATGGTGTTCGCGGTCGTTACCGGGACGAGGATCTGCACGAAGTCGGTGGCGAAGATGGCGTTGAGTGGCACGAGTTCGGGGGCACGGTCCTCGACACCGAGCTCTGCCTGCTGCTGTGTCATCAGCTCACCTCTCCTGCAGGGACGGCGAGGCCGGTGGCCGTCCGCCCGACGTAGTCACGGGTCCAGGCCTCGTAGTCGGGGTCGTCGCCCATGACCTCGGGCGTCATGCCCATGTAGGCCAGCACGCCGCCGACGTCCATGGGCTGGATCTGGCCACCGAGGAAGCGGTCGATCAGCGTCTCGTGGTTGACGTTGTCGCGGTCCTTCCAGAAGATCTGGCGGCAGGCGTTGGTGCAGAAGTGGTACTTCTTGCCGTCGTAGTCCAGCTGCCAGCTGCGCACCCTCCACTTGCCGTCGCGGGACTGCGTGGCGTTGCACGCGGGCAGATGGCAGGTGCTGCACAGCCAGGGCAGGGTCTCGGGAAGGGTTGCCTCCACGTTGTTCGCGTTGACCTGGTCGATCATCACGTCCCACTTGTCGCCGTAGACCGTCTCCCAGTTGGGGTACTTCTCCTGCAGCCACTCGCGCTCGTCCTTGGAGACGCCGGCCTTCGGACGCCACCACAGGGTCGGGCGCCAGTACCACAGGCCCATGTGCAGGCCGTGGTGCCAGGTGTCGAGGCCCTGCATGAACTCGTCCCAGAACCAGGGCTTCTTCAGGCCGTAGTCCTCGATGGTGTGGATGAACTGGTCGATCACCCACTCCTCCATGAACTCGCGGTAGGACTGCTTGCGGTGCTCCAGCGGGGTGTAGTAGTCCATCGCCGGTCCGGTGAGCGCGGCGAAGATGCGGGCCGAGCCCCAGAAGGACTTGTCGATGATCCACTGGGCGCGCGCCGGGTCGTGCTCGACGAGGATCTCCATGGTCGGGCCGCCCTGTTGGGAGTGCCTGGCCTCGTCGGTCTGGATCGAGGAGATCATGTTGGCGAAGTTCACGTCGCCGGACTCCAGCGCATCGGCCGAGAGGGCCACGAACTGGAGGTTGGTGAACCCGGTCTCGAACGTGAACGGCAGCTCGATGGCCAGGTCCACGACGTTGGGGGCGGTCATCATGCCGTCGAACAGGTTCCGCGCCGAGACAGGCACCCAGTCGTTGGTGTGGAAGGTCTTCTGGGTCCAGTCGTACTGCGGGTCCTTGGCGATGAATTCATGGCCGAAGAAGGTGGTGATCTGGGCGTGGCGCATCTCGTCCAGTTGGCCGAAGGTGGCCATGTTGCGCCAGGCACCGTTGAGTCCAAACCGGGCCATCTTCAGCTCACCCAGGACAGCGGCGTACTCCACCAGCGCGACGCCACCGAAGTGCATCTTCGTCGCGGACTTCCAACCCTCGTCGAGGATGTCGAAGTTGTTGGAGCGCTGCAGGGCTGCCTTGACGGCGTAGGCGGAGGACTCCTTCTCCCGCTGGGTGGCGACGTATTCGGGGTAGGTGACCTTGTAGGACTCCTCCCAGTTCAGCCATGCCTCCCGCGGAACCTTTCCGGTGCCGGAGTGCCATTCGGGGTAGATGGCCTCGTCGTCGACGTAGGTCGGGGTCCAGTCCACGTCGCGGACGAAACCCTGCCATTCTTCTCGCTTGAGCAGTGCCATGGTTGTTGTCTTCTCCTAGTCGACTTCGAGGTGGCCGAGCTGCTGGCTGATGCCGGCGTTGTTCCAGTAGCCGGTGACCGAGGTGATGAGGCCGTCCTGGCCCACATGGAAGATGAACAAGTGCGGCTCGCGGTAGGTCTTGCCTGCCGGGGTCACGAAACCCCAGGGCAGTTGCTGGGTTCCGCCGATGTCGACCTGGACTACGACGTCTCCCTCGTCGTTAGCCGTGATGGACTCCACCACGTTGGACAGGTTGGGGAAGGAGTTGATCAGGCCGGCCCAGAGGGCCTTGCCGACCGTGCCGACCTTGCCGTCGCCCCGCAGCACCCGCTGCTTGCCCCAGACCTCGAACGGTGGGTAGGAGAAGTCGGCGTTGATCGAGCACAGGTCTGCCATTCCGTGCACGTCGTGGGCCCGGTACCGGTTGAAGAACTCGGACACGACCGCGGCGTGCTCGGCGGCGGTACGCGTCTGGTTGTCGGTGATGGTCATGGTGTGCTCCTCACACGATCGCGATCTGGTCGAACCGCTTGACCCCGAGGCGGCGGTAGAGCTGCTGCTGGCACCAGTAGGCGTCGATGGCGACGATCTGGCTGTCGCTGACCTCGAACCTCCATGCCTCGTCCAGGTCCAGGTGCTTCTCCTGGTTGATAGCGCCGGCGTAGGTGTCGGATTGGGTGCCGGAGACCTTGATCTCGGCGGTCACGACATTGCCGGTGCGCAGGACCCGCTTGACGTTGATGAGCAGGTCGGGGAAGGCGCGCACGAGATCTTCGAGGACCTCACCGATGACGTTGGTGCCATCACCGCGGCGACCCAGGCCGTGTGCGGTGACGCGGACGTGGTCTGAGACGACGCTGAGGGCCGCTGCTACATCGCGGCGGCCGAGCGCATCGAGGAACTCGACGACCGGGTCTTGGCTGGAGGTGGTCACTGATTCGTTCCCTTTCCTGGTGAATGTCTTGCGGAACAAGGACATGTCAGGCCGCCTGGGCGGCGGCTGCGCGCAGGCTCTTGATCACGGCGTCGGCCACAGCTTCGGTGGAGCCGGGGTTCTGGCCGGTGATGAGGTGGCGGTCCACGACCACGTGGCTGACCCACGCCGCCGGGCCGTCGTCGAACACGGCCCCGGCGTTCTTCAACGCGGTGTCGACGTACCACGGGAGCCCCAGGCGCCCAGGCACGGTCTGGTCCTCCTCCTCGTCGGTGAAGCAGGTCAGCCGGTAGCCGTCGAAGAGCCATTGGCCGTCGGGGCGCTCAGGAGCAGACAGCAGCAGCGCGGGACCGTGGCACAGCGAAGCGATCGGAGCCCGCTTGGCGTGCAGGGCGATCAGCAGTCGGCTGACGTCGGGGTTGTCGGCCAAGTCGACCATCGGACCGTGGCCACCGGGGGCGAAGACGGCGTCGAAGGCAGCCAGGTCCTCGTCGCGCAGCGAGCGCAGATCAACGGGCTGCTGGAAGTCGGGGAGAGCGTCGAGCTGGGCCTTGCGCTCCGCGGCGAGGTCTTCGCTGGCCCGGCGTTGCGCCTCGAGAGCCTGCTGCACGTCCGCGGCAGACAGGCCTCCGGAGAGCTCCGGCTCGCTCATCACGTCAGCGATCGACCTGTCCTGCCGCCAGGCAGCCTTGGCGGCACGGCTGACCACGTCGTGGGCTTCCGCCGCGGACAACCCCTTGGTCTGGAGCGCCTCGGCCAGGCGACGAGCGGCAGCCAGCCCGAGCTCGCTGGCCTGGTGCAGGGTGAAGCGGATGTCGTCCGGGTCCACCGCAAAGGTGCGCACCACCGAGTTGAGGTAGTCCTTGTCCTCCTCTGGGTAGTGGAAGAACCAGTTGAGCCCGTAGGGGTCAGCGGTGGGGACCTTGCCGTCCGGCGTCACAACTACGACGTCGAAGCCGGCGGTGACGAACCGCTGGTACGGCTTCAGGGCCTCCTCCGCGAAGTAGCCGGTCGGATGCTGCGTGCCGTCAGCCATCGTGATCTCAGAGGCGCTCGAGACCAGGTAGGCAATTCGAGTCATCAGGGATTCCTTCGGTCAGGTTTGGAGACTCTGTGACTGCCGTCACGAGACTTAGAGAACTTCAATCCGACCCCGCGCAGTACTTCATTCCTGTTCGATGTGTGTCCATTTCGCGCCACTTCCAAGGGCGATGTCGCACACCAACGGACTTGTGTCGGGAACCGACTTGATTCGGGCTCTGCGGGACGGAATCGACCTAGCGTTTGGAGTTCTCCACAGCGGAGAAATACCCCAACCAACGCAGAGAGGATCGAACATGGCTCGCGTCTTGTTCGCCGTGACCGGGTCCCAGTACTGGGCCCTCAAGGACGGCACACAGCACCCGTGCGGCTACTGGCCCGAGGAGCTCGCGGTACCGCACGAGGTCTTCGCCCAAGCGGGTCTCGACATCACCATCGCCACCCCCGGCGCGGTCAAGTCGGTCCCCGACGAAGCCGGTTTCAGCGCCGGCATGAACGGCGGGTCGGAGGAGCCCGGGAAAGTGTTCCGGGCCTATCTGGACAGCATCGGCGATGAGCTGGAAAGCCCGAAGGACCTCGACACCGTGAGTGCCGAGGACTACGACTTGGTGTTCGTCCCCGGTGGGCACGGCCCGATGGAGGACCTCGCCCGATCCGAGGAGTTCGGCCGGCTGCTGGCAGCGTTCACCGAACAGAACAAGCCGGTCGCCGCGGTGTGCCACGGCCCCGCCGCGCTGTTGCCGGCGGTCGACGAGAACGGCTGGTTGTTCCGGGGCCGTCGGGTGACCGGATTCACCAATGTCGAGGAGGGCCAGGTCGGGTTCGCCGACCGTGCACCCTGGCTTTTGGAGGACCGCCTGGTGGAGGTCGGCGGGGCGTTCGAGTCCAGTGCGGCACCGTGGCATCCCCACGTCGTCGTGGACGGCAACCTCTACACCGGTCAGAACCCTGCCTCGTCCCGCCCGCTGGCCGAGGTGCTGCTGGCAGCGGTGGCCTCAGCTCGCGCCTGAATTGAGGGCACCGATCTCCTCGCCCAGGGCCTGCGCGTCGACGTAGGCCCTGGGCGTGGTGCCGAAGCGGCTGCGGAACTCCTTGATGAAGTGCGATGCGCTGGAGTACCCGACCGCACGGGAGACAGCTGTGACGCTCAGGCGGCCGTCCCGGAGCAGCTCTCGTGCCCGGTCGAGCCGGATCTCCTTGAGGAACTGGTACGGCGACCTGCCGGTGACCTCGCGGAAGAGATGTGAGAAGGAGCTTGGGCTCAGGCTCACCTTCTCGGCCATGTCGTTGACAGTGACTGGTTCTGAGTAGTGCTCCCGGATGTAGGTCAACGCAGCCGATACCGGGTTCGCTCCGGCCTGTTTCGCGGCGATGTACAGCATCCGTGAGAACTGCTCACGCTGCAGGACGCGGTACACGATCTCCTGGAGGTAGTTGGGCGTCAGCACGCGCCGGTCCGCGCCGGTGCCGAGACTCTGCAGGAAGCGGATGACCACGGCCATGAGCTCCGGATCGAGTGCGGAGACCATGCACTTGGCCGGCACTGGCGCAACCTTGACCGGTGGGAAGCCAGCCGCGGTGCGCCGGTCGATCATGTCGGTGGACACCTTCCGGACCACGGCGGGGTCTACCTGGAGCACGAAGGACAGGAACGGCTTGCGGGGGCTGGCCTCGAGGATCTGGGCCTGGAAATGCAGGTGGCTGCTGAGAACCAGGTAGTTGAAGGGGTCGTAGGTGTAGGTCTCCCCTTCCGCCATGACCGCCTTGCGGCCCTGCGCCACGATGCCGATTGAGAGGGACTGGATCTCTTCCCAGGTGGGCTCTTGGGGCTCATGGAAGCGGTAGATCGTCAGGCCGGGCCAGCCTCCGTCGTTTCCGCCGATCTTGGGGGCTCGGGCGGCGAGCTCGGCGATCAGGTCGCCGGTGGTGATCCGGTGCTCCATCTGGGTTGACATTTGTTCCTCCCATGCCGAGCGGTGACCCGGGCCCGGAGCCGCACCGGCCAGTCTGTGTGGCGTAGGTCACACGGGAGAACTCGGCAAGCTCCCAGTATAATCCCGAGTCAAACTGGGCGCGGGCTGGCCGTGTACTGGGTTGACAGGTATTCGTCGATGCCTTCGATGCCTCCCTCGCGTCCGAGGCCGGAGTTCTTCACGCCGCCGAACGGGGCCGCCGCGTTCGAGATGCTGCCAGTGTTGACGCCGACCATCCCAGCCTCGAGTTCGCGGGCGAACGCCTGACCAGCCTCCAAAGTCGGCCCGTAGACGTAGGAAGCCAACCCGTACTCCGTGGCGTTGGCGGCAACCAGGGCCTGCTGCCGGGTATCGAATCGGGTGATGGGGGCAACCGGGCCGAAGATCTCCTCGGTCAGGGCGAGGCTGCCGGGCTGGACGTCCGCGATGACGGTGGGCTGGAGGAAGTGCCCCGGCCGCTCAAGCTGGCGGCCGCCGGTCAGAACGCTGGCGCCGCGGTCGACGGCGTCTTCGATGATCCGCAGCGTCCTGTCGACCGCGGTCTGGGAGATCATCGGTCCAAGGTCGACGTCGGGGTCGGTACCCAGCCCGAGCTTCAACGAGCTGGCACCTGCGGCGAGGCGCGCTCCGAACTGGTCAGCCAGGGATTCGTGAACGAGGAAGCGGTTGGCGGCCGTGCAGGCTTGACCGATGTTGCGGAACTTGGCGAGCAGTGCCTCTTGGACGGCGTCCTCGACGTCGCCCCCTTCGAGGACGACGAAGGGGGCGTTGCCGCCCAGCTCCATCGAGCACCGCAGGACCCGCTCGGAGGCTTGGGCAAGAAGGATGCGTCCGACGGCGGTGGAACCGGTGAAGCTGAGTTTGCGGAGCCTCGGGTCGCCAAGCAGCGCCGTGCTGATCGGCCCGGGCTGAGTGGTGGTGATCAGATTGACCACGCCCGGTGGCACGCCGGCTTCGGCGAGCAGGTCCACGACGAGCAGGGCGGTCAGCGGTGTGAGGTCCGCGGGCTTGAGCACGACCGTGCAGCCGGCGGCGAGCGCCGGGCCCACCTTGCGCGTGATCATCGCGAGCGGAAAGTTCCAAGGTGTCACCAGGTAGCAGGGACCCACGGGTTTGCGGGTGACGTGCAGCGTCGCTGTTCCTTCGGGCAGCTGACCCCACCGCCCGCCGATACGCACAGCCTCCTCGGAGAACCACCGCAGGAACTCGGCGCCGTAGGTGACCTCGGCGTGAGCCTCAGTCAGGGACTTGCCCATCTCCAGCGTGATAGTCGCCGCGATCTCGTCGCGGCGCTCGGTGATCAGGTCGAAGGCACGCCGAAGGACTTCGGCGCGATGCCTGGGCGACGTGCCGGCCCAGGCGTCCTGGGCATGCGCGGCCGCGTCGAGAGCGAGGACGGCGTCCTCCGCTGTCGCGTCTAAAACGATGGCAACCGGCTCGTCGGTCGCGGGGTTGCGCACCTCGAAGCTGGCTCGGCCTGCGGGGGCATGCCAGTGTCCGTCGACATAGATGCCGGTCCGGCCCTGAGTAGGCAGAGCCGGGACGGGGACCTCCGCGACTGACATGGTTCCTCCAGGTGCTAACTGACGATTCCGTGGATTCCTACTGGAATCCACGGTGGGGCGGTTCCCGTCCGGTTCCGGCCCTCGCGGAGCTCGGCGGTTCTCAGACCCTCTCGTGCTGTCGGCTCGGGTTGGTCGGCCGGACCCGGCCCCCGGCGCCGCAGCCAGAACCGTGTTCAGGTGGGCACAGGGCGTAGCTAGCAAGCAGCGAGGTCCTTTGTCGGATGTGAAGTCGGGGCGAGCGCTCGCGTCCGGATGGGTGCTGGATCCAGCACTGCCCGGGACAGTAGGCAGCCACGACATCGGCTTTCTAGATGGCGGGCACCGGTTCAGTCGTATCCCGCACACATTGGCGAGGATCGCGATACTTCCCGCCCACTACTGCCGAGTACGCATGGCCAAGCACCATCGCGCGCGACTGCCTACCCGCGACGTGTGTCGCAACGTAGGCATCGTGTCAACGGCAGTCGAATTTGTCGCATGCCAGGGTCATGGGTTCTGGCGCAGTTTGAGTGATCGACTGGTTGTTGGGTCGCCGTGGCCGTCTGCGATCATGTTCCCGGTGTGATAATCATGGTCTTCAGGAGCTCGTGCCGCACTGGACCGAGGTGATGGTGCAGCGGGTCGAGCAGAATGCGTCGGGCGTGCAGGTGTGGGCGCGTGCCAAGGCATCCACAGTCGCGTGCCCTGGCTGCGATCGCACTTCTGCGCGGGTGCACAGCCGGTACGACCGTCGGATCGCCGATGCGGTGATCGTCGGTAGACCGGTTGTCCTGCGATTACAGGTCCGGCGACTGTTCTGCACCAACGGCGCCTGCCCGAAACGAACGTTCGCTGAGCAGGTACCGGGACTGACCACGCCGTATGCTCGGCGCAGCCCAGTGCTGCGGGGAATGGTGGAATCGATCGGGCTGGCGTTGGCCGGTCGTGCCGGTGCACGCCTGGCCCGTAAACTCGGGTTACCGGTCAGCCGAGACACGCTGGTCCGGCTGGTCCGCGCGCTGGCGGACCCACCAGTCGGCACGGTAACCGTGCTGGGCGTGGACGATTTCGCTGTCAAACGCGGGCAGAACTACGCAACAATTCTGTTGGACATGACCACCCATCGGCCGATCGACGTGCTGCCCGGCCGCGACGCCGACACCCTGGCCGACTGGCTGGCCCGCCACCCCGAGATCACCGTCATCACCAGGGACCGGTCCGGCAGTTATGCCGAGGCCGCGAGCCGGGGCGCGCCCCAGGCCACGCAATGCGCGGATCGCTGGCACCTGTGGAAAAACCTCGGCGATGCCGTCGAGAAGACCGTCATCGCCCACCGCGGCTGCATCCCCGAACCCGAGGTCGCAGCCACCAACAGCGAGGATACCGGTGTAACCAACGACATCGAACCTACGAATGCCGTCGAACTCGCTCCCCTCGACGCGCCTGTCACCGGCACGCCCACGCTGGCAGTGCCGGCGGAGGCCGCCAACCCCGACGATCGGCACGTCCTCCTGCGCACGCGCACCGAGGAACGATATGCGGCGGTGCAACAGCTCCGCGCGCAAGGCAAGGGGATGCGGACCATCGCCGCGGAGTTGGACATCGACCGCAAGACCGCCCGCCGATTCTCCCAAGCGGCCAGCGCCGAGGACATCATCGCGAAGGCCACCTCGCGCGTCATGCTGCTGGACGCGTTCATTCCGTATCTGCTCCAGCGGTGGCATGCCGGTTGCACCGACATCCCTACGCTCACCACCGAGTTACAGCACGTCGGCTATCGCGGCAGCGCGACGCCCCCGCCCCCGGCGAAGCCCACTCCACCGAAGATCCGCACCGTCGTCAGCTGGATCATGCGACACCCCGACAACCTGTCCACAAACGACGACACACAGCTCCAACAGATCCTGGCCTGCTGTCCCGAACTGGCCGCCACCCGCCGGCATGTGAGTGCGTTCGCCATCATGATCCGCGACCTGCGCGGCGACCATCTCGCCGACTGGATGGACCACGTCCACGCCGACAACCTGCCCGCGCTGCACTCGTTCGTCACCGGCGTGCGTCACGACCTTGCCGCCGTGACCGCCGGCCTCACCCTGCCCTGGAACAACGGTCCCACCGAAGGCACAGTCTCCTCTGGCTTCGACCGTGCGGTGTCTTTGCCCAACGCCTTGTCGGAGAAGGTGCGTTCGATCTCGACCCCATCGAACTGCCGGACGGTGTTCTGATCCACGCTGCCGACCCGTAGGTAGCCAACTCGCATCACCCGACTCCTTCCGTGCCCCCGAAATGTCAGGATGGACTTCAAGATCCGAGCGGACATGCGTCACCACGCCTGGCGGGCACCCGATCCAACTCGTCGCCTGGGGCATCTACCCACCGTTTCCGACCTAGGCGGCCTCGATGAGGCCGATGCCTTCGTAGCTGCGCGAGTCGCAGTGGGCGTGGACTATCTCAAGGTCCTTGTCGAGGAGGGCCTCTCACTCACCTGCCCCCTGGCCGGGACTTCGGGAGCGGTGGGCCCGTGAGGGCTGCGCGCAAGGGGGGAGCGGTGCGCGCGACCAATTCATCAGGCGGCATCGAGGCAAGCGGTTCGAGCTGTAGCACGTAGCGGATGAAGATCATTCCGATGAGCTGGCTCGCGGCGACCGCAGCGCGCCTGGACGCGTCTGCTCCGCCGAGGCGCTCGGCGATCCGAGTGATCATTTCTCGCTCGGCCATTTCCCGGAACAGCCGGGACACGTCCGGCTCACTCACCGCCGCCTCGGCGAGCGCACGCAGGGACGCGCCGGCCGCTGGGTCGTCCCAGACGCGGACGATGTTGCCGATCAGCCGTTCCGGCAGGCCGTTGCGCGGTCCGGACAACGCGTCCACCAGGACGTCGGCCGGGTTCGCGGACAGCTGCATGCACGCGGCGAACAGTCCCCGCTTGGAGCCGAAGTGGTAGCTGATCAAGGCAGCGTCGACTCCGGCCGCCGTGGCGATCGAGCGCAGCGTCACCCGCTCGTAGCCGTCGCTGAGAAACCTGCCGCGTGCTGCGGTGAGGATGTCGCCGCGCGTGTCGATTCCACCGGTCGGGCGGCCACGCCCCCTCCGTTTATTCATCACCCTTGAAATTTAGCCAGAGCCACTGACACGGTCAATTCAGCAGCGATGAAAACCCAGCGACCGCGCGACGTTGCTCATCGCCAGAGCAGATACCGGAGGGAGCCCGCGATGTCCGACCACGAGACCGGCTGGAGGGAACGTGCCGTGTCTGCCGCATCGACCGGTGTGATCCCATCCACCTCCCGAAGCCCGGCGGCGCAGGCCGAGAATCCGCATCACGCGCATCGGTGGCTGATCCTTGCGGTGGTCGGGATGGCCCAGCTCATGGTGACTCTGGACGTGACGATCGTGAACATCGCGTTGCCCTCCGCTCAGCAGGCGCTGGGATTCAGTGACGACAGCCGGCAGTGGATTATCACCGCCTACTCCCTGGCCTTCGGCAGCCTCCTGCTGCTGGGCGGACGGGTCAGCGATCTGTTCGGACGCAAAGGGACGCTCCTCATCGGACTGGTTGGCTTCGCCGCGGCGTCGGCGGTCGGTGGTGCGGCGACGAGCTTCGCCATGCTGGTCGCCGCGCGCGCGTCGCAGGGCGTGTTCGGCGCGATCCTCGCGCCGGCCGCACTGTCGTTGCTGACCACGACGTTCACCGAGGGCCGCGAACGCGGCACGGCATTCGGCGCCTTCGGCGCCATCGCTGGCAGCGGGGCGGGTGTCGGTCTGCTGCTGGGCGGCGCGCTGACCGACTGGCTGTCCTGGCGCTGGTGCCTCTACGTGAATCTCGTCTTCGCCGCGCTGGCCGTGACCGGTGCGCTCGCGTTGCTACACAACGTCCGCGAGGCGACGCGGCCGCACATCGACGTGCCCGGCGCACTGAGCGCGTCGGCGGCCCTGTTCGCTGTGGTCTTCGGTTTCTCCAACGCCCAGACCCACGGCTGGAGTGCAGGTCTGACCATCGCGATGCTGATCGCCGGGGCCGCGATCCTCTGCCTGTTCGTGCTGATCCAGGCGCGGGTCAGGCAGCCGCTGCTGCCGTTGCGGGTAGTGCTCGACCGGACCCGCGGCGGTTCCTATCTGGCCATCGGCATCGGCGGTGCGGGGATGTTCGGCATTTTCCTGTTCCTGACCTACTACCTCCAGCGCAGCCTCGGCTACAGTCCACTGCGGACCGGGATCGCATTCCTGCCACTGGTGGCCGCCATCATCATCGCAGCCACCATCGCCACCTCGCGCGTGATGCCGCGAACCGGGCCCAAACCGCTGGTCGTGGCCGGTATGCTCCTCGCGGCCCTGGCCATGAGCCTGCTAACACAGCTCAGCGCCGACAGCGCCTACGTCTCACACGTGATGCCGCCCTTACTCATCGGCGGGTTGGGCTTCGGCATGATCATGGCGCCGTCGATCGCGAGCGCAACCCACGGCCTCCGCGCCGCCGACGCCGGTGTGGGCTCGGCCATGGTCACCACGATGCAGCAGATCGGCGGATCACTCGCGGTCGCCCTGCTCAGCACCCTGGCTGCCGACTCCGCCACGAACTACCTGACCAGCCACGCACCCCCGACCCAGGCCATCGCCGCACAGGCCGCGATCCACGGCTACCACACCGCGTTCTGGATCGCCGCCGCGATGTTCCTGGGCGGCGCGATCCTCAGCGGCGCGCTCCTGCCCCGCGGCGTCCGACCCAGCACCGACGCATCCCCGGCCGCTGCCTGAGGGATGCCGCATGCCACACGCCCGTGGCCTGGCAGAAGAGGTCCACGAATCCGGGTGATCCACGCAACCACACCAACCCCAGTGAGGAATCCATGAACAGTCGCCAGCCCGACGAGCCCATCACCATCCACGGCATCGACTTCGACGCCGTCTACCAGGGTCGGCCGCTGATGGCGGGCCTGAGCAACGACCGCCTGCCCTGGGACATCGGGCAGGCCCAGCCGGCTGTGCGGGAACTGGAGGCCAGTGGCCGTCTCCATGGCGAGATCCTGGACATCGGCTGTGGCTTGGGCGACAACGCGATCTTCCTGGCCGAACGAGGCCACCACGTCACCGCCCTGGACGGCTCCGCCACCGCCATAGACCAGGCCCGCGCCCGCGCACGGGACGCCGCCGTGGAGGTCGACTTCGGCGTCGCCGACGCCACCGAACTGACCGGCTATGAGGACCGGTTCGACACGGTGCTCGACAGCGCCCTGTACCACTGCCTCAACGACGAACAGCGGCTCACATACGCCGCCGCGCTCCACCGGGTCACCACACCAAGAGCCCTGCTCAACATCATGTGCATCCGTGATGGCCTGCCGGCCCCTGTCCCCGCCGCCACGGGCGTCTCCCAAGAGAATCTGCGCAACACCCTCGGTGCCACCGGCTGGACCATCACCAGCCTACGTCCGGGCCATTACCTGGGTGCGCCTGCCGCCGGCGAACTGGCCGCCACCCTCGGCCTCGACGCCGACACCAACCCCGACGGTCACGTCGCCATACCCATGTGGATCGTCGAAGCACACCGAGCCTGACGCTGGGGTGCGTGGTGGGCGTCCCCGGAACGGTCCCGCCCGCACAACACCTGGTGCCCGGCTGTGTGCTTCGACACGGTGTCAGGGCTGCCGACGAAATACGCTGACCAGCGGGTCGAGCATGCTCACCGCCCGCTGCCTCCCACGCTGATGGAGATCATCTCCCGATAGCCGTCGCAGTTTTGCCAACGTTACTTGCCCGATGTAATATTTACCCATGCGAGTAAGGGAAGGGGCGGCGGACCGGTCGTTCACGGCCACCGCCCGGCGGGCGCAGATCGTGGCCGCGACCATCGAGACCATCGCCGAACTCGGCTACGCGCAGACCTCGTTCGCCCGCATCGCCGAGCGGGCCGGCCTGTCCAGCACCCGGCTGATCTCCTATCACTTCGCCAGCAAGCGCGAGTTGATCGAGCAGGTGCTCAGCGAGGTGTACACCGAGATCAACGGGTTCATGGCGGGCAAGTTGGCCGGGTGCACCAGCGCACGGGAGACGCTGCACGGCTATATCGAGGGCTACCTGGAGTTCATCGCGGGACACCGCGTCCAGATGAAGGCGCTGCTGGGCATCTTCCTGGCCGGCGCCCTGGACTACGACCCGGAGTCCACCGAACTGGTGGTACTCGACCCGATCGAGCGGATTCTGCGCCAAGGCCAGGAATCCGGAGAGTTCCGCGACTTCGACACGCGGGTGGTCGCGGCCAGTGTGCGGCGCAGCGTGGACGGCATCCCGATGCTGTTGGAAGCCCATCCCGATCTCGACCTGGGCGCGTGCGCCGCCGAGTTGTGCACCCTGTTCGATCTGGCCACCCGAAACGACCCGAGGGGGACGACATGACAGCACAGCAGTCGCGGCCGGCGAGTCGGGGGAGGTCCGCGCTGACCATGGTGTGGGACGTCGGCGCGCCGATCGGGATGTACTACCTGTTGCACGGCCTGGGCATGAGCACCTTCTTGGCGCTGCTGCTCTCCGCGGTGCTGCCCGGCCTTACCTCGGTTTACCAGGTCATCCGCTCGGGCAAGCTGGACGGGCTCGGCGTGTTCGTGGTGTCCATCACGGTGGCGTCCGCCCTGGTCTCGCTGGTCAGCGGCTCGCCGAGGTTCCTGTTGGCCAAGGACGGCCTGCTGACCGCCTTAGGCGGAGCCTGGCTACTGGCCACCGCGCGTAGCCAGCGGCCGGTGGTGTTCATGTTCGCTCGTGCGCTGCTGGAAGGCCGGGTCGGCCCGCACGGCGAGTCGTGGGACCTGCTGTGGGCACGGCTGCCCGGATTCCGCAGGATATGGCGGGTCGCCGGAGTCATCTGGGGCACGACCACCATCGCCGACGCCGTCCTGCGCTTCGTGATGGCCTACACCCTGCCGGTCAACCAGGTGCCCGCACTCAACGGCGTCCAATGGGCCGTGCTGTTCATCCTGCTCCAGGTAGTGACCAACATCTACTACCACCGCGCCGGCCTGTACCGCCCGGACTCCGCGCTGTACGCGCCGCTGCGCCAGGCCGAAGAGAATTCACGAACCCGCGACGGAATGACGAGTCGATGAAACGACGTTCGGCATGGGCAGTTTCTGGCCGTGTTGTCCACTTCGTGGGTCTGGTCGGCCAGCGGCCGCGACTCGTGGAGCACCTGCCGCCGGCCCCGAGCGTGACCGCCCTGGTCGCCGTAGCCGATCGGCGGACGTTACGCGTTGAGCCAGCCGATCCGTGGCGGGCGGAGGTTAGGCCGAGGGCTTTGGCTGCCACACAGCGAACCGGTTGCCTTGCGGGTCGATCAGATGGGCGAACCGCAGGGCGCCACCGTCGACCAGCGGGAGGGCCACGGTCGCGCCGAGTGCCTCTGCACGAGCGATTGTCTCCTCTACGTCCTCGACCTGCACATAGAAGACCGCCCAGTGCGCCCCACCGACCGAGGAGGTGTCCCACAGGCCGCCCTGACCGGTGTTGATCAGCTGATAGCCCTGGTCAGGTTCACCGAAATGCCACTTGAACAGCGAACCGTAGAAGCCACGGGCCGCCTCCGGGTCCGGCGAGCCGATCTCAAAATAGTTTACTGCGGCCATCGCCGCCTCCTTCCGTAGCAAAGGGTCCTGGCCCCAAGCTGCTCAGGAAGTCCAGGTCCTACGAGCGAATGGTAGGCAGGGCCACCGACACTCACCGGTGACGGCGCGTTGAACGCTCCTTCGACGGCAGCGACCGTGCATACCCCACACCCAGGTCGACCCAACGGGCCAGCTTCCTCCGGGTGCGAAGCTGTTCGGCGCCGACGCGCAGCCACCCTCTCATCGGTCGACCGCGCATGACGACCAGATCAGCCTCTCCGGACTCGACCAGCTCGTCGGACTTCCCTGGGTCGAACCGGACCATGACTCCGCCCTGACCACTAGCGGCGACCGCGATGTTCCCATTGATGAGGAACGCCAGCCCGCCGAACATCCGCTGCTCCGTCAGGTTCGCCTCGGCGCCGACCACCGAGCGGATGCGATCAGCCAAATCCTGGTCGTACACCATTAACCGACGGTACTGATAGACGCCTGCACCGCCTACCGCAACCCGCCGCCGTTCCAGGCCCAAAACCTGCCCGGCCTGCCGCCGCCGCGGAAGTGCCGCCCCTGCAGCACCGACCAGTCAGGCTGGTCGCCGTGCTGGCCGGCCAACCCTGTTCCACGCCTGCGGCCAGCCTGCTCCAGACGGCCAATCAGTCGCTGCCGACCGCCTGTTGGGTCGGCGTTTGTAGGCCCCGACGGATCGAAGAGAGTGCTTCGAGGCCATGGCGCGCATCGTCTGGTGGACAGTGGTTCTCGCCCGGGTTTCGTGACCTGACGCTCGTGCACTCAGATTTGCAGGATCGCGGGGCGAGCGTCGAGGGCGGCCGTAGTTGAGGATGCGGCAGAGTCTACTGCGGAGTTGGCTGACAGCGTTGTGGTCAACATCGAGCATCGCTTCGATGACGTTGTCTTTTAGTCTCAGGGAAAGCGCCCGGCTTCCGGGTCACGACGGCGCGCAGAACACGGCACCAGGACAAGGCGGCCAGGGAGGTGTGCGTCGGCCAGGAGGCGGTGGGCGTCGGCGGCGTGCTCCAGCGGGAAGGTCCGCGACACCCGGATGGACAGTGCGCCGGACTCGCCGAGCAGGCGTCCACCCACGCGAGGTTCAGTAATAACCTTGATGATGGGCCTGCGCTCGGGAACTCCGCGTCATACGCCACTGTGCTGCGGCCAGTACCGCGCCAACACTCGGTCGCAACGGCCGATGTAATTCTGTGCCATTATCCCGCCGAAACGATCGGATTGGCATCGCGAACATTCCATCGGGTGTAGCTACGCCGGTAGCATGACATTGAGGTGATCTCACCAAGATCGGGTCGTGTCGGGCCCGACGGCGCTGGACCTGTGGTGGCCGAGGGGCCGATGTGAAGACAGGCGTGGAGTCCCTGGTAGAAGAACGCTCGCCAAAGTGATCTTCGCCCGAAG
>DATATE010000205.1:0-12590 GCA_036268955.1 Pseudonocardiaceae bacterium
ACGTGGTCGTCCACGAGCACGTAGAGTGCCGTGAGGAGGGTGTTCAGATCGTTCGTCACAGACTGATCATGGACGCCCTCCTCCCATGCCCGGACAGTGGCATCCCTTCACATGATCTTCACCGCATCAATCATCTAGAACCGAGCCGGTGGTGACTTGTGGCGTACTACCCGGTGTGTCCGGGCACATCGCCCATGGTGGCCGGTGACGGAGATCACTGTGGGCCCTTGGCTGGTCAGGACACCCACCCCGCATCCGGCCCTGCGCGGCCGGCACCAAGGTCGCGGTCTACGATCCGATGCGTGCATGTGGCTGGGGCGACCACTTTCCAGTGTGGTCATCGCCGCCACTGCCGGGACAGGTCCACAAGGTCAGTGCAGGAGGCACCGTGACGGCCGTTGTGCCCAAGCCGATCGTTACCCGCCCGTATCCGGCGCACAAGCCGGTCAAGGGTTCCTACCTGCTGAAGATGTTCCACACCACCGACCCCAAGATGCTCGGCATCATGTACCTCACGACGTCGTTCGGGTTCTTCCTGGTCGGCGGCGTGATGGCACTGCTGATGCGTACCGAGCTCGCGCGGCCGGGGCTGCAGTTCCTCTCGCAGGAGCAGTACAACCAGCTGTTCACCATGCACGGCACGATCATGTTGCTGCTGTATGCGACGCCGATCCTGTTCGGGTTCGCCAACTACATCCTGCCGCTACAGATCGGCGCCCCGGATGTGGCGTTCCCGCGCCTGAACGCCTTCTCCTACTGGGCGTACCTGTTCGGTGGGCTGATCGTGCTGTCCGGCTTCCTCACTCCGGGTGGCGCCGCGGACTTCGGCTGGTTCGCCTACACGCCGCTGTCGGACGCGATCCACTCGCCGGGAGTCGGCGGTGACCTGTGGATCACCGGCCTGATCATCTCCGGTCTCGGCACGATCCTCGGTGGCGTGAACATGGCCACCACCGTGATCTGCCTGCGCGCACCGGGTATGACGCTGTTCCGGATGCCGATCTTCACCTGGAACATCCTGGTCACGGCCGTGCTGATCCTGCTGGCCTTCCCGATCCTGACCGCGGCGCTGTTCGGTCTGCTCGCCGACCGGCACCTCGGCGCGCACATCTTCGACCCGGCCAACGGTGGTGTCATCCTCTGGCAGCACCTGTTCTGGTTCTTCGGGCACCCCGAGGTCTACATCGTCGCGCTGCCGTTCTTCGGCATCGTCTCGGAGATCTTCCCGGTCTTCTCCCGAAAGCCGCTGTTCGGCTATCGCGGTCTGATCTACGCGACCCTGTCGATCGGGGCGCTGTCCATCGCGGTGTGGGCGCACCACATGTACGCCACCGGCGCGGTGCTGCTGCCGTTCTTCTCCGCGATGACCTTCCTGATCGCGATCCCGACCGGGGTGAAGTTCTTCAACTGGATCGGCACGATGTGGAAGGGGCAGTTGACCTTCGAGACGCCGATGCTGTTCTCGGTCGGCTTCCTGGTCACCTTCCTGTTCGGCGGTCTGACCGGTGTGCTGCTCGCGGCGCCGGCCATCGACTTCCACGTGTCCGATACGTACTTCGTGGTGGCGCACTTCCACTACGTGCTGTTCGGCACGATCGTGTTCGCCACCTACGCCGGTATCTACTTCTGGTTCCCGAAGATGACCGGCCGAATGCTCAACGAACCACTCGGCAAGCTGCACTTCTGGACCACGTTCATCGGCTTCCACCTGACCTTCCTCGTCCAGCACTGGCTCGGCGCGGAAGGCATGCCCCGCCGGTACGCGGACTACCTGCCCAGCGACGGGTTCACCACGCTGAACACGGTGTCCACCATCGGGTCCTATGTGCTCGGTGCCTCGGTGCTGCCGTTCATCTACAACGTGTTCAAGTCCTACCGCTACGGCGAGGTCGTCGGCGAGGGCGTCGACGACCCATGGGGCTACGGCAACTCGCTGGAGTGGGCGACCTCCTGCCCGCCGCCTCGGCACAACTTCACCGAGATGCCACGCATCCGCTCCGAGCGGCCCGCGTTCGAGCTGCACTATCCGCACATGGTCGAGCGAATGCGGTTGGAAGCCGAAGCCTTCCCCGGTAAGAGGCACCGGGAGGAGCTGAAGGTTCCGGCCGGTGTGGGGAATCTGTCGTCGAAGGGCGACGATTCCGACAAGAGCTGACCTGACGACATGGCACCGGGGCACCCGCGATCGGCGGACCCCGGTGTCGTCGTCTGTGCGGGCCGGTTCTCATCGAGGGGAGCGTCGTGACCACAACACCCGTCCTGATCACCGTGACCGGTCCGGACAAGCCGGGCGTGTCCTCGGTGCTGTTCGCCGCGCTGGCCGTGAACAACGCGGACATGCTCGACGTCGAGCAGGTCGTCATCCACGGCAGGCTGGTGCTCGGCGTGCTGGTCGAGACGCACACCGACCCCGAGGGCCTGCAGGAGGCCGTCGAACAGGCCATGGCCAGCGTTTCCATGCAGGTCCACGTGGAGATCGGTAACCAGATCAGCAGCGGCTCGCCCGACCAGGTCAGCTCGACGCACGTCCTCGTCGTACTCGGTCATCCGGTGACCGCGAAGGGCTTCACCAGGGTCGCGCGGCGGCTGGCCAAGCTCAACGCCAACATCGACGCGATCACCCGCATCGCCGACTATCCGGTCACCGGTCTTGAACTGCGCGTCTCCGTCGCCGACGACAGCGCGGAGGCCGACGAGCGGCTGCGCTCGGTGCTCGCCGAGGCCGCCGCCCAGGTCGGCCTGGACATCGCGATCGAACGGGCCGGCCTGGCCCGCCGCGCCAAGCGCCTCGTCGTCTTCGACGTCGACTCGACGCTGGTACAGGGCGAGGTCATCGAGATGCTCGCCGATAAGGCCGGCCGGGGCGCCGAGGTCCGCGCGGTCACCGAGGCCGCGATGCGCGGCGAACTGGACTTCACCGAGTCACTGCACCGCAGGGTGTCCGCGCTGGCCGGGTTACCGGATTCGGTCATCGCCGAGGTCGCCGAGGAGCTGGTGCTCACGCCGGGGGCGCGGACCACGATCCGCACCCTCAAGCGGCTCGGTTTCCGGTGCGGGGTGGTGTCCGGCGGGTTCACCCAGATCGTGAACTCCCTCGCCGAGGACCTCGGCCTCGACTTCTGCGCGGCCAACGAGCTGGAGGTCGTCGACGGCAAACTGACCGGCAACGTGGTCGGCGAGATCATCGACCGTGCCGGGAAGGCCACCGCACTGGCCCGGTTCGCGCGGGAGAGCGGGATTCCGCTGGCCCAGTGCGTCGCGGTCGGCGACGGCGCCAATGACATCGACATGCTCACCGTGGCCGGCCTCGGTATCGCGTTCAACGCCAAGCCCGCGCTGCGCGAGGTCGCCGACACCGCGCTGTCCCACCCGTTCCTCGACGCGGTGCTGTTCATTCTCGGCGTGACACGGGCGGAGGTCGAGGCGGCCGACGCCGCCGACGGCCTGAGTTCCTCGCGGCTATGACCAGTGCGCAGATCCATCCCGTGCTCGCGCCGCTGGCCGCCCGCTACACGGACTGGCTCGCCCTGCCGAACTCCTCCACTGTGGACACCTCGGACGAACAGCCCGATCAGGTCAGGGCGATGCCGGTCGTCCTGCGGATCGAGAAGGCACAGCCGCCGAACCGGACCGCGCTGCTGGAAGCCGCCGCGGCCGCCGCCGTCGCGGTCTGTCTCGACGAACGCGCCGAACAGGACGGCCCGTGGCACGCGGATCTGATGGCCTGGACCGGCGGCCGGATCCGCAAGGTCGCCCGCCGCGCTCGGGGCGCGCACTGGGTCGCCGCCCAGGAGTTTCCAGGCCGCACCGTGGATGTCCACGGCGCGCAGGCCCGCGCGCTGGTGCCCGGCCTTGTCACCGAGACCCCGAAGGAGATCAGCCGGTTGCAGATCGCCGGCAGCGACCTCCCGATCGAACCCGACCCGGCCCCGCCTGCGGGTCGGCCGGTGCTCTGGCTGAACCCGGAGGTCCCGATGACCGCCGGCAAGGCCGCCGCCCAGGTCGGCCACGGCACCATGCTGTTGGCCGCGCTGCTGTCCGGCTCCGGCCGCGCCGAGGCGCTCGCGGAGTGGTCCGCGAGCGGTTTCCGTTGCGCGGTGCGGATCGCGGACAAAGCCGCCTGGCCCGACCTGTGCCCAGGACAAGACCCGGAACGGTCCTGGCGCGAGCGCGGCATCATCGCCGTGCGGGACGCCGGCTTCACCGAGGTCGCCCCCGGCACCATCACCGTCCTCGCCCAATGGCCCCAGGACTGACTCTCCGCTGACCCTGTCGGGTGATCGTTTGCGCTGCGCGGGGGAACGGCCGATGCCAGACTGGCGCCGGTCCATGTCCGGTGGACAGAAAGCGGACAGCCCATTGCAGTCGGGCCGTTCCGCTGGGTAGCTTCTGTGTCGGGTTCGGGGTTGACAACGTTGTCAATGGTCGTTGCTCCGCCACCGGACGACAGGACACTCGGGTGTTGACCGAAAGGTGGCCGAACATGGATCTTGGGGGCGGACTACGACGTCCGATATCCCGGCGCAGCGCACTCACCGCGCTCGCCGTCACCGGGGGACTCGGTCTCACCGGCGGTCTCGGCGGGCTGGCCAATGCCGCGACGGCCCCGCTGGGCACGGCAGGAACCGCATCCAACGGCATCTCCAACTGGGCCGGGGCGACCGCGCCACCGGCACAGCAGGCCGCCGCGCAGATCCGCACCGAGTTCCTGCACGCCTGGGACGGCTACAAGAAGTTCGCCTGGGGACATGACCAGGTGAACCCGGTTTCCGGTACCTACGACGAGTTCTTCGTGACCGGGCACCCGATCGGCCTTTCCATCATCGAGGCACTGGACACGCTGTATGTGATGGAACTGGACGAGGAACTGTCGGCCGGCATTTCCTGGATCGACGCGAACGTCAACTTCGACATCGACGGCGACTTCCACGTCTTCGAGGCGATCATCCGGGTCGTCGGCGGCCTGCTCGCCGGCTATCTCGCGGTCAAGGACGCGAAGCTGCTCGCGTTGGCCAAGGACCTCACCGACCGCCTGATGCCGGCCTTCGCCTCATCGACCGGCCTGCCCTACCAGTACGTGAACCTGCACACCGGCGCCGTCTCAGGCAACACGCCGCCGCTGGCCGAGATCGGCACGAACATCCTGGAGTTCGGCGTCCTTTCCCAGCTCACCGGGGACCCGAAGTACTTCAACGCGGCCAAGAAGGCCTACCAGGTCACCATGGCCAAGATCTCCCCGATCGGTCTGCTCGGTACCTACCTCGACGTCGAGACCGGCGAATGGACCGACAGCACCGACCAGGCACCCAACCCGCCCGTCGACTCCTTCTACGAGTACCTCTGGGGCGGCTGGGCGATGTTCCACGACACCGACTGCCTGCGCTGGTTCACCCAGCTCAACGCGGCACTGTCCGAGTACTCGCTGGAGACCTACAACGGCAACGTTTGGTACAAGCAGGTCGACTTCCAGACCGGCGCGCTGGCCGGCCGCGAGCAGTCCGAGCTGGCCGCGTTCTGGGCCGAGGTGCTCGGCCACGCCGGTCAACTCAACCTCGCGCGCGGCTACTACAAGTCCTGGACCACGGTGCTCGACAAGTACCCCGTGCTGCCGGAGGGCTTCGACTACGCCACGTTCACGGCCGATTCGGGCAGCGGCAACCAGTTCCGGCCCGAGTACGTGAACTCCTCGTTCGACCTGTACTTCCAGACCCGCGACCCCTACTTCGCGAACACCGCCTGGCAGTACTTCCTCGGCATGAAGAACAACGCCCGAGTGACCAACGGCTACACCATCATCAACGATGTCACCACCTCGCCGATGCAGCTCGGCGACCTGTTCCCGGCCTACGGTTTCGCCGAGAACTTCAAGTACCTGTACCTGATCTTCGCCAACTCGCCCCGGTTCGACGCGCACAACTTCTACCTGTCGACCGAGGGAAAGGTCCTGCGCGGTCTGGTCCCCGCCAAGTAGGTGATCCGGTGCGGTGCGCTGTTTCCCCTTTGCGCACCGCACCGGCTACTTCTCCTCGCCGGCCGCCTTGTCCAACCGGGTCAGCGCCCCGCGCACCACAGCGGGATCGGTGGTCGACCAGAACGGCGGCAGCGAGGCGCGCAGGAAACCGCCGTACTGCTTGGTGGCCAGCCGAGGATCGAGAATGGCGACCACCCCGCGGTCCTGCATAGACCGCAGCAGCCGGCCGGCGCCCTGTGCCAGCAGCAGCGCGGCATGCGTCGCCGCGACGGCGATGAAACCGTTGCCGCCACGGGCGGCCACCGCCCGCTGCCGGGCCGAGGCGAGTGGGTCATCGGGGCGCGGGAACGGAATCCGGTCCACGATCACCAGTTGCAGCGACGGACCAGGCACGTCAACGCCCTGCCACAGCGACAAGGTACCGAAAAGGCAGGTCTTCGGATCCTCGGCGAAGCGGCTCACCAGCAGCGCGGTGGAATCGTCACCCTGGCACAGGATCGGGTAGTCCAGCACCCCGCGCAGTTCCTCGGTGGCCTGTTTGGCCGCGCGCATCGAGGAGAACAGCCCGAGCGTGCGCCCACCGGCCGCCTCGACCAGTTCCTTGATCTCGCTCAGATACGACGGTTGCAGCCCGCCCTGCCCCGGTGTCGGCAGATGCTTTGCCACATAGAGAATCCCGCACCGCTCGTGCTCGAACGGCGACCCGACGTCCAGCCCGCTCCACTTGGGACCGCTGCTGTCGCTCGGCGGTTCCTTGTCCGAGGCCGTTCCCTCGGCCTTGCGCACCGAGTCCTGGTTCGGCGGCAGGCCCCACTGCCGGGCCAGCGTGTCGAACGCGCCGCCGAGCGTCAGCGTCGCGGAGGTGAGCACGGTGGTGTGCTGCCCGAACAACCGCTCGCGCAGCAGTCCGGCCACCGCGAGCGGCGCGACCCGCAGCGCGTTGGTGAAGCTGTTGCCCTCGCCGGAACCCCACACCACGTCACGGCGGTGCGCCTCGTCCTCCTCGAACGCCTCCAGCAGCCGCACCGAGGTGTCGTGCACCTCGTCGAGCATCGCCCGCGCCACCTTGTAGGCGGTCGCGTCGTCGATGTTCTCCCGCTGGTTGGCGCGTTCCGGCCCGAGCGCGACGATGCACGCGCGCGCCGCGTCCCGTACCGCGCGCAGCGCGCCGGCCATCGGCTCCGGCAACTCGTCGAGCCGGCCGGCCGGCAGTTCGGTGAGCATCAGGGTCAGCCCGTCGCCCGCCTCCAGCAGCCGGTCGGCGATGTCCTGGCTGATCAACCGGCCGGACCTGCGGGCGGCAGCGGCGACCGTCGCACCGCTCAGTTCCGAGGTCGCCACCGAGGTCACCCGGTCAACGAGATCATGTGCCTCGTCGACGACGACGACATCGTGCTCGGGCAGGACCTGGATGCCCTCAAGGGCGTTGATCGCCAGCAGCGCGTGGTTGGTGACGACGATGTCCGCCTTCCCGGCCTCCGCCTTCGCCCGCTCGGCGAAGCAGTCCGCGCCGATCGGGCAGCGGCTCAACCCGAGGCATTCCCGCGCGCTCACCGAAACCTGCCGCCAGGCCATGTCCGGCACACCCGGCACCAACTCGTCCCGGTCGCCGGTCTCGGTGTCGCTGGACCACTCGTGCAGCCGCTTCACGTGCCGGCCGAGCGCCGAGGCCGCGAACGGGTCGAACAGCGTCGCGTCCTCCGGCTCGTCCGGGGCGCCGTTGTGTACCCGGTGCATGCACAGATAGTTGCGGCGGCCCTTGAGGATCGCGAACGTCGGTGCCCTGCCGAGTAGCGGTTTCAGCGCCTTGGCCAGTCGGGGCAGATCGCGGTCGACGAGTTGGCGCTGCAAGGCGATCGTCGCGGTCGAGATGACCACGGTCGCCTCTTCGGCGACCGCGTGCCGGATCGCCGGGACGAGGTAGGCCAGCGACTTCCCGGTGCCCGTACCGGCCTGGACGGCGACATGCTCACCGGTGCGGATGCTGCGCGCGACCGCCTCGGCCATCGTCACCTGGCCCGCCCGCTCGGCCCCGCCGACCGCCGTCACCGCGGCATGCAGCAGCGCGGTCACCGGCGGCAGCGTGTCCACCATGGTGTCCGGCGCCTTGCTCGCCGCCTTCTCGGCAGCGTTTTTGTCGGTGTTTTCCAGGACTTCGGGCACAACACGAGACCGTACCCGGCCACCCCGTCAGTTCGGCGCGCCCGCCTCGCCTGCCGCATCCGTGTCGGCCTGCCTCGCGCGTTCCGCCGCACCCGGATCGGCAGACCCCGCGCCTCGCGCCTTGTCGGGGCCGACGGGGTCGATCCCGGCCTCGGCCATGATCCGCCGCCCGACCTCCACCGCGGCGCGCCCGTGTGCGTTGCCGAGCACGACCGTCTCGCCGGTCCGCGCGGCCACGATGTCCAACAGTGGTTCGGCCAGGTCAGGCCAGCGTTCAGCGGCCAGTTCGCCGGCCTGGCACTTGCTCACGATCTCGCCGGTGTTGATGGTGTGCCACAGCCGAGCGGGCCCGAGCCCGACCCAGACCACCGCCCAGCGCCACTGTTCGGTCACCGGCTCCGGCGCGTAGCGCAACATGATCCGCATGCCCCCGGTCAGCCACCGCGTCCAGTAGTCGACGAGGTTGCCCCGGCAGAACTCCTGCGCGGCCGGCACATCCGGCTCGATGGCCGGCGCCGGCCCGCGCAGCGTCGTCGCGTAACTGGCCAACTGCAACCTGGTGACCGCGTGCAACTCCTTGCACGCGAAGTGCACGACGCCTTCGTTGATCATTGATCCGACCGGATTCGGCGTGCCGAGGGCCCCGCTGCGCAGGTACTGGCACTCGACCTTCGCACCGGCACCGAGGTGTGCGTCGAGCAGAACGGCGAGGTCCGCCTCGGTCGGCTCGTGAGTGAGTTCGATCACCAGGTCGAGATCGGAGGTGCCGGGGTGATAGTCGTCCAGCACCGCCGAACCAACTACATGCGCCGCGTTGACCTGGCCGGGAACGATCGAATCGAGTCTGGCGAGATGTGCGGCCGCATCCGCTGCCGCAGCGTCGGAAAGGGTCACCGTGCGACGGTACCCAGGTGATCGGGGCAGGTCGATCACGATCTCGCATCCGTAGGGAACTGCCAGGAAAGTGATTGCCGGCTCAATGAGGACATAACAGTTTCCGAGCCGGTGGCCTTCGCCGCGTTCCGGCCCGGCGCGCCGCTCTCTGGCATGGATCGACCAGGTCGTCGGTGGTGTCCGGGCACCACTCGCGGAGTTCGTCGGCCAATCCGGCATCGGCCTGGTTGGCAAGGATTTGTTGCAACGTCAAGAATCGTGGCCTGGCCTGGCCTGGCCTGGCCTGCGGACGTGGCCGAGGCCGATCCACGCTCTCCATCGCGCCGGTAAAGCAGAACGGGCCGCTCAGTGGTCGAGGGCGATGATTCCGTCCGGGGTCTCGTATGAATCCCCGCCCCGCGTGGAGATCGTGGTCACCGGCAATACCGTCGTCGACGCCGTCCGACATATTGCGGAAACTGAAATCCCGGCGGTCAATGCCGAGCTGATCGCCTGCGAATCCGAATTGTCTCGTGGCGGTCGCATCTCTCCCCGGACGCCAACCCTACGACGACGGAAAAGCCGCCGCGCGGGTGTGCGAAGCGATCGAGAATCTACTCACCGGCCCCTCCTGAGTCCAGAGATTGCGCGCCGGAAAATCTAATTCCAACAGGGTATATTTCCAGGATTTCTGGGGTTCCTGGCGAGAATTGTCGGTCTGAGGTTCTATTGTCGTGCCCGCGCCGTGACGAGGAGGGCACGATGGCTGACACAACTTCCACCGTACGCAGCCGCGAACTTGGCGAGGGCCTGCGCGCGGCCCTGGAACGCGCCACACTGACCGGCAAACGCGCCGCCGAGTTGATCGGCTGGTCGGAGACCAAGCTCTCGCGCGTCCTCAGCGGCCAGATCACCGTCACCGAGGTCGACGTGGCCGCGTTCCTCGGCCTGTGCACTGTGCGCGGCCCCGAACGCGAACGTTTGCTACGCCTGGCCCGCGAGCAAGACCATCGAGGTTGGTTGCAGCCCGAGCTGAAGACCCTTGTCGACCACGAGAACAAGGCTGTCAAGATCACCGACTTCCACGACTTGCTGATACCGGGCCTGCTCCAGACGAGTAACTACATGCGCGCCGTGTTCGAACGGTCGGCGGTCGTCACGGCTGGTGACATTGAGAGCCGGATCAGCGCTCGAATGGCAAGGCAGAACTTGTTCGACCATGATCGTCGGCCGCAGTTCATCTTCTACCTGCATGAATCTGCGTTGAGATTGCCGGTCGGCGGCCTGGCCGTGATGTCCGATCAGCTGCACTACTTGCTCCGAATGGGTGTTCGCACCTGTATCACCATCCGAGTGATTCCGTCTGCTTTCGGCGCGCATGCAGGTTCGGCGGGCTCGTGCCGGTTGATGGAGTTCGCTGAGTTCACACCAGTGGTGTACGTCGAGGAGGCCACGGTTGGCCATTTTTTGGAAGAACCGGTGGAGATCGACACGTACCAAAAGATCTTCGCGGCGTTGGCCAACTGCGCGCTGGACGAGGGAGAATCGAATGCGCTGATCGCGCAGATCGCGGTCGACCTGTTTGGAGACAGAGAGGATCGGCATGGTTACCCCTGAGTTGGATGGCATTGCCTGGCGTAAGAGCAGCTACAGCACAGACACCGGCGAATGCGTCGAAGTCGGCTGGCCCGGATCGGCTCGTGTCGGCGTCCGTGACTCCAAGCAGGTGGCCAGCCCAACCCTCGCCTTCCCGACCGCCAACTGGCGCGGATTCCTGACCAACCTCGACTGAGTGGCATCGCAGCCTCCCGGTCGACTCCGAACCGGGAGACACACTGCGATGCCAGGACACGTCGACGACGCAGCCGATGCGTTTGCCGAAGCCGCTGGCGAGGTGCCGGTAGAAGCCGTTATCGGCGCTGACCAGCAGTTGGCAGCGGTAGGGCAGTCGCTCCAGGCAGCCGGCGGCGGTTGGGGTGAGCGCCTGATGCCACTGGTGCTGGCCATGCGCGAGGAGGGCCGCAGGCTCGCGGCCGAGCTGGCCACCCTCCGCCAACAACTGCACGACGCAGCCGCGTCGAGGCGCTCCAGCGCGCCAGTCGCCCCGCCGCCAACCGGCCCGACCTCGGCCGCCCCGACTTCAGCCTCAGCGCCGGAGCCAACCGTCCAAGCCCGAGACGGCTCCCGCTACCCAGCCGCCGCCGAGTGGTGCGTCGACCTCCTGCCGCGCCGAGTCCGAGAGCGACAGCCTGGTGAGAAGACCTGCGGATATGTGGATGGCCGTCTGACGCCGTTCATCTCGGGCCGCGACGGAGGCTGGACGCCTAAGATCGAAGACCGGTTCGCCAAGCTCCAAATCGTGACTAGGGAGTTCGCTGATGTCGTCAAGTCTCACGTGGAAATGAAGGTGGCCACGATGATGATCGAAGAACAGCGCCAGCACAGCGAGCTTGTGATCAACCATTCTACCTGTGGCAGCCAGCCAGGTAGGTCACCCGGCTGCGATCAGGTCCTTGAGCCATACTTGCCGAAGGGTTACACCCTGACTGTCCACGGCACCACCCAACAAGGCGAACCGTTCTCCAAGACTTACAGGGGACGAGCATGAGCACCACTGAGCGGCCGGTTTTGATGGACCTCGACCACCTCGACATCACGGGCTACCACGATCCAGAGCCGCTCATCCCTCAGCTCCGAGACGCCAACCTTCACCGGGCCAATACTCCTCACTACGGTTTTATCTGGCGGTTTCGGCTCGGGATCGGTGATGCTGTGCCGGTCCTGGCCCTGGGTGTTCGAGATGAGGTCGGCGCCCTGATCTGGTATGAGGGCGACGACAGGTTCGTCCCGGCCGACGGTTTGAACGCCGACTACGTTGACTACTGGACGTTGTCCGGACATGAGTATCCCGCATGGCCCCGCTCAGAAGTGCCCATTGATCAGGTATATGCGGCAGCGGAAGAGTTTATCCGCACACATCGCCGACCCACCTGCGTCGAATGGGTGGTCACCGAAGGATGGTGAATCGGGTCGATCGAGGAGTTGGCATGAACGCCGTTGAGCCGCCGGTCTTGATGGGCCGTGACCACATGGACATCACGGATTACCACGATCCGGCCGTTCTGGTTGCTTTGCTCAGGGAAGCCAACGAACGCCCTGCCGACGCGCCGGAAGGTGGTTTCGTGTGGTTGTTCCGTCTCGGGACTAATAGCGGCGACCCCACGCTGGCTCTGGGCGCTCGCGGCGAGATTGGAGCATTGGCATGGTACGAGGACAAGGATGAGTTTGTCCCAGTCAATGGTCTGAATGAGGAAGACGCCGACTGTTATTGGACCTGGTTTGGTCATGAGGCTCCGATGCCGCCTCGTTCGGAGGTCCCCATCGAGCAGGTGACGGCAGCGCTTGACGAACTGATTCGCACCCATCGTCGACCCACGTGCCTCGAATGAGGTGATCTCACCAAGATCGGGTCGTGTCGGGCCCGACGGCGCTGGACCTGTGGTGGCCGAGGGGCCGATGTGAAGACAGGCGTGGAGTCCCTGGTAGAAGAACGCTCGCCAAAGTGATCTTCGCCCGAAGGACT
>DATATE010000206.1:0-33108 GCA_036268955.1 Pseudonocardiaceae bacterium
GGTGGCCTCTTGTTCTGTGATGATCATGGCGTGAGAACCAGCATCATCGCAGGCCAGAGGCCACTTCTATGCGCGCACCCCCGGGTAGGCCACGCCGTCAACGACTTCACGCCAAGATCACAGACTTTGAAATGACCCTGGCCGGCAGGCCGAGGTAGGCGGCGATGGTCGCTTCGGGGAAATGGCGGTAGGCGCGGCGTTTCGCGGGGACGTCGGCGATGCCGAGCGGTGGTTCGACGCAGGTTACTACGGTGAGGCCGGCTGCGGCGAAGGCGGCGAGGTAGTCGGCGTGGGTGTGCGGGTATTCGCGGACGAAGCCGCCGTTGCCGTCGGCATCCTGGAAGGTCGCGTGCCAGCCGAGGTGGGCCTGGAACGGGTGCGGTGCCGAGATGATCAGTCGGCCGCCCGGCCGCATCACCCTGGCCAGTTCGGCGATACCGGCTCGCAGATCCGCGAGATGGGCGATGGCAAGCCCGCTGACGACGGTGTCGAACCGAGGACCGGCGAACGGGAGGGCCAGCAGATCAGCGGTGTGGAACTGCGCTTCCGGGACAGTGTTTTTCGCGATGGCCAGCATTTCCGGGGTCAGGTCGATGCCGGTGACCTGATGGCCGAGATCAACCAGCTTGCGGGTGTGTCGACCGGTGCCGCAGGCCGCGTCGAGCGCATCGCCGGGCTTCAAGGTGTCGAGAATGGCCCACATCTCGGGTTGTTCCAGGGCGATGAGCAGGTTCCCCGGCTGGTCGTAGTGTTGCGACCACAGGCGGTATCCGGTCGTGACGTCGCCTTCGGTCGTCGTGGTAGCGGCGGCGAACGCGTCGTCGGCCAGGATGCGCCGCAGTTCGGCAAGTCGTCGGTCCGCGTCCTCGGTCGAGCCGTCATGGAGGTTGCGCAACAGCGCAAGACCCTCGACACCGGCCAACAACTCGCACAACCGCACTTCCCTTGCCACGCCGACCAAGCGTACGGACCACCGCAACGCGCCGCCACCCATTTGCCTTGCGGATCAACCGCGCCAGGCGAGGTAGGGGGCGAGCAACAGGAGCAGGATGACGAGGGCGTATTTCAGTTTCCTGGTCGGCAGGGCGCGGGCGATCATCCAGCCGATCAGCACCCCGGCGAGTTCGGGAATGCCGACGAGGGCGGCAAGGGGCCAGTCGATGGTCCCCTTGACGAGGTAGCCGAGGGTTCCGAGCGCGGCGACCACAATGGACTGTGCTTGGGCGGCGGCCAGTGCGGACAGGATCGGCAGGCCGACGGTGACCAGTAGCGGCACGGCGAGCATGGGGCCGCCGAGGCCCAACAGGCCGCTGGCCACGGCCACCCCGAAACCGATGGCGCCGATCACCATCGCGGCGGGTTGGGTGTCGCCGACGGCGGGTTGGCGGTCGCGATACCAGACGAGGATGGCGATCAGCGCGGCGAACGCGCCGAGCAGCAGACCGAAGGCCTTACCGGAGATCGCGGTGTTCACCAGTACCCCGAGCGGGGTGCCGAGGACGGCGGCACCGGCGAGGATCAGTGCGGTGCGGCGAGTCTCGGGTTCGCGTAATTGTCCTGAGTGGACATATGCTGCGGTGCCGAGGGTTCCGGTCGCGACGTGGGTGAGGATGGCGGTGCCGGCGATCTGGGCCGGGGACAACGCGGTGAGCGCGTAGAGTCCGATGGTGGCCAGGACGCCGCCCGGTCCGACGGCGGAGATGCCGACTCCCGCGGCGAGGCCGAAGACGGCGAGACTCAGCAGGGTCGATGCTGGCATGTCCTTGACCTGCCTCAGCTACGGTGCACGGTGGCGTGCAGGGTGAGCCGGTCGGCTCTGATGTGCATGGACTCCACGTCGATCGGCCGGCCGTCGGCGAATCGGGTGAGTCGTTCGATGGCGAAAACCGCGGCCCCGTGCGGGATTCCGAGCAAGGCCGCAGTATCCGGATCGGCGTTGACGGCGTGCACGGCGAGTTCGGCGCTGCCGAGCGCGCGGCCGGTGGTCTCCTCGATCAACGTGAAGAGGTCGCGGCCGACGAGGTCCCGGTCGAGCAACGGGAGACCGATGTCGGTCGGCAGGTAGGTGGTGTCCAGTGACAGCGGGACGCCGTCGAGACGGCGGAGTCGTTCGATGTGGACGGCTGGCTCGCCGGGTGCGAGGCCGAGTCGCGCGCTGACGGCCGAGGGTGGGTTCGGTGTCTGGTGCGCGGCACGGACTTCGTTGCTGACGGTGCCGTATCCGATCAGCGTTTCGGCGAGACCGGCCAGCCGATCGAGGCCGTGGCCGTATTTCGGCAGCACGACAGTGGTGCCGACGCCCTGCCTTCGAACGATCAGGCCTTCGGCGCGGAGCAGGTTCAGTGCTTCGCGGACGGCGTTGCGGGAGGCGTTGAGCTGGGCGGCGAGGGTGCGTTCGTCGGGCAGCAGACCGGTGGGGAAGGCACCGGTGGTGATCTGTTGCCGGAGGAGGTCGGCGGCTTGGCGGGCCCGTTCGGCGCGCGGACGGGAGGAGACCCAGGAGGCCGAGGGCAGCTGAGCCGAATCCTCTCCTGCTCGCGCGGAGTTCCAGGGCGAGGCCGGCGCGTGCGAGCGAGACCGGTCCGCCGTTGTCATCGAGATCCCTTCGTCCGCTTCGCTCCTCTACACTGTGGACACTATCAACGGCGAGTTACGCCAGAGTTACGCCACCCTTGTTGACCTGCACGGATGCCGTGTTCAGCGGTTTCACGGCCGCTGAACACGGCTTCGCCGGGCCGGACGGGGGCTGTTAGTGGGCGGCCCGGCGGATCGGCATCATGGTGGGTGCCTGATCGGTGGTGAGGAAGTCGCGGACCAGGCTGGTGCACGGCGCTGGCTTCTCGCGCAGCAGCAGATGCGTTGCGGCCGGCACGATGGCGAGTTCGGCGGCGGGCAGGCCCCGGTAGAGCGCGATGGTGTGTTCCAGGGTCACCAGGTCGTCGTCGCCGGCCAGGACGAGGGTGCGTGGGCTGACCTCGGCCAGCTGGGCCGGATCGAGGCCGGGTTCGGTTTCCACGGCGTCGACGATTTTTCGCATCACCACCGGGAAGTGCTCCGCGCCGTCCGGGGACACCTCGGCGTAGGCGGCGACGAGTGGAGCCGGTGGTTCGCCGTCCGCGCTGGGGCGGAAGATCATGCCGCCGGCGTCGAAGGCAGCGCTGATCAGGACGAGGCGGTCAACGAGGTCGGGCCTGCGCAGCGCGACCCACAGCGCGACGATGCCGCCCGCGCTGTAGCCGACCAGCCGGGTCGGGCCGTCGAGGGTGTCTTCCAGGAACGCGATGGTGTCCTGGGCCATCAGCTCGACGGTGATCGGCCCCGGCTGGTCGGCGGTGTGGCCGTGGCCGCGACGTTCGGGCAGCAGCAACCGGAAGTCCGCCGACAGCGCGGTCAGGTTGCCGTGGAAGTCGCGGCTGTCACTGAATCCGCCGTGCAGCAGCACGACCGGTTCGCCGGTACCGAGTTCGTCGTACCAGGTGCGTACGCCGTTGACCGTGCGGTGGTTCGCCATGTGGTGGGCCTTTGTGCTCTGTGCCGGATCGGAGTGACCCGGACTGCTGCTGGTAGTACGACGGGCGGGGGCGAAACTCATCGGTGGCGGCTTGATCCGTCGAGGACATCACGATCGGTCCGAGATCTCGCCGATCGGTCGAGGCGTCGTCGATCCGTGGCGTCGACCCGTGGAGACGATCCGTCGAGACATTGCCCTGAACGGGAGGGGGATCAGTCGAGATCGATGGCGAGGGGTAGGTCGAAGAGTGGGAAGAGGCGGGTGGCGTCGAGGTAGGTGGTGGTGCCGGTGATCGATCCCTCGGCCAGGTCCAGCACCATCAGGGCGAACGGCTCGTAACCGCCCGACTGTGCGCTCGGGCGGTACTGGGCCAGCGCCGGGGAGCCGTTGGCCGATGTCGACACCAGTCGGGCGCCTTCACAGGGGTTGCCGGCGGCGAGTAGCACGGTCCTGATCTGCTCCCTGCCCCGCAGCCACCAGCTGAAGGGGGGCATCGACATGGTGGCGTCCTCGTGCAGCAACGACACCAGCGTTCGCACGTCGTAGTCGGCGAAGGCGGTGACATAGCGGGAAAGCAGCTCACGGTGTGCCTTGTCGACAGACTGAACGGGTTGGCCTGTCTGGATCTTGTGCTCGGCCATGGTGGCTCGTGCGCGCTGTAGGGCACTGTTCGCGGCGGCGACGCTACAGTCGAGCAGTTCGCCGACTGCGGCCGCTTCCCAGCAGAGCACGTCGCGCAGGATGAGCACGGCACGCTGCTTCGGCGGCAGGTACTGCAATGCGGCGACGAAGGCCAGCCGGATCGTGTCGCGTTGCGCGGCCAACTCGGCCGGGTCGGTGCCGAACAGGACGCGGCTGTCCGGGATCGGTTGGACGAAGGCGGTTTCCGGTAGCGGTGCGCCGAGTGGGGCGCCGGCGAACGCCGCTGGGCCCAGGTCCATGGCGCGGGCGCGCCGCTGGGCGCCACGCAGCATGTCGAGACAGACATTGGTGGCGATGCGGTACAGCCAGGACCGCAGCGGCGCCCGGTCCGCTTCGAACCGCGCGAAGTTCCGCCAGGCCCGCAACATGGTCTCCTGGACGGCGTCCTCGGCGTCGAATCCTGAGCCGAGCATCCGGTAGCAGTAGCCGGTCAGCTCGTTGCGGTGCGCGTCGAGGCGCCCAGCGACCTCGGCAGGCTGATCGGTGCTGACATCCACGGGACCGACGATATCCGAACGACCGAACGGGTTCAGGTCGGTTGCGCGGCCGAACGGTGCAGCGGGACGAGGTCGTCGGCGTGTACGACCTCCCTGCGCAGTTCCGGGGTCAGCTCATGACTGGAGCGGCCGATCAGCGCCGGCATCTCGGCGACGTCGTAGGCGACCACTCCCCTGGCCACCACGCGGCCGGCCGGGTCGAGGAGGTCGACGACGTCACCGGCGTCGAAGTGGCCGTCGGCGCCGGTGATGCCGGCGGCCAGCAGGGATCGGCGACGGTGCAGGACGGCGGTGACCGCGCCGTCGTCGAGGTGCAGCCTGCCGGTGGCGTCAGCGGCGTAGCCCAGCCAGAACCGGCGGGCGGACAGGCGACTGCCACCGGCCGCGAACGCGGTACCGACCTCCGCGTCGGCGAGGGCCTTGCCGGCTTCGGCGGCAGCGGCGAGCAGGACCGGAATGCCGGCCGACGAGGCGAGCCGGGCGGCGGCCAGTTTGGAGGCCATGCCGCCGGTGCCGAGGCCGGAGGCGCCGGTGCTGCCGGCCCGCACGCCGTCGGTGTCGGACTCGTCGGCGACCTCGGTGATCCGCTTGGCGGCGCCGAGCCGGGGATCGCCGTCGTAGAGGGCATCGACGTCGGAGAGCAGAACGAGCGCTTCGGCGCCGACGAGATGGGCGACGAGGGCGGCGAGGCGGTCATTGTCGCCGAAGCGGATTTCGTCGGTGGCGACCGTGTCGTTCTCATTCACGACCGGCATCACGCCGAGTGCGAGCAATCGGGAAAAGGTGCGTTGCGCATTTCGGTAATGCGCCCTGCGGACGACATCATCGGCGGTCAGCAGTACCTGGCCGATGGTGAGCGAATAGCGCTGAAAGGACGCCGAATAGGCGTGTGCGAGCGCGAGTTGGCCGACGCTTGCCGCGGCCTGTTGGGTGGCGAGGTCACGGGGCCTTCGCTCGATGCCCAACGGGGCTAGGCCTGCCGCGATCGCACCCGAGGACACCAGGACGACCTGGGTGCCGGCGGCGCGGCGGGTGGCGAGGGCGTCGACGAGGGCGTCGAGCCGGGCGGCGTCGAGGCCGCCACCGGCAGTGGTCAGCGCGGACGAACCGACCTTCACCACGATCCGCCGCGCCCCGGACACCGCTGATCGGGCGGGTGAGCGCGAGCCGTTCACCACAGGGCCCTCTTAGTCCTCGAAGTCGTCAGCGGAGTCATGGGAGTCGTCCGAGTCGGCGTAGAAGGCGTCGTCGTGCCGCTCGTGCCGACGCAGTTTCGCGGCCTTGCGTTGGAAGGCACGCGGTCGGTCGGTCCGGTCGAGGCGCGGATCGGTGCCGCGATGGGCCATGGTGACGGCCATCCCCGCCGGGGTGGAGGGCTCCCATTCGAAGGTGATGCCGCCGAGGGTGACCTCGGCTCCTGGCACGGCGCCGATCTTGGCCAGCGCCTCCTCGACCCCGAGCCGGGCCAGCCGGTCACCGAGGTAACCGACGGCCTCGTCGTTCTCGAAAGCGGTCTGCCGCACCCAGCGTTCCGGACGTTCACCTCGGATGATGAACGCGCCCTCGTTCTCGGGGTCGGGCGCGACGGTGAAGCCACTGTCGTTGACGGCGGTGGGCCGCAGCACGATCCTGGTCGCTTCGAGGATCGGCTGCGCGGCGCGGTGCTCCTCGACGACCCGAGCCAGCGCGAAGGTCAGCTCGCGCAGGCCCTCCCTTGTCGCCGCGGAGATCTCGAACACTTCGAGACCGCGTTTCTCGAATTCCGGCCGGACCATCTCGGCGAGGTCCTTGCCGTCGGTCACGTCGATCTTGTTCAGCACCACGACGCGGGGCCGGTCGGCGAGTTCGCCGCCGAGCGAGGGGGTGTAGAGGGCCAGCTCCCGCTCAAGGGCGTCCACATCGGACACCGGGTCGCGCTCGGGTTCCTCGGTCGCGCAGTCGACGACGTGCACGAGTACCGCGCAGCGCTCGATGTGCCGGAGGAAGTCGAGGCCGAGGCCCTTGCCCTGGCTGGCGCCGGGGATCAGGCCGGGCACGTCGGCGACGGTGAACACGGAGTCGCCCGCGGTGACCACGCCGAGGTTGGGCACCAGCGTGGTGAACGGGTAGTCGGCGATCTTGGGGCGCGCCGCGGAGAGCACCGCGATCAGCGAGGACTTGCCGGCCGACGGGAAGCCGACAAGGCCGACATCGGCGACGGACTTCAGTTCCAGTACCAGATCGCGGGTGTCGCCGGGCTCGCCGAGCAGCGCGAACCCCGGTGCCCTGCGCGCCTTGGAGGCCAGCGCGGCATTGCCGAGACCGCCCCGGCCACCGGCCGCCGCGACCAGCGTGGTGCCGACGCCGACCAGGTCGGCGAGCACCTTGCCCTGTTCGTCGAGCACCACAGTGCCGTCCGGGACCTTCAGGATGAGGTCCTCGCCGTTGGCGCCGTCGCGATGCGACCCCATGCCCTGCCGGCCGTTGGTGGCCCGCGCGTTGGGCCGGAAATGGAAGTCCAGCAGGGTGTGCACATTGGCGTCGACGACGAGGATGACGTTGCCGCCGCCACCGCCGTTGCCGCCGTCGGGGCCACCCAGTGGCTTGAACTTCTCCCGGTGGACCGAGGCGCAGCCGTTCCCGCCGTCCCCGGCTGCGACGTGGATCACCACCCGGTCGACGAAACGGGACACGATTGCCTCCTTATGGAGGACAGCGCCTCCAAGATCTACTGACACAAGCGGCGAGGGGCGGTCCGGAGCTAAGCCGGTCCGCCCCTCGCCGGGGTCGTTGTGACGTCAGACGCGCCAGGCGGGCCTCAGGCCTCGACCGGGACGATGTTGACGGTCTTGCGGCCACGCTTCAAGCCGAACTGCACCGCACCGGCGGACAGTGCGAACAGTGTGTCGTCGCCACCCCGCCCGACGTTGACGCCAGGGTGGAACTTGGTGCCACGCTGGCGGATCAGGATCTCACCGGCGTTGACGACCTGACCACCGAAGCGCTTGACGCCAAGCCGCTGGGCGTTGGAGTCGCGGCCGTTGCGGGAGCTGGACGCACCCTTTTTGTGTGCCATTACCGATCAGCTCCCTGGAACTACTTGGTGATCCCGGTGACCTCAACGCGGGTCAGCTTCTGACGGTGACCCTGCCGCTTGTGGTAGCCGGTCTTGTTCTTGAACTTGTGGATACGGATCTTGGGGCCCTTGGTCTGCTCGACCACCTTGCCGGTGACCGAAACGCTGCCAAGTGCCTCGGCGTCCGCCGTGACGTCGGTGCCGTCGACGACGAGCAGCGCGGGGAAGCTGACCTCGGTGCCCGGCTTGCCCTCAAGCTTCTCCACCTGGACGACGTCGCCGACAGCTACCTTGTACTGCTTTCCGCCGGTCTTGACGATCGCGTACATGGGTACGGAAGTCTCCTGCTACTCGAAGAAAACGGGGGTCATGCGCGCCCCTCTACGGACCGTTCGAACTCAGGCCCCACGGAGTCTGGCTCTCGCATGACAGAGCCCACCGGACGGCGGGCCAGAGTCAAGACTACGTGGCCGGTCAGACGTGGGTCAAACCGGGGCCTGTTCACCGTGCTGTGCGGCGCTGGTGTGCTGGTCAGCGGACTGATCCTCGGCCGGGGCGGCCGAGGTCACCGGCGGACCGGCCGGCCGGGAGGCCGCCCGACGGGAAGGTCGCCTGGTCACCCGCGTGGTGACCGGTGGCTGCTCCACCACGGTCCAGTGCCCGTTGCTGGTCACCGCGACCGTGTTGGGGCCGGCCTCGGCGTCGTCCCCGGCGCCCGAGACAGTGGCCAACGGCACGTCAGGACGGGCCGGGGTCGGGTCGATGACCGACTCCTCGGGAGTCGACGGCGCACCGGCCTCGGCGGCGGCTTCGGCCTCGACGGTGTCGACGTCCACCGCGTCGGCATCGACCGGTCCGGCGGGCGCGGTCTTGGCCGCGACGACCGACTCGGTGACCGCCGACTCGTCGGCGGCCGGGGCGAGTTCGGTCTCCGCGACCTCGATCACCTCGGGTGCTTCGGCGACCGCGGCCTGGCCACGGGAGTCGCCGCGCCCCCTGTGCCGACCGCGCCGGCTGGAGGAGGACGACCCGCCGCCACTCGGCGCTTCGGTCGAGGACGCCGAAGAAGCCGAGGACGAGGAGTGGCCGTTGGTGTGCCCGTTCGAGCCACCGTTCCCGCCATTGCCACCGTTGCCGCCACCGTTGGTGGCCGCGGCGTGCACGGCGGCTGCCGCGGCTACGGCCGGGGTGTTCGAGGAGTGGCTGTGCGCACCGCTGCCGCCATTGCCACCGCCGCCGTTGCCGGCCTGGACCGGCGTTGTGGACACCAGCACGCCCCGACCCCGGCAGTGCTCACACGGGGTGCTGAAGGCCTCCAGCAGGCCGGTGCCGACCCGCTTGCGGGTCATCTGCACCAGGCCGAGCGAGGTGACCTCGGCGACCTGGTGGCGGGTGCGGTCGCGGCCGAGGCATTCGGTGAGGCGACGCAGCACCAGGTCCCGGTTGGATTCCAGCACCATGTCGATGAAGTCGATCACGATGATCCCGCCGATGTCGCGCAACCGCAGCTGTCGGACGATCTCCTCGGCCGACTCCAGGTTGTTGCGGGTGACGGTCTCTTCGAGGTTGCCGCCGGAACCGGTGAACTTGCCGGTGTTGACGTCGATGACGGTCATCGCCTCGGTGCGGTCGATCACCAGGTAACCGCCGGAGGGCAGCCAGACCTTGCGGTCCAGCGCCTTGAGGATCTGCTCGTCGATGCGGTGCTCGGTGAACACGTCGGCGTTGCCGACGTGCCGCTGCAACCGGTCGGCCAGGTCGGGGGCGACGTGCTTGACGTAGGCCTCGATGGTCTCCCAGGCGTTGCCGCCCTGCACGATCAGCGCGGAGAAGTCCTCGGTGAACAGGTCGCGGACGACCTTGATCAGCAGGTCCGGCTCCTCGTAGAGCAGCTGCGGCGCCTTGGCCTTCGGCTGCCCGGCCTTCTCTCCGATGATCTCCCACTGCGCGCGCAGCCTGCGCACGTCGCGGCCGAGTTCCTCCTCGCTGACGCCTTCGGAGGCGGTGCGGATGATCACGCCGGCGTCCTCCGGCACGATCCGCTTCAGCACGTCCTTGAGGCGTTTGCGCTCGTTGTCGGGCAGCTTGCGGCTGATGCCGGTGGCGCCGCCGCCGGGCACGTAGACCAGGAAGCGGCCGGGCAGGCTGATCTGGGTGGTCAGCCGGGCGCCCTTGTGGCCGACCGGGTCCTTGGTGACCTGCACCAGGACGCTGTCGCCGGTGGAAAGAGCCTGTTCGATCTTGCGCGCCTTGCCTTCGAGGCCCGCGGCGTCCCAGTCGACCTCGCCCGCGTAGAGCACGGCGTTGCGACCCCGACCGATGTCGACGAACGCGGCCTCCATGCTGGGCAGCACGTTCTGCACCCGGCCGAGGTAGACGTTGCCGACCAGCGAACCGGAGCCGTAGGAGGTCACGAAGTGCTCGACGAGCACGCCGTCCTCGGTGACGCCGATCTGCACGACCTCGCCGCGCTCGTGCACGACCATCTTGCGGTCGACGGCCTCGCGGCGGGCCAGGAACTCCGACTCGGACAGGATCGGCACCCGCCGCCTGCCGGCCTCCCGGCCGTCGCGCCTGCGCTGCCGTTTGGCCTCCAGCCGGGTCGAGCCGCGCACGCTGCGCACCTCGTCGGAGGAGGACGAGGAGGACGAGGTTTCCTTGGCCGCCTTGGCCTCTCGCGCGTCGCGGACGTGCACGACGGTGTTCGGCGGGTCGTCCTCGCCGGAGGAACCGCTGTTGGAGCTGTCGTCCCCGGCGCCCTTGCGGCGACGGCGGCGCCTGCGCCTGCGGTTGCCGCCCTCGCCGTCATCGGCGCTGTCGGAGTCCCCCGAGTCGTCGGAGTCCGCGTCGTCGGCTGATTCGTCGGACTCGGTCTGGCCGGCGTCCTGTGCGGTCTCGGTCTCCTCCGCGGAGTCCTCGATGCCGTCCTCGCCCTGGCCGCCCTTGCCGCGACCGCGACCACGACGACCACGACGGCGGCGCCTTCGGCTGGCCGCGTCGTCGTCACCGTCCTCGTCGCCCGCGTCGAGGACAGTCGACTCAGGAGTGGTGTCTTCTTCGTCTTCCTCGGCGACCGGCTCCTCGACGGGCTTCGGCTTGGCCGAGCGCGACTTGACCGGCTGCGCGGGCGCGGTCGGTGACTGGAACAGCGGGGCAGGCGGGGCGAACACCGGTGCCAGCGCGGCCGATTCCTTCGCTGCCCTGCGCGGTGCGGCCTGGCTGAACGGCGAGGCCTGCTCGGCCGATTCGACCACGGCGGGCGTGGCGTCCAGGCTGTCCTGGACCTCCTGCGGCACCTCGTCGACGTCACCGGCCCCGAGCAGGGCCTGCTCGACCTCGATGGCGACCGCGCGGTCGACGCTGGACTGCGGGCCGCGAGCCGGTTTGCCCAGCTCGTTCAGTGCGTCAAGCACTTCCCGGCTGCTGCGACCAAGCAGCTTCGCCAGGGCGTGCACTCGTAGTTTGGCTGGCAGCTCATCGGGCACCAGGCGCCCGGATGTGCCGCTATTCCCGCCGTCGGTTCCGGCGGGCCCATCCATGTTCGGCATATGACTCCTCCGCCCCCGGGCGCGTCCCCAGTCCCAGCGCCATAGTTGGCGCCAGAGCCTTCGGACGCGGCCGCGCAGGGGCCCTTCCTGTCCTGTCACCGTCGCACCTGGCAACGGGAATCCTTGCCTTCGCCGGCCAGCACCCGAACCATCTCGGGCGATCAGTCGGCAGGTCGTTCGACGACCTGCTGGCCCGGCTCCGGCTCCCTGGCCGTCGCTGCCACCGCCGCACCCCTGTCCGGGGCGAACGGATCGGCGAGGCGGCCTTCATCGTCTAGCCGCCCCTGGGCCAACCGGGTCGCTTTCGCGGGTACC
This sequence comes from Pseudonocardiaceae bacterium, assembly GCA_036268955.1. GTDB lineage: Bacteria > Actinomycetota > Actinomycetes > Mycobacteriales > Pseudonocardiaceae > CAJCJE01. The sequence goes on from DATATE010000206.1 coordinate 11,629, forward strand.
GGCGAACTCAGCGCGGCGACGACACGGATCGCGCTCAACACGTCATCGGGTCGAACAACAGGTGTTGTCTGTCGGACGACCGCCTCAAGTATCCCACACGAGTACCCCGGCGCGCCGCCGTCGCCGTCCTGGCTTGTCGACGAGCCGCTGACCTGCAGGGATACCAATGCCGGTCGGACATCCATCCGGCGCATGCCGTTCTTGGTCAGTCGATCAACCTCGACGGCGTCGGCGGCGAGCAGTGCGGCGGCCGCGGCGCGCAGCTCGTCCTCGGCGACGCCGTCGAGTTCGATCCGCCAGTGGCTGGCGTCGATCCGCTCGGGCAGGTTGCCGCCGGCCGCGACGACCACCTCCAACACGTCGAGGCCGGGCGGCAGGGCCGCGTCCAGCTCGGTGGCGAGCACCGGTGGGTCCACGGGGGTGACCACGGAGATCTCGACGTACTCGGCCTCGCTGGCCGTGCCGGTGGGTGCCGCACCGACCCAAGAGACCCTCGGCCGAGGGTTGAAGCCCTGCGAGTACGCCATCGGCACCCCGGCCCTGCGCAGCGCGCGTTCGAACGTTCGGGCGATGTCCCGGTGTGACGCGAAACGCAACTTGCCACGTTTGGCGTAGCGCAACCGTAGCTTCTGGGCGGGCGGAGCCGAAGGGTTGTTCGGCTCAAGTTGGCGGCTCAGCACTGCTCCTTCGGGCGATGAATGGCGGACCGTCGGTCGAGCCGCGAACGGCTCGACAACGACGGGGCACGACGGTACCGGGCGAAGTAAATATCCCGCCAAACTTGTCTGTACGGTCTGCGCTGGCTACCGTCCCGCTGGGAGTGGACGCAGATCCCCCGAGTTCCCCGAAGCGTTCCCACCAGCGATGGAGGTCTCACGTGCCTCTGCTCCGCCGAGCGAGGGCGGCAGCGTTGTGCACCGCCCTGCTGGCGGTGGGCTGCCTTGCCACGGCCACGGCGGCCAGCGCCGACCCGGTGCAAGCTACCCCGTCCAGCTGCGCAGCAGGTGGCCCTGACCTGCGCTATCTCGTTGTGTTTCCGTTGGGTACCCCGGCAGCGGAGGCGCAAAACCAGATCACCGCAGACTGTGGCGAGACCACCATCTACTACGCGCCGATCGCGGTCGCGGTGGCCACCTCGGCCGACCCGACCTTCGCCGATCGGATGGGGCCGAACCGGGCCTACAGCGCGGAGGCCGAGTCGTACTACGACTCCGATGATGCCGGTTCGCCCGGTATGTCCAAGAAGTCCGATGAGATCCAGTCAAACGTGTTCTCGGCGACCACCGATCCGGAGTCGGTCTCCGGTACGAACCTGGCTTCGGACCAATGGGACATGGCCATGATCAAGGCGAACCAGGCCAACCGGATCGACGCGGGCAGCTCTCGGGTACTGGTCGGGGTGCTCGACTCGGGGGTCGACCCCCACCAGCCGAACCTGACCAAGGAGATCGACCCGGCCGCCTCCGCGGGTTGCCTGTCCGGCGCTCCGGACACCAGCGAAGCGGCTTGGGCGCCAACGACTTCCGCGCACGGTACGCACGTCGCCGGCACGATCGCGGCGGCCGATGACGGCAAGGGCATCGTCGGGGTCGCGCCAGGCGTGCGGATCGCGTCGGTGAAAGTCGTCGACGACAACGGTTACATCTATCCCGAGGCAGCGGTGTGCGGGTTCATGTGGGCCGCGCAGAACGGGATGAACATCGCCAACAACAGCTACTTCATCGATCCATGGATCTTCACCTGCTCGGACACCGTCGGCCAGAACGTGGTGTACACGGCGGTGCAGCGCGCGGTCGACTACGCCACCAACCACGGCGTGCTGTCCATCGCGGCGGCCGGCAACCAGGCCGTCGACCTGACCAACCCCGGCGAGGACACCGGCAGCCCGGACAATGTCGATGCCGATGACCAGCAGCAGCGGATGCTTGGCGAGGACTGTGTCCAGCTGCCGGCCGGTTTGAAGGGCGTCGTCACGGTTTCCTCGGTCGGCGCCGACGAGATCAAGGCCGGGTACAGCTCCTACGGTCTTGGCGCGATCGACGTGACCGCCCCTGGCGGTGACAGCCACCAGCACGCCGCCGACGGCGACGACTGTGTGCTTTCCACGGTGCCCAACGGCTATGCGACCTCCTGCGGCACCTCGATGGCCACCCCACACGTCTCCGGGGTCGCCGCGCTGCTCGCCTCGACCCATCCGGATGCCACACCAGGGCAGCTGACCCAGTTGCTCAACAACGAGGCGACGCCGGTGCCGTGTCCGGCCGACTACGATCTCAACGGCACCGGAACCCAGGATGCCTACTGCACAGGGGATTCCACCTACAACAGCTTCTACGGCCACGGCCTGGTGAACGCACTCGCCGCGGTGACCGCCGGGATCCCGAGTGGACAGTCCACTGCGAACTCGGCGACCCCGTCACAGCCGAGCACACCGCCGGCCGGCTCGACAACGGGTGCCGGTTCGGTTCCCAGCTGTACCAACCCGGCCGAGGGTTCGGCCACCGGTTCGAGTTCGGACGGCGCGTCCTCCGGCGCCACGTCCTCCGGTGTCACTTCCAGCGGCGGCCCGTCCGGTTCTTCTGCGGGCGGCAGCTCTTCCGATGACACTCCCTCGACCGGCACCGCCTCGACCGGCACCTCCGCTACCGGCACCGCCTCGACGCAGCCGCAGCCCCCGTCGACCGACTCGGTGAGCCCGTCGACTCCGGCCGCTCCCCCGGCGACCGGCAACTGCGCGGCGGCGAACTCGAACCAGAACACGGTCAACGGCAGCGGATCCGCGAAGGATTCGACCACGAACGACAGTGCGACCAGCACGCAGAAGACCGAGAGCGCGACGCCGTCCGAGGCCAACGTTCCGCCGATGATCAACAGCCTGATCCCGGACGGCGTCTGGTAATCGCGCGGTCGTCCGGGTCAGACTCCACGATCACGCCGAACCGCGAGCGCTCTACGATCGGTGGCGTGCGCGAACCGACCGAGACGGCAGACGGCGAGTACGGAGCCCTCGGTGCGCTCGCTCCGGAGACCGACCTCGACGAAGACGAGGACTACTTCGTCGACGAAGAGGACGAGGGCGGACCCGGTCTGGTCGAGCCGGGCGAGACACCACCGCCGAGCCCGCCGGAGGACGCCGGGCTGATCGATCCGAGCGACCGGCTCGGCAGGCCCATGCCGACCGACCGGCTTCGCGGCTGGGTCACCACGATCATCATCACCGCGATCGGCGCCGCGGTCCGGTTCCAGAACCTCGGTTTCCCCACCGACAACGGCACGCCGGTCTTCGACGAGAAGTACTACGCGTCGCAGGCCTGGCAGATGCTGCGCAACGGCGGCTACGAGGACAACCCCGGCTACGAGTTCACCGTGCACCCGCCGGTCGGCAAGTACCTGATCGCGATCGGCGAATGGCTGTTCGGCTACAACGGCGTCGGCTGGCGCTTCGCCTCCGCCCTCGCCGGCACCCTGATGATCCTGCTCATCATCCGCATCGCGCGCCGCCTCACCCGCTCCACACTGCTCGGCGGCGTCGCCGGCATCCTGCTCATCTGCGACGGCCTGAGCCATGTCCAGTCCCGTCTTGGCATGCTCGATGTCTTCCTCGCCCTGTTCGTGCTGATCAGCTTCGGGTGTCTGCTCAACGACCGCGACCAGGCCCGCGAACGCCTCCGTACCGCGATCCGCGACGGCTTCGTCAACGACTCGGTGTACGGGCCACGGCTCGGTTTCCGCTGGTGGCGTTTTGCCACCGGGGTCACCATCGGCATCGCCTGCGCGGTGAAATGGGACGGCCTGTACTGGCTGGCCGCGTTCTTCGCGCTGACGATCCTGTGGGACTGGCGCGCCCGCGCGGTCGCTGGCGTGGCACGGCCGTTGCGGGGCATGCTGCTGCGCGATCTGCTGCCCGCGATCTGGGGCCTGCTGATCGTCCCGGTGCTGTGCTATCTGGCCTGCTGGTGGGCCTGGCTGGCCAGCGAGACCGGCGTCGACCGGCACGGCGTCGTCGGCAACTATCCCTACCAGGCAGGCGATCCGGTCTGGTCGATCTTCGCCTGGACCCCGGACGCGCTGCGCTATCTGTTCCACTACAGCGAGAACGTGCTGTACTTCCACGAACACCTGGTCACGCCGCCGAACAATCCGCATCCCTGGGAGTCCAAGCCGTGGACCTGGTCGATGGGCCTCCGGCCGATGCTCTACTACTACGGGGCGGGCACGAAGGCCTGTGGCTCGGCCGACTGCGTCAGCGCGACGATGATCATCGGTACTCCCGCCATGTGGTGGCTGGCGTTCCCGATGCTCGGCTGGGCGGTCTGGCGGGTGATCGGCCGCTTCGACTGGCGCTACCTGGCCGTGCTGGTCGCCTACCTGGCCGGTCTGCTGCCCTGGTTCCTCAACCTCGCGCGGCAGATGTTCTTCTTCTACATGACCCCGGACGTACCGTTCCTGATCCTGGGGCTCGTGCTGCCGCTCGGTGAGATCCTGGGCAGGTCAACGGCCGGCTTCGAACGACGCAGAACCGGGATCCTGGTCGTCGGCCTGTACGTCGGGCTGGTGGTGGCGAACTTCGTCTGGTTGTGGCCGATCCTCAACGGCGACACCATCTCCTCGACCCAGTGGTACGCGGAACTCTGGCTCCCGTCCTGGAAATAGGAACACCGGTCCTGGAGATCGGCGCACCACTCGATCGGGCCGGCAGCTGGTCTAGGCGCCGGCCAGGTTCGGATTGCGCACCGGGGAGCCGATGCCGACCGGGGTGATCGGCAGCATGGGCCTGCCGCTGGGACCGATCTCGATGTCGGTGCCCATGGTCGGGCAGACCCCGCAGTCGAAGCAGGGCGTCCAGCGGCAGTCGTCCTGCTCGTGCTCGTCGAGGGCGTCCTGCCAGTCGGCCCAGAGCCATTCCTTGTCCAGCCCGGAATCCAGGTGCTCCCAGGGCAGGATCTCATCGCCCGCGCGCTCCCGGCTGGTGTACCAGTCCAGGCTCAGACCGAGCGGACCGAGTTCGGTCTCGCAGGCGCCGAGCCAGCGCTCGTAGGAGAAGTGCTCGCTCCAGCCGTCGAACCGGCCGCCTTCCCGCCAGACCCGCTCGATCACCGAGGACACCCTGCGGTCGCCACGGGAGAGCAGTCCCTCGATCATTGAGGGTTTGCCGTCGTGGTAGCGCATGCCGATGTTGCGGCCGAGGCCGCGGTCGGAGTTGACCGCCTCGCGGAGTTTGCGCAGCCGCGAGTCGACGGTGTCCGGATCGCACTGCGGCGCCCACTGGAACGGGGTGTGCGGTTTGGGCACGAAGCCGCCGATGGAGATGGTGCAGCGGATGTCCTTGCGGCCGCTGGCGATCCGGCCCGCCTTGATGACCTCGTGCGCCATGTTGGCGATCTGCAGGACGTCCTCGTCGGTCTCGGTGGGCAGCCCGCACATGAAGTACAGCTTCACCTGCCGCCAGCCGTTGGCGTAGGCTGCGGAGACCGTGCGGATCAGGTCCTCCTCGGAGACCATCTTGTTGATGACCTTGCGAATCCGCTCGCTGCCGCCTTCCGGGGCGAAGGTCAGCCCGGAGCGGCGGCCGTTGCGGGACAGTTCGTTGGCCAGTTCGACGTTGAAGGCGTCGACGCGGGTGCTCGGCAGGCTCAGGCCGGTGTTGGTGCCCTCGTAGCGGTCGGCGAGGCTCTTGGCGATCTCGCCGATCTCGGAGTGGTCGGCGCTGGAGAGGCTGAGCAGGCCGACCTCTTCGAAGCCGGTCGCTTCGAGTCCTTTGTGGATCATCTCGCCGATGCCCTCGATGGAGCGCTCGCGTACCGGCCGGGTGATCATCCCGGCCTGGCAGAACCGGCAGCCTCGGGTGCAGCCGCGGAAGATCTCCACGCTCATCCGCTCGTGCACGCTCTCCGCGAGCGGCACCAGCGGCTGCTTCGGGTACGGCCAGGCGTCCAGGTCCATGGTGGTGCGTTTGGCGACCCGAGCGGGCACCCGGTCGCGGTTGGGCTCGATGGTGGCGATCCTGCGGTCGTCGGCGTAGCTGACGTCGTAGAAGCGCGGGATGTACACCGAGCCGGTCTCGGCCAGCCTGGTCAGCAGCTCGTCGCGGCCACCGGGACGACCCTCGGCCTTCCAGGCGCGGATGATCTCGGTGATCTCACCGACCGCCTGCTCGCCGTCGCCGAGCACGGCCGCGTCGATGAAGGCCGCCAGCGGCTCCGGGTTGAAGGCGGCGTGCCCACCGGCCAGCACCACCGGGTCGTCGATGCCCCGGTCGGCGGCGTGCAGCGGGATGCCGGCCAGGTCCAGTGCGTTGAGCAGGTTGGTGTAGCCCAGTTCGGTCGAAAAACTGACCCCGAGCACGTCGAATGCGCCAACCGGGCGATGACTGTCAACTGTGAACTGCGGGATGTGGTTCTCCCGCATGAGCGCTTCCAGGTCCGGCCAGACCGCGTAGGCGCGCTCGGCGAGCACGCCGGGCAGCTCGTTGAGGATCTCGTAGAGGATCATGATGCCCTGGTTGGGCAGGCCGACCTCGTAGGCGTCCGGATACATCAGGCACCAGCGCACGTCAGCGGCCGTCCAGTCCTTGACCGTGGCGTTCAGCTCGCCACCGATGTACTGGACCGGCTTGCTCACTCTCGGCAGCAGCGGTTCCAACCTGGGGAAGACAGACTCGGCACGCACGTCAACAAGGGTAAACGCTCCCGTCGAACCGGCCATCTCGGCCAAGGTTCGGACACGGTTCAGACCACCGCCAGACCAGGTCCAGCCGTGGTCCAGAGCGTGCACACGATTGCCATATTGGTCTAGTCCATACCCTTGACATGGCAAGTGGTCTAGGCCACATTCGATGAACCGGCAGTGGACCGGAGCTTTCCAAATCCCTGCGGGGAGCGGAAAAGCCGGTCCGCGAGGGGCAGCGAGGGATCGGTAAGGACGAACCGGCACCACACGGGGATCGGCACCAACACCCACTCGACAGCAGGGCCGCTCGACAGCAGGACCGCACTTGAAGGGGGCGTCCGTCGGCAGACGCCGACAAGGAGGACGCATGCAACGGTTATCGATGAGCGCCGCACTCGGCGCGGCCGTACTCGCGGCCGGGTCGCTGATCGCCTTCGCGGGCATCAGCGGCGCGGCTCAGCACGCGAACGCTTCGGCGAGTCCGGCCGCGGTGAGTTCGGGCTGGTACGGCGCGGCACCCTACGTGATGCCACTGGACAACAACCCACCCAATCTGCCGGCGGTGATGGCAGCGACCGGGCAGAAGACCTTCGAACTCGCCTTCGTGCTCTCCGACGGCGGCTGCAATGCCGCCTGGGGCGGCACGGCGGACGTCTCGTCGGACACCACGGTCGCCGGCATCATCAACAGCGTCCGGGCGGCCGGCGGCGACGTGTCGGTGTCCTTCGGCGGCTACGGCGGCACCAAGCTGGGCCAGGTCTGCGGCTCGGCCGCCGCGACGGCCGCCGCCGAGCAGGCGGTGATCAACAAGTACCAGTTGAAGGCCGTCGACTTCGACCTTGAGGAACCGGAGTACGAGAACACCACCGACATCGACTACGAGGTCGGCGCCGCGCAGATCCTGCAACAGAACAACCCCGGCCTCTACGTGTCGATCACGACCGCGGGCACCACGTCCGGCACCGGCTATTTCGGACAGAACGTGCTGAACACGGCCAAGAGCCTGAACTTCACCCCGGCGAACTTCTCGATCATGCCGTTCGACGGCGGGTTCAACGGCGGCAGCAGTCAGACCGCGGCGCTGGATGAGTTCCACACCCTGCTGATGAACACCTTCGGCTGGAGCAGTTCGACGGCCTACAACCACGAGGGCGTCTCGCTGATGAACGGCCGGTCCGACACCGGGGAGTACTTCTACCAGGCGGACTTCCAGACCGTGCTCAACTACGCGCAGAGCAACGGCCTGACCAGGTTCACCTTCTGGTCGGTCAACCGGGACCTTGAGTGCAACCCGCCGGACGACAACGGCCAGACCTCCGGCACCTGCAGCAGCGTCACGCAGAACAGTTGGGACTTCACCAAGTACACCGCGACCTTCGGTGGCGCGGTCCCGCCGACCAGTCCACCACCCACCAGTCCACCGCCGACCTCTCCCCCCTCCTGGTTCCTGTAGTGCACCGGCCTGGGTCTCCAGTACCGCCTACAACGGCGGTGCGCAGGTCTCCTACAACGGGCACACCTGGACCGCCAAGTGGTGGACCGAGGACGACACCCCCGGCGGATCGGCAGGAGTGTGGACCGACGACGGTCCGTGCTGAGCGCCGCACCGCTGATCAGTTGATCGCCGGCACCCGCCGGTGACCTCCCAGCACGCGCACCGGGGTCCATGGGCCTGGGAACCGGACGCCCGGCGCGCGATCCAACGCTGCTCGTCCACGAGTTTTCTCGACCCTGCATCAGCTTTCTCGACCCTTCGCTCTTCGAAAGCCAATCGAGCCATTGAGCCATCGGAGGAAGGAATGCGCTTATCCAGACACTCGGCGCTGGCCGTCGGCGCGGCCGGCGTGCTGTTGCTCGCCGGTATCAGCGTCGCGGCGGGCCACAGTGCGGTAGCCAGCCAACCGGCTGCCTCGGCGGCAGGCGGCAGCGGCGGCATCACGGTCGCCTACTACGACCAGTGGAGCATCTACCAGAACGCCTACTACCTGCGGAACCTCGACCAGTCCGGGGCCGCGAACAAGCTCGACTACCTGATCTACGACTTCGAGAACATCGACCCGACCAACCTGACCTGCTTCGAGAACACCAAGGCGACCGATCCGGACCCCGGTGGCGAGAGCGACCCGAATGCCGGCGACGGCGCCGAGGACGCCTTCGCCGACTACCAGAAGGAGTTCGACGCCAGCACCAGCGTCAACGGCACCGCCGACGTCTACAACCAGCCGATCGCCGGTAACTTCAACCAGCTCAAGGAGTTGAAGGCCGAGCATCCGAACCTCAAGATCCTGCTGTCCATCGGTGGCTGGACCTATTCGAAGTACTTCTCCGACGTCGCGGCGACCGCGGCCTCCCGGCAGAAGTTCGTCAGTTCCTGCGTCAACATGTTCATCGACGGCAACCTGCCCTCCGAGGGCGGTTTCGGCGGGAACGGGACGGCGGCCGGCATCTTCGACGGCTTCGACATCGACTGGGAGTATCCGGGCAACGCCAGCGGACACCTCGGCAACCACTACAGCTCGGCCGACACCGCGAACTACACCGCGCTGCTCGCCGAGTTCCGCAGCGAACTCAACACGGCGGGCGCTGCCAACGGCAAGACCTACGCGCTGTCGGCGGCACTGCCGGGTGGTCAGGACAAGATCGCCGATATCCAGACCAACCAGATCGCCCAGTATCTGACCTTCGGCGATGTGATGACCTATGACATGCACGGCGCCTGGGATGCCACCGGTCCCACCGATGAGCAGGACCCGTTGTATGCCAACCCGGCCGACCCGAACGGGACCGTCGCGCCGGGCAATGAGCAGTACGACATCAACGACGTGATCAACGCGTATATCAACGGGGATTCGCAGTACGGCATACCCGGCGGATTCCCGGCGAACAAGCTGACACTCGGCATACCCTTCTACTATCGCGGTTGGACGGGCGTACCGGCCGGCAACGACCACGGCCTCTACCAGACGGCGACCGGACCGTCGCCCGGTCATACCGACAGCGGCAGCGTGCCGGGTATCGCGATGTACAAGGAACTCCTCGGGGTGGTCGACAATCCCGAGGACACCTTCTGGGACCCGACAACGGAGTCCGCGTACTTCTACGACGGCACGAACTTCTACGGCGGTGAGTCCGCGCAGTCCATTCAGGCCAGAACCGACTACGTGCACTGCACCGGTCTTGCCGGCGTGATGATGTTCTCGATGTACGACCTCGACGATCCGACGAACACCCTGTTCAACGACGCGGTCAACGATCTCGCCGGCACGACGACGAGCTGTAGCGGTCCACCGAGCAGCCCGCCGCCGACCTCGCCGCCGCCCACTTCTCCGCCGCCGACCAGCCCGCCGCCCAGCGGTGGCAACCTGGTCGCCAACTCCGGTATGGAGAGCGGTGCGCTGTCCCCGTGGACCTGTGACGCGGGCACCGGCAGCGTGGTGAGCAGCCCGGTGCACTCCGGCTCGCACGCCCTCGCGGCCGGCGCGACCAGTTCCGATGACGGTCAGTGTTCGCAGACGATTGCCGTGTCGCCCGGTACGAAGTACACGCTGTCGGGCTGGGTCCAGGGCAACTACGCCTATCTCGGCGACAGCGGAACCGGCGGTACCGATACGAACACCTGGACGCCGTCGGCCGGCTCCTGGCAACAGCTGACCACCAGCTTCACCACCGGGGCGTCCACCACCAGCGTCACGATCTACGTGCACGGCTGGTACGGACAAGGCACCGTCTACGCCGACGACATCTCGGTCACGTAGCTGCCGTCGTCAGCTGGTAGCTGCCACTGCGAGTTCGGTGGGGCCGGGCACAGTAGCCCGGCCCCACTGCCGTGTCCAACGTGACACAGATCACTCAACTGTGCGTGTTTGTGCTGGTCACAGCGGTAACGGGAACCCTTCTACCCACGATTCGTGGTCAGGGGGATCAGGACACCCCTCGGCACAGTTCAGGGGGGTTGGATGCGGTTACGTCCCATGGTCACGGCCGGTGCGCTCGCTTTCCTCACCATGGCCGGTCTGGTCGTCGGTGTCGGTACCGCGAACGCCGACTCGGGCGCCGATCTGTACGTCGACCAGTACGTCGGCTGCGACGACTCGACGACCAACAGTTCGGGCATCCCGTTCTGCACCATCCAGGCCGCCGCCGACCTTGCCCAGCCCGGCCAGACGGTCGTCGTGGCCTGGGGTGGCATGGGCAACAACCTGCTCGCCGTCAGTTTCGCACCAGGACAGACGATCTCGAACCTGGTCATCGTGCCGCTCTACAACAGCACGACGAAGCTGAAGTTCACCAGTGACGACCCCGGTGGAAGCTTCGACGTGACGGCCGACATGCAGGGCTACTTCCAGAATCCCGCTCAGGTCGACCTGTACCCGATGGCTGCCACGTCCAGTGCGTTCACCGTCACGAACCCGACGCGGATCCTGGACACCCGCAACGGCACCGGTGACGTACCCGCCCATCCGGTTGGGCCCAACTCCGACCTCGCGCTCCAGGTGGCCGGGGTCGACGGAGTGCCGGCCGATGTCAGCGCGGTGGCCATCAACATCACCGACGTCAACCCGACCACGACCGGCTATCTGACCATCAGCGACGCTCCTGGCGCGGGCCCGACCAGCAATCTGCACTTCAGTCAGGGAGAAAACCTCTCCGAGCAGGTCATCGTCCCGGTCTCCTCGGACGGAAAGATCTACCTCCACAACTACACCGGCAGCACCGACCTCGTGGCCGGACTTGCCGGTTACTTCCAGCCCTGATTTCCAGAACTGAACGAGTAGAACCAGTCGGTTTCAGCGGGGAGCATTTCGCTCCCCGCTCTTCTCAAGAGGGGCAGCCACGTGTTGGCGCGTCGTATCGCAACGATTCCCACGCTGCTGTTGGTCGTGGCAGCGGGTCTTGTCACCGGGACGGGCTTCGCCAACGCGGCTGCCGCTACCGACCTCTACGTCAGCAACTACAGCGGTGACGGCCCCTGCTCCGACACCGGACCGGGCAGCCAGACCAAGCCGTTCTGTGACATCCAGACGGCCGCGAACCTCGCCCAACCGGGCCAGACGGTGCACGTCGCGCTCAATCCCAACGAACCGTTCGAGGGCTACGGCGAAACCGACATCACCCGCTCCGGTGCGGCGGGCAAGCCGATCACGTTCGTCGGAACACCGAGGAACGGCTACCTGCCGGTCGTCGGCAGTTCCTCGGCTCACGGTTTCACGGTCAGCGGCGCGCAGGACATCGTGATCAGTGGCTTCGAACCGGAGGGTTCGAGTGCCTCGGTCACGATCGACGACTCCAGCCAGATCACCGTCAACGGACTGCGGCTACAGGACACCGACAACGACGTCGGCGGCGGTGCGATCGCGGTGACGGGCAGCAGCAGCGAGGTCACCATCAGCCGCAACTACGGCATCGGGCTGACCCGGACCAGCTTCGTCTCCATCGGCCAGGGAGTTTCCGACACCACCGTCACCGACAACGAATTCGGTTCCGGCGGGGTGGCGGCCATTCTGGCGACCGGCGCGTCCAATACCGTCGTGACCGGCAACACCGTCGACGACAACTGCGGTTCGAGCATCGACCTTGAGGGGAACTCGCCGAACTCGACCGTCGAGAACAACATCGTCCAAGGCGTCCGCGGCACCGTCACGACCTGCGAGTCGGCCCAGATCGTCGTGTCGGCCGGATCGGCAGTGGGTACGACCGCCGACCACAACCTGATCGACGGTGCCAGCAGCGCGGGCCCGCTCTACAACTGGGCCGCGACGCCGTACATGGCACTCGCCGCCTTCACCACCGCGACCGGGCAGGGCGCGCACGACATCGACGCCGACCCCGGATTCGCCGCGGATCGTGAGCCGGGCGATGTCCAACTCACCGAGCACTCGCCCGCGATCGACTCGGCGGATGCCAACGCACCCGGTGAGCTGAGTACCGACCTGCTCGGCAAGGCGCGCGTCGACGACACGCTCGTGCCGAACACCGGTACGGGCTCGGGGATCGTCGACCGAGGCGCCTTCGAGTTCCAGGACCCGATGACGGTCAGCCTGGCCACGAGCCCGGCCAAGGGACCGGCCCCGCTGCCCGTGACGGCCACCGCAACGGCCGACAACCCGTGGGGCACTGCCGTTTCCTACTCCTTCGACTTCGGCGACGGCAGCGCGCCCGTTGTCACCTCGACCCCGAGCACGAGCCACACCTACAGTGCCGAGGGGAACACCAACACCATCACGGTGACCGCGACGGCGGCCGACGGCGCGAGCGGCATCGCGACCGCGACCGTCCAGGTCGTGGCGCCCGCACCGCTGGTAGCGGCGCTGGACACCTATCAGAACGCGGAACTGACGGTCGTCGGCGACGGCTCGAAGACCTCCGATTCGTGGGCGATCACCGACTACTCGTTCGACTTCGGCGACGGCAGCGCACCGCAGGCCGGTACGGCCAGCACCCAGACGCACCACTACCCGAAGCCGGGGACCTACACCGTCAGCCTCACCGTGACCGACAGCGCGGGCAACACCAACACCGCGACTTCCGAGGTCGTGGTGGGCAGCGCCTACCAGGCCATCCAGACGATTCGGCTGCTGGACACTCGCAACGGCACCGGCGCGCCGCAAGCCCAACTGGGCGCGGGCGGTGTGCTCGGCCTCCAGATCACCGGCAACAACAACATTCCCACCACCGGGATCACCGCGGTCGTGCTCGACGTGACCGCGGCCAACCCCACCGCCAACAGCTTCCTCACCGTGTGGCCCGACGGCACAACGCAGCCGACACTGTCCACGGTGAACTTCCAGGCCGGCGCCACCGTCCGCAACCTGGTCACCGTCCCGGTCGGCGCGAACGGCAAGGTCGACTTCTTCAACAACACCGGCAGCACCGACGTCATCGCCGACCTGGAAGGCGTCTACTCCGACTCGGCGACCCAGGGCGTCTACGGCACGGACTTCTCCGTGCCGGTGCAGCCGAGCCGGGTCCTGGACACCCGCAACGGCACCGGCGACGGCAGCGCGGGCCAGATCGGTGCGGGCCGGAGCGTGACAGTGGGCGTCAACCCGCAGGGCACGCTGTCGGGGGCCACCGCCGTCGTCCTCAACGTCACCGTGACCAACCCGACCACGGCCGGCAACCTCACCGTCTACCAGAGCGACCTGCCCTCGGTGCCCACCGAGCCGAATGTGAGCTTCTCGGCCGGCCAGACCATCTCCAACCTCGTCATCGTCCCGGTGGACTTCAACGACCAGATCAGTTTCTTCAACGCCACCGGAAGCGTCGACGTCACCGCTGACATCCAGGGCTACTACCAGTTCCCACCCACAGGCGCGCCCACCGTCACCTCCTCGGCGTTCACCCCGACTCCGCCGACGCGGATCATGGACACCCGCAACGGAACCGGTGGCGTGCCCACCGCACCGGTCGGCCCCAACTCCGACCTGGTGTTGCAAGTAGCAGGCGTGGACGGCATCCCGGCCAACGTGACAGCGGTCGACCTCAACGTCACCGATGTCAACCCGACCGCGAGCGGCTACCTCACCATCACCGCGACCGGCGGCGCGGGAACAACCACCAACCTGCACTTCGGCCAGGGCCAGATCCTCTCCGATCAGGTCCTCGTCCCGGTCGGGCCGGACGGCAAGATCCGCTTCCACAACTACACCGGCAGCACCGATCTGGTGGCCGGGCTGTCCGGCTACTTCCAGAGCTGACAACACAAACAGGCCTGACACCAACAAAAAGGGGGGAAATTCCGTGCGAAGACGTCTCATCGGCGCGGCTTTCGCGCTATTGGCGGTCACCGGGACCGGGCTGGTCACCAGCACCGGTCTCGCCCATGCGGCAGCCGTCACCGACCTCTACGTCAACGCCAGGAGCGGCTGCTCCGACAGCGGAGCCGGCGATCAGAACGTGCCGTTCTGCACCGTCCAGGCAGCTGCGAACAGTGTCCAACCAGGACAGACCGTGCACATCCAGGCTCTCGCGGACGATACTGAAGACTACGCAGGAGCCGAGATCACTCGGTCGGGTACGCCCGGCGCACCGATCACCTTCGTCGGCGAGCCGGACAACGGCGAGCTTCCGTTCGTCGGAGTCGACTCGGCCCACGGATTCGACATCGAGGGCGCCTCGAACATCGTGATCAGCGACATCGGGACGACCGGTTCGGACGGCGGCGTACTGGTGAACAATTCCAGCCAGATCGCCATCAGCGGCGTGCGCATAGCCGACGGACAAGGCGCGGCGGCAATCGACCTGACCGGCAACACCACTGACGTGACCATCAGCAGGACCTACGGTCAGGCCCCGCAGTCGTTCGGAGCCATCTCGATAGGCCAGGGCGTTTCACACACCACGGTGACCGACAACGATCTTGAGTGGGGTGGCGGCCCGGTCGTACAGGCGACGGACGCGTCGAACACGGTGGTCACCGGAAACACCTTCTACAAGAACTGCGGTCCGGGCGTCGACCTGGAAGGCAACTCGACGAACTCGACCATCGAGAACAACATCATCACCGGCTTCGACAGCACCCAGAGCAATTGCGATCCGACGCCGATCGTGGTGTCCGCCGGATCGACCACGCAGACCACCGCCGACTACAACCTCATCTACGGCGCCAGCTTCGCGTCGGGTCAGCTGTACGACTGGGCCGGCACCTCCTACGCCACGATCGCCTCCTTCACAACGGCAACCGGCCAGGGCGCACACGACATCAACGCCGATCCGGCATTCGCCAGCGATGACGAAGAGGCATACGGCAATCGCGGCCTCGCCGAACATTCGCCGGCGATCGACTCGGCGGACGCAGCCGCGCCAGGTGAGCTGAGCACCGACCTGCTCGGCAAGCCACGCGTCGACGACACGCTGGTGCCGAACACCGGGACAGGATCGGGCATCGTCGACCGGGGTGCCTTCGAACTCCAGGACCCGTTCTTCTTCGGCGGCGTTTCCGCGACCCCGACCAAAGGCCCGTTCCCGCTGGTGGCAACGGCGACGGCGCAGGTGACCAACGCCTGGGGTGAGGCGGTTTCCTACTCGTTCGACTTCGGCGACGGCACCGCGCCGGTCGTCACGACGAACCCGACCGCGACGCACACCTACACTGCGGCGTCGAACGGTGCCGACACCATCACGGTGACCGCGACAACACAGAACAAGGCGGTCAGCTCCAACAGCACGACCATCCAGGTCGTGCCGCCGACACCGTTCGTCGCGACGCTGCACGCCTACCAGACCTATGCGTTGAGCGCGACCGCTGACGCTTCCCAAAGCACCGACGACTGGGCGATCACCAACTACTCGTTCGACTTCGGCGACGGCACCGCGCCGGTGTCCGGCACCGACCCGTCCGAGAACCACGCCTATCCGAAACCCGGCACATACACCGTCGGACTGACCATGACCGACAGCACCGGCGCCACCAGGACCGCCAGCCAACAGATCACCGTCGGTGAGGCCTTCACAGATGTTGGCACACAACGAGTCCTGGACACCCGCAACGGCACCGGCGCACCGACCGGCAAGGTCGGGCCGGGCGGGCGGCTGGTCGTGCACGTCGACGATGCCTCCCCGTCCGCCACGTCGGTCGCCATCGATGTCACGGCGACCGACGCAACCACCAACAGCTTCCTCACCGTGTACGCGGACGGCACCCCGATGCCGACGCTGTCCAGCGTCAACTTCGGCGCGGGGCAGACCATTCGCAACCTGATCACCGTCCCGATAGGTACCGACGGCGATATCGACATCGTCAACAACGCGGGAAGTACGGATGTCGTCGCCGACGTCGAGGGCTACTACTCGCTCACAACCAGTGATCTGTCAGGGGCGACCTTCTTCGCACCGGTAAAGCCCTACCGGCAGCTGGATACCCGCAACGGCACCGGGATGCTCCCGGCCTTTCCCGTAGCGCCGATCAGCCCAGGATCTCCGGTGTTGACGGAGCTGCCGACTTCTCTACAGAACTCGGACGTCGCGTATGTCGTCCTGAACGTGACCGTCACCAACGCCACAACGAGCGGCAACCTCTCCATCAACGATCCCGCGCCCCAGGTCAATACCGAAGACTACGAGCCCGTTCTGAGCTTCGCCGCTGGGCAGACCATCTCCAATACCGTGATCATGTCGATCCAACCCAACGACTACGCATTGGAGTTCTTCAACGACGACACCTCGGGGACCTTCGACGTTGTCGCCGATGTGGAGGGTTACTACTACCCCAACAGCATGGGGTTGACGCCGCTGGGCACCACCGGGTCGTTCACCCAGACCAACCCGACGCGGGTCCTGGACACCCGCAACGGGACCGGCGGCGTACCGACGGCACCGGTCGGGCCGAACTCCGACCTCGCACTGCGGGTAGCGGGCATCAACGGAGTCCCTGCCGACGCAACCTCGGTGGTCCTCAACGTCACCGACGTCAACCCGACCGCAGCCGGCTACCTGACCATTTCCTCGTCACCGGGTGCGGGTCCCACCAGCAACCTGCACTTCGCGCAAGGCCAGATCCTGTCCGACCAGGTCATGGTTCCGGTCGGGCCGGGAGGCAAGATCTACATTCACAACTACACCGGCAGCACCGATCTCGTCGCCGGGCTGTCCGGCTACTTCCAACCCTCGTCGGCCTGAACGTCGGCGTGACCACGAAACAGACGGGGGCCGGGCGATCGATCGCCCGGCCCATCGGGCGTCCCGGCCGCAAGCTACCTGGCACTGACCCTGGGATGCGGCGCGCAGGCGTGCGCCAGGCCAAGCAATACGCTGATGTCGGCCAGCACAGGGGTGTCGTAGAGCAACGGCCGTGGTCCGGCCTGGTCCGGCCGGCTGAGGTAGCCGCCGTCGGGCCGCTGAGCGCTCACCAGATAGTCCAGAGCCCTGGCGAGCGGGGCGCCACGGGTAGCGGCTCGGCTCAGCGCGATCACCGCGTAGGCGGTGCTGATCGGGTCACTGTGGTCATCGGGTTGGTGCCCCCAGCCGCCGTCCTCGTTCTGGACCCGCACCAGGTAGTCGATGGCCTTGAGCTTGGTGGCGGTGTGGTCGTGCCGGGCGCCCCTGTCATCGGACTGTGCGGCATCACAGGCCAGGACGGCCCGGAAGACCGCATTCGTCGCGTTCCGGCTCCAACTTCGTTCGAAGGCGCCGTCGGGCCGCTGCCGGGCGGCAATGAACCGCACGCCATCGTCGACGACCGAGCGATACGCTCGATTGGGAGCCAGCGCGTTGACGGCGGCCGCGGTCATCGCGATCTCGGATGGGGTGCCCCTGGCGAAGGTGGGAAACCCGCCGCCGGAATTACGCTGGGCGAGCAGAAAATGTTCGGCATCGACTATCCTGCGGGCGTGTCGTTTCGGGGCGACCGCACGCAAGAATTCGATACCGTAAGAGGTGTCGTCCACGTCGCTCTGCGATACCCCTTGGTTGAAACCGAGACCACCGTCGGGGTTCTGGGAGGCGACGAGCCCGTCGGCCATGGCGTCGAGCGTCGATCCGGTGTGCCGTGCGCCGGCCAGTGCCAAACCAGCGGTCGCGGTGGCGAAGATATTCATACCGGTGATGAAAGGCATTCCGCCGTCAGGGCCCAGGGCGGCGATGATGTCTGGCAGGACCTGTCTGACGGCATGCCGGTGCTCGGGATGTTTGCGCAGGGCAATCAAGCTGAGTAAGCGAACCAGGTTGTTGCACTGCCATGGAGGTCCAGGCCGCGCAGCCGCGAAGACAGCCGCCCAGTCCTGTTCGGTGATGATGTGCATATGGTCGGTACCGTGTGCCGCAATGATCTTCAGCGCGGTCATTTCCGAATGGAGCCAGCTTTGTTGCCCACGCCCGTCGAAGGTGTCCCGGTCAATTCGAGGAAAGGCGCCGACACCAAGTTCCGCCAATAGCGTCCGGAACATCAGCCTTTTGCGGCCTGCGGTGAAATGGTCGATAGCCGCGATTGCCCGCTCGGCCGAGATGTCGCCAGGAGTGGACCTGCTCAGCACGGCGCGACCCAGTTCAGCCTGGATGGGATCCGGTGGGCTGGTGCTCAGCGTGGTCGCGATGAATCGAGTGAGGCGTTTGACCACCATCGGATCGGCCTGCTCGTCGGTGAGCAGTTTGACGGCGAGTACCGACTCCAGGATGCGGCTCAGGCACCGGGCCCGCACCAATCCGTCCGCACCTACCGTGGCGGCAACGCGTTCGGCCAGTCGGTCTCGGCAGGACAACGTCTCGACGTTCGAAGCCGCACTCCCATCGAGTGCGGGCAGCAGCGCGGAGGTAATCATAAGGACCTTCCGGGAGCATTTCTCGCAGGAACCGCGATTGAGCCGGGCGTTGTTCAGCCAAGTAGGCGTTTCAGAGCCTCGCGGCCCGCCGGGACAAAAGGCTGTAGAACACCATCCAGCACCTGGTCTTGCGTTACGAACGAACACCACGCGATCTCAAGATGATCTACCTGTAGTGGACCGTCGATGCTGGCCTGGTGCACCGCCAGCCAACAGGGCCCGATCGGAGAATCCTGGCGGGAGCGGAACACTTCGCGAACGTCGGTACGGATGCCGAGTTCCTCCGCCAGTTCGCGGGTTGCCGCGTCAAGATAAGTTTCACCTGCCCGCACCGATCCGCCGACAAGCACATCATAATGATCGGGGTATACGGCAGCCCCAGGCAGACGGCGGTATACCAGCACCTTCCCGGATCGGTCGGTACAGATGGTTGCCGAAACACGGTAGTAAAGGCCTCTCGCGGCCGCCTCGCCGCGGGAACCGTGCGAAACCGGGTTGTCGTCGGAATCTACATAGTCGACCAGCTCCTTCATTGTGCTTGTCACCTCGCTCAGGTGGTCGAGTTGGACGGGCGGGTGTGGATCCGCGCCAACATCGATCCGTTGGGGCGCAGATTCGCACCAAAGGCAGGAGCAACCCGCAGGTCGTCGAATTCTGGTACATACCTGGGAAGCAGCTCGCCGAGCAAGGTCACCATTTCGCGCATGGCGAACTGCTGACCAAGACAGGCACGGGGTCCAATTCCGAATGGTATATAGGAACCAGGTCGCCTTGGCCTGTTTCCGGCGGTGAGAAACCTGTCGGGACAGAAATTCTCTGGCTGACTCCAGAGTGTGGGGTCGCGGTGCGTGAGATAGGGGCACAGCAGGACATCGGTGCCGGCGTCGATCTGGAAACCGTCCACAATGTCGTCCTCGCTGGCATGGCGCGGAATGAGCCAGACGGCCGGGTAGAGCCGCAGCGTTTCGCTGACAAGCGCCTGGAAGACATCCTGGCGAGCTGCCGTCGATCCGTTGTCGTCGGTAGCCGCCCACTCCCTGATATCGCGGTGCTGGTCCAGCAACGCGAACAGCCAGGACAAGGTCTTCGCCGTCGTCTCGTATCCCGCGACGATCAGGGTAACCAGCTCGTCACGAATCAGTTCGTCCGTGTACTCCGGGCGCGTCTCGGCCGCGTCCAGTAACAGGTACAACACCCCGGTCCTCGTGCCAGCGGTATGCTGCCTGCGAGCCGCGTCGATTACGCGGTAGGCAGTCGCATTGATCTGCTCAAGCGCTTGATCGGCCGTTTCGGAAATCGTCGACGCGCCGCCCATGGTCGGGAGGGCGGCTACCACGACTTCAATCGAACTCAGCTCTTGATACATCGTGGCGGTCAGGGGTTGATCGGTCAGCAGCCGCCAGATGGTGTCGAGCGCGAAGAACTGCATGTCCTCGCCGACGTCGACGAGTTGCCCGGATTGGGCTTTGTCCGCCCAGCGGCGCGCGACGCGCTGTGCGGCATCGGTAATTCGCTGCTCGTATCTACGGACCCCCGCAGTGGTGAACTGCGCATGCAACAGGCCACGCTGACTCTTCCACGCTTCATCGGTAGCCGAGATCACGCCGTTGCCCAGTAGCGTGCGAGCCCGATGTGTGCGTTTGACAAAAACCTCAGGCCCCTAGGCAAGAATGTGTTGAACCTGAGCGGGACCGGTCGCCAGTACTATTTGCCGCGACCCGATATTCAGTCTGCTGAGTGGACCGAGTTCGCGGGCCTCGGTCAGCAGGTCGATCAATTCCGTGCCGGAGTTCTGCCACGCGAGGACCTCGGCCTCGTCGAGCGTCGGAGGCGTAACCCCCAGACGGTCCGTGCGATGACCAGGAACTCCGTTACTCATCGATTCTCCTACCTGTCGGACACCTATGTCGAACATCACGGCTCGTCCCGCGATGCCGAGCCGGCCGCCGGGCCGCGCGTCGCGGTCACCGACGTAGCGACCACCGCGACACCCCGCATCATTTCGACACGGATTCGACAGAACACGACAATGGTTTCCACATCGGCCCGGCCGCCGTCAAGATGTGAAACGGGCACCGTTCGTTTTCTTTAGTCAGCGCTGATCCGGCACCATGGCGAAATACGAACCCGTGTCGAACCACAACCAGAATGAGGGGGACGAACCGCCGACGCCGACATGGCTGCGACGGCCTACCGACATCGGCCGACCGAACGGCATCGGCGCGTTCCGGCCCTGGCCAACCGACCGTGGCCGGCAGCTACACCGGGGCCACTGCCGCCGAACGCGGCTCCGGTCACGTTCAGGTCGCGCTCAGGGCCGAGTCGCGTAGATGGTCGGACTCGTCGAAAACGGTCGCGGTGCCGGGTCCTGCCGACGAGCTCCCCAGCAAACGTTAAAAGAACAGGATTACGTGACACTGAGCCGTTTTCAACCTGGTCGGGAAGTGTTGGTGGACAAGGGATGTGGATCACGAGTTGATGTTTGTCGGAGTGTCGGCGTGACAACGAGATGAAGCCTCCGGTAGGAGGGCTGTCGACCAAGATCAGTCCACGCCAC
>DATATE010000207.1:0-26467 GCA_036268955.1 Pseudonocardiaceae bacterium
GCCTACGTCCACGGCGCCGTCCGCATCAACCAGGCCAGCGAACGCTTCGTCGTCCGCGTCGACGGCCGCACCCCACCCACCATCGGCCAGAAGGTCAACGTCGTCCTCCGCGACAGCACCGAGATCCACCTCTTCCACCCGGAAACCGGAGCTCGGCTCACCGACTGACACGTTTCGACACTCACTGCGGCGCCGGTCTCCTTCGGGAGGCCGGCGCCGCGTTTGGGTACGGGATGGAAAACCCGAGTGCCGCAGTGTTTCAGCGCCTCAGTGCAGGAAGGCGAACACCTGTATTTCGCCGACCAGGAAACCGATCATCGCGCCGACCGCGATCAATTTCCATTCTTCTTGCCGGAATGCGGGCCGAAGCAGCATCTCGAATTCCAGCGGTGTCAGTTTCTGCATTCGGTCCACAATGGTGTTGCGTACGTCGAGTGCCTCGGTGACGTAGTCCTCGAGAAACTGGAGCGTCTCCGGCAGGCGTTCGATGGCCTTGGCCACCGCGACCAGTTTGATCTGCTGGAAACGCCGGGTGCCAACGGTCAACGTCACCAGCGGCTTCGCCACGCTGAACTGTGCGTCGATCGCCTGCTCGACGTCCCGCTGGATCAATGCGAACAGCCGGTCGGATCGAGGTCCGTGCAGGATCGCGGTGAGAATGCGTTTGGTACTCAGTACCTCCGTGGCGACCACCTTCGCATAGTCGCGGGCGACCTCGGTACGGCGTTTCTGGAATATCCCCTGCCAGGTGATCAATCCGAAGAATCGCCGCTGTTGACGAGGGAAGAAGATCATCTTCAACGCCAGCCAGTCGGTGAACCAGCCGACGCCGAGACCGAACAGCGGCATGACCAGCGGAGCGTGGGTCAACGCCCAGACGACGGTCTGTACGACACCGAGGACGAAGCCGAACACGATGCCGCAGTTGGCGATGAAGTTCAGTTCGGGTTGGGCGATGTCCCGGATCAACCTGTTGAGCAGTTCCTTGTCCTGGACGAGGTGGGTGATCGCCATATCGTTGACGTCCAGCACGCTGTCGATGTCCAGCGCTATCTCGGCCATGATCTTGGTGACCAGACGCGGTGCCTCGGCGCGGATCTGGCGCAGCACAAGGTTTCGCGCCGGGTCCGGCAACCGCGCCCACAGGCCCGGCTGATACTGCTCGATGATCTCGGCGGTGAGATCGTCGACCACGTGCAGCAGTGGGCCCTCGACCTCCTTGGCCACCCGTTCCGGATCGAGCCGGGCGAAGATCTCTCGCATATCGATCAGGTTGTTGGTCAGCAGTTCGGTCGCGATCGCCGCCATCCGCGCCGCATTGTGCGGCAGGACGCCGCGCCAGCCGATGATGGTGCCCTTGATCCCGATGAACTCCACCGGCCGGAACATCATCTCGATCGCCACCCGTTTGGTGACATAACCGATCGCCGCGGCGACGAACGGCATCGAAACATAGACCGGCCAGTGTTGGCCCAGGTCGGCGAGGATGGAATGGAACTCCACGCATCCTCCAGGAAGGCTCGACCGGGCCGGCTCAGCCTACAACCGAACCGACCGAGTCCCGCGACGCACCGTCACCCGTTGTCACGCACCGCCCAACGCTGCCAGCTCAGAGCCGGTCGAAATCAGAACTGGTAGTAGAGGAAGGGGCTGAAGGTGCCTGCGGCGATCAGGATGGCCGAGTAGGCGAGGCCGCCGGTCATCACGGCGATGCGTGCGGCGGTGGCGAGCCGGCTGCGCGAGACCTCAAGGGTCGGGCCGGTCACGTGGTGGGTCGGCAGGAAGACCACCAGCAGGGCCAGCAGCAGGATGACGAGGCGTTGGTTGGTGAGCGCGCCGTTCACGGCGACGGTGAGGCCGGCCGCGTCGGGGATGAACATGTGGCCGAGCATGACGAGGGCCTGGCCGACGTTCGCGGAGCGGAAGAAGACCCAGCCGAACACGACCAGCAGCAGCGTGAGCGCGCGCCGGAGGATCTTGACGATTTTGCGGGCAGGGGTGGTGCTGACGCGGAAGCCGCGCTCGATCACCAGTAGCGCGCCGTGGTAGATGCCCCACACCAGGAACGTCCAGTTCGCGCCGTGCCAGAAGCCGACGAGCACGAAGACGATGCACAGGTTGCGGTAGGTCTTGGCGTCGCCGTGGCGGTTGCCGCCGAGCGGGATGTAGACGTAGTCGCGGAAGAAGCGGGACAGCGACATATGCCAGCGCCGCCAGAACTCGGTGATCGTGACCGAGGAGTACGGGCGGGCGAAGTTCTCCGGGAGCCGGAAGCCGAGCATCCGGCCGAGGCCGATGGCCATGTCCGAGTAACCGGAGAAGTCGAAGAACAGCTGGATGGTGTAGCCGACCGCGCCGAGCCAGGCGACGCCGAAGGTCATCTGCTGGTTCGGGGTGTTGAAGCAGGCGTTGACCATGGGCGCCAGCGAGTCGGCGATGACGACCTTCTTGGTCAGGCCGAGGGCGAACCGGGGGAACCCGGACGCGATGTCGTCGAGGCGGTGGGTGCGCAGTTGGGGGAGCTGGTCGGCGATCTCCTTGTACCGGACGATCGGACCGGCGGCCAGCTGCGGGAACATCGCGATGTAGGTGACGAAGGAGACCGGGTTGCGCAGCGGCTTCCGCTCACCTCGGTAGATGTCCACCACGTAGGAGATCTGGTGGAACGTGTAGAAGGAGATGCCGATCGGCTGCACCAGCGCGACGACCGGGAAGCTGCCGCCGAACAGGTGTGTCAGTCCGTCGAGCTGCTGGGTGGCGAACCCGGCGTACTTCCAGATGATCAACGCGGCGAGGTCGACGGCGATGACGCCGATCAGGATCGTCTTGCGCCGCTTGTGGTTGATATCCCATTGGTCCGGTTCGAGGGTTCGGCCGGTCAGGAAGTTCACCAGCATGGTGGCCAGCAACAACAGGATGGTCGAGCCGCCGCCGGCAAGGTAGAAGACCATGCTGGCCACGGCCACCACGCCATTGCGCCAGCTGCGCGGCGTCACCAGCAGAGCGGCGAGCACGGCTGGCAGGAAGTACCAGAGGAATACCGGCGTGGCGAAGGACATCGGGACCTTTTGCGGGTGGGTAGGACGCTCCCGGTGACCCTAACCGAGCGCCGTCCGTGACCGGGGCGGTTCGGTGCAGACGCTAGTTGTGTCGATCAGCACGTAGGGCAGGGGGCCAGCACACGGGGTCGGGGAGGCTGGCATCGGGCGGCCGTTTCAGGCCGAGCCCAAAGTGACCCGGCCCAGCCTCAGCCCTCAGCCCTCAGCGTGACCCGGCCCAGCCCCGACCCCAGCTCGGCGCTGTCTGCCAGCTTGGCCTGGCCCTGTCTCCCGGCCTGGCCACCTTCGCCAACCTGGCTGCCTTCTCCGATCCCACCCGGTCGCCCGCGCGGGTTGGTCGTCTTTCGCCTCAGATGCGGCCGCTCACCCGTCGGAGCCTGGCCACCTCGGCGAGTACCACGCCGGCTGCCACCGAGGCGTTGAGCGATTCGACATTGGCCGACATCGGGATGGACACCGTCTCGTCGCAGGTCTCCTTGACCAGCCGGGACAGCCCACGGCCCTCCGAGCCGACCACGACCACGACCGGGCCGGTGGCCACCGACAGCTCGTCGACGGTGATCGAGCCGTCCGCGTCGAGGCCGACGATCATCAGGCCCTTGCTCGCCCAGTCGCGCAGCGTCCTGGTCAGGTTGGTCGCGATCGCCACCGGCATCTTGGCCGCGGTGCCGGCGCTGGTCCGCCACGCCACCGCGGTCACCCCGGCCGCTCGACGCTGTGGGAGCAGCACGCCGTTCGCGCCGAACGCGGCGGCCGAGCGGATCACCGCACCGAGGTTGCGTGGGTCGGTGACGCCGTCCAACGCGACCAGCAGCGGCGGCTCGCCGGACTGCATGGCCGCTTCGAGCAGGTCGTCGGGGTGGGCATAGTCGAACGGCGGTACCTGTAGCGCGATGCCCTGGTGCACGGCACCGTTGGTCAGCCGGTCCAGTTCGCCGCGTTGCACCTCCAGCACTGAGATACCGCGGTCAGCGGCGCCGCGCACGGCCTCGGCGACCCGGTCGTCGGCCTCGATACCCAGTGCGACGTACAGCGCGGTGGCCGGCACCCCGGCCCGCAGGCATTCCGCGACCGGGTTGCGGCCGGCGATCAGCTCGACGCCCTCCCCGGCAGCGCGCCGCTTGGCCCGCTCCGCCTGGGTCTTCGCCGCCGAGTTCGCCCGCCGGGCGGCCGGGTGACCCTTGCGCTGTTCGGCCCTTGGCGTCGCGCCACGGCCCTCCAGCCCCTTGGACTTCTGTCCACCGGAGCCGACAACGGAGCCTTTTTTGGTGCCGGTCTTGCGAATAGCGCCCCGGCGTTGTGAATTCCCAGCCACTTCTACGATTCCTTCAGGGTCCATTGTGGACCATCGGGGGTGTCCTCGACCGCGACTCCGGCGGCGAGCAGGTCGTCGCGCAGAGCGTCCGCCGCGGCGAAGTTCCGTTCCGCGCGGGCGCGCTGCCGTGCCTCCAACAGTCGGCCGACGAGGACATCCAGTGCTTTGGTCAGACCGGAGTCCGCAGTGGACGAATCGGCCCATTCGGGGGACAGCGGGTCAAGACCGAGAATGCCGGTCATCGCCCGGATCGAGGATGCCGTGCGCCTGGTGAGTGCCTCGTCACCGGCTTCCAGCGCGGTGTTGCCGTCCCGGACGGCGGTGTGCACGACGCCGAGCGCGGCCGGGGTGGCCAGGTCGGCGTCCAGCGCGGCGACGAACTCGGCGGCCAGTTCGCCGTTGGCCGGGATCTCGCCGATGCGCTGCTGGGCGCGGCGCAGAAAACCCTCGATGCGCTGGTAGGCCGTTGCCGCCTCGGCGACGGCTCCCGGCGAGTAGTCGATGGTCGAGCGGTAGTGCGGAGCGACGAGGTAGTAGCGCAGTTCCGGTGCGCGCACCGTCCGCAGCAGCTGGTCGATGGACAGCACGTTGCCCAGCGACTTGGACATCTTCTCACCCGCCATGGTCACCCAGGCGTTGTGCAGCCAGTAGCGGGAGAAACCGTCGCCGACCGCGTTGGACTGGGCGCGCTCGTTCTCGTGGTGCGGGAAGACCAGGTCGATGCCGCCGCCGTGGATGTCGAACTCGGCGCCGAGATAGTTGGTCGCCATCGCCGAGCATTCGAGGTGCCAGCCCGGCCGCCCCGGACCCCACGGTGTCGCCCAGGACGGTTCACCCGGTCGGGCGCCTTTCCACAGGGTGAAGTCGCGCGGGTCCCGTTTGCCGTCGGCCGCGGACTCACCCTGCTGCATCTCCTCGGGCCGCTGCCCGGACAGGGCGCCGTAGTCGGCGAAGGAGTTGACCGCGAAGTAGACGTCGCCGGCCGCGGCGTAGGCGTGTTCACTGTCGACCAGCCGTTGCATCAGTTCGACCATCTGCGGCACGTGCCCGGTCGCCCTCGGCGCGATCGACGGCGGCAGGCAGCCCAGCGCAAGGTACGCGGCCTCGAACGCGCGCTCGTGCGTCGCCGCCCACTCCCACCACGGCCGGCCTGCCGCGGCGGCCTTGGTCAGGATCTTGTCGTCGATGTCGGTGACATTGCGCACCAGCAGGACGTCGGCGTAGTCCCGGCCGAGCCACCTGCGCAGCACGTCGAAGTTCAACCCGCTGCGCACGTGTCCGATATGCGGCACGCCCTGGACAGTGGCCCCACATACATAGATCGACGCGGTTCCGCTCCGTACGGGATGGAACTCCCGCAAGCTTCGGCTCAGCGTGTCATGTAGGTGCAAGGTCACGCGGATAATGGTACGGGCTTTCCTGGGGCCGTCCGACCGCGTATGTGCGATCATGCGGCCGGTCCCGGCCCTTGGGCCCACGTAGGGGCCCTCTTTCAGTCGGTGCGCGCGGCGACGCCGTGTTCGGTCAGCGCGTCCAGCAGGGCGTTGGGACGTTCCTTGGTCGGCAGCGGCGGCACGATGGCCACGCTCGCGCCGATGGCGGCCGCGGCACCGTCGGCCTCCGCGCTGTCGCCGATCATCAGCGTCTCCTCCGGCCGAAGGCCGAGGCGTTCGCAGGCGGTCTGGAAGATCTTCGGGTCCGGCTTGACCACACCTTCCAGGTAGGAGAGCACGAACTCGTCGACCAGGTCGGTGAGGCCGTGCCGGTCGAAGACGCGGCGGATGTCCCAGGAGATGTTGCTGACCACCGCGATCGGCACCCGCGCCGCCCGCAACCGTTCCAGCGCGGCGCGGGTGTCCGGGTAGGGCTGCCAGGAGCCGGCGTCGATCAACCGGTCGTAGAAGGCATTGGCGACGTCGAACTCGGCGAGCCCGGTCGCCTGCAGGACGGCGATGCTGACCCTGCGGTGCACCTCGGGGTCGAAGTCGCGGCGGGCCCAGTCCTCGCGCAGGTCCGGCGGCAGGCCGACAGTGGGCTCGACCGGGGCGGTCATCGCGCGCAGGATCTGTTCCTCCCGCTCGACCTCCAGCGGTTCCAGCTCACCGAACTCCGTGCCCTGCTGCCAGTTCTGGTTCATCTCCAGCCGAAACATGGTGCCGGAGAAGTCCATCAAGACCCCACGAATGCCCATGGCCGCAACGCTACCCGGCCCGCGTGCCGTCGAAATCAGCCGGATTCGGCCGGCGTCAGCCCGGTCGACGCCGGGTCAGCGCCGTCGACGCCGAGTCAGGCATGGTCGGTCTGGCGTGGTCGGTCCGGCGTGGGTCGGTCGGGTCGCGGTCGGCCGGCGGGGTGGGTCAGGCTGGGTCGGGCGTTGGCTCGATCGGGACCAGCAGCGCGGTGGCGACGGCCGCGATGCCCTCGCCTCGGCCGGTCAGCCCGAGTCCGTCGCTGGTCGTGCCGGACACCGACACCGGTGCGCCGATCGCCGAGGAGAGCACCTCGGCGGCCTCTGCCCTGCGCTTGCCGATCCTCGGCTGGTTGCCGATCACCTGCACCGCGGCGTTGCCCACCGCGTAGCCGGCCGCGCTGAGCCTGCTGCGCACCTCAGTGAGGAACTCCACACCGTGTACCCCGGCCCAGCGCGGGTCCGAGGTGCCGAACACCGCGCCGAGGTCACCGAGGCCGGCGGCGGACAGCAGGGCATCGCACAGTGCGTGCACCGCCACGTCCCCGTCCGAATGGCCCGCGCAGCCATCCGCGTCCGGCCAGCGCAGTCCGGCCAGCCAGCATTCCCGGCCTACCTCGATCGGGTGTACATCGGTGCCGATACCGACTTTGGGGATCATCACACTTCCGAGCTGACTTGGCTGGTGGCGGCCGGGGTTTCACCGGCCGCGGTTTCCTGGCCGACCTGGGAGGCTTGGGCAAAGGCCAGGTCGAACGAGGTGCGAATGGCCCGAGCGGCCGGATGACCCGGCACCGTGCGCGCCCCGGACGGAAACCAGTTGAGTCCGGGTGTGTCGCGGGCCGGGCTGCTCAGATGAGCATCGGGGCCGTTCAGGTGTCGGATGTCGAAGCCGAGCGGGGCCTGGTTCACCCGCAACGTCGTTCGATCGGGTGTGTCGATGATCACCCCGACCTCGTCGAGCTGCTTGACCGTGTCCGTGCACGGCAGCACCGGAACCGCGGCCGGCGCCCCGGCCAGTACGGCGTCCACCACCGCGCGAATCAGCTCCGGCGGCGCGTACGCATGCCGGAGCTGATGGACGAGGACCACCGAGGCGGTCTTCGGCAGGAGATCGAGGGCCTTCGTGATGATCGAGTACGTCGAGTCGAAGGTCGACTCGTCGACGCCGATGACCTCGACTGCCTTACCGGTCCGATCGGCGAGGTTCGCACGATCCGCGGTATCGGAAAGGGCACTGGTTGTCTCGGCTATTTGAGAATGCGGAACAACCAAGGCGACCAGATCGATACAGTCGACGGCGAACAAATTGTTCAGTATCGGCGCCAACAATGGTATTTCGACGGCAGCCGACAAACCGGCATCAGCATTGGCAACACCAATGTCCGGAACAGAATAAGGGCCGAACTGGCCAGCAGGTCCGGCGACAGGCACCAGTGCGACAACACCCATTGCCTCACCAGGTCTGCGATCGGGCGTACTGGCCAATTCGGACGGTGTGGTTTCAGACGCCAGTGGTGAGGACCTCGTCGAGGAGAACCTCGGCCTTGTCCTCGTCGGTTCCCTCTGCCAGCGCGAGTTCACTGACCAGTATTTGTCGTGCCTTGGCCAACATCCGCTTCTCACCTGCGGACAATCCGCGATCTTTCTCGCGTCGCCAGAGGTCGCGCACCACTTCGGCTACCTTGTTCACGTCACCGGAGGCGAGCTTCTCAAGGTTTGCCTTGTACCGACGAGACCAGTTTGTTGGCTCCTCGGTGTGCGGAGCTCGCAGCACATCGAAGACCCGGTTCAACCCTTCCTGGCCGACAACGTCCCGCACACCGACGATTTCGGCGTTGTCTGCGGGTACGCGAACGGTCAGGTCTCCTTGGGCGACCTTGAGAACGAGGTATTTCTTCTCCTCGCCCTTGATCACACGGGTCTCGATTGCTTCGATGAGAGCGGCACCGTGGTGCGGGTAGACGACGGTCTCTCCGACCTTGAAAACCATGTGTCCTCTGCCCCTTTCGCTGATGCCATGTTAACACGTCCCGCAATGCCTCCGCTCGGGGTGAAGCATCCGTAAGCGCAGGTCAGGGGGCCAATCGGGGGTTGACAAACCGGCATGGGACGTGCATCGGTGGTGGGCTCGATCATTAGTGGGGTACCACATGGGGCCGCCCGGAATGGCCAGCGTTAGGCTGCGCAGCGGATGGCGTGACCGGCGTGGTGTCTTCGGTATGGAATGTCCTGCGGGGCGCACCGCGTAGAGGTCGCTGGTACCCGAGGAAGGACCCCGCAACGGTGAGTCGCGTGCAGGACCCGGCGTCTGCCAAGGCCCCTGATCTGTCACCAGCCCGTGTCGGGGCTCGGCGACGTGTCCTTTCCCGTATCGCGCCAGCGGTGGCCGGCCTCGGTGTCGCCGTGCTGCTGGTCGGCTGCGGCGCAGGGCAGATCACCCAGACCGACACGCAGCAGTCCGAGGTCAACGGGGCCAGTGGCCAGGTCGGCGCGATCACGATTCGCGACGCCGAGCTGAAGTACCCGGACAACGCGCAGGGTGTCTACGCCCCTGGCTCGAACGCCTCGCTGGTCGTCACGATCGCCAACACCGGCATCCTCAACGACGAACTCCTGTCGGTGAGCAGCCCGGACGCGACGAGCGTGACCATCGACGGCTCGTCGAGTGGTACCAAGCCGCTGCCCGGCAACTTCTCCGTCTCCTCCGGTGTCGACGTCGACGACTCCACCGGCGCCGTGCTGGTGCCGGCCACGTCGTCGGTCCCGACCACCACCTCCGGCATCCCGACCTCCGGTTCCTCGACCTCGGGTTCGTCGACCTCGACGTCCACCCCGTCGACGTCTACCGGATCGTCGACTGGCAATCACGACACCGGGTCGACCGGTACCAAGGTGACGCCGACCACGACCAGCGCGCCCGCGCCGCCCGGCACCGTGCAGATCGTGCTGACCGGGATCAGGACGATCAACGGCCAGTCGCTGCGGGCCGGCCTGACCATCCCGATCACCTTCACCTTCGCAAGGGCGGGCCAGGTGACCCTCCAGGAGGTTCCGATCGCGGCGGCTCCTGACGCGCTCCGGCTGGACACCGCCACCCCCGGCGACAACAGCTGATCTTCGGCAACCTCGCGGCCGGTCTCCCCGTCGGGAGGCCGGCCGCGGTGCGTTGTCGGCCTGGCGTGGCCGCCCGTTGGGTTGATGTCGGTGTGCCGGTGTGCGTCTGTTGTCTTTGTCGGACTGGCGTGTCGTCGTGCCCGGCCGGTGGGGTTGTCGGTGTCGGCCACTAGGTTCGGCGATCGTGGCGACGAAGAACGTGCGGACCCGCTCGGCCGGTTACCGCTGTGGCGATTGCGGGCACGAGATGGCCAAATGGGTCGGCCGTTGCCCGGAGTGTCAGGCCTGGGGAACGATCGAGGAGATCGCCGCCGCCCGGCCCGCGCTGGCCAAGGTGATCGCCGGTGCGCCGCGCTCGCCCGCGCGACCGATCGGCCATGTGGACGTCGAGGTCGCCAGGGCCCGACCGACCGGGGTCGGCGAGCTGGACCGGGTCCTCGGTGGCGGCATCGTGCCCGGCGCGGTCGTGCTGCTGGCCGGCGAGCCGGGTGTCGGCAAGTCGACCCTGCTGCTGGAGGTCGCGTACCGCTGTGCCGAACAGTCGGTGCGGGAAGGCAGCGGCCCCGCGCTGTACGTCACCGGCGAGGAGTCGGCCGGCCAGGTGCGGTTGCGGGCCGAGCGGACCGGCAACATCCACGACAGCCTGTACGTCGCCGCGGAGAGCGATCTCGCGGTGATACTGGGCCATATCGACGCGGTCAAGCCGAGCCTGTTGATCGTCGACTCGGTGCAGACCATGTCGACCACCTCGGTCGACGGCGTGCCCGGTGGCGTCACCCAGGTGCGCGCGGTGACCTCGGGACTGCTCGCGCTGGCCAAGGAACGCAACCTGCCGGTGGTGCTGGTCGGGCATGTCACCAAGGACGGTTCGGTGGCCGGACCCCGCTTGCTGGAGCATCTCGTCGACGTGGTCCTGCAGTTCGAGGGCGACCGGCATTCCACGCTGCGGCTGGTGCGCGGGATCAAGAACCGGTTCGGGGCCGCCGATGAGGTCGGCTGTTTCGAACTGCGCGAGGACGGCATCATCGGCGTGCCCGACCCGTCCGGCCTGTTCCTCAACCGGCGGCAGGAGCAGGTCGCCGGCACCGCGATCACCGTCGTGATGGAGGGCAAGCGGCCGATGCTGGGCGAGGTCCAGGGACTGGTCGCCAAATCGGTCCTGCCGGCGCCAAGGCGGGCGGTCAGCGGCGTCGACTCGGCGCGGGTGGCGATGGTGCTGGCGGTGCTGAGCAAGCGGGCCAAACTGCATCTCGGTGAGCAAGATGTCTACGCGGCCACCGTCGGCGGCATGCGGATGATCGAGCCGTCCTCGGACCTCGCGGTCGCGCTCGCGGTCGCCTCGGCGCACTGGGAGACGACGCTGCCGACCGGGATGGTGGTGATCGGCGAGGTCGGCCTCGCCGGCGAGGTCCGCCGCGTCCCCGGCGTCGGCCGCCGTCTTGCCGAGGCCGCCCGGCTCGGTTTCACTCGCGCCCTGGTGCCCCCGGACTCCGGTCCGCTGCCGGACAACGTCCGCGCCACCGTCGTCACCGATGTCGGCTCCGCCTTGCAAGCCTTGATCGGCTGACTGCTGATTGGCTGATTGCTGTTGACTGACTGCTGTTGCTGGTAGCTGTTGGGCCGACTGTTACTGGTTGGCTGCCGCTGTCCGGCCAGGTGTTGCTGGCTGGCCGCCGTTCGGCTGACTGGTGTCTGGCCAGCTGCTGGTTGGCTGGCTGACCAGCCATTTCACGCGACTTATCCACAGCTCCGCCAGTTGTCCACAATTGTGGATTACCCGCTTGGCCCGCAATTCCAAGATCGATAGGCTCGACGCGGGGCGCCACCCCCGGGCCGGGCGGGGGCTGTCCGGGCGTCGAAATTTTCGTAGGCGACGGGGGTGGAATCCGGGTCTTGGGTTGTCGATCCGCCGCCGCTGATTCGCCGCCACCGAATCGACCGGCCTCAAACCGACCAGCCACAATCGACCGGTTGTCGATCCGCTGCCTATCGTCTCCGCTGACCACCGGTCGAGAAACCGACGGCCAGCGGAGGCGATGAAGCTCAGTTCGGGTCGGCGGAGAGCAGTTGTGCGCAGCGGATCAGGCCGAGGTGGCTGTAGGCCTGTGGGTGGTTGCCCAGCGAGCGTTCCGCGACCGGGTCGTACTCCTCCGGCAGCAGCCCGGTCGGCCCTGCGGCGTCGACGAGTTGCTCGAACAGTTCCTCGGCCTCGGTGCGTCGCCCGGTCAACAGGTAGGCCTCGATCATCCACGCCGCGCACAGGTGGAAACCGCCCTCGTTGCCGGGCAGCCCGTCGTCCCGGTGGTACCGGTAGACGGTCGAACCGCTGCGCAGCTCCGCCTCGATCGCGGTGACCGTCGCCTGGAACCGAGGGTCGGCCGGGTCGATGAGGCCGGACAGGCCGACGTGCAATGAGGCCGCGTCGAGGTCGATGCCGTCGTAGGCGGTGGTGAACGCGCCGATGCCGCCGCTGGCGTCCGCATGCCAGCCGTTGGTCAGCACGTCCTCGGCGATCTCGGCACGCAGTGACTCCCAGGTCGGGTCGATCTCCCGGCCGTACTGCCTGCCGAGGCTGAGCGCCCGGTCCAGGGTCAACCAGCACATCACCTTGGAATAGACATGGTGCCGGGGGGTGTCGCGTTCCTCCCAAATACCGTGGTCGGCCTCGGCCCAGCGCTCGCCGACCGCGTAGGCCATCGCGCCGACCATCCGCCAGTCGTCGTCGGTGAGCTTGCCGCGCGCCTCGCTCAGCACCGCGACCAGATCGGCGACCGGACCGAACACGTCCAGTTGGACCTGCTGGTTGGCCAGGTTGCCCACCCGCACCGGCCGCGAACCCGCATAGCCGGGCAGCGTGTCGATCACGGCCTCCGGGCCGAGCGTGGTGCCGGCGATCGTGTACAGCGGGTGCAGCCGCTCAGGGCCGGGGAGCGTCGCTAGCACACCGTGCAGCCAGCCGAGGAATCCTTCGGCCTCGCTGGTCGAGCCGAGCGAGACCAACGCCTTCGCGGTCAGCGCGCCGTCGCGCAGCCAGCAGTACCGGTAGTCCCAGTTGCGGATGCCACCGATCTCCTCCGGCAGCGAGGTGGTCGCCGCGGCCATGATCGCGCCGGTCTCCGCATGACACAGACCGCGCAAGGTCAACGCGGACCGGGCCACCAGGTCACGCTGCATACTGGGCAGCTTCAACCCGGCCACCCATTCCGACCAGTAACGGCCGGCCCTGGCCCGCCGCTCCGGTTCGGCGATCTCGTGTTCGGCGAGATCCGTTGTGCCGCAACGCAGTTCCAGCACGACCGGCTCACCGTCGACGAGGTCGATGGTCGCGGTCGCGGTCTCGTGCATACCGTCGGAGGAGATCTGCCAGTCGAGGCCGGGCGCCCGCAGCACCATCGGGTCACCGGTGCCCAGAACCCGAAGGCCTTCCTCCTCGGCCTGCAGTCGCACCGCGACCTGACCGAACTCCGGCCGCGGCGCGAAGGTGATCGCGGCCCTCGTGGCGCCGGAGACGACCCGGACCACATCGGTCCGGTGGGATTCGCTGTGGTGGTCGAGATAGTCCGTGACCAACAGCCGTGACCAGCGGGTTTCCACGATCGTGGTGCCGGGCAGGTAACGCTGGCCAAGCGGCAGGCCGTTACGGTCGGGCTTGACGGTGAAATGCCCGGCCCCGGCCCCACCGACCAGATCGGCGAACACCGCTGCCGAGTCCGGTTCCGGGTGGCACATCCAGGTCAGCCGGGCATCCGGGGTCAGCAGCGCGACCGAGGTCTCGTTGGCGAGCATGGACAGCCGCTCGATCGGCGGCGCGGACTCGCCGTAGAGCCAGGTCCGCCGCTCCTCGACCAGGAAGGCCAGCACGATGGCGACCGTCGCGGTGTCGTCGATGGTGAACTCGGCGAGGGTGTCGACGAATCCGACCTTGATCCCGAGGTCGGGACCGGCTAGCCGGGCGAAGGCCTTCTCGTCGGTCACGTCGTCGCCGATGAACATCGCCGCGGTCGCGCCGGCCTGATGGCGCAGCACGTCCAGTGCATGCCCCTTGTCGGTCTGGATCACCGCGAGTTCGATCACCGCCTTGCCCTCGGTGACCTGCACCCCGGTCCACGTCGCCGGACCGGATCGGACCGCGGCGAGCACCACCTCGGCATGCTCGGGAGCTGTCCGGCGGACGTGCACCGCGACGCTTGCCGGCTTCACCTCCAGCTGCACTCCGGGATGCCCGACGATCAGCTGCTCAAGCGCGCCCTGCAGCCCGCGGTGCAGGGTCTTGGCCTGGTCGTCGAGAGCGTGCACGAATCCGACATCGAACTCGGACCCGTGGCTGCCGACCAGGTGCACCTCGGAAGGCAGCCGGGACAGCGTGGCCAGGTCGCGGAGAGCCCGGCCGGAGATCACCGCGGCGGTGGTTTCGTGGAGGGCGGCCAGCGCCCGCAGGGCACCAACCGATTCAGGTCTCGGACGGGCTTGCTCAGGGTCCTCCACAATGGGTGCGAGGGTGCCGTCGTAGTCGCAGGCCACCAGCAGACGCGGTGTCCTGGCGATGCGCACAATGGCGCGACGGAGTTCTGGAGAAAGGGCCTCGGCGGTCACAGCTGATCGGTCTCCGACAAGGGCGTTTGAGCAAGTTTTGGGCGACCGACGGCTCGTGGGGATTGCCCTTTCGAGTGCCGAGAGTCCACCACGGGACTGTGGAACTGTAGCGGACCGGTTGCCGCCAATCGGGTGGCACTGACTGAGCGGGCTCGAAGCAGTGACCAGTGAGCGGCCACTGAGGGAGACACCGCGCAGCAATGTGTCGTATGGCTCATTCGAACGTGGGATCGGTCAGGCCACCGGTCACCCGTTCGGGGGTGCCTGGTTGGTCCGGATGCCTGTCGGCCGAATGGCCGCCAGGGTGGCTGTCGGAATGAGTTTCCGGGTGGCCGTCGGAATGACCGTCGACCGGATGCAGGGCCGCCAGGAATGACCGCGCCCACCGGTCGACATCGTGGGTGAGCACCTGTCGACGCAGCGCTCGCATCCGCCGCCGCCCCTCCGCCGGGTCCATGGTGACCGCCGTGAGCAGCGCGTTTTTCACGCCGTCGAGATCGTGCGGGTTGACTAGCAGGGCACTGGTCAGCTCGGCGGCCGCGCCGGCGAACTCGGAAAGGACCAGCGCCCCGCCGAGGTCGTAGCGGCAGGCGACGTACTCCTTGCAGACCAGGTTCATGCCATCTCGGACCGGAGTGACAACCATCACATCTGATGCCGAGAAGAACGCGGCCAGTTCCTGCCGGTCCACGGACTGGTGGAGGTAGTGCACGACCGGGTGGCCGACCCTGGCGAACTCGCCGTTGATCCGGCCGACCGACTGCTCGATGTCCCCCCGCATCTGCCGGTAGTGCTCCACCCGCTCCCGGCTCGGTGTGGCCAGCTGCACCATGACCACGTCGGCAGGGTCGATCCGGCCCTCCTCCAACAGCTCGCCGAGCGCTCGCAGTCGCACGTCGATACCCTTCGTGTAGTCCAACCGGTCGACGCCCAGCAGAATTTTGCGCGGATTGCCCAGATCGGCGCGGATCTGTTTGCTTCGCGCCACCACGTCCTTGCGTCGGGACAGCGCGTCGAGACCGGTCGAATCGATGGAGATCGGGAAAGCACCGACCCGCACCGTCCGGTCGCCGAACTGCACCGAACCGGGCCTCGTGCGCACCCCGACCGCTCCTCGGGTCGGTTCGAGACCGACAAGGCGACGGGCCAGCCAGAGGAAGTTCTGCGCGCCGCCGGGCAAATGGAATCCGACCAGGTCGGCGCCGAGCAGCCCGCGGATGATCTCGGTCCGCCAGGGCAGCTGCATGAACAGCTCGACCGGCGGGAAGGGAATGTGCAGGAAGAAGCCGATCCGCAGGTCCGGCCGCTGTTCGCGGAGCATCGCGGGCACCAGTTGCAGCTGGTAGTCCTGCACCCAGACGGTCGCGCCGGTCCCGGCGATGTTCGCGCACGCGTCCGCGAAGCGCCGGTTGACCTTTACGTAGCTGTCCCACCAGTTCCGATCGAAGACCGGCGGCGCGACCACGTCGTGGTAGAGCGGCCACAGGGTGCCGTTGGAGAAGCCCTCGTAGTAGTCGCGGACCTCGCTCGCGGACAGGCCGACCGGCTCCAGCATCATGCCCTCGTCGGTGAACCCCGCCACGTCGGCATCGGCGACGCCCGGCCAACCGACCCAGGCACCGTGCTGCGAACGCAGAAACGGCTCCAACGCGGTGACCAATCCGCCAGGACTGTGTCGCCAACGTTCGGTTCCATCGGCCGACCGTTCGAGGTCGACCGGGAGCCGGTTGGCGACCACGATGAAGTTCGCTCCGTCGGATCTGGCGCTGGGCACCGCTCGTCCGCCTCCTTGTTTGTCGGGGCCAAAAGGACGGCTTAGTGGAAAGTCATGCCGGCGTCGGCTCCCGGACTGCCTTTGAGACTAGTGATTTTCGATGGTTGCCGCGTCCCACACCCGGTGTCAGGACGACGTGGCCGGGATCACGCGACGGCCGGTGCCAATTACGGCGTACCCCGATTCCCGTTACGCCAAGCGCACGGTCAGCGCCAAGGCATCCGGTGCCGTACCAGCGTCGTCGGCCGGTGCTGTACCAATTACGGCACTGGAGACCTGGCGCGGCGGTGTCGCTCATCGAATTTCGGTACATCTCCTTGAATCGAGGGATACCCCTCGATTCAAGGAGATGTAGGTCATGGTGACGATATCGGTCATCTTGACAACCTGGCCATCGTCCCGACTTCGATCATCGGCATGGCTTCGGTCATCCGTTCGCCCTGGTTTCAGTCGTGGTTTCGGCCATGGTTCCGTCGTCGTTCCGGTTGTCGTTCCGCTTGTCGCGACGGCTATTCGAGTCGACGGCGGGAAGGGCGCAGCGGCCCCGCCATCCTCGGCCCGGCCAACCGTCGTTCCAGCCGACCGAGACCGGTACGGACCGGCTGGGCGAGATACTCGCCGAGCACCACTCCGGCCGCCAGCGCCAACGCGATGGCGACCGCGAGCATCAACGTCGGCAGACCGGCCGTGCTGCGCTGCACGGCGAGTTGGAACATCGACTGATAGGTGGTCAGGCCGGGCAGCAGCGGAGTGAGCCCGGAGACGGCAACGACCAGCGGTGGCAGGCGAAACCGACGGGACACCAGGCCACCGCAGAAACCGATCAGCGCCGCGGCCACCGCGCTCGCCCCGATCTGGTTCAGCCCGACAAGTACCAACGCGCCGTGCGCTCCCGCCCCGAGCGCCCCTGCCCCGGCCGCGACCAACAAGGCACGCCGAGTGGCATAACTGGCCAACGCGAAACAGGCCGCTGCCGCGCCCCCGGCGAGAACCTGCACCGGCAGGCGCAGCGCGGTCTGCGCCAGCGGCTCGATGATCGGCTCGTCCGGCAAGCCGAGCCGCACCGCGACGCCCAGCGCCAGCACCACCCCGGCGACCAGTCCGGCCGACATCAGGGTGACCTCCATGGTGCGCCCGGCCGCGGTCACGTTGTAGCCGGAGATTCCGTCCTGCACCGCGCTGACCACCGACAGCCCGGACAACAGCACGGTGATCGCGCCCGCGACCACGAGCGAGGGCTGCACACCGGCCGGCAGCAGGCCGAGGCGCATCACGGTCAGCGTGATCCCGGTGGCCAGTCCGCCACCGGCGACCTGTTGGAAGAAGAAGGGCAGCGAACGTCGATTGAGCAGCCTGCCGACCCGGTCGATGATCGCGGTGATCACCCCCGCCATCAACGCGATCATCGCGCCACCGCCGATCAGCACGACGACCGCGGCGGCCATCAGTGCCCAGGCCGCGGTGGCCACCCAGCGCGGGTACGGATGCGGCGCCTCGGTCAACGTGCGCAAACGTTCGCGGGCGTCCGCGGCGCCGAGTTTGCCCGAGGTGATCTCCCCAACCAGGTTCTCCACCGCGGCCAACCGGGTGTAATCCAATGATCGCGAGCGCACGACACGCTGCGAGGTGACCGGCGACAACGCGGTGCCGCGGTGACAGCAGATACTGATCGAGGTGAAAATCACGTCGACCTCGCAGTGCGGCAACCCGCATGCCGAGGTGACCGCGATCACGGTAGCCGTGACGTCAGCCGCCCCGGCGCCGCTGGCCATCAGTACCTCGCCGACGCGCAGCGAAAGGTCGAGCACCAGATTGACG
This sequence comes from Pseudonocardiaceae bacterium, assembly GCA_036268955.1. Lineage (GTDB taxonomy): Bacteria > Actinomycetota > Actinomycetes > Mycobacteriales > Pseudonocardiaceae > CAJCJE01. The sequence goes on from DATATE010000207.1 coordinate 17,865, forward strand.
GTGGCATCACCCGGCAGCTCCGGCCCGATCAGCGGCTGTTCCGCTGATTCGACGTCCCGTTCGGCCCTGATCCCGGCCACCGACGTTCCCGCGACCGTCCCCGCCGCCGACGTCGCCGCGAACCGCCGCGTCTTCCGCTGCCGGCCGAGTACGTTCCGGTCGCCATCGGCGAACCGCAAACCAGCCACCTCCCTCTCCGATCTCTCCGAGGCACTCACTCCAGATCAACTCGGCCGAACAGTCGGCCGGTGAACCCCAGGGCACATCGGACCGCCCCACCGGCCCGTTGCACCCAAGCCGACGTGGTGTCCGCCACACTGCCCTGCCCCACCGACCGATTCCACCCGAGCCCGAACCCCGACCTGATCGGGGGAGTACCCGGCCGAACTGGCCTTCCAGTCACCATTGGCACTGGTTGCGGCGGTCGGGTAAGCGGCCCATCACTCGTTCGGGCTACCGTCTGCCGCGCAATGATGTATTGCTCACACCAGGAGTAGATCAAACTCCGGCAATGCCGGCCGGCGCGAGCGCTTACCATGTTCCAGGGCCGCATGGCCCATGCCGGCGTAGCTCAATTGGCAGAGCACCCGCCTTGTAAGCGGAAGGTTAGGGGTTCAAGTCCCCTCGCCGGCTCCCCGAGTCCCTGACCTGCGGGAATGTCGACTCAGGCGACCTTCGTGATCTTGGTGTAGACAAGCACAGCGCTCAGAAACACTCCGCTTGGAGGCTCTGAGTATGACGAAACGAGTGAGCTACCCGCAGGGAATCTGGGGCCTGTTCGCCCGGTCCTGGGAGTTGTCACTCCGGGCTGACAACAAGTCCGAGAACACCATCTACGCCTACATCCAGGCCGTACGGCTGCTGGGCGAGTGGGCCCATCGGCAACAGCCAGTAATCGAGCCGACCGACGTCCGGCCCATCCAGATCCGCCTGTTCATCGCGGAGTTGATCAACCGAACCTCGGCCGGCAACGCACACACCAACTACCGCGCACTGCGGACCTTCTTCAACTGGTTGGTGGACGAGGGGGAGATCGACCGGACGCCGATGGACCGGACCAAGGCGCCGATCGTGCCGGAGAAGCCGATCCCGGTGATCACCGACATCAGTATCAAGACACTGTTCGTGTCGTGCCAAGGCAAGGACTTCACCTCCCAACGCGACACCGCCATCATCCGCGTACTGTTCGACACCGGCGCCCGGCTGTCGGAAGTGGCGAACCTCACCGTCGATGACGTCGACCACGACACGCGCCTGATTCACGTATTCGGCAAGGGACGACGGTCTCGCGCGATTCCGTTCGGCCCGAAGACGGGCCTGGCGCTCCTCCGCTACCTCCGTGCCCGCAGCCAGCGTGCCGACGCGGAAAGCCCCCACCTGTGGCTCGGTCTCCGTGGCCATCTGACGGACGAGGGCATCAAACAGATGCTCAAGCGCCGGGGCGAACTGGCCGGCGTGCCCAACCTGCACGCGCACCGGTTCCGGCACACCCTCGCGCACGCCTGGCAGTTGAATGCCGGCAACGAGACCGACCTGATGCGGATCATGGGATGGAAGTCCCGCGAGATGCTCGGTCGCTACGGAGCCAGCGCGGCTGACCAACGCGCCCACGCGTCGGCTCGCGCACTGCACCTGGGCGACCGGGTATGAGGCGGCCGGCCATGGACGACAACCAGACCCGCGATGCCGACCGCTCGCCCCAGTACCCGATGTTGGACCTGTGGACTCGTCGTCTGGCCACGTTGGCCGTTGCCGGCGTCGCCGCGTACGCGTCCTATCAACATCAACGCGACTTCGCTCTTGCCGGCGGTGCCGATCTGGCCACGGCGCGCTTGTGGCCGCTTTCCGTTGACGGCTTGCTCGTGTTGTCGACGGCAGGCCTGTTGCGCGACGGCAGCCGAACCAGCAGCCGAGCCCGGACGTTTCTCTGGGCCGCGTTCGCCGCCGGCATCATCGTGTCCTTGGCCGCGAACATCGCGACCGCACCGTCGATGACGTGGTCACCGATTCTTGTCGCGGGCTGGCCACCGGTCGCGCTGCTGCTCGCCGTAGAACTCCTGGGTCACCGCCGATCGAGAGACGGTGACCAGGCCGTCCGAGAGGAAAAGCGAGACAACGAGACCTCATCCGAGACCAAGACCGAGAGCGAGTCTCGGGCCGAGACCGGAGCGAAATCGGAGACAGTGGTCAGTCTCGCCGACTCTCGATTGTCTCGCCGGACGGCGGAACAGGTGATGTGGAACCACTACCAGGACAGAGTGGGCGCAGGTCTGCCCGCGCCGACCGGCGCCGAACTGGACGAGGTCGCCCACACCAACAACTACGGGCGCGCTGTGCTGCGCAAATGGCGACGAAGAGGCTATCCGTCGCAGGCATCCACGGCGGGCTAACCAAAGCTGGTCCGGCCGGAACTCGCCTTGCGCTGTCCTGATGGGTAACACAGGTGCGTTGTGCTGGGTCTATGACAAAACCAATGACCCCAGCGCAACGCACCCTTCGGGCCAAGGCCGCCGCCGATGCCAGTTGGGCGAACACAAGCGATCGTTCCGGCCGGACTGAACCTGCTCGCCGAGCTGCGCTTGCGCGGTTCGACCAGCAGGTTGATCCAGACGGCAACCTGCCAGAGGAGGAACGGATACGGCGTGCCGCGTCGGCCCGCCGGTCATACTTCCGCCTGCTAGCACTGCGCAGTGCTCGCGCGCGCGGTAGTCGGCGCTAAGCCCTACCGTCGGCACCGTTGCCGATCCCGCGGTCGCGCATGAACTGCGCGACCGCGGCGCTGGGCGGCTTCAGGTCGTCGAAAGACAGCGTGACCTTCGCCGTCGACGCGCCGGCATCGAGCAGTAGCGCCACCATGTGCGGCCAGTCGGGGCGGGAGCGGTGTCGGGCTGCTCGCCGCTGCCGACCAGCGTCCAATCCCAGGTGATCACCATGCCCTCGGCGGCGAACCCGACGAGTTGGCCGACCTGATTGGTGACCTTCAGCGGCGACTACCTGGCCACGTAGCGGTCACCGGACAGCACGATCGGGCATCACCGAGGCCTGCGCTGAGCTACACGGGCGTTCTCCAACTGGACGACAACCAACAGCATGATCAGGCTCAGCAGCGGCTGCCCGAGATCGCCATCGCCGCGATCGGGACGGTCTGCTGCGCCGACATGACCGGCAGCCGGAAATGGCTTTCGGTGAGCACGTTAATCACAAGTAGGTGGACCACCTGATGCGCCAGGCCGGGATCTTGCGCGGCCGTCATGGATGCATACTCGCGCCGGATCATCGGTTGGTCATCGCCGAGCACTTGCAAGTCGAGTTAGTTAGTCATTGACGCGTTAGGCATGGCCACGCTCCGTCGGAAACCGGAACATGGCGCCATTATTCTACATTCCGATCACGGTTCGCAATACACGGCGTGGCAAACATTCAGCCTGGGCGCGTGGGTGATGCCCCGCAGACGCGTGTTCGCGGGGTGGGTTGGTTGTGGGTTTTGGTCAGGCGGGTGCGGGGTCTGGTGGCATCCAAGGGTTTCCGGTGATTGCCGCGCGGAGGGTGTCCATGATGTTGAGGCCGTGTTTCGCGGCGGTGGAGAGGTATCCTCGGATGGTGTAGCGGTCTTGGGTGCGTTTCTCGCTGGTCAGCCGCCCGGAGATGTTCTGTTGTACCTTGGAGGGCCGCAGGTCGCGTTCGGCTTGGTTTGAGGTGGGTGGCACCTTGAGGTCGTGGGCGAAGCGCAGCACGTCGTTGGCGCGGTCGCGGAAGACTTCCAGTAGCAGCCGGGCTTTGCGTTCACCGGGGCGTGTTCCGTGCGAGGTGGTGGCGGATAGTCCGACCAGGACACCGTCGGAGAACCTGGTGATCAGCTTGGTTTTGACGCTGCCCTCGATCGCGTCGCGGCCTTGCTCGCGAGCCAGGTTGGCCTCGTGGATCAGTTCGCGTAGCGCGTCGGCGATCTGGGTTGGCCAGTGCTCGTCGGGGTAGACCTCGCCGACACCGGCAAGATCACGCAGGAGATGCTGGCAGCACAGTTGGTGGATCAGTTCACCCAGCGTGGCCGAGTCGTAGTTGTGGTACCGGTCATGCACGATCACCGAATCGATCAGGTCGGTGAACACGAATGCCTTGAACGTGTCCAGGTCACGGTCGCCGAGCAGGTAGTGGGTGTAGAGGTCGGTGCACGCCACCAGCAGGTACTTCTCGGCCTTCTTCCTACCTGGCTTGGGTGTGCGCGGACCGACCTTGAACGGGGTCTCATCGCAGGACACCGCGTAGGCGAGAGTGATCAAGGTGCGGATCCGTTTATCGGCCTCGGCCAGCAGTCTCGAAGCCCGGGCCAGCATGCCGTGCACGAACCCGACGCTGGGCGTGGCCCCGGTCAACGACGTCAGGAGCTCCACACACCGGTGCGCGGGAATGAACTGCACGACCATGAGGTACACCGCGAAGGCCTGCAGACATGGGCCATAGCCCACGTTCCCGTTCCCGGACCGAGCACCGTCGGGCCGGGTGGCGGTGTGGACCGTCCCGCACCCGCAGCGCACCCGATGCTGGTCGTACTGGGTGACTTTCACCGACACCTGAGGGATCTCGTGCTGCTGGTAGCGATCGACGACACCCAGGTCGGTCGCAGCCCCCAGATCGGCGCCGCAGCCGCAGCAACCCTCAGGGAACCGATCTTTGCTCTCATCAGGAGACTCCCGCCAGGCCAGATTCACCCCCGGAGCACCTGGTTGTTTACCACGCTTACGTTTCGGTGCACCGCCGCGACGTTTCGGGGCCGCTGCCGGCGGCGTCTTACCCAGGTCGTCATCTTTGGATGGAGGACTCGAGGAGTTTTTGCTGTTGCGAGACAGCAGATGTTCCAGCTTCGCCAATCTACCGGCCAGCGCCTCGTTGGCGTCGAGCAAGCCAGCCATCTGCGCGGCCATCGCCGCGATCTGCGCATCCTGAGCAACGATCCGAGCATCCCGAGCGGCAATCACACCGGCCTGCTCGTTGACGAGCGCGATCAGCTCATCGCGAGACAGCTCTTCCCGTTCGGGCACAACAAGATCCTGCTACATCCACACGCCAGCAGCCATGAACGACACGCACTCGACCGCACCGAGGCTGAATGTTTACACGGCGTGGACTTTCGGGAAGTGGCTCGAAGCAGCTGGAGTCCTGCCGTCAATGGGCACGGTGGGTGACTGCTACTACAATTCAATGATGGAGTCGTTCTGGGCAATGGTGCACTGGAACTCCTCAATAAAAAATTGTGGCAAACCCGAGCCGAGCTTGCCAACGCTATCTTCGAATGGATAGCGTGCTGGCACAACCTGAACGACGTCATTCGCGTATCGAGATGCTCAATCCCGTCGAGTTTGAGACACGACACATGCCGCCACACTCGACCGGCGGCCGACACACCCGACGTATCCGGCAACGGGGTCAAGCTCAACCGCCGTTCCATCATAGCCGTTCCGTCGAACATCCCGAACCGCGTCGATGCTTCACTATGCGGGGGTCAGCGGTAGGTCCTCAGAGCGTGGGGATATGGCCCATCCTTGGGATACATGATCACGTAACCCGGCAGGGCGGTGATCCGCCACTTGGGATCGGTGTGGGCGACGACAGCTCCCAGGGCGTCGAACAACTCATCGGCGGTTGGCGCGTCGTCTACGATCTCGACCTCAAGTTTTCCGTGGAACGGCGCGCTCTCGTACCTGAACAGGAATGGGAGCTTCCTCTTTACGAGCTTCAGCAGATCCTTGACGACGTAGGTTCCTGCCGTGATGTCGGCGCACACGAAGTCCAAATTGATCGGGTGGACGGCGTCGAAGTGATCACTATCGATCCTGGTTGTATCCCGTTCCTTGCCTGGATCCTTGCTGCCGAAGCCCATGAAGTTCCACGCGGCTTCGCCTTCGCCCTTGTACTTTGTGATCAAGAGCTGTTCGGGCGAGACCGCCTCCATGTCCTCGTGCACGTAGAGGCAGGTGAAGGTCATTGTACCGATACCGACACGACCCGTGAGCTTGTCGTAGTGTTGGCGCAAGCGCTTTGGCAGTGGCTCCGATACCTGCGCCTTCCCCACATAGATGAGTGTGCCGTTCTCGTAGAGTTGGTAGACACCGGGCTTGAGGTCGACAAGCGCGATGTGCGGCGGATCTAACGGGTCCGGGTCGAGCGCGGCGAGGCCATCCGACAGCTGGTCGGCGAGCGCGCGCGTGATGCTGAGGCGAAACTCGCCGCTGGCTGGCATCGGGCCTTGTCCCCCTTCGGGTGATCTTCACCTTGTCCCCGAAAGAGTACTGGTCGACGCACGCGCGACACGCCGAACACGGGGTGGTGAACGCGTGTTCGAGACCCTCCGCGGTATAGTTTGCGCGTGGCCAAACGATCAACGGTTCGCGGAGCGAAGGCTAAGCCCGAGGTGGGCACCAGTATTGAGCTGTTCACCGGTGGCGGCGGCCTCGCCTACGCACTGCACGAGGCCCGCTTCCGGCATCTTCTCGCCGTAGAGCTGAACCACCGCGCGTGCGAGACGCTACGCGCCAATGTCGCGGCGGACTACAGCGAGAACGATCCCGACCCCAGGAGTCTGCGCTCCAAGTGGCCGCTGATCGAGGGTGACGTGCACAAGGTCGACTTCACCCGCTGGGAAGGGAGGGTCAGCGTCGTCGCCGGCGGCGTGCCCTGCCAGCCGTGGAGCCTCGGCGGCGTTCACAAGGGCTACGACGATCCGCGAAATCTCTGGCCTGAGCTGTTCAGGACGGTACGGGAGACCCGGCCGAAGGCGGTCATCGCGGAGAACGTGAAGGGCCTGTTGCGGCCGTCGTTTAAGCCCTACTACGATTACATCCTCCGCGAGCTTGAGGCTCCGTTCGAGCGGCGCGTCGACGGCGAGGACTGGCTTGATCATGACAAGCGCCTGAACAAGGTGCTGAAGTCCACCAAGGTCGATCTGACCGAGCGGTACGACGTCAAGATGGCGTTGGTGAACGCCGCCGACTACGGCGTGCCGCAAGTTCGATGGCGTGTGGTCGTCGTGGCCTTCCGGAAGGATCTTGGCCTCGCCGGCTGGAACTTCCCCGAGCCGACCCACTCCGAGATCGCGCTCTGGCACTCGCAAGCCGACGGCGACTACTGGGAACGGGCCGAGCGGCCACCGCGTGAGGACATCGTGCCAGAAACACTGCCAATGCACGATGGCAAGCGGCCATGGCGCACCGTGCGCGACGCCTTCCGCGGTGGAACGGCGCGCGGGAAGAAGCCGCTGCCCGAACCAGTGGGCGACAGGGTCGATCACCCTGACTTCTTGCATCACATCGGCTGGCCCGGCGCGCGTGAGTACCCTGGGCATACGCCTAACGATTTCGACCGGCCGGCGAAGACGGTGAAGGCTGGCGTGCACGGCGTGCCTGGCGGTGAGACCGTCCTGCGATGCGACGACGGGTCGATCCGATACATGACCGTGCGTGAGGTCGCCCGCGTGATGACTTTTCCCGACACCTGGGAGCTAGCCGGTCCCCGCGGTGAGCAAATGCGCCAACTCGGCAACGCGGTCCCCGTCGAACTCGGCAGGGTGGTGGCGGACTCGGTCGCCACTGCGCTCGACCAGGCCGAGGGATCGGAACTGCGCACCGCCTGATCGTCATGCCCAGTCGCTGGAACGAGACCAGACCCCTTGAGGAGGCGTGGCGCCCCCAGGCTGGATTGAGCCGAGCCGCTCGCGCCGCCGAGCAGGACGAAGCGGCTGGCGGCCGGGATCGACGAAGGGTCGCGCAATCAGGTGGCGGGCACGCCGTCGCCTCCATTTATCTCCGGCTGCCGCCGAAAAGCCGCCGTATCTACGCCTATATCCGCTGGTCGGACCACGGTAAGACCAGCGAACGGTACGTCTGCCAAGTCGACGACACCTCGCGGGCTCGGAACCTCGCCGCCGCGTGGCGGGTATTCGCCGAGGGGGGCATCGCGGCGATGGGTGATGACATCGGCCTGACCGCCAAGCCATCCTGGGCTAGCTCCGAGGCCGTGCGTGCCGTGATGCGCGCCAACAAGGGCCGCGACACTCGCCCCGAACGAGCCCTCAGATCGGCGCTACACGCGCGTGGCATGCGCTACCGGGTCAATGCTCGTCCGCTGCCGGAGGTAAGACGAACAGCCGATGTCGTGTTTCCTGGCCAGCGGATCGCGGTGTTCCTTGACGGATGTTTTTGGCATGGCTGCCCTGAGCACCACCGCCCGGCGTCCAAGAACAGCGAGTTCTGGTCTTCCAAGATCGAGGGGACGAAAGCTAGGGACGCTGACACGGATCGCCAGCTCAGCCAGCAAGGGTGGACGGTCATCCGAGTGTGGGAGCACGAGGACCCGAACGAGGCTGCGGAGCGCGTAGGAGACGTTGTTCTCAACTATCGAGAGTCGCCTCCGGGCCGGTAGATGCTGGTGTCGCAATAGCACACCCCGTGTTTTGCTGCTGGAATCGTCATGACATTGAGGTGATCTCACCAAGATCGGGTCGTGTCGGGCCCGACGGCGCTGGACCTGTGGTGGCCGAGGGGCCGATGTGAAGACAGGCGTGGAGTCCCTGGTAGAAGAACGCTCGCCAAAGTGATCTTCGCCCGAAG
>DATATE010000208.1:0-173264 GCA_036268955.1 Pseudonocardiaceae bacterium
TGACGGGGTTCATCTGTACTCCTTGATCAAGGTGTAATGTCCCGCGCGGTTGATCGCGCCGGACCGGCGCCGAGATCGAGTGTGGTGTGGGAGGCCGCCGAGGTGCCTGTTCGAAACGGCCAGTCCGGCTCGTTCGACGCCAGTTACGCTCTGCGATGGGACGCTCACCAGGACGCCGCGTTGGACGAGGCGGTCGGCCGCGCCGCGGACGGCATCCCCACCGTGCTGCTCGTCGAGGGCGCCCCCGGCACCGGCAAGACGACCTTCCTCAGGCGTGTCGCCGCCTCGGCACAGGGGTTCCACCTTCTGCAACTGCAAGCCGACGGCGACTGGCAGCAGCCCTACGCCGCGCTGGTCGAATGGGGCGTCCTCGACGCCCCGCCCGACCCCGGCCTCACCTCGCTCCAGGCGGCGAGGATGCTGCGATCCTGGATCGAGAAGACCCGCTCCGGCGCGCCGGTACTGATCATCATCGATGATCTGGAATCCCTGGACACCGAGTCGACTGACATGATCGCCCGCCTCGTCGAGCGCACGTTCTCCGATCGGATGCTGGTCGCGGTGGCCGTGAGCGCCCTGACCGGGGAGGCCCTCGAACCCTGGAACCGGTTGGTGATCGACGCCGATCGCGCGATCCATCTTGAGCTGACCGGACTGGACGAGCCGGCAGCAGCTGAGCTGGTGGCGACCGCCTGGCCCGAGGCCGACGACACACTCGGCAATCGGCTCTGGGCGCATACCGCCGGCAACCCGCTGTTCCTGCGGACCATCCTCCATGAGCACACGATCGACGAGGTCCGCGATGCCGAGGAGCTGCCGGCGCCTCGCGACCTTGCTCGCACCCTCGCCGCCCGCCTCGACCGGCTCGACGGCGACGGGGCCTCGTTGTTGCGCGCCGTGGTGGTCCTCGGAGACCGATGGACGTCGTTGTTGACGGCCGGCGCGCTCGCCGGCCTCGACGACCCCTCGGATGCCGCTGAGCGGCTGCGCCTACAGGGCTTGCTGATGTCTCGGGTACAGGCCGACCGATCCGAGATCCGGGCCGCGAGCGGTGTCATCGGCACCGCCATCGCCGACACGATTCCGCAGGCCGAACGACGCGCCCTGCATCGCAGGGCAGCGGCCCTTGTCGACGCCCCGGTCGACGCGCTACGGCATCGTTTCCTCGCCGCCAATGGCTACGACGACGATCTCGCGGCCGAACTGGATGCGGCGGCATGGTCGCTGCATCTGGCACGGCGCTTCCAGCAGGCAGGTCGGGTCGGACTGTGGGCCAGCGCGGTCACCGGGGATCCTGTTGCCCGCGAGCGACGTTTCCTGGACGCGTTGTTCGACGCGGTGCTGGCGCGTGACCTCGACTCGGTCGAGCGTCGGGCGAGCAGTATCGCTTACGCGCACGACGAGGCACGGCGCACAGTGGTCGAAGGGTTCGCGCTCGTGGGCCGTCGACGCTGGTCGAGGGCGTCAGCCGTGTTCGCGTCGATTCCCGCCGCCGCGATCGAGGCCACGGATGCGCGAACCCGGCTTCGCCTGCACATCCTGCGTGCCTGGACCGAGGTCGTCACCGGTGGATCCGTCGATCGGGCGCGCGAAGAGTTGGCTTTGGTGAGCGCGGAGCCCGCTGCGGACCCCTGTCTGAGCGGGTACTTCGGCTTTGCTTCCGCGCTGGTGGCCGACGCCGGCATGACAGGATCGCCCGCGCGGCTGGCCGACGGACTCGACCTCGAAGACGCCTGGCGCGGAGCCGCCGCCGCGGTCGGCGGCTTACCCGACCTCGCGGTCCGCAAGCTCAAGCCCTTCACCGCCCAGATCGACGACGGCCTGGTGGCGATGGGCGACGGCGAGTTCCACGCCCTGCTCGGCTACGCCTACTGGCTGCGCGGTGACTGGCCGCGGGCGCGCGAGACGATCAGGACAAGTCTCGGGGTCCGCTACGGTGCGGTGAACCCGATGGTCCGCGCCGTGGCCGTACTCGCCGACCTGGCCACCGGCGATTCCGGCACACTGGCCCAACACCACGAGCAGGCGCGGGCGGCATTGCGGGAAGCCCCGTGGCCACCGGCCATCTCGACGGCCGCCACCTCGGAGTTCGTGTGCCTGCGCCTCACCGGTCAGCTCGATGAGCAGGCGCGCTACCTCGACGACCTGAACGCGGACTTCGGCACCCTCACCTGGCCCAACGCGGTGCCGCCGCTGTGGCTGCTGACCCTCGGCATGATGAACGCCGCGGCCCAGCGTCCGAAGGCCGTCCACGACCTCGCCGCGACGCTTGCCGCCAATCCGGCGCCGGTCGACTGGCGCGAAGCGGGCGTTGCCTGGCTGCGGGGACTCGCTGCCGAACTGGACGGTGACCTGCGGGAAGCGGCGCGCTCGCTGAACGAGGCGCGTGCCCGAGGAATGGCCGAACTGCGGATCCACGCCGCCCTGCTGGCCGCGGACCTGGCGCGCGTCCTGCGCGGCCTCGGCGACGAGACCGGCGCCGCAGGCGCCCAGCGTGAGTCCGACGATCGGCTTGCCGAGGTCGATGGGGCTCGGTATCTGATCGCGCCCACCGCCGACCCGTTGACACCGCTGAGTGACCGGGAGCGCGAGGTGGTGGCCCTGCTCACCCAAGGTCTCAGCTACGCGCAGATCGCGAAGGAGCTGTACCTCTCCCGCAGTACCGTCGCCTTCCACCTGTCGAACATCTACGCCAAGACCGCGACGGAGTCCCGCCACGAGCTGACCGAACTGGTCCGCCGCGGCTGAACGCCGCCGTGCCGCGCGGAACTGGCCGAAACGACCAGTCGGCGAGAGCAGGTCCGCTGGCAGGCTCGGCCCATGACAGCCCACGCCACATCTGCCGGCACCAGGCTGCCGGCACTGACCGGTCGCCTGTTCACCGACGACGACTTCGACTTCAACGCCCGCTTCGCCATCAGCAAGGCGAGCCAAGGCGTTTTCGACCTCGGGGTGGCCGTGAGCACGTTGGGCCGGATCGCCGACGGCGACCCGGAGAGTTGGCTGCGGGAGTGGACGGCCACCGCCGATCGACTGCAGCGGCAGGCGGTCGCCAGCGACCAGGCCGGCCAGTATCAGACGGCCGCATGGCTCTACCTCGGCGCTGCGGAGGCGTACGCGCGCGCCATGGCCTTCATCGACGGCCTGCTCGACGACAGCGCGCTGGTCCCCACCTTCACCCGACATCGTGCCTGCTGGGAAGCGTTCATCAACGCCTCCCACGGCACCAACGTCCGCTTCGACATCGCCTATCAGGACACCACGCTCCCCGGATACCTGTTCCGACCCGACAGCAGTGGTGCCGCGAGACCGACCCTGGTCATCACCAATGGCAGCGACGGCCCGTTGTCGGGGCTGTGGGCCGAGGGCATCAAAGCCGGCCTGGAACGAGGCTGGAACGTATTCGTCTTCGACGGCCCAGGACAGCAGTCACTGCTGTTCGAGCGGGGCATCCCTTTCCGACACGACTGGGAACAGGTGCTGACCCCGGTGGTCGACGCGCTCCTCACCCGCCCTGACGTGGACGGCAAGCGCTTGCTCGCGTCGGCGCTCAGCCAAGGCGGCTACTGGCTGCCCCGAGCCCTCGCCTTCGAGCACCGTTTCGTCGCCGCCGTCGTCGACGACGGCGTCTGGGACGTCGCCCGCGTGTGGTACGCCAACCTGCCCGAGCCATTGGTCGACCTGCTGGAGGCCGGCGAACGAGACCGCTTCAACCAGACCATGGCAGCCGCCCCGGCAGACCCGGTCCGCAATCGTGGATTCCGGTTCCGCGCCCGCCCGTACGGCACATTCGAGACACCGTACGACCTTTTCCGTGCGGTGGGTCGGTATCGCCTCGCGGACGTCGCGGGAGGGATCCGCACCCCGATGCTGATCTGCGATCCCGACGACGAAGCGTGGTTCACCGGTCAGCCCCGCGAGCTGTACGACGCGCTGTGCTGCGAAAAGGAACTGGTCCAGTTCTTCCGGGAAGACGGCGCCAACTACCACTGCGAGCCCTGGGCTCGGGGACTGGTGGCCGCCAGGATGTGCGATTTCTTCCAGAAGCACCTGGAACTCGTCGTCGACTAGGTCGACCGCTGGCGCAGCACCGCGATCCGGTCTCGATGGCAGCAGGCATCGAGACCGGTCAAGCGTGGTGACGGTCACAAAACCCTTCGCGACCCTCGGTCCGGCCTGCCAACGTGGATGATCGCACCCGCGTCGTAACGCTCGCCGGAGGTGAAGGTCGTGACGACACGCGAGACCAACCGCGTGCCAGGCCAGCCCGTTCCATTGTCCGACCAGCCGATCAACACCGAGCGCTATCCGATCACCGAACCAGGCAGCTCCGCCTGGCTGGCCGAGGTCGAACGCACCAGGATCGAACTGGGTGCCCTCGGCGTCCGGGTGCTGTCCGACTTCATTCGCGCGGAACTGCTCGACGACCTGCGGGAGGAAGGTGCGCGGGTCGCTCCGCTGGCCTACTACGACGTCGAAACGGTCAACGTCTACAACATCGACGTGCGCACGTCGCTACCGAGGGACCATCCGGGCCGGATCACCATGGCACGCGGCAACGCATTCGTTGCCAGGGACCGCATTCCGGTCGACTCGATCATTCACCGGCTCTACACCAGCCCTTTGTTCCAGCAGTTCGTCGCCGCCTGCTTCGGCCTGCCGCGACTGTACGAACTCGCCGATCCACTGTGTGGGCTGGTCCTCAACGTTGTCGATCCGGGAAGGTCGCATCCGTGGCATTTCGACGTCAACGAGTTCACCGTGAGCATGCTGACCCAGCAGCCCGCCGAGGGCGGTGAGTTCCAGTACTGCCCGAACATCCGCTCCGCCGACCGGGAGAACTTCACCGAGGTCGGCGCGGTGCTCACCGGACACGGCGACCATCTGGTCCGCCGACTCGAACTGCGGCCGGGGGACCTGCAACTGTTCCAGGGTCGTTATGCGTTGCACCAGGTCAGCGCGGTGCGGGGCGACCGGGCTCGGCACACCGCGATCTTCGCCTACAGTGAACGTCCTGGGGTAGTGGGCAGTGTGGCTCGGACCAGACAGCTGTTCGGCCGGGTGCTCCCGCAGCATCTGGCCGCTGAACGGGACGCCGTGCGCGTCGACGAGCTACTGGACTGACCAGGGGGAGCCGCGTGCAATTCGATGACACCGGAAAAATGTCGTTCGACCACATCTACACCGAGCCTGATCCGCGCGCGTACTTCCGCACGCTGCGTGGTTTCGACTATTGCATTCCCCAACTGGCCAAGCCGTTTTTTCGCACCCTGATCGAGGAATACCGCTCGGCACTCGGGGTCGCGGTTCCGCAGGTGGTCGACATCGGCAGCTCCTATGGCATCAACGCGGCCCTGCTCCGCTGCGATGCGAGTATGACCGAACTCTACGAGCGTTACGCCGATCCCGTGCCGGAAACCACCGACGAGCTGCTCGCCCTCGATCGCGACCTGGTCGCCTCCCGGTCGGGAACGCAGGCCCGGTTCCTCGGTCTCGACGTGGCCGAACCGGCGCTCGCCTACGCGACCAAGGCCGGTTTCCTCGATGAGGGCCTGTTCGCGGATCTCGAATCGAACGAGCTGACCGCCGACCAGCGAGCCCAGCTCGGCGACACCGATCTGGTGATCTCCACCGGCTGCCTCGGCTACGTCGGCGTGCCGACGATCTCACGGGTCGTCGCGGCCATCGCCCGCAGGCCGTGGATGGCGCACTTCGTGCTGCGCATGTTCCCGTTCGACCCGATCGCCGACGCCCTCGCCGAGTTCGGCTACCGCACCGTCCGGGTCGAGCGGTTGTTCCGGCAGCGCCGGTTCGTCTCGGCCGAGGAACAGGAGCAGGTGCTGGACAACCTCGCCGACGTCGGGGTCGACCCGAGCGGTGCCGAGACCGACGGCTGGTTCTACGCCCAGCTGCACGTCTGCCTGCCGGCGACCGGACCGGGGCCGGCAGTCTTCGATCTTGCGTCGAACACCGTTGTAGGCTCACCCGGCCAGCGGATCGGGGAAAGCCCCACCAGCGAAGTCGAGGGCGAGAAGTGAACGACAGCCAGGAATGGTCCACCACGCGCACCTTCGCCAACGAGGACCGGCTGCCCAGGGTGCCGCTACCGACGTTGGAGCGCAGCTGCGCGCGGTTCCTGGAATGGTGTGCTCCGCTGCTCACCGAAGCCGAGCTGACCACCACCCGCGCGGCGGTCGATGAGTTCCTGAAGCCGGACGGTCCGGCCAGGGTGCTGCACGCCGACCTTGAGCGGTTCAACGCGGGCAGAGACGTGCGCAGCTGGCTGGACGAGTTCTGGCCCAACCGCTACCTGGGCCGCCGGGATCGGATCGCGCTCAACGCGAACTTCTTCTTTTTGTTCCGGGATTCGGACGAAAGCCAGATCGAGCGCGCCGCCGGCCTGATCGCGGCCGCACTGGACCACAAGGTCGCCGTCGATGCCGAAGCGCTGCCGCCGGTGTTGCAGCGTGGTGCGCCGCAGACCATGGCGCAGAACAAGTTCCTGTACTCCACGACGCGGATCCCCGGCGCGCGACAGGACACCGTGCGCGGCCCGTACAGTCCGGAATGGCCAGGGCCTTCCCGGTCCCGGCACATCGTGGTGTTCCACCGGGGCAATGCGCTGCGCATGGACGTCCGCACCGAGGACGGCCGCCCGCACGACCTCGACGATCTCGCCGGTGGCCTGCGTGAGGTGCTGAAAGCGGGGCAGGCCAGGGCCGACATCTCCGCCGGTCACCTCACCACCAAGGCGCGGGCCGAGTGGGCCGCGAGCCGGGAACGGCTGCTCGCCGACCCGACCAACGCCGCGGCGCTGGACACGATCGAGACCGCGCTGTTCTGCCTCGCGTTGGAGGACTTCGCGCCGGAGAGCACCCTCGACATCTGTGACGCACTGCTCTACGGCAGCCCGGAGAACCGGTGGTTCGACAAGGCCGTTTCCTTGATCGTGTTCGCCGACGGCCGGGCCGGGATCAACATCGAGCACTGCGGACTCGACGGCACCACGATCCTGCAGTTCGTCGACTTCCTGCACGGCAGCACCGCCCGCGAGCACGCCGACCGAGCAGGCGCCGTGTCCGCCGGCAGCCCTGCGGTGTCGCCGGTGGAGTTCGTGCTCGACGAGCAACAGCGGGCCGAGGTGCGGGCGGCGGCGGAGTCGTTCGCCACGTTCGCTCACAACACCGCCTCGACCGTCCTGTCCTTCGCCGACTTCGGCGCGAACCGGGCCAAGGAACTCGGCATGTCACCGGACGCCTTCGTGCAGATGGCCTACCAGCTCGCCCACCAGCGCGCGAAGGGCCGGATCGGCGCCACCTACGAGTCGATCGCGACCCGCCAGTTCCAGGGCGGCCGCACCGAGGCGATGCGCGTGGTGACCCCGGAGGTCCTGCGGTTCGTCGAGGCCATGGAAGACCCGGCCGCCGACCGGGAGACCAGGGCCGCCGCGTTCCGGGCGGCCGCTGCCAAGCACGTGGCGAGGGCCAAGGAATGCCAGGCGGGCGACGCACCCGAGCAGCACCTGTGGGAGCTGCTGATGATCCAGCAGCGGCGCGGGGCCGAACTCGGCGTCACCGAGCCGATCGCGCTCTACGACACGCCCGGCTGGCGCATCATGCGTGCGGACTACCTGAGCACCAGTTCGGCGCCGTCCACCACGATCCGGTTCTTCGGCTTCGGCTCGACCAGCAGCCAGTGCATCGGCGTTGCCTACGTGCTGCTGCCGGAGGAGTTCAACATCTACCTGAGCACCCCGCGCCCGGTCGCGGCCGAGATGGTCACCTTCGCGGAGAAGCTGGCCGAGGCGATCACCCAGCTCCAGGAGCTGCTCGCCACCTGAGCCGGGCTGAGTCGACGCGGCGGGGCCCTCCGCCGACGACTGGTGCCCGGACCGTCCACAACGGACCTGCCGAATCCTTGCGGCGACAGCGGTTCGCCCGAGGGAAGCGGTTAGTGCCGTTCGCGACGGAGCAGGTAGGTGTCCATGATCCAACCGTGCCGCTCGCGCAGTTCCCGCTTGGTCGCGACGATGTCGGCGGCGACCTCGCGCAGGCGTCCGGAGCGCAGCTCCTCCTCGGGCGTGCCCAGGTAGGCGCCCCAGTAGACGTGCAGGTCGGGGTCGTCGAAATCGGCGCAGGCGAAGCCGGCGTCCAACATGACCAGCGCACTGTCGAGGTCATCGGGCATGCCCTCGGCGAGTCGGCGGCCGGTGGTGATGTGCACCGGCTCGCCGGTGCGGTTGAGCGGCAGGCGGTGCTGGGCCGCGAGCGCCTGGACGCTGGTGATACCGGGGATCACCTGGTAGTCGAAGCTGGTCGTGCCGCGAGCGAGGATCCGGCCGATCACCTGAAGGGTGCTGTCGTAGAGGGCGGGGTCACCCCAGACCAGGAAGGCGCCGCGGCCGTCCTCGGCGAGTTCGGTGCGGATCGCGGCCTCGAACAGTCGCGCCCTGCGCTCGTGCCAGTCCTCGACCGCGCCGGTGTAGGCGGCCGCCTGCCGGTCCCTCGGCGGGTCGGGGATCAGCACGACTCGGTAGTTCCCGCCGGGGATGTACCGCTCGCAGATCTCCTCGCGCAACGCCAGCAGACTGCTCTTGTCCTCGCCCTTGTCGACCACGAAGAAGACGTCGACGGTGTTGAGCGCGTTCACCGCCTGCATCGTGATGTACTCGGGGTTCCCGGCGCCGATGCCGATCACCAGGATCTTTCGCATGGACTCCGTCTTTCTCGCGTGTAGCTAGTGTCGTCCTGGTGAGGGTACTGATACTCGGCGGCACCTCGGAGGGGCGCGCGCTGGCCACCGCGTTGCACGACGATGGCCGCTGGGTGGTCGTCTCCTCGCTGGCGGGCCGGGTCGCCGACCCGGTGCTACCGCCCGGCGAGGTCCGGATCGGCGGTTTCGGCGGTGTCGACGGGCTGGCCGGCTACCTTCGCGCGGAGTTGGTCGACGTGCTGGTCGACGCCACCCACCCGTTCGCGGTGACCATGTCCGAGCACGCCGCGCTGGCCGCGAAGGCCGCCGGTGTGCCGCTGGTGGGGTTGCGCAGGCAACCCTGGGGGAGCCGGCCCGGCGACCGTTGGACCCACGTGCCGGACGTCGCCGCCGCGGCACGTAAGGTCGCCTGTCGGCCGGCCGGCCGGGTGTTCCTCACCACCGGACGCGGTGACCTGGCGGCCTTCGCGCCCGACGACCGACACGACTACCTGATCCGCACGGTCGATCCCCCCGATGGGCCGCTGCCGCCCCGACATGTCCTCCTCCATGATCGCGGCCCGTACACGGTGGCTGGTGAGACGGCGCTGATGCGTGCCAACGAGGTGACCGTGCTGGTGACCAGAAACAGCGGTGGCGAGCTGACCTCGGCCAAGCTCACCGCCGCCCGCCTGCTGGCCGTCGAGGTGGTCATGATCGATCCGCCTGCCCCACCCGCAGGCGTGGCCACGGTCGGCACCGTGGCCGAGGCGGTCACTCTGCTGGAGCGCTGGGCCCGAACATGAACCCGACGGCGCGCTGTCAGTCCGCTGTGGACGGAGCGCCCTCCTCGGCCTCCTTGGCGACACTGCCACCGGGAGTCGGGTCGAGGAACACCTGCCGGACCACGGGGAATCGGTCCCGCAGCCGCCGTTCGACCTCCTCGCAGGCCTGCTCGATCGCGCCGCCGCTGGTGTCGTCGACGAAGTCGACCTTGGCCGCGACCAGTACCTCGTCCGGCCCGAGCAGCACCGCGACCAGTTGCCCGACCTGCACCACCGCCCCCGGTGCCAGGATCTCCTCCCGGATCTGCCCCAGCAGCTCGGAGGTCACGGAGCGGCCGATCAACAGCGACATGTTGTCCCGGCCCAGTGTCACCGCCACGTAGGCCAGCATCCCGCCGATCAACAGCGAGCTGATCCCGTCCCACACCCCGGACCCGGTCACCTGCCGCAGCGCAAGTCCCGCCGCGGCGAGCACCAGCCCGACCAGGGCGGCGGAGTCCTCGAAAACGACCGCCTTCACCGTGGTGTCGGGCATCAGGGCCAGGTAGCGGAAGTACGGTGAGCGCAGGCGCCGCGCCTCCCGCGCGGTCTGCCGTATCCCACGCAGCAGCGAGGCGCCTTCCATGATGAACGCCGCCGCCAGCACCAGGTAGGACACCAGCGGGTTGCCCGCTTCCTCCCCGGCGAGGATGGTGTGGATGCCGGTGTAGACGGAGAACACCGCGCCGCCGACGAAGGTCGCGACCGAGGCCAGGAACGCCCAGAAGTACCGCTCCGGTCCGTACCCGAGTGGATGGTGCTCGTCGGCGGGTTTGGCGCTGCGCCGCAGCGCGGTCAGCAACAGCACCTCGGTGACGGTGTCGGCGACCGAGTGCGCGGCCTCCGACAGCATCGCCGAGGACCCGCTGAGCACTCCGCCGACCGCCTTCGCCGCGGCGATGCCCAGGTTCATCACCCCGGCGAGCACCACGGTGCCGAGGCTTTCCTCCTGCCCTTCTTCCGCCATGGCAGCACCCTAACGGCGCCGGGCGTCCGGCGCGCGGATCGGCGGGATGGGTAACGGAGGTCAGTTTCCGGCCAGTGGCCAGCTCATCCGCACCGTGGTGCCGGTCGCCGTGCGGTCGATGCTGGACTGCTTGGCCAGGGCACGAATCAGCGGTAGGCCGCGGCCGTGTCGCGGGTCGGGTGCGCCGGGCGGCTGCCAGCGGCCGTGGTCGCGGACCACGATCTCGATCCGACCGGACTCCTGGGCGAGGCCGGCCCTCAGCTCGAATTCGCCGGTCCGGCCAGGGTAGGCGTGGCTGATCACGTTGCTCATGGCTTCGTCGGTGGCGAGAATGATCGCCTCGACGGTGTCCTCGGCCGCGCCGAGACCACGGGCCCAGTCGGTGAGGGCCCGCCGGATCGGTGCGAGTTGGTCACCGGACGCCGGCCCGGCCCGGTAGTACAGGTGGGCACTCGGCGTCCCGGTCGGGTGATGCTCGGCGGCGCGCTCGTCCGCTTGGTCCGCCGGATTCATCGCGTCTCCCCACTGTGCTGCCGCCCAAGGATGGTCTCATCCCGGCCGACCGACCACGCACCTGCGGTGCGACACCGACGACATACACTCAGTGACCATCGGTCGGCCCCGGCCACCTGCTGCATACCCGCTCGCGCGGTTTCACAACCAGTTGCACGTGCGGAACGGCCCTCGATGATCGACATGTTTGACGGTGCGCCGCCCGGTGTATCTCTCTGCGGTGACGGCAACGGCATTCGTGCTGGGTGGTGGTGGGCTGCTCGGCGCGGCCGAGGCCGGGATGGCTCGCGCCCTGTTGGAGGGCGGCGTCGTTCCCGACCTGATCTGTGGCACCTCGATCGGTGCGATCAACGGAGCGGCGTTGGCCGCCGAACCAACCCCGGCCGGCGCGGAGGCCTTGCTGACCACCTGGACACGGCTGGCCGCCGACAACGTGCTCGGCGGCTCCCTGGTCGGGCGGGTGGTGGAGCTGGTGCGCAGCGGGACCTCGCTGCACGGCACCGACCAGCTGCGACGGCTGCTGGGTGACCGGCTGCCGGTGCGCACGTTCGAGGAACTCGCGGTGCCGTTCGAATGTGTCGCGGCGAGTATCGAACACGCCAGCGAACACTGGTTCGGTTCCGGTGATCTGCTCGATGCCGTGCTGGCCTCCTGCGCGCTGCCCGGCGTCTTCCCACCGGTCGAGATCGACGATGAACACTTCTTCGATGGCGGCCTCGTCAACAGCATTCCGCTCGATCGCGCGGTCCGGCACGGTGCGACCACCGTATGGGTGCTGCACGTCGGCCGCGTCGAGGAGGACCTGACGACACCGCGCTTTCCGTGGGAGGTGGGTTTCGTGGCCTTCGAGATCGCACGGCGGCACCGGTTTCACACCGATCTGAGCCGCATCCCGGACGGTGTCGAGGTGCATGTGCTGCCCACCGGCCAACCACAGCGGCGCGCGGGTACCTGGTCCAACCTGCGCTACCGCGATTCGAGCCGGATCTCTGCGCGCGCCGAGGATGCCTACGCGGCGACCAAGACCTATCTCGCGGGCCTGGGATGACCGCGCTGCGTCGAGTGCTCACCATCCCGCTCGTGGTGACCACCGAGGTCGTGCTGCTGCTCACCGGCCCACTGCTGTTGCTCGTGGCGACGCTGGTCGCCCTCGCGGTCCGCTCGACGCGCCCGATCCGCACCGTCGCCCTGGTACTCGCCTACGCCGCCATCGAGCTGCGCGTCCTCTACCGGCTGGCGCACACCGACCGCGACGGCGACTGGGAGGGGCTGCTGCGTGACGTCCTGCGCTCGGCGTATCGCGCGATGCGGGCCATCCTGGATGTCCGGGTAGAACTGGAGGACGGATCGGCAACGGCACAGCAGTTGGCCGCGACCGGCCGACCGTTGATCGTGCTCGCGCGACACTGCGGGCCGGGCGATTCGCTGTTCATCGCCTGGCTGCTGGTGGTGCGCTACGGCCTGCGGCTGCGGATCGTGCTCAAGTCCGCGCTGCGCCTCGACCCGACCGTCGACCTCGCAGGCCCGCACCTGCCGCTGTGTTTCGTCGGCGCCGGCGGCAAGCGGGCCCGCCGACGGATCAGGCAGCTGGCCGGATCGATGACGCCGGGCGATGCGTTCCTGTTGTTCCCGGAGGGCGGCAACTTCAGCTGGCCGCGCTGGCGCGAAGCGATCGACGCCCTCGGACGAGCAGGCCACCATCTCAAGGCCCGCGCCTCACGCCGGCACACCCATACGCTGCCACCGCATCGGGGCGGCGCGACCGCCGCGCTGACCGGCTCGCCGGAGGCCGATGTGCTGCTGCTGGCGCACACCGCGTTCACCTCCGACGGCCGGGACCGGCCGTGGTGGCAGCTGCCGGTGCACCGCAACCTGGTGATCAGGACCACGCTGCTGCCGGCGGCCGGCGTGCCGCGCGAGCCGGCCGCCATCGGCGACTGGCTGGACGCAACCTGGTCCACTGTGGACGACTGGGTTGCCGACCGGACCAGACCCGTTGCCACGTCGGCAACTCCTCGAAGAGGCGTTTTCAACGGCTGGGCGCAACGACGGCGGTCAGGGTATGTCGAGCACCCAGAGGTCACCCGATGACATGAGCGCGTGATGGCTGTCCGGAGTTGTCGCGATGCGGTACGGCCAGGGCATGGTGACCACCTTGGTCGTCCTTCGGGTGTCGGGATCGACGACATCGAGGAGCGGATGCGTGTCGTTGTCCGCGCTGTAGCGCCCGACGAGCAGCTGGCGGCCGTCCGGGGTCATGGCGAGTGAGCCCGCGCCACCGACACCTGGCGCGGGCGGGCCGAGATCGACCGGCGTGGCCGCGAGGGTGTTGGTGTCGATCGCGGTCAGCGTTTCGTGGACGTCGGACTCGTTCTGGTCGGCCACCCACACCGTGTGCCGCCGCTGGTCGACCACCAGACCGGACGGACCGGCTCCCGTCGGCACCGTGGCCACGACCGTGCGGGTCGCGGTGTCGATGACCGAGACCGTGTTGTCGTCGAAGTTGGCGACGTAGGCCCGGCGGCCGTCGGGAGCGATGGTGATCGCGTTGGGGTTGTCGCCAACGGGAACGGAGCCGATCACGGTGCCCGTTGCCAGGTCCACCGCGACGGCCGCACCGGGGTCGTAGTCGTCGGGGTCCGAGATCACGCACCAGGCCGTCCGTCCGTCGGGGGAGACCGTGACGTCGGACGGGATCGCGGTGAGTTGGATCGTCGAGAGCGCGTGCCGTGTCGCCGTGTCGATGACGCGCAGCGTGCCGGTCGGCGCCGTGCTCGATCCGGTACTGGCCACGACGAGGCGGCGGCCGTCGGGGGTCAGAGCGAGCGCCATGGGGTGCGGTGGAACCGGCAGGGTGGCCGTGACCGTCTGCGTACCGAGGTCGACGACCGCGACATCGGCATCGGGCGGATCGGGCGGGCCCGAGTTGGCGATGTAGGCGTGACGCCCGTCCGGCGAGACGGCGATACCGGACGGCCAGTCGACCGGAACGGTGCTCTCCCAGGCGGCCAGGTTCGTCGGCCGGGGCGAGAGACCGGGTGCGGGGGCAGCGGTACCGGCGGCAGCGGGCGGGCTGCTGACCTCGGTGACCATGGCGGAGGTGAGACCCAGCACGCAGAGCAGGGCGCAGGCCGCCAGCGCGGCGAACGTCCAGCCGCTGCGCGTGATGGGTGGCAGCTCGGCGACATCGCCCTGGTGCTCCAGCGGCTCCGCGTCGTAGAGGGCGGCGTCGCGGTGCCTGCGCCGGGCAGTGAGGAGATTGGCTTTCGCCGAGGCGAGCCGCCTGCTCAGCAGGACCGAGACGAGGACCTCCAGCGCCGACACGCCGAGGGAGACCGTGACGGCGATGAGCGCGCGGGTCGACCACGCCGCCAGCCACTGCTCGCCGAAGGACCAGATCTCCGCGGCGACGGCCCCTGCGGACACCGCGACCGCGCCGGCTGAGCCGACCAGCTGACGCACGGTGCGGCGCAGGTCGTCGCGGGCGTCGTCGAGGTCGTCGAGCAGCTGTTGCCGGTCGCGCAGGTCCTGGTGGCGGGTTTCCTGCCAGCCGTCGAGTTCGAAGTCACGGTGCTCGCGGCCTACCGTCCGCAGCAGGAGTACGTCGGTGTCGTGCGCGCGCAGCCATCCGAGCACCTCGGCGGCGAGGCCATGACCGGCCATCAGGACGGCCCCGAGCGCGACCCCGGTCCAGAAGGGGTGCCCGGACATCACCGCCGAGGACATGATCCACGCGACTGCCGCCAAGGAGCTGGCGGCAACCAGCGACAAGGCCACCAGCCGGACACTCCGGCGAAACCGGCCCGCCCGAATGCGACCGCGCTCGTCGGCAACCCGGTCCAGAAGTGCCCGCTGCGTCCTCTCACGGTCGGTCACGTTCATCCTCCCCGGTGCGCGCGGAGCGGTCCTCGTCACGGACTCCGTGAGTATGCACTGCCGTTCCGGGAGGGCTCCCGAACGAAGGACGGCACCGCCCTCGCCAGGGCGCGCGGGTGTCCTGTGAGGCCACGGTTGTTGCCTCACAGGCGTGTACCGTCTGCTGGCGTGGCAGACGACACCGACATCGACCAGTGGGTGGCGCGGCGCCTGCGGGAGCTGCGCCGCGAGCGCGGGATCACCCTGAACGCGCTTTCCGAGTTGGTGGGGATCTCCGCGCCGCATCTGTCGCGACTGGAAAAGGGTGAGCGCCAGCCCTCGATCGGCGCCCTGCTACAGATCGCGCGGGTGTACGGAGTCTCGGTCAGCCATCTCGTCGAGGAACACGACGAGAGTGACTACTACTATCTGCCCGCCGAGGACGCGGTCGGTCACGCGGGCCAGGACGGTCGGTACACCGTCCTGAGTGGACCAAGGGCGACGATCTCGGTGGTGCGAGTCGAGCTTGCCGGGGGAAAGCCGACGAAGGACGCCCGGCACGCGGGCGAGGAGTGGCTGCATGTGCTCTCGGGGCCGGTGACGCTCGTCCTGTCGGGCGAGAAACTCGGGCTCGACCTCGGCGACTCGGTCCACTTCGATTCCGCGCGTCCCCATCGGCTCGTGGCCGAGAGCGGCGGGTCCGCCACGGTGCTGATCTGTTCGACGGCGGCCACCGCGCCGATGCATCATCCCGTTCCGAGGGCGCCGAGGTCCCCCTGATCCTCGGCCTGAACGAGCGGCGGCACCGTTGCGGTCAGCGGCGGGCCCATTCCTCGGCGAGCAGTTGGTAGGAACGCACCCGGTCGGCGTGGTCGTGGGTGATGGTGGTGATGATCAGCTCGTCGGCCTCTGTCGCGTCCCGCAGCCGTTCGAGGTGGTCGGCAACGGTGCCGGGGGAGCCGACGAACTGGGTCTGCACCCGATCGTCGACCAGAGCCCGCTCCTGCTCGGTCCACGGCAGCGCCTTGGCCTGCGCGGGCGTGGGGAAGGGGATCGCGCCGACGCCGGAGCGGATGCTACGCACCCAGGCGCCGTAGCCCGTGGCGAGTTCGCGGGCGGTCGCGTCGTTCTCGGCGACCACCACGTCCGCGGACACCGCGACATAGGGCCGGGGCAGTTCGGCGGAGGGCAGGAACGCGGCGCGGTAGCCCTCCACCGCCTCGATCACCGTCGCCGGGCTGACGTGGTAGTTGGCCGCGAACCGCAAGGCGTTGGCGCCGGCCACGTTCGCGCTCTGGCCACCGCTGCTGCCCAGGATCCAGACCTCGACGTCGGCGCCCTCGCCGGGAGTGGCGTGCGCCTCGATGCCGTCGGCGGAGACGTAGTCCCCGCGCAGCAGGGCGAGGATGTCGTCGACCTGCTCGCCGTAGTCGGCGGCCTGTGCGTTCGGCAGCGACAGCAGCGTCCGCTGGAGTGCGAACCGGGGCGAGTCGATCAGCTTCGCGAAGGAGAACTTGGCCGGAATGCGCAGTCCGTTCGCGGTGTACCCCTCGGCCACCGCGCGCGTGTCGGCGCCAACCGGTTGTGCCGCCGTCGCCGGCTTGCCGCCCGACCGGCCGAGACCGAGGTCGAGTCGGCCCGGATGAAGCGCGTCGAGCAGGCCGAACTCCTCGACCACCGACAGGGCGGTTCGATGTCCCAGTTGGACTGCTCCTGAACCGAGCCGGATCCGCTGGGTCGCCGAGGCGACCAGCGCGAGCACGACGGCGGGCGAGGCGCCGGCAACGCCGGGGTTGAGGTGGTGCTCGGCGAACCAGTAGCGGTGATAGCCGAACCGCTCGGTCTGCCGCGCGAGATCGATGCTGTTGCGTAGCGCCTCCGAGGTGTTCGAGCCCGCGACGATCGGGACGAGGTCGAGTACGGCGAGCGGGACGGGCACGGTCATCCTTCCGTCGCGTCGTTGGTCAGGGTGCGCTCGGGCGGCCACGGCGGATCGGGGATCTCCTTGCGCAGCACCGGGGCGACCTCGCTCTGGAACAGTTCAAGGGAGTCCCGGTGCTCGGTCGGGGTCAGGCCGCCGACATCACCGTGCAGGTGCAGGACGCTGTGCCCGAACTGCTCGTGGTAGCGGTGCACCTTGTCGATGACCTGCTCGGGGCTGCCGATCAGCGCCGAACTGCGTGCGACGAAGTCCTCGACCGTGTCGAAGACCGGCGTGAGCCCGAGCCTGGTCTGCAAGGCATGGCTCGCCTCGAACAGCGGCCGGTAGGTGTCGATCGCGTCCTGCGACTTCGGTGCGAGGTAGAAACCGGCGCTGCCGGCGCCGACCACCGCATCGGCCGGGTCGTGGCCGTAGAACTCCCAGCGCTCGCGGTAGTAGCCGATCAGCTCGGCATAGGGTCCGATCGGGTTGGTGACATTCGCCGAGAACAGCGGATCACCGTAGCGGGCGGCGAGATCGACGGAATCCTTGCTCGTCGCGCTGCCGTGCCAGACCCGAATCGGCTGCTGCAACGGCTTCGGCCACACCTCGGCCTCGTGCAGGTCCGGTCGGAACCGGCCCGACCAGGTCACCTTGTCCTGTCGCCACAAGGACCGAAACAGCTCGTAGGACTCGGCATTGCGGTCCCACTGGTCCTGCTCGGTGACGTGGAACAGATCGCGCTGGGCGCTGCCGTTGCCCTTACCGATGATCAGCTCCAGCCGGCCGCCGGAGAGGTTGTCCAGGGTCGCGTAGTCCTCGTAGGCGCGCACCGGATCGAGCAGACTCAGCGTGGTGACCGCGGTGAACAGCCGAATCCGCGAGGTCAACGCCGCGATGTGGCTGAGCACGACCGGGGGAGCGGAGGAGATGAACGGCCGCTCGTGCCGCTCGCCGACGCCGTAACCGTCGAAACCGAACTCCTCTGCCAGCAGCGCGCCGTCCACGACCTCCTGGAACCGTTCCCGCGTCGAGGACTTTCGCCCGGTGATCGGGTTCGGCACGTGCGTGATGAGCGTGATGACCAGAAACTTCACGACGCCGCCCCTTGGGTGGGTGTCTCGGACATGAAGGACTCCCATTCTTCGAGAACCAGCTTGAATTCCTCGACGGTAACCCAGGTAGCAGCGGGCAGCAATGAGAAGGTTCGTCGAACGCCGAACCGACCATTGGCTGGGATTCCGCCGAGCGCGGGAATATCCGATCCTGTCGATGTCAATCGCATTGCCGAATAGATCGGGGACCGAAATTCCGTCGCTCAGGAATTGTCCAACGGCAGGCCGGGCGGGTTGACCCGCGAACTGCTGACCGCCTCGTTGGACAGGCCGTATGCCGCGAGCCACTTGGCGTACTGGCCGTGCTGGATGAGGTAGTTGATCGCGTCGGCGAGTGGTTTCGCCAGCCCGTCGCCATGTTTGGTGGTCGCCGCGATCAGCCCCTGAAGCGATGCCCCTGCCCCGGAGTACTTGCCGGCGCCGCGCGTCGGGTCCGGGTCTTCGCGTCCTGTGCGACGTGGTAGGCGATGGCCGGGTTCGGCTGGAAGTATGCGTCGATCCGCCCCGAGTCGAGGGCAAGGTAGGTGCTGTTGTCGTCGTTGAAGTAACGGACGTTGAGCGTCTTGCCCTGCGCCTTCAGTTCGCTCTGCCACTGTAGGAGGATCTTCTCCTGGTTGGTGCCGGAACCTACCGCCACCGTCCGGCCTGCCAGGTTCTCGTAGTTCCCGTCGAAGTTCCAGGTGCTCGATTTCAGTACCTCGAAGCCGAGGTTGTCCTGGCGGTAGGAGGCGAAGTCGAAGCCCTGCTGCTTGCGCAGTTCGGTGTCGGTGATGTTGGAGAACCCGACATTGAACTGCCCGCTCTGCAACCGCACGAACAGGTTCTCCCAGGAGGCGTTCTGCACGTCGGGCGTCAACCCGAACACCGCGGCGACCAGCCTGCCGAGATCCGGTTCCGAGCCGGTGAGGGTCTGCTGGTCGGCGCCGATATAGGCCAGCGGAGGGAAACCCGCCGGTAACGCCCCTACTCCGATCACCAGCTTCCCACCGGCCACAATGGACTTCGGCAGCTCGGCCCTTATCGCGGCGACCTGCGGCACGGTGAGTTGGACCGCTGTCGCGGCGGTGGCATTGGCCGCAACGGTCACGATGGTGTCACCGTTGGCCGCTCTGGTCGGCGTCGACGCGGCACTCGTCCCGCAGGCGGCGACGCCGCCGACCACGGTCGCGAGTACCGAAGCGATGCCGACCACCTTGCTCAGCCGCTTCCAGCCGGTGGACATGGTTCCTCCATGAGCTTGTCGGTGTTCAGAGCACCTTGCTGAGAAATTCCCTGGTGCGCGCCTGGGTCGGCGCGTCGAGCACCTGCGCGGGCGGGCCCTGTTCCACGACGCGACCGCCGTCGAGGAACACCACCCGATCGGCGACCTCGCGGGCGAAGCCGATCTCGTGGGTGACCACGATCATCGTGCTTCCCGACCTGGCAAGATCGGTGATGACGGCCAGCACGTCGCCGACGAGTTCCGGGTCCAGCGCCGAGGTCGGCTCGTCGAACAGGATCAGCCGAGGGTCGAGGGCCAGTGCCCGTGCGATCGCGACACGCTGCTGCTGACCACCGGAGAGCTGTCGCGGATAGGCCTGCGCCTTGTCCGCGAGGCCGACCCTGGCGAGCAACTCCCGCGCGCGCTCGTGGGTTTCGGCACGGTCGCGGCCCTGCGTGACCGGCGCCTCGACGAGGTTGTCGAGGACGGTCAGGTTCGGGAACAGGTTGAAGTTCTGGAACACGAACCCGATCCGCGCCCGCTGTGTGAGGATGGCGCGTTCGCTCAGTTCCTTGAGCCGGTTGCGATGCACCCGCACGCCGATCAGTTCGCCGTAGACGCTGACATATCCGCTGTCGAGCTTCTCAAGGTGGTTGATGGTGCGCAGCAAGGTCGACTTGCCCGACCCTGAGGGGCCGATGACGACCGTGACCTTGCCGCTGTCGGCGGTGAAGTCCAGTCCGTCGAGCACCAGGTTGGTGCCGAAGGACTTGGTCGCGTTGCGCACCCGCACGGCCGCCGTCATCGCACGACCCCCACCGTGCGCAGGGAGGCCCGGAACCGGCCGAACAGCGTCGGCGGCAGGGCGTGGGCGGCACCTCGGGAGAAGTAGCGTTCCAGGTAGTACTGCACGACGGACAGGATGCTGGTCAGGATGACGTACCAGACGGTGCCGACCATCAGCAACGGAATGATCTGGCCGCTGTTGGTACTCGCCTGTGTCTCCACCTCGCCGAACAGCTCCAACAGCGAGGTGATGTACACCACCGAGGTGCCCTTCAACAGGCCGATCAACTGGTTCGCGTACGACGGAATGATGGTCCGCGTCGCCTGCGGCAGGATGATCCGCCGGTACTGGCGGGACTTCGGCAGGCCAAGCGCTGCCGCCGCCTCCAGTTGGCCGTTGTCGACCGAAATGATGCCCGAGCGGACGATCTCCGCGGCATAGGCGGCCTCGTTGAGACTCAGGCCGAGCACGGCGACCACGAAGAAGCTCAGGATGTCATTGGCATTGAACCGCAGGAACGAGGGCCCGAACGGAACGCCCAGGCTCAGGTTGCTGTACAGCGCGGTCACATTGGCCAGGAACAGCAGCAGCACGATCAGCGGAATCGAGCGGAAGATCCAGATGTATCCCCAGGAGACCGCTTGCAGCAGCCGGCTTTTCGACAGCCGCATCAGCGCCAGCACGATGCCGAAGGCGAGACCGACCGCCGCGCTGAGCCCGGTCAGCTCCAGGGTGAGCAGCAGGCCGTGCACGATCACCGGCCGGAAGAACCAGTAGGCGAACGCGGACCACTGGAACACCTGGTTGGTGACGAGGGCATGGGCGAACTGGGCGAGCAGGACCAACGCGATCAGGCTGGCTGTCCACCGACCTGGATGCCGCAGCGGAACAACCTTCTTCCTCGCGAGTTCCGCGAGTGCGGTTTCAGGTAATTCCTGTTGCCCGGCAATGGTGGCCGCGCTCGGCTCGGCGGCCACGCCGAGCGTCCGCTGCGGCGAAGTGGTCATGCCGAGGACTCTGACTCACCTCGCACCGACGTGTCGAGGGATGAACCGCCGCTCCCACATCCTGAGCCGAATTCTCATCGCGGAAACAATCGCGGACATCTGTCGTGGTCCGATTGTGTCGTTGTCAAATTCTGTCGTTTGCCGAGCGTCTTCACGGACCTGCGGGTATCTCGAACGTAGGCGACAGCGGCAGGTCCTAACAGGACTCTGCACGCGGGCTACAGGGTTGGTGCCGGATTGACCCGCGATCGGGTGATGCCGGAACTCTGCACGCCCCACTTGGCCAGGATCTTCGCGTAGTCACCGTTGCTGACCAGTTCGTTGATCGCGTCGCTGAGCGGCTTGGTGAGGGGCGAGCCTTTCGCGGTGATCAGGCCGACCGGGGTCGAGCTGAACTGACCGAGGAACTTTACGTTGGGCAGGTGGGTCGCGTCGTACTTGAGGCCCAGCGTCGGGCCGAAGTAGACGTCGACCTTGCCGTTGGCGAGACCGAGCCAGATCGGCGCGCTGGTGGCGAACAGTTGCACCGTGTACGGCTTCTTGCCGACATCGGCGCACTTGCTCGCGTCGCTGGTCAGGATCTGTTGGAAGGTCGAACCGGGACTGGTGGCCACGGTGAGGCCACACAGGTCGGTGATGGTGTGCACGCTGCTCAGCGCGCCGTCGGCAGCGCCGAGGAAGGACTGCCCGTCGGTGAGGTAGGTGGCGAAGTCGACCACCTGCTCGCGGGCCTTGGTGACCCCGAAGTTGTCCTCGCCGACGTCGTACTTGCCGTTCTGCACACCGGGCACGATGGTGTCGAAGGTGCCGTTCTGCACCGACCAACTGATGCCGAGGACCTTGGCGATCGCATTGCGCAGGTCGACATCGAGGCCGACGTCCTGGTTGCCGGCAACCAGCCCTTCGTGCGGAAGACTGGAGGTGCCGGGATTCTTCGTGGTACCCAGCGTCAGCGAACCGCTGTCGAGAACCGAAGCGGGCAGTTCCGCCCGCAGCGTCTTGTCGACCGCGATGCCGGACACCACGTCCTGGGTCGGGTAGCTCGAACTCGACACGCCGCCGGCCGCCGGAGCCGCCGGGGTGGCCGAGTCCGCGGCCGAACCGCACGCCGCCAGTCCGATGACGGCCGCTGCGCAGCAGGCGAGGTGAATGACGCGCCCGCGTGGGCTGACTGTGCTCACAGTGATCCTTGGTCCTTTGCGACGATCTTCATGACACGGGTCCGCATGACGGGCGGTCTTCACAGCACGGCGGTTTTCACAACACGGCATTCACAACACAGCAGTCTTCACAACACAGCAGTCTTCACAACACAGCGGCCAGGAAGGTCTTTGCCCGGTCGTGCCGGGGATCGGCCAGTACGTCCGATGGCTCACCGGACTCGATGATCGTGCCGCCGTCGAGGAACACCACGGTGTCGGCGACCTCGCGGGCGAAGCCGATCTCGTGGGTCACCACGATCATCGTCATCCCGCTGACCGCGAGATCCTTCATGACGCCGAGCACCTCACCGACCAGTTCGGGGTCCAGCGCGGAGGTCGGCTCGTCGAACAGCATCAGCCGGGGCCGCATGGCCAGCGCCCGCGCGATCGCGACGCGCTGCTGTTGGCCTCCGGAAAGCTGCCGGGGATAGGACTGCTCGCGGCCACCGAGCCCGACCTGGTCGAGCAGTTCCCGCGCCAGGTTCGTGGCATCTTTCCTGGCCCGGCGGCCGACCGCGATCGGTCCTTCGATGATGTTGTCCAGCACGGTCAGGTGCGGGAAGAGGTTGAACTGCTGGAACACCATGCCGATCCGGGCCCGCTGCCTGGTGAGCGCGGCAGGACGCAGTTCGTGCAGGCGGTCGCGGTGGTAGCGGTAGCCGATGATGTCGCCGCCGACCTCGACGAAGCCGGCGTCCGGCCGTTCGAGGTGGTTGACGCAGCGCAGCAGGGTGCTCTTGCCGGCTCCTGACGGGCCGAGCAGGACCGTCACCTCGCCCTCGTGCACGTCGAGGTCGACGCCGTCGAGCACGGTGTGCGTGCCGAAGCTCTTGCGCAGGCCGCGAATCCGGACCAGTGGCCGCTGCTGGCCGGTCATGACAGGCCAGCCAGGTCCGGCGTGGGTACCCGCAGGATCGGCAGGTTGGCCCGTGCGATCGTCCACAAGCGACGCGGTGGGCGACGTCGGGTGCCTCGGGCGTAGTAGCGCTCCACGTAGTACTGGCCGACCGACAGCACAGTGGTCAGGATGACGTACCAGATGGTGGCGACCAGCAGCAGCGGGATGATCAGGAAGTTCTGGTTGTAGATCAGCTGCACCGAGTACAGCAGGTCCTGCACGGCGATGACGCTCACGATCGAGGTCGCCTTGAGCATGCTGATCACCATGTTGCCGGAGGCCGGCACGATCGCCGGCATGGCCTGCGGCAGCACGATTCGCAGGAAGATGCGCCGTTTGCCGAGGCCGAGGGCGGCCGCTGCCTCCGTCTGGCCCGCTTCGACGGACAGGATGCCGCCACGCACGATCTCGGCCGAGAACGCGGCGACGTCGAGGGTCAGTGCGACGAAGGCCGCGAGCAGGCCGGTGAACAGGTGCGCGGTCTTCACCGTGACGAACGAGCGCCCGAACGGGATACCCAGCGACAGCTGCGGGTACAGCGAGGCGAGTTCGTACCAGAACAGCAGCTGCACCAGCGGTGGCACCGACCGGACCAGCCAGACATAGCCGAAGCTCACCGCCCGCAGCACCGGGTTGCCGGACAGCCGCATTACCGCGAGGCCGATGCCGAGCAGGTATCCGCAGACCATCACCGCGCCGGTCAGCCACAGCGTCAGCCGCAGTCCCTGCAGGATCGGGCCGGTGGCGAAGTAGCTCCACACCACGCCCCACTGGAACCGCTGGTTGGTCAGCAGGGTGTGCACCAGCATCGCCAGCAGTAGCAGCAGGATCGCGGCGGATATCCACTGACCCGGTCGGCGCAGCGGAACGAGCCTGGCGGAAAGCAGTTCGGTATCCGATACGATCGGCGAAGGTGTCGCGGTGTCCGAGGGATTTGGTTCGGTGCCCGACGGAATGGTCGAGCCGACAACACGATCTGGTGTTTCGGCTAATCGCGGCGTTCGTGGCTCGGTATTGGTCACTGCGATTCGGTCCTGCCTCGAACCTGCTGTTCGGATGGTGGCGAGCCCGTGTCGGGTCGGCTGACGAGGTCATCATGTGCGGCAGTCATCATGTGCCGCAACGGCAAGGTCATGTCAACATTCGACCGTCGCGTCCACGTACTAGGAACCGGCTTTTATTCCCGAATTTCAGCTGGTGGACATTCTTGTGCGTTGCTCGGTCACCTGTTGTCGGCGTCGTATGGTCGAGGTGTCCGTGCTCTTGTGGCTGTGCCAGGAGAAGGCTCTCATGCCAACCGATGTGGTGTTGCGGCTCGCCGTCGAGATCGACGGCGACGGCGCTCATCCGGCCGCGTGGCGCCGTGCCACGCACGCTCCCGACGAACTGTTGACGCCGCGCCGGGTGCGCGAGGTCGCCAGGCTCGCGGAGAACGCCGGGTTCACCCTGGTCACCGTGGACGACGACGTGCTGCCGCCGGGCGAGCGGCCTGATGTCGTCGGCCGGATCGGCTCGGTCGAGCGGGCCGCGTTCATCGCCGCCGCCACCAGCGTGCTCGGCGTCGTACCGGTCGTGTCCACCACCTATGCCGAGCCCTTCCACGTGTCCTCCCAGCTCGCTTCGATCGACCACATCTCGGCGGGCCGGGCCGGCTGGGTGGTGTCGAGCAGCCCGGCTCCCGCAGCGGCCCGTGCCTGGGGCCGACCGCTGGTCGCGGACGCACCCGGCTGGGCCAGGGAGGCCGGTGACTCGGTACGGGTGGCCCGCGAACTGTGGGACTCCTGGGCTGACGACGCGGTCATCCGCGATGTCGCCACCAGCCGCTACCTCGACCGGGATCGGTTGCACTACATCGACTTCACCGGCGAGACCTTCGCGGTGAAGGGGCCCGCGATCGTGCCGCGCCCGCCGCAGGGTCAGCTCGTGGTGTTCGCGCCGACCGGCCTGTTGCCGGCCGAACAGGTTGACGTCGCGCTGGTCAGCGGCGCCGGCCCGGCCGAGATCCGGACTTCGGCAGGGGCCGCCGGCACGCCACGGACGTTCGCCGAGGTCGAGGTCGCCCTGGACACCCCGACCGCCACCGGCGCCGAACGGGTCGCCGACCTGCACCGGCACGCGCCGTGGCCGGATCGTGGCCGGTTGCGGCACATCGGTTCGGCCGAGGGGCTTGTCACCTTGTTGACCGAACTGGCCGGCGTCGTCGACGGCGTCCGGCTGCATCCGCTGGTACTGGACGAGGACCTCGCGGTGCTCTCCCGTCTGGTGTTGCCGGCCGTGTTCCGGCGGCGGCTCGCGGCCCGCCCGTTGCCGGGAACCTCGTTGCGCAGCACCCTCGGCCTGCCCCGGCCGGCCAACCGGTTCGACACTTCCGTTGCCGCTCAAGGGAACTCCCAATGACCCGCACCGATCCCACCGACGTTCCTCGACCGGACGCGATCCTGCACTTCGGCGTGTTCTTCCAGGGCGTCAACCACTGGACGATCTGGTCGGACCCGGCCAGTGGCTCGCAAATCGACCCGGCCTCGTTCCGGCAGGTCGCGCAGACCGCGGAGCGCGGTCTTTTCGATGCCTTCTTCCTCGGCGAGGGACTGCGCCTGCGCGAGGTGGACGGCCGCATCCACGATCTCGACGTGGCCGGCCGCCCCGACGCGATCACCCAGCTCGCCGCTCTGGCCGCCGTCACCGACCGGATCGGCCTCGTCAGCACCTCGAACACGACCTTCAACGAGCCCGCCGACCTCGCTCGCCGGCTGTCCGGCCTCGACCTGCTCTCCGGCGGACGGGCCGGCTGGAACGTCGTGACCACCGACAATGCCTGGACCGGCGCGAACTTCCGGCGCGGCGGCTACCTCGACCACGCCGACCGGTACCGGCGGGCCGAGGAGTTCCTGACCGTGGCCCGCGCGATCTGGGACGGCTGGGCCGATTCGGCGACCGCTGCTTCGCCCGACGCCCGATCCTGGGCGAGCCCCGGCGCGGTCGCGCGGGTTCGTGAGCACGGCCCCCAGTTCGACGTCGACCTGCTGCCCACCCTGCCGCGCAGCGGACAAGGTCACCCGGTGATCTTCCAGGCCGGTGACTCGGCCGAGGGCCGCGACTTCGCCGCGCGCAACGCCGATGTGATCTTCTCCGCGCACGGCAACGAATTCGACGACGCACTCGCCTTCGCCGACGACATCCGGCATCGGCTGCGGATCGCCGGCCGGCCAGCAGACGACCTGCGCATCCTGCCGGGTACCGAGATCATCATCGGCGCGACCGAGGCGGAGGCGCGGGACAAGGCGCACTGGATCAGGCTGGAACAGGTCACCCCGGCCACCGCGCTGGCCATCGCCGGCCTGCTGTGGAACATCGACCTGTCCGACCGGGACGCCGACGGCCCGCTGCCGACCGAGGATCCGGTGCTCAAGGAGAACACCGGCGCGTTCGGTGCTCGACGGGTCGCCGATCCGCGCACGGTGGTGGCCACCTGGCGGGAGAAGGCCGCCGCGAACGGCTGGTCACTGCGCGAGACGGTGATCGCGCTCGGTCCGCAACGCGGTCACATCGGCACCCCGGCCGGCCTTGCCGAGAAGTTCGCGCACTTCGTCCGGCACGGCGCCGTCGACGGGTTCAACATCACCCCGTACCTGATCCCGGACGGCCTCGACGACATCGTCGACCTGCTCGTCCCCGAACTGCAGGAACGCGGCGTGTACGCCACCGGCTACACCGGCGACACCCTGCGCGAACACCTTGGCCTTCGCGAGCCGCTCACCCATCGCACCGCCGCCGACCGCAAGACCGGCTGACGGTCGGTTCAGCAGCTCGGGGACGGGGCGGTGTCCAGCGGCGGCAGCGCGGCCGGGTCGTGCAGGACGAGGAAGCCCTCCTGGCTGAACACCGCGCGATAGCCGTGCTGTTCGAGGTAGTCGACTCGGGTGCGTTGCTCGGCGAGGTCGCAGAACGGGAACTCGGCGGCGTGCACGTCCGCGACCACCCAGGGTGCCCACCTCGGCAGCCGGTCCCAGAGCAGCACGGTGGTGCGGCCGGACAGCTGCGGGCCGAGGTTGTTGGCGGCCTCGACGGTGACGCCGGAGGGTACGACGGCCACCGCGGCGGCCTCGGCCGTCATGGCCGGGGTGCGCTGCCAGGACGACGGGCGCAGTACCGGGCCGAAGCCGAAGGAACCGATCGAGCAGACACCCACGATCAGCACGGCCGCTGTCCACAGTGCCCCCAACCGGCCGCTCCACCGGAGAACGGGTCGGCCGGACGAGCGTGCGGCGGCACATCGTTGGATGCGCGCGATGCCGTCCACACCGGCGCACAGCAGCGGGACGACGAGGTAGGCGTTGTAGTGGAACTCGGTGCCCCACCAGTTCGGCGCGTCGGCGAGCATCCGTTCGGCCAGCATGGGCAGCACGGCGAGCAGGTACGGCGAGGCGAACGGCGCGAACACCGCGAGCCCGAACAGCCGCAGCATCGTGTCCGCCTTGACAGCGGGCTGCACGAAGGTCCTGATCGCGTCGACCGGATGGGCGGCGATGTGCACCAGCGCGCCGAACATGGTCTGGCCATAGGCCCCGTAGAAGCCCGCGCGGCCACCGAAGGCACGACCGCCGAAGGCCGGCAGCACGAACCGGGTGGCGACCAGCACGGCGGCCAGGCCGCCGAGGACGAACGCGGACCCGAGCCAGCGGGCCACCCGCCGCGCGGGGACTCGGCGCAGCGACTGGACCAGGACGGCGAGGCCGAACCCGGCGATGAGCAGCCCGGTGTCGTCCTTGACGGTCAACAGCAGCAGTGCCGCGACCGCGACCGGCCACCAGCGGCCCGCGCCGTGTCGGTAGGCCGACCAGCGGTCGAACAGCAGCGCGGTGAGCACCGGGGCGAAGGCGACCTCGTGGAAGTCGAAGGTGACCGCCTGCGCCACCGGCCAGGACACCGCATAGGCCAGGACGATGCCGTAGCCGCATACCGGTCCGAGTTCTCGGCGGGTGAAGGAGAACAGCGGGAAGACCGCGACGGCAAACAGGACCGCCTGCGCGATGATCAGCGTCTGCGGTCCGGAAGAGAGCCAGTACAGCGGAGCGAGTAGCGCGAGGATCGGCGAGAAATGGTCGCCGAGAATGACGAACCCGGCACCGAATCCATTGTGGACACCCTTGGCGATCGAGATCGGCAGCCTGAACCTGCTGTAGGAGCGGATCGCCTGATCGAAGATGACGAGGTCGAAGGTGCCGGCGCGGAAGGTCCGGTACTGGAGAAAACCGGCCGCCGCGTTCAGGCCGGCCGAGGCGGTCGCGATCGCTGCGAGCGCGATCCGGTGTTTCCGACGACCGAGTGGACTGCCGGCAGCGTGGACGGTCTCGACCTCGGCAGGGCGGTCGGCGAGTTCGGTCATAGCCCCTTGGCCTGTTCGGTCGCGTTCGATCGGCGCTGGCGGGCGAGGAACGCGGCAACGGCGGCGGCGAGCAGATCGCCGGCGGTCATCAGTAGTCGGGACACCAAGGCGACGGCCGTCGCGTCGGCGACACCGAGCACGGTGCCCAGGATCGCCACCAGCAGCACATCGCGCACACCGGCTCCGGCCGGCGCGAGCACGACGACGAAGCCGACGCTCCAGGCAAGGGCGAACCCGCCGACGGCCAGCAGCGCGGTCCTGCCCTCCGGTGCGCCGAGCCGGACCGCGAGCAGCCAGATCTGTAGCCCGTAGGCGAGCCAGGACAGCAGCGCCCAGCCGAGTGCGACGAGCACTGCCCTGCCGCCCAGCGGCTCGTAGGAGTCGGCCCGGCGTGCCAGCCGAAGCAGCAGCCGCAGGGCCGGGTTGAGCACCTTCGGGTGCAGGCACAGCAGCATCACCGGCACAGCGAGCAGCAGCAACCGGTAGGGCGGCGCGGTGAGCACGAACGGCAGTGTCACCAACGCGGCGAGCAGACCGGCGAACAGCGACATCAGCATGGCCAGTACCGATGCCGTCGCGGACCGGTGTCGCGGCACCTGATGCGCGTTGGCCAGTTCCATCTGGGCCAGCACCGGCCAGACCGAACCGGGTAGGTACTTGCCGAGTTGGCCGACGAACACGATCCCCGCCGCGGCGCGGATGGGCAGCGGGGAGCCGAGCGCGGCGAGCAGGGTCCGCCAGGAGCGCATCGCGGCCAGCATCGCCACCAGTGCGGCGACGAGCGCGGCGAGGATCGGGACGACTCCGATGCCGGCGATGGCGATGCGGACGGAGTTCCATTCACGCGCCACAGTGTAGAGGCACAACCCGATGGTGGCGGCCAGAAATCCCCACCGCACCGGCCAGCGGGTCAACAGCCACCGCACCCGCGTCGTCAGCCGATTTCCAACGGACACCGAGATATCACCGGAAGCCGAGCCGACCACGATCGCCGCGGTTGGCTGTTCAGGCATGCGGTCGAGCGTAGATGTTCCACCATGCGGTCGGCGAGATCATGGCACTCGAT
Source organism: Pseudonocardiaceae bacterium (assembly GCA_036268955.1). GTDB lineage: Bacteria > Actinomycetota > Actinomycetes > Mycobacteriales > Pseudonocardiaceae > CAJCJE01. The sequence continues at coordinate 29,434 of DATATE010000208.1, forward strand.
CTCGCTGCGCGGACACGCTAGGGTGCGCGCATCATGCGCGTCATCCTGTTCGGCACCTACGATGCCACAACGCATCCGAGAGCGAGCATCATCGCGGCAGGACTGCGGGCCCACGGAATGTCCGTACAAGAATGCAATGCGCCGCTCGGCCTGAGCACCTCGGCACGGGTCGACATGCTGGTCCGGCCGTGGCGAGCGGTGTTCCTGGTGTTGCGGCTGGTCCGTTGCTGGGCGCGGCTGATCGGCGCCGCGCTGCGGCTGTCCACACCGGACGTCGTACTCGTCGGCTATCTCGGCCACTTCGACGTACACCTGGCCCGGTTGTTGTTCCCGCGTGCCACGATCGTGCTGGACCATCTGGTCGGAGCGGCGGACACCGCACGGGATCGTCGGCTGGACAGTGGTTTCCGCCCCCGCCTGCTGCGCCTGATCGACGAGGCCGCGCTGCGGGCCGCCGACGTTGTCGTCGTGGATACCTTGGCGCACCAGGAATTGCTCGCCCCCCGACACCGAACGCGGTCGGTGGTGGTCGGAGTCGGCGCGCCCGCCGAATGGTTCGACGTATCGGGACCGGACGAGGCCGAGGGTCCGCTGCGGGTGGTGTTCTACGGCCTCTACACGCCGTTGCAGGGCACCCCCGTCATCGGCGCGGCGCTGAGCCGACTCCGTCGACGCACCGACCTCGACGTCGAGGTCACCATGATCGGGACCGGCCAGGACAGTGCCGAAACCAGAGCACTCGCCGGGAGCAGCGCGCGGGTTCGCTGGCTGGACTGGGTCGCCGCCGACGAACTGCCCGCGTTGGTCGCCGGCCACCATGTCTGCCTCGGCATTTTCGGCACCGGCGGCAAGGCGCACCGGGTGGTACCCAACAAGGTGTTCCAGGGCGCGGCGGCGGGTTGCGCGATCATCACCTCGGATACCGAGCCACAGCGCCGGATACTCGGTTCTGCCGCGCTGCTGGTCCCACCGGGGGATCCGACGGCACTGGCCACCGCGCTCGCCAGGCTGGCGACCGATCGAGCGGAACTGCACCGGCTGCGGCGAGCGGCCCGGCAACTCGCCGATGACCACTTCACCGAGGAACGCATTGCCGAGCCGCTGGTGAGCCGACTGGACCCGGCGCGCGTCGCGGTGCGGTCGCGATGACAGGGAGACCTCGTGTCCGATGAGTCCGGTACCGGCCAGCGGGAGCGAACCGGCAACCCGGTGGCGCCGCTGACCCCGAACGCCTCGCTGCGCTACGACGTGATCAGTCGCCTGCTGCCGCCCAATATCCAGGATGTCCTTGAGGTCGGCTGCGGCCAGGGCGCCGCCGGGCTCCGGTTGGCACGGCGGTACTCCTACGTCGGCGTCGAACCGGACCACGCCTCCTGGTCGGTCGCGCGGCGCCGGTTCGCGGCGCTGGGCAGCGGCGAGGTGCACAACACGACCATCGGCGGGCTCGACGAGAACCTGCGCTTTGATGTGGTCTGCGCATTCGAAGTACTGGAACACATCGAGGACGACGCGGCGGCGCTCGCCGAATGGCGGCAGCGGCTGCGGCCGGACGGCTGGCTGCTGCTGTCGGTACCGGCGCACCAGACGCGCTACGGCCCTGCCGACGAACTCGTCGGGCACTTCCGCCGCTACGACGCCGAGGACCTGACCGGACTGCTGGTCCGCTGCGGGTTCGACGAGATCTCGGTGCGGCACTACGGTTTCCCGCTCGGCTACCTGCTGGAGTCCGGCCGCAACCGGATCGCCGCCCGCCGGCTGCGTTCGACCGGCGATGCCTCGGTCGCCGAGCGCACTGCCGGCTCCGGCCGGCTGCTCCAACCCTCCGGCCGGCTGCGCGGCGCGGCGACCCACGGGGCGACGCTGCCTTTTCAGCTGCTGCAACGCGCCTTTCCGAACCTCGGCACCGGCCTTGTGGTCCGCGCCCGACGGACGGCGGAGCCGGGCCAGTTGACGTAGTCCCGCAGGGCTCGACTAGTCCGGCCGGGAGCGTACGATCAGATCGGCGAGCAGCGCGAGCGAGCCGATGATCAGCCCGGCGAGGAAGACCAGCACCGTGTTCGTGGCCAGCCGGACCGGATGCGTGGCCACGTCGAAAACGCCCTTGGCGATGCCGACCCCGACCAGGGTCAGCGCCAATGGCATCAGGGCCTTGAGCGGATTGAAGTACATCACCATTCGCAGTACCTGCAAGATGTAGCGATAGGCGTCGCGGACGAACCGGAACTTGGACCGGCCCGCGCGCTTGGCGTACTGGATCGGCAGGAAGCGAATCCCGTGCTGGTTGGCGAGGAACGCCACGGTGATCGTGGTGACGCAGGAGAAACCGGGTGGCAGTAGCCGCAGGTAGGGCCGGGCGACGTCGCGGCGGAAGGCCCGCAGGCCGGAGTTGAGGTCCGGGATGCGCTCGTTGGTCAGCCACTCCGCGAACTTGCGGATCAGCCACTTCGCCGACACCCGCAGCACCTTGTAGGTGCCCTCCTCGGTGGTTCGCGCGCCGACGACCTGGTCGATGCTCGGATCCTCGTCGAGGGTTCTCACGAACTCCGGGATGCGCTCGTTGGGATAGCTCATGTCCGCGTCGGTCCACACCACGATGTCACCGGCCGCCGACTGGGACCCGAAGCGGCGAACGGTTCCCGCGCCGCTGTTGCGCCGGAACGCCTGCACCTTCAGCGCGGGAAAGTCCAGTTCGGCCTTTTCCAGTACTTCGAGCGTGTGGTCGGTGGACGCGTCGTCGACGGCCAGCAGTTCGTAGCTGTACTCCGAGGCGTCCATGGCCGCGCAGATCCGCTCGATCTCCAGCCGCACGTGGTCGCCCTCGTTGTGACAGGGCAACACGATGGTGACGCGGACGGGCGTCGCCGCGTTCTCATCGGCTGTTTCGGGGAACGGGAGCGTCGGCGGCAATGCGAGCCGCTGACTCGGGTCGACAAACGTCCGCACGGTCATCCGTTGGTCTCCAATATGTTTCGCCTACCGACATATTCGTGCATTCGACAATGTCGAACACCGAAACAATGTTGGCTCTCACCCGTCCTCGGTTGGGCCGGGGAGCAGTTTAACAGTGGGAAACCAAGGCCCCTTTCGAGTGAATCTGCGAAAAAGCTAAGAAGCCGCGCTCAGGCGCGGACCAACCAGAAAGTCAGTAGCAGCGGATCGGTCGTGTAAGGGCGCCGCAGGAGTTCGGTCTGGTCGGTTCTGGTATTCAGCACGACAGCGGTGGTCGCGGCGAGGTGCAGGGTTGCCGGATCGGTGAGCTGGGAACCGGCGATGACCGGAATTCGACCGGCCGCCCGGATACTGCGTTCGACCTGGGTTATGGCGGACACCGATGGATTCGTCAGCAACGCGACCGGCAGGCCGCATTGTTCGCGGATACTCGGCATCCACTGCCCGTCGACGAGTACGACGGAATCGTTCGGCCGCAGCGCACCGCAGACCTCGGCGGTCGCGGCCAGTTCACCTTCCTCGGTCCGCGCCGTGGCGAGCGGAATCGTGGCGATGGCCATCGGGCCGAGTACCAGCACGGCCAACACCAGTCCGCCCGCGCCGACCAGTACCCGGTTGGCAACGGCGGACCGCCGGGTTTCCGCGCTCCGCCAACGGGAACGCAGCAGGCGGAGCAGCGCGGCCAGGGTCCAGGTGCCGAACAGGATCATCGCCGGGATGACCTCCGTGACCAGCCTGCGGTCGGCCCAGGGATGATCCGGGGTGATGGCGGGTCGGACCAGCACCAGCACCGCCGCACCGAAGTAGACGGCGAGGACCGGCAGCCAGCGCACCTCGCGCGCCCGGCCCAGCCGCCAGGCCAGCATGGCAACCGCGATCAACGCGGCACCCAGCAGCGGCCAGCCCAGATACCAGGACACCCATTGCAGGCTGCGCTCGGCATAGCCGCGGGTGCCGTCGATCGGGAGGCCGAGATTGCGCTGTACGTTCTCGGTGAAGGCGATCACACCGGGATCGGTGTTGGAGTGGTCGGTCGAGACGAACGGGCGGATGGCCAGCGCGGCCCCGATCAGTACCACCAGCGCGGCGGCGAGCCCCGGCATCGGCCGCCACCAGCGCAGCCGCGTCGGATCCGGCCCGAACCGGCGCAGCAGGATCGCGACGCCGGCGGTCAGCACCGAGGAGCAGACCAACAAGGCCAGCATCAGGATCACCGACGACCGATTTGCGTCCACATAGGGCCTTGTCACGAACGCACCGTCGGCGAAAGCAAGCGCACCGCCGAGTACGGCCCCCGCGATGAACGGCAGGACTCCTGGTCGGCGCGTCACCCAGCACCAGCCGATCACCGGCAGCACAAGGGCGAAGTCGACGCCGAAGTCCAGCCGCACCAGTTCTCCCACCGACAGGACGAGCCCGGTGGCAACGGCGTGTCGGCGGATGAGTGCTGGTTGCCCGGTGCCGAGCAGGTCGACGACAAGGCAGATACCGGCGGCGAGCAGCAGGATGCCGATTGGTTCGGACAGGGTGACCTGCGCGACGCGCAGCATCGGCCAGGCGAAGGCGGTCAGGAACGCCGCCAACGGCGCCCAGCGCGCACCGAGCAGGCGGGCGGCGAGGCCGCCGATGGCCAGGATGCCGCAGCCGCCGACCACGGCGGGCAGTACGAGCATGCCGGTCCAGCCGCCGACCCAGTCCGCCCCCGCGAGCATGCTCGGCCAGCCGGTCATGAACTGCGGCACGATGGCATTACCCGATTGGTAGAAGGCGGCGCTGGCAAAGGTCGTCGCGCCCGGTGCCGGCCCGAAGGCGAGGGTCGGCAGCGACTCGTCGACGCCGAAGTGGTGCGCGATCAGGTAGCCGATCTGTACGTAGGAACCCGCGTCGCGGCGCAGCACGACCTGCTGGCTGTGGGTCACCGCGGTGAAGACCGCGAACCCGACCGCGATCGCGAGCACCGCGAGCACCGGCCACCAGGGCGTTGGTCCGATCACCGGATGCCGGCGGATCACCGCCAGCCCCAACGGGATGACGACCAGCGCGCACAGCACGAACAGCGGCACCACCAGGAAGGGCCGGAACTCCCCGGTCGCGGCCAGCGGCACCGCGACGACGAGCCAGGCGGTGGCCAGCAGCGCGGGTAGTACGGACAGGATGGCGAGCAGCCGTGCGGCGCCCGTGGCGGTCCGGTCGTCGTCGCGTGTGGTCAACCTCGTCCTCTCGTCACGGCCCCGGCGACCGGAGAAAGCGAAATGCTGATGTGTTAGCACACCGGCGTCCGCCATACCGCATTGTCCGGCCCCGCGCCCAATACTTGGGACGACCATCAGATGGGAAAAATGCTGTCGGAATTGACGCGGTTGTGCCCTCTCATCATCCTCGGTGAACGCACGAAGCCGGGTCCGCCGACGACTCGACGGTGGATTCTCCGGTCGGCGGAAACACCTCTGTGGCAGATGGAAATTCCGGTGCTGGAATTCGGGGAGGAATCGTTATGGCACGACGTATTTCGGTGATCGGCACCGGATACCTCGGGGTCAGCCATGCCGTCGGCATGGCAGTACTCGGGCACGAGGTCATCGGCAGGGACGTGGATCGCGACCGGATCGCCGCGCTGTCCCAGGGCCGTATCCCGTTCTATGAACCGGGCCTGGAAAGCTTACTCCGCGAGCAGTTGGCCACCGGCCGGCTGTCCTTCACCACCTCGCTGGCCGAGGTCGCCGAGTTCGCGGACGTGCACTTCGTCTGCGTCGGCACGCCGCAGCGCGCCAACAGCTTTGCCGCGGACACCTCTTTCGTCGAGGTGGCCGTCGAGACGCTGGCCCGCTATCTTCGCAGGCCCAGCCTGGTGGTCGGGAAGTCGACCGTACCGGTGGGCACCGCGGACCGGTTGGCCGAGCGGCTGGCCATTCTCTCGCCGGTCGGCCACAACGCCGAGCTGGCCTGGAATCCGGAGTTCCTTCGCGAGGGCTTCGCGATCAAGGACACGCTCACCCCCGAGCGGCTGGTGTTCGGGGTTCGCTCGGACGCCGCGCTGGACACCCTGTGCGCGGTGTACCTGCCGCTGATCGAGGCGGGCACACCGGTGGTCGCCACCGACTTTCCCACCGCCGAGCTGGTCAAGGTCGCCGCGAATGCCTTCCTGGCCACCAAGATCTCGTTCATCAACGCCATGGCCGAGGTGTGCGAGGCAGCGGGCGGAGACGTCGGTGCGCTCGCCACCGCGCTCGCCCATGACTCGCGGATCGGCAGCCACTTCCTCGCGCCCGGCCTCGGCTTCGGCGGTGGCTGCCTGCCCAAGGACATCCGCGCGTTCATCGCGCGCGCCGACGAGATCGGCGCAGGCCGGGCACTGACCTTCCTCAAAGAGGTGGACGCGATCAACGCCCGGCGTCGGCACCGGACCGTTGCCGTGGCGCGCGAACTGTGCGGGGGATCGTTACGCGGCAGGAAGGTCGCGATCTGGGGAGCGGCCTTCAAACCGAACTCCGATGACATTCGAGATTCACCGGCACTCGACGTCGCCGAGGCGATCAGGAAGGAAGGCGGCCACGTCGTCGTGCACGACCCGAAGGCGACGGACAACGCCCGGCTGCGGTTCCCCGCCCTTGACTACGCACCGTCCGCATTGGACGCTGCGGCCGGTGCCGATCTCGTGCTGCACCTGACCGAGTGGCCGGAGTTCCGGGAACTCGAACCGCACCTGGTCGCGGCGGTCGTCGGTGCCCGCAGGATCCTGGACGCGCGCGGCGGACTGGACGCGGCGGCCTGGCGAGGTGCGGGGTGGACCTATCGCGCGCTGGGTCAGGCTTCACCGTCGACGGTGCCGGCGAAGCTCGTCGAGCCGGCCCCGGTTCGGCTGGCCGACCGCCCGCCCTGCTGATCGCGAAGGGCCTCGGCACGGGTCGGGCTCCGGCCTCGTGGACGCGCCGATCGGGGTTCAGTCGGTGGACTCCGGGGACTGCGCGGCCTCGGACCGGTCCGGGTCGAGGCCGTCGCGGACTCGGAGCCTGCGCACCGCGAACAGCCCGAGCAGCGCCGCCACGATGGCCGCCACCCCGCCGACCAGGACGGGCGTGCGACCGCCAGCGGCGTCCGCGACGACACCGAGGATCGGCCCGCCGATCGGTGTGGTGCCCAGCAGCAGGACGGTTTGCAGCGCGAGCACCCTGCCGATCATGGCTCGGTCCGTGCGCAGTTGGGCGATGGCCGTCGTCGCCGTCATGTACGACACGCTCGTGCCGCCGATGAGCACGGCGAGCGGATAGGCGAACCCGATGTCGGGCACCAGGAACAGCCCGAGCATCGCGACACCGAAACAGCCCGCGCTGAGGATGATCGTCCGCAGGCCGATCGCGGTCCGCCGCGCGACCGCCAGGGTGCCGAGCACGCCGCCCGCGCTGAACGCGGCGTAGACCAGCGTGTACTGCAGGTCGGAGCCGTGCAGTCCGCGTTCGACGAACAGCGGCAGCACCACGGTGAAGTTGTAGCTTGTGGTGCCGATGATGGCCAGCATGCCGAAGGTGATCCACAGTTCCGGCACGCTGACCAGATAGCGCAGCCCGGCCCGGACCTGACCGCGCCCCCGCGCCGTCTTCGGCGCTCTGCGCAGCTCGGCGGGGCGCATCAGCACCAGCGCGGCCAGCACGACAAGGTAGGGCGCGCCGTCGATGGTGAAGCACCAGCCGTAGCCGAGACCGACGATCAGCGCGCCCGCGATGGTCGGACCGACCACTCTGGACAGTGAGTTCATCGCGCTGTAGAGGGTGACCGCGTTGGACACGTCCTCGGCGCCGACCATCTCGTTGACGAACGACCGCCGCGCCGGGTTGTCGAATGCCAGCAGGGTGCCGCCGACGGCCGCGGTCGTGTAGAACGCGGGCAGCGGTGAGTGCGGCTGGAACGCGAGCCAGGCCAGCACGAACGACTCGGCCATCTCAAGGCCCTGCGTGACATAGAGCAGGGTCCGCTTGTTGGTGCGGTCCGCGACGAGCCCGGCGAAGGGCGAGAGCACCAACAGCGGGCCGAACTGGCAGACCGAGAGCAGGCCCACGCTGGCGCCGCTGCCCGTGCGGTGCAGCACCAGCAGGGTGATGGAAACGGTGGTCAGCCAGTTGCCGCTGTTGGAGATGAGCTGGCCGATGAAAAACAGTCGGAAATTGCGGATACGGAGTGATGCGAAGGTCCGTGCCAGCAGGTTTGCCCGACTCTCAGCCATCTCGATTGGCCAGTGTATCGGATCGGCGCGAGCCGCGACCGAAGCTGACCGATCGGTCAGCTTCGGTCGCGGTATCAGCTTCTTGTCCGCGCTGTGCGTCCTGACCGGGACGTCACCGCGTCGACGTCGGGCTCATGCCCTGGAACGGCGGAGCTGGGCGGCAAGTCCGGCACCCGCGGCGACGATGATCGCCACACCGTAGATGATCACCGTGCTCAGCAGCCCGATGGACGAGTCGAGCACTCCGGCGATGATCGCAGGCACCCCGAAGCTCAGGTAGGAGACCAGGTAGATCGCGGCGAACAAGCCCGCGCGCTCGTGCCGTTCGGCCAGCGGAGCGACCGCGCGGATGGAGCCGGAGAACGACGCGCCGAAGCCGATACCGCCGATGAACCCACCGATCCACAACAGCGGCAGCACGCCCACGACCACCCCGGCGACGATGACGGCCGCACCGCCGAGCGCACCGATGGTGCCGATGATGATGGTCCTGCGCGTGGTGAACCGGCCGAGGAACAGGCCGACGATCGCGGCGGTCGCGGGCTGAATGAACGCGGTCGCGCCGTCGAGCAGGCCGCTGTGCAGGTCGAACAGGGTGTGGATGATCGTCGGCGCCAGGCCGAGGAACAAACCGGCCAGCATCCACGCCGCGGTCAGCACCGGTATTGCCGCGACGAACTCCGACCGAGCCTGCTGCGGGACGCGCACGTCCGGAACCAGGGAGCGCAGCGCGCCAGGGCGGGGGCTGGCGGTCTCGGCGGAGAACACGACGGCAACCGTGCCGAGCGCCATGATCACCGCGAGAGTCGTGAACACGATCACCGAGGCCTGCGCACTGAACTGCACCACGATCCCGGTGAACAAGGCACCAATACCGAGGCCACCCGCCGGCGCGATGCTGCCGATGATGGTGCCGAGCCGCTTGTACCTGGCCGGCGCGTTCTCCACGACGGATGCGGAGAACGCGCTGGTCGCGGCCCCGGTGGCGATGCCCTGGACGGCGCGGGCGGCGATCACCCAGCCGATGTCCGATGCGAAGACGAACATCAGCATCGAGAGCAGTCCCACCACGAGCGAGACGATCAGTACCGGCCTGCGGCCGATGTGGTCGGACAGCGACCCGACGACGGGCAACGAGGTGACCAGGCCGATTGCGTAGGCCGCGAACGCAACGGTGAGCACCCAGGCCGGGAAGTGCCATTGCTGCTGGAAGACGACCAGCAGCGGGGTTGGCGCGCCTGCCGCGAGATAGAGGGCGGCGAAGGTCAGCGCGATCGCAACGAACGCGCCTGCTTGCGGAAGCCGGGGGAGAGTACGGGGCGGCTCAGTCGTCTCGGCCGCCGTCGCGCGCGCCGGATGAGTCGCGCTGGTGGTGTTGGTCAACGTGATCAGTCCCTGGATGTCGTCGGATCTGGCCGGGCAGGTCTGGTGCGGCGCCGCCCCAAGGCGACCTGACGCTCGGTGCGTCACGTCATTCCTCGGAGCCGTGCGTTTCGCGGAATCAAGATAACCCCTCGATCACTTGAAATGTCAAGTCATATCTTCAGGTTGGCTGCGGCGTGCGGGCGGCGTGCAGGCGGTTCTGGCGGTGTCGCTGCCGTCCCGTCCGTGGAATGCGAGGGGTTGATCTGCCGAGGGATCGACTTCCCGTCCGTCAAGGGCAAGCGGCTGAGCGGCGCAAACGCGCTCAAGGTGGCTGCGCCGGGACTTGACGAGAGGCTGACGGTGCCTCCGCGTCAACTATGACCCGTATAACTATGACTTGACCATTCAAGTGTATTGGTCTTAGCTGGGTGTCAGCACCAAGCGGGTGCGGGCAAAAATTTCACGTGAACTCTCAAGGCGATGCGCCTCCGTGCAGGCCCGCACGGCCAGTCCCCCGCAGCGACTCCAAGGGAGCAACCATGCTGACCGATACTTTCGGCTCAGGAACCGTGATCCACGATGTGCCCGGCAGCGCGCCCGACCGCCGCGCGGCCCTCCCCGTCCGGATGCTTGGCGCCCTGGCCAGCTCGGCGCAGGGTCTTGGCTGCATGGGCCTGAGTGAGTTTCGGGGCCAGGTCGAGGAGCGCACGGCGCTGCGCACCATCCACCGCGCCCTCGACCTCGGCGTGACCATGTTGGATACGGCCGACATCTACGGCACCGGGCGCAACGAGCAGCTCGTCGGCCGGGCCGTGCGCGGCCGACGCGACCGCGTGGTGCTCTCCACCAAGGTCGGCATCATTCGCACCGACAACCCGAACGAACGCTTCGTGAGTAACCGACGCGACTATCTTCGCCGCAGCTGCGAACAGTCGCTGCGCCGGCTCGGCACCGACTACATCGACATCTACTACATCCATCGCATCGACCCGGCCACACCGCTGGAAGAAACGATGCGCACCCTCGCCGAACTGGTCTCGGAAGGCAAGATCCGCCACATCGGCCTGTCCGAGGCGACCGCCGCGCAGATCACCCGCGCCAACGCGGTGCACCCGGTCGCCGCGGTGCAAAGCGAATGGAGCCTGTTCACCCGCGACCTCGAGACTCAGATCCTGCCGACCTGTCGGGAACTGGGCATCGGCATCGTCGCCTTCTCACCGCTGGCCCGAGGCATCCTCTCGGACACGATCCGCACCATCGACGACCTCTCCCTCGACGACGACCGGCGCGGCAACCCGCGCTTCGCCGGGGAGAACTTCACCCGCAACATCCGCCTGGTCGCCGCGCTGCGCGAGCTGGCCCGCGAGCGCGGCGTCACCGTCGACCAGCTGGCCCTGGCCTGGGTGCAGCATCGCGGCGCCGACGTGGTGGTGATCCCCGGAGCCGAACGGCCCGCGCACGTCGAGGAAAACGTCAAGGCCATCGCCCTGCACCTGAACGACGAGGAGCTGCACCGCATCGAGCAGCTCTCGCCGGCCGCCGCGGTCGCGGGCTACCGCCTCGATGCCCGCAGGGCCCAGCTGGTCCACTAAGGAGGGTCACCATGTATACCGTCTTCCATCCCGAACTCGCGGATCTCGCGCGCACGCTGCACACCCAGCACACGGAATTCCTCGCCGGCACCTGGAGCGCGGAGCGGCTCGACCGCCACCAGCTCGACGGATTCCGCCGGACCCTCGCCTACGCCGGCGCGCGCTCGCCGATGTACCGCAACCGCCTCGGGGCGATCGACGCGGACCGGATCACGTCGCTGTCGTTCGACCAGTTCGCCGGCATTCCGTTCACCACCAAGGACGACCTGCGCACCCACCAGTTCGACGTCCTGTCCCGGCCGGTCTCGCAAGCCTGGGTCTACTACGAGACGACCGGCACCACCGGAGCCTCCACACCCGCTCCGCGCGGCAACCTCGACTCCCTGCACACCAACATGGCCCTGACCTTCTACTACGAGACGATCCTGCGGCGCATCGGCGCGGATCAGATCATCGGCATCAGCGGTCCGAGCGAACTACACGCCACCGGCGACACCTTCGGGGAGGTGTGCCGCAATCTGGGTATCGCGGTGGCGAAGCTGTGGCCGCAGTCCCCGTTGGTCGGGTACCCACGTGCGCTGCGGGTGATGGACAAGCTCGGCATCACCGGACTGTTCTGCACGCCCAGCATGGCGATGTCGCTGGCCGCCGAAGCCGTCGCGGCGGGCCTTGATCCGCGCCGCGACCTCGGGGTGAAGGTCGTGATGCTCACCGGTGAGATCGCCACCCCCGCCCTGCTGGACAACATCGCCTCCTTGTGGGGAGCCGAGACCTACAACGCGCTCTACGGCTCCCAGGAAGCCTCCGTGCTTGGCGCGGGCGCCGCGGACGGTGGCCTCTACCTCACGCCCCTGATCAATCACTACGAGGTCATCGACCCCACCACGCTGCGGCAGGCGCCCGCCGCCGCGAACGGGGTGCGGCAGGGCGAACTCGTGGTCACCCACCTCTACCAGGGATCGAAGCCACTGATCAGGTATCGGACCGGCGACCTGGTGCGAGTCCACCCCGCCGTACCCGGCACCTCGATCCCGGCCGGACGGCTCGAAGTCCTCGGCCGGGCCGGCGACCGCCTTGAGATCAACGGCGTCGCCATCAGCGCCTATGACCTCGAAGACCTCCTACTCCGGCACCTGCGCGGCTACCTCGACTACCGCATCGTCATCGGCCGGCACGTCGACGGTGAAGCGGACGCCGTCACCCTCGTTCTGCCGCGCGACTTCCGGCCCACCCCCGCCATGATCGACGGCACCGTGGAGGACTGCCTGACCGCCCTCGGCACGATGCCGAAGATCGTCAACGGCGATCCTGGGGCGGTCGGAGACGGCAAGGCCACGGTGAGTTGGAAGACGGCCAGGATCATCGACCACCGCACCTCCACCGCCACGGTCGGCGTATGACGCCGGACCGGGCGAGCGCGAATTCCCAGCACAATTCCCAGCACGATTCCCCGCACACTGAGCACGTCTCCAGCACACGAGGAGTTCAGAATCATGATCACCACACCTACCCGCGAAATCGCCTTTGACACGCTCGGCACCGCCACGGACGCCGGGCCCCGCAACACCCCTCTGAAGAGCACCGATTCCGCAGGCACCGCACCGGGCGGGCGCGATCGAATCGACCGGCTCGACCAGCAGATCATCCAACTGCTCCAGCAACGCATCGAGGCGTCCCACGTCGCGCTGACCGACCGGGTCGCCCACGGCGGCCACCGCGTCGACCTGAGCAGGGAGAACGAGGTCATCATGCGCTACCGGACCGCCCTCGGCCGGCCCGGCGCCGCCCTCGCGGTCACCCTCGTCGCGCACGACCGATGACGTCGTCCGGGTCCGCGAGGGGCGCGACATCCCCGGCCGGGTCCCCGAACGGATTCCTTCGCCGAGCAGGCCCCGCATTGGCGGCCGTGCCGTTGGCGCGGAGCCGCGGTCAGGCGGCGGTGCGTTCGCCGAGAGGCCTGCGACGCAGGCCCACCTGTTGCAGGGCCGGTGGCAGGTAGGCCTGGTCGAGGGTGCCGACATCGGTGCCGGGCGGGACGATCTCGTCGATCCGGTCGAGGATCTCGTCGGTGAGCCTGACGTCGAAGCCGGCGAGCAGGTCGTCGAGGTGGCTCATCGTGCGCGGCCCGAGGATCGCGCTGGTCACGCCGGGATGAGCAATGGCGAACGCCATCGCCAGGTGTGTCATCGGCAGGCCCGCCTCTTCGGCGAGTGGAATGAACGCCTCGACGGCGTCGACCCGACGCTCGTCGGTGAGGTGCCGGGTAAGGCCCGCGCGGCGCAGGTCGTTGTGCTGGCCCTTGCGGACGCGCCCGGTGAGCATTCCCTGCCCGAACGGGCCCCATACGAGCGTGCCCATCCCGTAGCGCTGGGCAGTGGGCAGGATCTCGCGTTCGATGCCGCGACTGAGCAGCGAGTAGGGCGGTTGCTCGGTGCGGAACCGTTCGAGGCCGCGCCGCTCGGCGACCCACTGGGCTTCGACGAGGTCGGAGGCTGGCATCGCGGACGACCCGATGGCCCGGACCTTGCCACTGTGGATCAGGTCGGAGAGCGCGGAGAGCGTTTCCTCGATGTCGGTGCTCGGGTCCGGACGGTGGATCTGGTAGAGGTCGATGTGGTCTGTCCCCAGGCGGCGCAGCGAGTTCTCGACCGCGGTCATGATCCAGCGCCGCGAGGTGCCTTGCTGGTTGGGATCCGTACCCATCGGTCGACCGACCTTGGTCGCGAGGACGACGTTGTCACGGCGCCCTTTGAGTGCCTTGCCAACGACATCTTCCGAGTCGCCGTAGGCGTCGGCGGTGTCGATGAAGTTGATCCCCGCGTCGAGGGCTTTGTGGATGATGCGGATCGAGTCGTCGTGGTCGGGGTTGCCGATGGACGTGGCGAACATGAGCGTGCCGAGCGCGTAGGGACTGACCTTGATGCCGGTCCGGCCGAGGGTTCGGTACTGCATGCGGTTTCTCCTGCGGGTTGTGGTCGAGGTGGGCAGGCTGCCCGTTCGATGCCGTACCCTGACCTAAGCGGAACGTCATTCCGGAACTATACGGAATGACGTTCCGGTTACGCAAGTGAAGGAGGGTCGTGGCGGAGAACACGGCGCCGACCGGCTCCTCGGGTGCCGGCGCGGGCGAAGGCGCGCCGCGGCGGCTGCGTGCCGACGCGCAACGCAACGTCGACTCCCTGCTCGAAGCGGCGAAGGCCGCCTTCGGCAGTTCGGGCGTGGACGCGCCCGCGAAGGAGATCGCCGACCTGGCCGGCGTCGGAGTCGGCACGCTCTACCGGCACTTCCCGCAGCGCTCGGACCTGGTCAAGGCCGTACTTGCGCGCGAGATAGACGCCTGCGCCGACGCGGGCCCCGCGCTGAGCGCCGCGCACGAGCCGGGGGAGGCACTCACGAAGTGGCTGCACCGGTACACCGAGTTCCTCGCGGCCAAACGAGGCCTCGCCACGGCCCTGCACTCGGGCGATCCCGCGTTCGATGCCCTGCCCGGCTACTTCTACCAGCGAGTCGGACCCGCTCTCGGATCACTGCTCGAAGCCGCGACCGCCAGTGGCGAGATTCGCGCCGACATCAGTGCCAAGGACCTCCTGCATGCCATCGCCCAACTGTGCCAACCCGTGCCTGACGAGGGACTCGCCTACCGCCGGCGCATGGTCGCACTGCTCATCGACGGACTGCGCCACGGCGCCGAGTTTCGGCGGTCGTGAGCACACGCTGAAGGACACCAGCAGGCCGGTCATGGACGTCCGTGCCGGCCTGCTCGCCGACCGCCGGATCGGCTTACCGCACCGGTAGCTCGGTAAGTGCGTGCCGGGCATAGGCCCGCACGTCGGCGTCCGTGTCCTCGGTCGCGGCTCGCAGCGCCTCGGCCGCCTGCGGGCTGGTGGCCCACGAGGCCAAGGAACGCGCCGCTGCCCTGCGCACGTCATGATGCTCGTCCGCCAACGCCGAGCACAGCGGGTCGAGTGCCACCGGGGAATCGGTCCCGCCCAGGGCCTGCGCAGCGCCGACCCGGACCCGCCACTCCGGCGCGGCGAGGGCCTCGACGGCCCACTCGTCAAGCGGTGCCGGACAACCCAGCTCACCGGCCGCGGCCAGCGCGGCGGCCCGCACCAGCGGATCGGCGTCGCGCGCCAAATCAAGGAGAACCGGTGTGCCGTCCCGGAGCGTGCCGATCCCGCCCGCTGTCGCGACCCGTACCTCCCGCGCGGCATCGCCGGCCGCGACACCCAGCAGGTCAACGGCGTCCAAGGACACCAGTCCCGCGACGCCGGCCAGCCGCACGGTCACCTCGGGATCGGCCAGCGCGGTCGCGAACAGCGACCGGTCGCCCAACCGCAGTACCCGCAGCAACTCCACCGCCACCGTCCGCATCGCGGCATGTTCGCCGGCCGCGGCCCGCACCAGCAGATCGCGCAACTCGTCGGAGGGCACGAGCACATCGGCCAGTTCGCGAAGGCCACCGGCAGCGGCGGCGCGGACCACCTCGGCCGGGTCCGACAGCAGGCGCGCCAGCGCGAACTCCACGCCAGGGGGAGCGGTCTCGGTCAGGGTGCTCAGGGCGGTGCGCCGGACCCGAGGGTCGGGATCGGCGAGATACGGCTCGATCTGCTCGACCGAGGGCTGTTCCTCGGTCATCGCGACAAGCTCCAGCACCCGCGCCGGAACCGGCCCCTCGCTCGATTCGTCCACAGTGGAGGTATGGGAACCGGCCGAGGCGACCGCGATCGGACCGAGAATCTCGACCTCCTGCCCGGTGGGTACCTGGAACTCGTCCACCTCGACGAGATACGGCGAGACCGGTCGCTTGAGGAACTCCATCTGCCCGTCGGCCTGCTTGCGCAGGTTGAGATGGTAGAACCACGATGTGTCGTCCCGATCCGGCTGGTCGACCCGCTCGTGGTAGAGGCCCCATCGGCTTTCGGTGCGTACCAGGGAGGATCGGGCGGCCATCTCGGCGCAGTCCCTGATGAAGCTCACCTCGACGCAGCGCATCAACTCGTGCGGGGTCCGTGCCCCCATCGCCGCGATCTCCGCCGACATTCGCTCGAACGTCTGCACCGCGATGGTCAGCTTGGTCTCGCTCTTGGGCGGCGCGACGTAGTCGTTGACGAACCGGCGCAGCTTGTACTCGACCTGCGGCTGCGGTGGGCCGTCGGGGTTGCGCAGCGGCCGGTAGATCAGCTCATGGGCGGCGGCGATCTGCTCTTCCGGCAGTGCGGCCGGCGCTTCGGTGCGCGCGTAGCCTGCGGCGTGCGCACCGGCAAGATCGCCGAACACGAACGCGCCGATCATGTAGTTGTGCGGTACGCAGGCCAGATCGCCCGCCGCGTACAGGCCGGGCACCGTGGTCGCCGCGTTCTCGTCCACCCACACCCCTGACGAGGAATGTCCGCCGCACAGACCGATCTCCGAGATGTGCATCTCCACATCGTGGGTCCGGTAGTCGTGCCCACGGTTGGCGTGGAAGGTGCCCCGCGTCGGCCGTTCCGTGGTGTGCAGGATGCCTTCCAGCGCGGACACGGACTCTTCCGGCAGATGGGTGAGCTTGAGGTAGATCGGGCCGCGCGCGGAGGCGATCTCCCTCGCCACCTCGGACATCATCTGGCCGGACCAGTAGTCGCAGTCGACGAACCGATCGCCCTGGCTGTTGACCTGGTAGCCGCCGAACGGGTTGGCCACATAGGCGCACGCCGGCCCGTTGTAGTCCTTGATCAGCGGATTGATCTGGAAACACTCGATGCCGGACAGTTCGGCCCCCGCGTGGTACGCCATGGCGTGTCCGTCCCCGGCATTGGTCGGGTTCTCGTACGTGCCATAGAGGTAACCGCTGGCCGGCAGGCCGAGTCTGCCGGCCGCGCCGGTGGCCAGGATCACCGCGGGGGCGGTCACCGTGACGAACTCGCCGGTGCGGGTGTGGAAGCCGGCCACTCCTCGGATCCGGCCACCGGAGGTGAGCAGTCGTACCGGCATCACCCGGTTCTCGATCCGCACCCGCTCACGCATCCGGCGCTCGCGCAGCACCCGGTAGAGCACCTTCTTGACGTCCTTGCCCTCGGGCATGGGCAGCACGTAGCTGCCGGACCGGTGCACCCGGCGAACGTTGTACTCGCCGTGCTCGTCCTTCTCGAACTTCACCCCGTAGCTCTCCAGCCGGCGCACCATGTCGTAACCTCGGGTCGCGGTCTGGTAGACCGTGCGCTGGTTGAGCACGCCGTCGTTGGCCCTCGTGATCTCCGCGACGTAGTCCTCCGGCGTGGCTTTTCCCGGTATCACGGCATTGTTGACCCCGTCCATCCCCATGGCCAGCGCACCGGAGTGCCGGACGTGCGCCTTCTCCAGTAGTAACACCGAAGCGCCCTGTTCGGCAGCGGTGATCGCGGCCATGGTGCCGGCGGTGCCGCCCCCGACCACGATCACGTCCGCCTGCCAGTCGAGCCGATCGGCGATTGCCGGGATGTCCATCATGCTCCCTGCTCGGTAGCGCTGGCGAGCGCGGCGACGACCCGCGCGGTCAGGTCGGGGTCGGGTTTGCGTTCCGGCACCGGGATGTCACTGATCACCGCGGCCGGTCGGCCGCCGAGCACCACGATCCGGTCGGCCAGCAGCAGTGCCTCGCCGATGTCGTGGGTCACGAACACCACGGTGACCGGGCGCTCGGTCCAGGTATCCAGCAGCAGCCGTTGCATGGCCGCGCGTGAACCGGCGTCCAGCGCGCCGAACGGTTCGTCCATCAGCAGCACACCCGGCGCCCCGGCCAGGGCTCTGGCCAGCTGAACCCGTTGCCGCATGCCGCCGGACAGCTCGCGGGGCAGCCGCCGCTCGTAGCCGGCGAGGCCGACCCTGGCTATCCACTCGCCGGCCAGCTCCCGCCTGCGCACCCGACCGATGCCACGAATCCGCAGCGGCAGCTCGACATTGCGGGCCACCGACCGCCAGGGCAGCAGGCCGTCGTCCTGGAACACCAGTGCCCGCCGCGCGGACGGACCGAGGATCGGACTGCCGTCGGCGAGCAGCCGGCCGGAGCTGGCCGGCCGCAACCCGGCCAGCGTGCGCAGCAGGGTGGACTTGCCGCAGCCGGAAGGGCCGAGCACGGCAAGGAACTCACCCGGCCGGACTTCCAGATCCAGTCCATTGAGGACCGTCGTGTCCTGGTACCCGACGGACACCTCGGACAGGGTCAGCCCGCTCATACCGCGCTCCGTTCGCCACGTGGCAGCCACCTGGTCACCCTGCGGCCGGCCAGTTCCACCGCTGTCGAGGTCAACCAGCCGAGCAGACCGATGGTGAGCATGCCGACCAGCACGCCGGGATAGTCGACCACCGTGTACGCCTGCCAGGTCCGGTAGCCGACCCCGTACTGACCGGAGATCATCTCCGCGGAGATCACACAGATCCAGGACACCCCCATGCCGACCGAGAGCCCGCCGAACACGCCGGGCAGCGCACCCGGCAGCACCACCGAGCCGAGTACCCGCAACCGTCCGCCGCCCATGGTGCGCACCGCGTCCTCCCAGATCGTCGGCAGCGCCCGCACCGCATGCCTCGTACTGACCAGAATCGGGAAGAACGCGGCCGTGCAGGTGATGAACACGATGCCCGGCTCGGTGCCGGGAAACACCAGGATCGCGATGGGTACCAGGGCGATCGCCGGAATGGGCCGGACCGCCTCGAACAACGGCTGCAGCAGGTCGGCCGCGAGCCGTGAACGGGCCAGCGCCACGCCGAACCCGATGCCGAGCACCGCGGCGAGGCCGAAGCCGGCCAGCACCCGGCCGAGGCTGTCGAGCAGATCCTGGTAGTAGACGGAGGTGCCGAGCTGGGTGATGAACTCCTGCCACACCTGCCCGACGGTCGGCAACTCGTCGAACCGCACCCAGAACCGGGCGTGCGTGACGGTCAGCACCTGCCACAGGCTGAGTGCCACCAGCAGCGAAGCAAGGCGCAGCAGGGAACTCCGCACCGAGAACCGCCGCCGCCTGCGGCCGGGCCGCAGCAGGCCGACCGGCACCTCGGGTTCGACGGCGAGGAGCGCCGACTCGGTTTCGGTGATCGACATGATTCGCCTCTCCTATCCGGCCAGGGTCAGCGCGTCGGCGTAGCTGACGATTCGGGTGCCGGGGTGGGCGGCGGTGTAGGCCACCGCGCCGGACTGGGTGGTGAACGGCAGCAGTCGCGCGTCGGCCGAGGCAGCCGGGTCGTCCACCCAGACATCGTGGTCGGCGAACCAGCGGGTGCCGGTCGCCGCGTCCGGCACATAGGCCGCCCTGACCTGCTTGCCACTCGCCTGCGCCTGGCGCACGAAACGCAGCAGGCAGGTCGGGGTAGCGGCCGGGTGGGTGACCTGCTCGCCGGCGAGCCAGGTCTCGCCTGCCGTCGCCGGATCGCTGACCTGTGTGCCGCACACCGGATCGGTGCCGGTGATCCGGTCCGGATTCGTGGTGGACGCCGCGTCAGCGGCGTAGGACGAGCCGATCACCGCACGTAGCGCGCTGTCGTTGATGAACGAGTTGACGTCGAGTCCACTCAGGACACCGATGGACTTCAGGAACGGCACATCCCCGCTCAGCGCGGAACGCAGCACCGGTTTGACGGTCGGATCGAAGGTGACGAGACCGTTCGGTCCATTGTAGAGGTACACGACCTCGGCCGGCAGCCCGGTCGCCGAGGCCACCGATTCGGCCGCCTGGATCGGATGCTGCTGAATGTAGTTCGTTGCCTGGACCTGCGCGCGCAGGAAGGCCGACAGCACATCGGGTTCCGCGGTGGCGAAAGAGTCCCGGACGACGACGCCGTGCAGAGTCGGCACGTTGAGCGCCGCGCCGTCGTAGAGCACCTTGGCCTGGTTGTGGAACACCAGCTCGCCCGGCCACGCGACGAACTGGGCAAGCGCGTCGGCGCTGCCGGCCTGTAGTGCGGAAGCACCGACCTGCGGCTGCTGGTTGAGGATCTGCACCCCGCTGGTCGGATTGATCTTGGCGGCCTGCAACGCCTGGACCAAGGTTCCGTCCGCTGCCGAGCCGATGCTGGTGGAGATCTTCTTCCCGGCCAGTTGGCGCAGTGTGGTCGCGGTCGAGTTCGGTGGCACCACGATCATGTTCAGCGCGCCGCGCAGGTTGTATCCGGTGACCGAGACCATTTCGGTCCGGTTGTCGGCCAGCGCCTGGCTGCGGGAACCGTTGATGAGCAGTGGATAGTCGCCCATCGAGCCGATATCGATCTTGCCGGCTACCATCTGCGCGGTGATCGGCGCGCCGGTGTCGTAGTCCTGCCAGGTCACGGTGTACTTCTTGCCGGTACGCCTGCCGAGGACGGCGAGCTGTTGTTCGAAGTAGCCCAGCGAGCGCAGCAGGGTGCCGGCGGTGACCGTGTTGATCGTCTTGGACTGGTAGCCGACCACGATGTCGACCGTGTTGGCGGCGTTCGCGTCCGAACAACCGGTGAGTAGTGCCGCAACGGCGGACAGGGCGGCCACCACGGCCAGCGTCAGGCGTGTCCGATGCATCGAGTGTCCTTTCAGGGAACTCCCTTTGCGGGAAATTCCTTTCAACGCAACAGGTATGGCATGTTGACGGTCACCGCGCCGGTCGGGCAGCGGGCCGCGCAGGGGCCGCAGTACCAGCACTCGTCAACATGCATGTAGGCCTTGTTGGTGTCCGGATTGATGGCCAGCGAGTCCAACGGGCACATGTCGACGCACAGCCGGCAACCGTCGACGCACAGCGACTCGTCGATGGTCACCGGAACGTCGATACGATTCTCGATGAGCGGCACGGAGTTCTCCTTCGTTCGGGCAGGCTTCGTTCGAGCAGGCGGCAGCAGCCGGCCCGGTCGAGCCGGTTGGGTCGGGGAACGGACGAGGTCTGGTCAGCAGGACCGGCGGACGGCTTCGGCCCGCATGGTCAGCCGGTCTCCCCGGAAACGGATGTACTCCAGGTCGATCGGCCGTCCGTCATCCAGATGCGACAGTCGCTCGACAATGAGCAGTGCCGCCCCTTTCGGAACTTCCAGCAGCGCGGCCGAATGCGAGTCCGCGTTCATGGCTTCGATACCAATTTCCGCGGTACCGAGCGCGTGGCCGGAAATCTGCTCGATCAACGCGAAAATATCATTGTCACGTAGGTCGGCATCCAGTAGTGGCAGGCCGATATCGGGCACGAGATAGGTAAGATCCAATGACAGCGGCAGTTCACCCAGTCGTCGCAACTGCTCGATGTAGACGACCTGCTCGTCGACGGGCACCTGTAGCCGCCGGGCCACCGAGGTCGGCGGCCGGACCTGGGTGGCGACCCTGATCTCGTTGCTGACCACGCCGTAGTCGCCGAGCGTTTCGGCAAGGCCGGTGAGCTTGTTGAGGCCGTGCGTGTACTTCTCGTTGAGCACCACGGTGCCGATGCCGGGAACCCGGTCGATGAGGCGTTCCTCGCGCAGGATGTCCAGCGCCTGCCGAACCGTGTTGCGCGAGGCAGCGAACTCCGCGGCCAGCAGTCGCTCGTCCGGTAGCACGCCGGTGGCGAACGCACCCTGAATGACCTGTTGGTGCAGTACATCGGCAACCTGCCGGGCCCGGTCCGCCCGTAATCGGCGTACCGGGCCTGCCCCGGCGGATGCCGTTGTCCTGGCGCTGGTCATCGGGCTTCTCCTCACGACGAAAACAATCGTCGTGACGGTCGCGGCCGGCCATGTCCAACACATTTCCCATGTGTTACGCGGGTGTTACGCCACCTGTTTGACCGGGGACAACCCGTGGACCACGGCGTGCATGCCGAGCCGTGATGCGCTACGCCACTCCACAATGCGGGAAAGTATCTGCCAACGATATTAGCGGGGACCGAGCAATTGGGCCAGAGGGCGACGATCGGCGAGTGCGAGTGATCAGCCAGGTGAAACCTGGGCGGCAAGTCGCAACAGGACTTGTCGTGCCCGGTCCTGAGTGACGGCCGCGGCCTTGAGTTCGTCGAACACCTTCCGATAGAGCGCCACGTCTGTCGGGTCCGTGGTAGCCATCTCGGTGTTGAGGATCTCGGCGGTCGCCAGCGAATCATCGAAGATCCAGAACCCGTGTAGTGGCAGCACCGCCAACGGCGTGTCAAGCGGGATGATGCCGAACCACACGGTCGACTGGCTCGCCAAGCCGAGGAGCCGATCGATCTGGCCGGCCATCGCCTCCTTTGTGCACGGTGGGTAGCGCAGTGCCGCTTCGGTGATCAGCATCTCGACCTGTCGGTTCGGGTCGTACAGCACCTGCTGGCGGCTCATGCGCACCGCCACGGCCGCGTCGGCATCGCGCGGAGTGTCATGCAATTCGGCCAACCGGATGAACAGTTGGCGAGCGTATTCGGGTGTCTGTGCGAGGCCTGGAACCACGGCGTGATCGAACACCCGGATGCTGGTGGCCTGCGCCTCGCGGTCGGCTACCTCTTGCTGGACGGCGGCGTGCCCAGCGCGGAGCGCACCGGACAGCCGGGCTTCCTCCATCCGGATGGCCCGAAGTTCGTCGTGCAGCGCCGCCGCTTCGTCGTCGGAGATCTGGCAGGGGCCGCACCAGGCGGTGATGTCGGCATCGGTGACGCCCTGGCGGGCAAGCTCGATGCGGGAGACCTTGCTGTTCTGCCAACCGAGGCGCCTCGCCAACTCCGACCCGGACAGGCCGGCGGTCATGCGGTACTGGCGGAGGCGGTCACCGAGGGCGAGGCGCCCGGCTGAGATGCTCACGAGGCGTTGGCGTCCTTACGGCGGTATTCGTCGTGCGGGGTGGCGGCATCCCAGGCTAGTTCACGCCAGCGGCGATGCTGCGTTACCTCGTCCGGGTCGGTCGTCGTGTCCGCGCCGGCCACGCCGTGCTCACCGAAGTGCAGTCGGAGCACCCGCGCGTCGTCGAGCAGGTAGAAGTCGTAGTCCGGCATCCGTAACTGGTGAGCACGTGATTCGGCAAGCCAACGGATGTCTTCACCGGCCTCGATGTTGAGGTGCGTGGTGTCGAGCATCCATCGGAGGTACTCGGACACCGGTTCGGTGAGCATCCGCACCCGCTGCCACAGGCGTCCCTGCTCGCGGATCTGCCGGATCTCGTCCAACCAGGGGCGACGGGAGTACGCCTCGTCGACTCGGCCGTCGCGCCAGGCTTGGATCGGGCCGTTCTCGGACGGTTCCCGGTACGTACCTTGGCATTCCCACCGGAACGCGGTGCGCACGTAGTCCATCACCGCGTCCCCGAACTGGTCGGGGTCCAGCCAGGTCATCGGCGGCTCTGGGTAAACATGTCAGCCAGTTTCGCGGTGTTCTCGTCGTTGATGACGAAGTCGGGACGCTCGGTGTCGGTGAACGACAGTTGCGCCATCTTAGCCACGTCGATCATGGGCAGCAGGGCGGCAGCGCATGACTTCCGAGGCGTCGATCACGACTGACCCGACCAAGCCGGACGTGCTGGCGATCTTGGTGTGGTGGCGGGCACTGGCAAACGCCGGGCACAGCGCCGCGCGGTTCGAGCGCTGGCAGAAGGGTGACGAGTTCGCCGCTCATCGGATTCGACGCCGGGGGTTTGTCAGGCCTGGGGGACCTCATCGCGGGCGGGGGAGACGAAGATGTGTCCATGTTGTTCCTTGGCCAGCAGGTAGTTCAACGCGTATTCGCTGGGAACGTCCTCCAACAGCGTCTCGCGCTTGACGTTGATGCCGGCCTTCCGAAGCGCGCTGACCTTGGCCGGATTGTTCGTCAGCAGTCGCACACTGCGCAGGTTCAGTTGGGCGAGGAGGCTGGCCGCGTCCTCATAGGAACGTGAGTCGGCCGGTATGCCCAGGTGTGCGTAACTGGCGAAGGTGTCCAGGTTGAGTTCGTGCGAAATCTGGTAGCCCCGCGCTTTGGCGGCGAGGCCGGCGCCCCTGCCTTCCTGGTCGAGATAGATGAGCACGCCGCCCTGCTCGCGGAGCAATTCGATCGAACGCTCCAACTGTGCCCGGCAGTCGCAGTTGTCGGAGCCGAAGATCTCGCCGTAGGTGCATCGTGAGTGCACCCGGACCAGGCAGTCGTCGGTCGGTTGGCCGAAAACGGCGGCGCAGGTGGGATTCATCCGGTCGTCGGCCTTGTTCAGCACGACAACCTCGAATGCGCCATCGGGCCTGGACAGCGCATGTCGGATGGAAGGTTCGGCGGCCATGTTACCTACTCCGAGATTGGTTGATTTTCAGGAGTTCGTCGACATCGGTGGCCTCGGGCATGGAATCGGTTATCTCGTCGAGAGAGACGTTCGTCGCCATGGCTGCTGTCGCCCAGTCCAATGTCGCCGTACTGAGGTCATGACCGATTTCGAGAAGTCGGTAGATCAGCGCTGCGGAAAATGCCTCACGCGCGCCTGGTTTGTCGTTGACCGCCACCGATGGTGCCGGTATCTCGGTGGAACGGTCCTTTGTCCAGAGTCGGCACAGCAGTCGCTCGACAACGCAGACGGCCTGCACACCGAGATTCAGCAACTGCTGGGCGACATCGTCGAATTTCACATCAGGTGCTATGGCGGGCAGGAGGCTGCGGAGTTCCCATTCGGTGCCGACCAGATAGTTCACCGAGGACAGGTACCCGTACAGCCGCTGCGGCGAATCCATCGGCGGCGACGGTTGGACCAGCAGCAGATGGCCAGGTTTTGTCACCGAGGACGCCGTTTTCAGTGCCCACAGCACCTCGTCGGGCGCAGGCTCGAAGGTGACCAGCACCGCATCGGCTTTCCGCAGCACGGACCGCAGTTCACGCAGTTCGGCCACGGTGTGCCGGACCTCTGCCTCGTTCTTCCAGCCGGTCGTGCTGCTCTCGCCCGCTTCGGTGACCTGAACCGTGGTCACCGGTGTGCGCACGTTCGGTATCTGCTTGATCAGATCGGTCGGCAGACTCTCCGACCCCATGTACTCCAGGATCCGCTGTGCGTTCTCGTCCTTACCGACGGCCGCGATCAGGCGGGTGGCCAGCCCGAGTTTGGCACCGGCGACCGCGAGATTGAGCCCTTTGCCGCCAGGATGCTCGTCCCGCGACAGCGCGGCGGCGGAGGTGTTGGGCGTGGGGATGCGGTCGACCACGTAGATGTGGTCCATCACCGCCCCGCCGACGATGACGACCGACTTGTCGTGGTCCGGCCGCGCCGTCGGCACGACCGCTTCGTGCCGTCTTGGGTCTGCCTCGGGTCCGGCGGCGGTGTCGACGCAGCGGGCGGCAAGTGCCCCCAGCGCGTTGGCCTCGATCGGACCGCGCAGGCTGCGTACGGTGAGTCGGGTGGGATCGGTCGCGACACCCAGCAGTTGGTGCAACCGCACCCAATGCCTTGCCAACGCTTCCCGTCGCGCGCTGAGTTCGGCCGCGTAGAGGTCGGCGAACAGAGCGTTCTCGCCGACCCTGCCACGGAGCACGCCGAGGGCCAGGGTGACGTCCACGATGATCAGGTCGTTCGTGTCCAGTTGATCGACCAGACCCGCGACGACCTGCACGATTGCCTGCTCGACCGGTACCCCGGTCTCGGTGACCACGCGCACGGCCGGCAGGTTCGCCAGGACGTCGACGTCGACCTCGGTGGCACGTAGCCGGTCCTCGGTCAGGCCGGTGTGCGTCCGAAGTTTCAGCAGGACACTTCGGACGCCTTCGACCACAGCGGGGTCCGGCATCACCATCGCTTGGTCACCTCCGATGCTGACGTCAGTTGCCATCGATGCTGTTGCCGTGTTCGTTACGCCGACCGAGTGAAGGACCCGGCTATTGCCGTGATCTTGGCATTGTAGGGTCGAACCGGCTGGAATCAAGCCCCTACGTTCAGCCATCTAGAACACTACCTAATCGTGACGGCAGTAATCCTCCTCGACACGCAGCGTAAGTGGCCCGAAATCCGTCGGTCAGCCACCGCCAGCCTCAGGTCTGTAACGGCAATTGACGCTCGGATTCGGCAAATGCCACACTGGCCCTGCTGGTCCAAGGAGGTCATCATGGCCGTAAGGACAGATTCACCCCCGCGAGCAGCACGTTTCGTGGCAATTGACGTCTCGAAGCGTAAGTTCGCACCGCTTCTCGTGCCACTGGCCTGTGTCACCATGCTGGCGTCGTGTTCGCTGTCGGCCGGATCGGCCGGCGGCGACGGTGATCAGGTGGTCATCGTCGTCAGCGGCACGGCCAATGAGCCGAAACCGACGCTCACCCAGTCCGCTCTCGATGTCCTGGTCACCGCCGCGAACAGCACGAATGTCGGTGCGGGGGCCGATGGCCGCAGCAGTCTGGCGACCGTGTCGTCCGCGGATGGCACGATCGACCGGTCGATCACGCTGACCCCGCGCCGCGCCGACGGCTCTGTCGAGCACGGCCTGTCCCGGCAGTCACTGATCAACCAGAACGTACGCGACGTGACCGGCGTGGTCGCCTCGGTGACCGCGACCCGGCCCGGGCTCGATCTGCTCAACGGCGTGAGCGCGGCGGTCCGGGGCGTCCACGCGGGCACGCTGATCGTGGTCAGCAACGGCCTGAGTACCAGCGGCGGGCTGGATCTCCGGCAGGTCGGCTGGAATGCCGACCCGGCAACCGTGGCAAAGCAGCTCGCGGCGCGCGATCTGTTGCCCAAACTGGCGGGCTGGCATGTGCTGTTCACCGGCCTCGGCGCGGTCGCGGGCGACCAGCCGCCGCTGCCCGATCCGCAGCTGGACACCTTGACCCGCTACTGGCAGGCGATCTGCCGGGCGGCCGGCGCACTGTCCTGCGAGATCGACCAGAGCCGGATTCCCGCCGTGCGTCCCATGGCCACCGTGGCCACCCCGGTCGTCCCGGTTCCCGACGTGACATCGGTCGTCGGACCGAACGGTCAGGTGAACACCACGGTGTCGGACGGGGCCCTGGGATTCGCCGGCAACTCGGCCGCGTTGACGCCGCCCGCACACGATCTGCTCTCCTCGATCGCGGACAGCATCGTCGCTCGGCTCGCCGCGCGGCCCGGCGCCGCCGTCACCGTGACCGGCTACGCGGCCGATCCGCCCGGCTCCACCGATCAGGGCCGCACCGCACTCGCCCTGCTGCGAGCCAAGACCGTCGCCGCCGCGCTGGCCACCGACGGGGTGACCGAACCGATCTCGGTGGCCGGGATCGGCACGCAACAAGGGGTGACCGCGATGATCAACGGCCAGTTCGACGAGCAGGTCGCCAGCACGATGCGACGGGTCGTGATCACGTACTGACAGCCCGGTGAACAGGACAGGAGGCACGTCATGGCCAACTACGATCGTCCCAGCAACGTCCCGGTGCCACGTCGCCCCGACGGCGGCTTCGCCGAAGCGATGTCCTCTGTCACGGCAGACCGGATACTCGCCCAGATCCAGGAGCGGCGCTACCTCGCCGGCCGCGTACTCGATCAGATCGTGATCGGACCGCACGGGCAGAACCTGACCGTTGCCGAGGCCAGGCGCCGGGCCTCGGAACTGGAAGAGCAGATCGACACGGCGCAGGCTCTCGGGAACCACCGGCACCGCAGGGTTTCGCGGCTGATCAGGTGGCTGACCTTCATCGCCGTGGCCGTAGTGGATCTGCCGATCATGTTGTGGCTGGCCAGTTCGGTGTTCAACGTGGACTGGACGAACCCGGTCGGCCTCCCGCTGTTGATCAGCGTCGTCGTTTCGGTGCTGGCCACCGGCGGTGCCGCGGTGGCGTTGCACCACCTCGGCCACAACCAGCGGCAGCACAAGAACAAGCGCCGTCAGCTGGACTGGGCGGAGTTGTCGGTCGGCGCGAAGGCCAATCTGGTCACCGTCGGGCTTCTTGTCGGCTTGATGGGCGTGGTGATGTTTGTCCGGGTCGACACGGAGGGTGTGCTCAGCGGCTTGGACGAGTTGGCGACGCTGCTGGCGGTGCTGGTCGCCGTCGTGCTCGTGGTCAGTGCCCTGCTGGTGTTCTGGACGGCGTTCCGCGACGGCTCCCTCGAACAGGAGGACCTGCGCCACTACAGCGACAGCGTCCGTCCGCATCTTGATCTCAAGCGGCGGTACGAGGACCAGTCGGAGGAACTCGCCTGCCAGTACGACCTGCTGTGCCGCCGTGCGGACCGGTCCGCGGGCAGCGCACTGTGACCCTGACCACCTTGGCGGCCAAGGGATAGCAGCCGCGCCCTCGTCGCCCCGAAGACCGAAGAGCCCGCCGACCCAGGACGAAACCCAGGGTCCGCGGGTTCTTCGGTTTCCGGTAACCCGCACGGCATCGCCCGGCAATCTCGGTGTGCAAGGCGAGATGGTGGCAGGTTGGCGAAAACCTCGGAGTGAGGTGCCCACGGGCTGGTATCGTCCGAACCCTATGTCGAGCGCGCCTGTGCAGCCCGGACCTCGGTCCCTGTCGCTGCCGATACTGACCGAGCGGCTGCTTCTGCGGCCCTTCACCGCGGACGATGTCGATGACATGTATTCCTATCAGGGACTCGACGAGGTCGCGCGTTATCTGTACCGGCCGGCGAGGACGCGGGAGCGCTGCGCCGAGATCATCGCCGCGCGGCGGACGCCCGACTGGGACACCGACGGTGCTTCGCAGACGCTGGCCATCTGCCGACGCGACCAGCCCGGTGTGCTCGGCGAAGTCGTGGTGACGCTGGCCGGCACGCAGGCTCGCCAGATGGAGATCGGCTGGGTTCTGCACCCGAACAACGAGCGGCAGGGATACGCGACGGAGGCCGCACGCGCACTTGCGGTGGCCGCGTTCGACGACCTCGGCGCCCACCGGTTGTACGCGCGGCTGGATGTCGAGAACTCCGCGTCGGTCCGGCTGTGTGAGCGGCTCGGTCTGCGGCGCGAGGCGCACCTTGTCGAGAACGATCTCACCATCGACGGCCGGTGGGGTAGTGAGTACGTCTATGCCGGGCTCGCGAAGGATCTGCGCCGCTGACGGTGCTGACTGCCGGCAACGCCGCCGGCCTCTCATCGCATCCGATACGGTGACGAAAGCTGAGTATGTGGCAGTCGGAACTGGGGACCGTAGATGATCACTTACGCGGCCAGCGTCGAGGACATCAGCCAGATCAGATTCGCGCCGTCTCCCGTTGGGGAGGCGGTACTGAGCATCCGAATGCTGGGGACCTCGCAGGGGCGAACACCGCATCAGCGATGGATCGACGAGGTCGTCCCGACGCTTCGCCGCACCGATTTCCGGGCATTGCGAGCGCTGATCCCACCTACCGGGTACATCCCCGACTTTCTCACGCCACCGCCGAGCGCGGGTGCCATCGGTCTCGATCGGCAGTTGGAGATGATCCGCGCCACCGACCCTGCCGACCTCGTCGACGAGGTCAGCTGGATGGCGACCGATCCGATGACGCCCACGAAGTGGAAGACCGCCGCGGCGCCGATCCACCGCAGGATGATCGAGTCTCCCGAGCGTGCGCTCGGCGACATCCTCGATCTGCTTCGCCAGTACTGGCAGGCGGCGGTGGAACCGTACTGGCAACGGATGGAGGACCGGCTGCTGACCGATGTGCGCGGCCGGATGCAGATTACCGAGAAGTCCGGTATCGCCACCGTCTTCTCGTCGTTGAACGAGAAGGTCAGCTGGCAGGAGGACCGCATCGCGGTCCACACCCGGTACGACTACGCGACCGACATGGGTGGGCGGGGGCTGGTCCTGGTGCCCAGCGTGTTCTGCCGTCCTGAGGTGCTCACCATGGTTCCGCCACTGGACCCCATGGTCATCTATCCGATGCCGGGTGCGCCCGAACTGTGGGCCCCGGCCCGATCCGACGCCGAGTCGGCGCTCGGTGCGCTGCTCGGTGGCGTGCGGGCCAGGGTGTTGCAGGCCTTGCGCACGCCGCATTCCACCGCCGAACTCGCCGCCCTCGTCGGCGTCACACCGGGTGCGATCAGTCAGCATGTGGGTGTGCTGCGTAACTGCGGACTGGTGACCAGCCGCCGTCAGGGGCGCAGCGTCGTGCATTCGCTCAACGGGCTTGGGGAGGACCTTATCCGCAGCGCACGACCGGACACGCGCAGTTGGCCGGTCTGAGTTCGTGGTTTTAGCTGGTGCTAAAAGGCTCAGTCCAGCCGGTCACGCATGATTAGCCTTGGTCCGTGCGGTGAACGCGGCTGGGGGTGCCGCGTTCACCGCACGGACCAGATGTTGTCTGCGCGCTCGCGCAGCATGTCGTGGGCGTTCGGCCACAATGCGGTGGCAGGCCCGGAGCCAAACCGGATGCGAATCCAACTCGACCGATGTGGGGTCGGTCTGACGGGAGAAGGTCGTGCGTTCGAACACCACCCAGGACGTCATCGTCATCGGAAACGGTGCGATCGGGGGCTCCATCGCGGTTGAGTTGCGCAGGCGAGGATTTGACGTTGCCAGGGTCGGATCGGCGCAGCGGCCGTACGCGGCCTCGCGTGCTGCCGGCGCCATGCTCGGTTGCTTCGGCGAGGTGACCCCGTCCCTACTGGCCAGCGAACACGGCCGGGCCAAGCTGGACATGGATCATCGTGCCCGGCAGTACTGGCCCAAGTGGGACGAGCAGCTGTCCGCCAGCTCCGGCGACGAGCAGACGCTGTTCACCGCCGACGGCACCGTCGTCGTGCTCAACACCACCGGCTCGGCCGCCGTCGACACGGGCGGCTATCGGGCCATCGAGGCCACTTTGGCGGAGTACGAGGAACCGTACGAGAACCTCGACCCGCAGGACATGGACTGGCTCAAGCCCGAGGATCTCGCTCGGGCACTGCGCGGCCTTTTCATCCCCGGCGAGCACGCGGTCGACTCGCATCGCCTGCTGCGCAAGCTCGACGCCGCCCTGATCAACGAGGGCGGCCGGATTGTCGACGCGCAGGCCCGCACCGTGATCGTCGAGGCCGACCGGGCCTGCGGCGTCGAGCTGGACGACGGCGAGATACTGCGGGCCGACCACATCGTGGTCGCGGCAGGCGCTCGTTCGCTGGAGCTGTTGGACCAACTCGACGACCTGCGTCGGCGCATCCCTCCGATGGTCAGCGGCTATGGCGTCTCGGCGCTGCTGCGGACCGAGGACCGCAAACTGCCCGGTTCGGTGATCCGCACCCCCAACCGCGCCTTCGCCTGCGGACTGCACTGTGTACCGCGCGGCGACGGCACGCTGTACGTGGGCGCGACGAACATCATCTCCTCATCGCCCCGTAAGTTCGCCGCGGTCGGCGATCTCCAGTTCCTGCTGGGCTGCGCCGTCGACCAGCTGCACACCAACCTGTGCGAAGCCGATCTGCTGGCCGTTCAGGTCGGCAACCGTCCGGTGCCGATGGACGGCTTTCCGCTGATCGGATCGGTAGGCCTCGACGGACTGTGGCTGGCCACCGGGACCTATCGGGATGGGCTGCACCAGTCACCGCTGCTCGCCCAGCACGTCGCCAACGGCATCGAGGGCAAGACCAGCGAACTGACCTTCCTCGGGTCCTTCGCCCCGGTTCGCGAGCCGCTGTCGGTCAGCGGCCGGGAACAGGTGGTGAACACCGCGGTCGAGCACATGCTCGCCACCGGCTGGGAAAACCGGTGGAAGGTGGTGCCGGAATGGCCGCCGAGGATGGAACGGCACCTGCGCCGCTTCTACAGCGGACTCGTCGAGGAACTGCATCCCCGGTTCACCCCGCCGCCGGAATTGGTCGCGGCGATGAGTGAGGACATCCGGGCCGCGCTCACTCGCTACTACGCGGCGTGGTCGTGACCGCGACCGATCGCGAGGAACTGCTCGGCCTTGCTCGGCAGCGACTGGTGGCCGCCGGCGTCTGGGACCCGGACGGCGACCTCGTCGCGCTGGCCGAACGGTTCCTCGGGCCTGCCGATCCCGCCGCGGCGCTGGCCGAGTTCGAGGTCGCGGTGCAGGAGCGGTGCGCGCGCATTCCGTTGGGCCACATCACCGGCGACGTGGCCTTCGACCGGCTGCGCCTTGCCGTCGGGAGCGGGGTTTTCGTGCCACGCGCCGAAAGTCTCGCCGTTGTCGACTGGGCCACCGGCGCAGGCGTCGTGCCGGAGGGTGGCCTCGTGCTCGACCTGTGTTCCGGGGTCGGTGCGCTGGGCCTTGCGATCGCGCGGCGCCGCCCGGACCTGCGGGTGGTCTGCGTCGAGCGGGCCGACACCGCGGTGCGGTACCTGCGGCGCAACGTGGCCCGCTACGCCGTCTCGACCGGACCGGTGCGGGTGCACGTCGCCGACCTGTGCCAACCGGGCTGCCTCGACGAGTACCGGGACGTCGATCTGATCACCGCCAACCCGCCCTACGTGCAGCCGAGTATCAAGCTGCTCCCGGAATGGGCCGACCACCAGCCGAAGGACGCCATCTACGCCGGCGCCGACGGCCTCGACCTGATCCGGGTCATCGCCGCCCACGCGCTGCGGAGCCTGCGGCCCGGCGGGTGGTTGGCCGTCGAGCACGACCGCCGCCAGCCCGAACCGGTGCGCCAGGTACTCGCCGCGGCCGGTTTCACCGATCTGAGCACCGCGAACGACTCCGCGGGTGAACCGAGGATCACCACGGCCCGAGCCAGTGCCAGAGCTGGTGCCAGTGCCGGAGTCGAGCCACGAGTCGATGCCCGAGCTGATACCGGAGTCACTGCCCGAGCTGATGCCCGAGCCGCTGAGAGGACCTCATGACCGCCAACACCCTCAACCGCCCGAACTGGCTGGCCAACCGCAGGGACGCCACGTCATCTGCACTGGACCAGTGCTTCGCCGAAGGTCTGACCGGACATACGGTGACCGCCCGCGACGGCAAGCGCATCCAGCTCGTCGACGGTTCCTGGGTCACCGAGTTCGTCTCCTGCTCCTACCTCGGCCTCGAATCGCATCCGGACCTCAGCGCCGCGGTGGTCGAGGCGACCAGGACCTTCGGCGTGCACCTCTCCTCATCGCGCAACCGGATGCGTCCGCGTTACCTGCCCGAACTGGAGGAGCTGCTCGGCCGGATCTACTCCGGCGCCGCGCCGTGCGTGTTCACCTCGACCAGCAACGTGCACCTCGGCGTGCTGCCGCTGCTGGCCTCCGGGTCGCTGCCCAGCTATCCGGTGCCCGGCGAACCTCGGTTCCTGCTCGACCGCACCGCGCACGCCTCGATGCAGGTGCTGCGCGGCATCTTCGAGCAGTTCGGCTCGGTGCGCAGGGTGGCCGCGCAGGATCTGGACGCGGTACGCGCCGAGCTGGCCGAGGCGAGCGCCGAGGGCCGGGTGCCGATCCTGCTCGTCGACGGCGTCGGCTCGATGAGCGGGCTGGTGCCGGTCGCCGGACTGGCCGCGCTGCTGGCCGAGGCAGGTGGCTACCTCTACGTCGACGACGCGCACGGCATCTCCATCGAAGGTTCGACGGGCGGCGGCTACGCCTTCCACGCCCTCGGTGACCGGCTGCCGGCCAACGTCATCATGGCCGGTTCGCTGTCCAAGGGGTTCGGCGGCTCCGGCGGATTCCTGCTCGCCGCCGACGCCGAGGACATCACCGTGGTCCGCAAACTGGCCAATCCGCTGGTGTTCGGGCACTCGGTGATGGTCCCGATGATGGCGGCCAACGTGGCCGCCGCCCAACTGCACGTGCGCGGCTCGCTCGGCGAACTTCAGCAGGGCCTGTGGGCGAACACCGAGCAGCTGGACCGGCTGACCGGCGGCAAACTCGTCAACGCCGGTCTGCGTTCCCCCTCGCGCGGCGCCACGTTCGACACCGAGGAAGCCGGTCTGCGCACCACCCGGCTGCTGCGCGAGCGCGGCATCGTCATGCTGCCCGCGTTCTACCCGACGGTGGAACGCGGCCACTCGCTGCTGCGGTTCGCGATCTCCGCACTGCACTCGGCGCAGGACATCGAGCTGCTGGCACGCACGTTGGAAGAGGTCGGTGGTTACCACACCGGCGCCGGGGACGACGCCCATGACTGACGACCTCGCGACCGCGCCGGCCCCGGCGGGGCTGGGACCGGCGCTGCGCCCACTGGCAGCGTCCTACCTGGTCACCTATGCCGGCGACGGGATCTTCTACGTCTGCGCCGCGCTGTACTTCACCCGTATCGTCGGGCTGAGCCCGATCGTCTACGGCGCGGTGCTGACCGGGTCGTGGCTGCTGGCGATGCCGTTGGGGGTGCCGGTCGGGCACCTTGCCGACCGGTTCGACGCCAGGACCGTTTCGATGGTCATGATCGTGTTGTCCGGGCTGTCCGTCGCGGTCTACGTGGTCGTCTCCGGGGTCGCGGTGTTCGCGGTGGCCGCGTGCGTACTGGCGATCTGCACCCAGGGCACCTACTCGGCCCGGTCCGCCATGGTCGGCCGGATCTTCGCCGCGGACCGGCGCACCAGGGTGCGCGCCGCGCTGGTCGCGGTGTCCAACGCGGGTCTGGCGCTGGGGGCCGGTCTCGGCGCGCTGGTGATCGCCGACGACACGCCGACCGGGTTCCGGTTCGCCTTCGCCGGTGACGCGGCCAGCTTCCTGCTCGCCGCGCTGCTGCTGCTCGCCGTGCCGGGAACGGGTGCGCGGGCGGTTGCGCGAACGGTTGCGCAGGCGCCGAGCGGTTCGGCCGACGAGCCGAGCCCCTCGGCGCTCGGCGTGTTCCGCGATTCCGGGTATGTCGTGGTGAGCGCGCTCAACGCGCTGCTGACCCTGCACGTCCCGCTCATCGACGTGGCGCTGCCGCTGTGGATCGTCGGGCACACCAGCGCGCCGGCCTGGAGCGTGGCCGCGGTGTTCGTCGTCAACACCGCGCTCGTGGTGTTGTTGCAGTACCGCACGGCCAAGCGCATCGACGGCGTCGACGCGGCAGTGCGGTCGCTGCGGATCGCCGGCCTGCTGCTGTTCGCCGGGATGGCGCTGTACGCGCTTTCCGGCACCCCGCGAGCACCGTGGCTGGCCTGCGTCGTGCTGCTGGCGGCGGTGGCCATGCTGACCTTCGGCGAGATGCGCCAGACGACCAGCATGACCGAGATCAGCTTCCGGCTGGTGCCCAGTGGCCGCTACGGCCAGTACCAGGGCTTCTTCGGCATGGGCACGACCTTGTCGGAGGCGGTCGGCCCGCTGCTGCTCACCTGGCTGGTGCTCAGCAACGGCCCCTGGGGCTGGTTGACGCTCGGCGTGTTGTTCCTGCTGGCCAGCTTCGGCATGCGCTTCGGCGTCGAACTGGCCCGTCGTACCCCGCTGCTGAGGGAGAACGTGGCATGAGTGACCGAGCGCGACCGGTGCTGCTGCTGCTCAGCGGCAGCCGCCGGATCGTCGACAAGACACGCGGTCTCGGCCTCGACGTCGTGCAGTTGCAGGCGCCGAGCATGGCCCATCCGGAACTGGCCGAACTGTGCCGGCACACCGAGCGGATCGACTTTCTGGACACCGCGGCAACGGTCCGGCTGGCCAGGAAACTGCACGAGCGCTTCGGGTTCGCCGGGGTGCTCAGCAACCACGAACCGGCCTCGGTGGCGGCCGAACAGATCGCGCTGGACCTCGGTCTGCGCGCGCCGGGCAAGCACGTTGCCGCGATCCTGCGGGACAAGGTCGCGACCCGGCAGGCACTGGACGGCGACGCGTCCCTGCGCACCGCGTGGACGGAGGTGACCTCGGTGCACGACATCGCCACGTTCGGCGCGTCGAGCGGGTTTCCGCTGATCCTCAAGCCACGGGACGGCTCCGCAAGCATCGGCGTCATCCGCGTCGATGCGCCCGCCGAGGTCGAAGGCGCCTGGGCGCGGGCCCGCGCGGCACTGGGCAATCAGCACCGCTTCCACGAGGTCCTGCCGGTCACCGGCTACCTCGCCGAACCGTTCTTCGCGGGCGCCGAGTACAGCGTGGAGACCTTCACCCGCGACGGCCGCCACGAGGTCTGCGCGCTGGTCGGCAAGAGCATCGACGCGGCCTTCGTGGAGATCGGGCATGTCGTCCCGGCCGCCGTCACCGAGGGGCAGCGCGCCGAGATCGTCGAGAAGGTCACCGGCCTGCTCGATGCCGTCGGCCTGCGGGAAGGACCGGCACACACCGAGGTGATCGTCGGCGCGGCGGGAGTGCACCTGATCGAGTCGCACGCCAGGACCGGCGGCGACGAGATTCCCGCGCTGGCCCGACTGGTCACCGGCTGGGACATCGAGGCCGGGATGATCGCGCACTTCACCGGGCTGCCCGTGCCGGCAACCGTCGCCCCGGTCGCCCCCGCCGCGGCCAAGGTGTATCTCACCGCGCCAGCCGCCGGCCGGATCGTCTCGATCGGCGGCATCGAGCGGGCCCTTGCGGTCGAGGGCGTCCAGTCGGCGGTGATGTGGGCGGGGGAGGGCGATGCGGTCGGCCTCGCCGGGGCCAGTTGGGATCGGCTCGGCGAGGTGGTCGCGGTCGGTGACACGCCGACCGCGGCGCGGAACACGGCGGCGCGGGCCGCCGAGTTGATCGGCATCGAATGGGAGCGGACGTGAAACTGGTCGACCTGACCGGGGACCGGGGGAGTATCGAGGCGGTACAGGCGGACAACCTGGCGCGGATGCGCGCCGCCGTGCTGCGCTCGGAGACCTGTAAGGCGGTCCGCGAGTACGCGGACGCCCTCGACCCGGCCCTGCTGTCCGACGCGCCGTTGATGACACGGGAACAACTGGCCGAATGGGGGTCGAACCCGCAGGCGCCCAACCGGATCAGCACCGGCGCGGTGCGGCTCGCCCTTCGCTCCAGCGGATCGTCCGGTCGCGTTCGGACACTGCTGCACGAACGCGTGTTCAACGAGCAGGTCGAGGCGATCGGCGCTCGCGGCATCTGTTGGGACGGCCTGAGCGACAACCCGTTCGTCATCAACGCGCTCACGCCGGGAGACCTGTTCGGCGGTTTCGGTTTCGTCGACGCGACACTGGGTCGTCGGGGGGCCGCTCTGCTGCCCACCGGCAGCGGGATGGCCGACGCGCACATCGCCGACCTCATCGCCGACCTCGGCGTCGAGGCCATCGTCGCGACACCCAGCTACCTGGAACACCTCTACACCACTGTTCCCGGTGCGGTGGCCGCGCTGCGCACGGTCTTCTATCTCGGCGACCGGATGAGCTTCACCGCCGCGCGGGACATCGCCGACGCGGGGCCAGCGGTGCGGTCCTTCGCCTACAGCACGACCGAGACCGGTCCCATCGGATTCCAATGTGGACAGTTGGCCGGGTCCGACCACCATGTGCACGAGGACGTGGTGATCGCCGAGGTCGTCGACGAACACGGCAGGCCGCTGCCGGACGGGGACGAGGGCGCGCTGGTCGTCACGGTGCTCACCGAGACCGGCGCCGCCCTGGTGCGCTACCTGGTGGGGGACCGCGCAACGCTGTTGCCGCCCAACGGGATCTGCGACTGCGGTTCGGGTGCCCGGCTGCTGCGCATCTGCGGGCGCGACGCCACCTCCGCCAACATCGGCGGCACGCTGGTCACCCGTGAGATGTTCGACGTCGCGCTCGCCCCGCTCGGCGTGGCGACCGACGCACGCTACCAGGTGGTGACGGCAGGCGAGGCCGGCTCGGTCACCCTGCTGTTGACCGGTCCCGCGCTCGCCGGCATCAGCCCCGGCACCGCGCTGGACGCACTGCACGGACACCAGATCCTGCGCAGGGTGGTCTCTTCGGCCCGGTTCGCCGGACTGACCGTGGAAACGCGGCGACCGCCCTACACGACCAGCCGAGGAAAAGTCGGATTCTTCGTACACATCGGGGACGGCCATGAGTGACGCACAGCCAACCGCAACCGCGGACGCGAGCACCATCCTCGCACCGCTACGCCACCAACTCGACGATGTCGACCGGGAGATTCTCGAACTGCTCGTCCGGCGCATGACGATCTGCCTTGACATCGCACGCCTCAAGGCCGATCACGACATCCCCATGATGCAGTCCTCCCGGGTGAACCTCGTCGTGGACCGGGCGCGCCAACACGCCGCGGTGCACGGGTTGCCGGAGGACTACTTCGACGACCTCTACCGCCGCATCATCGCCGAGACCTGCGTTCAGGAAGACGTCCTGATGGCCGAGTTGAGCGGCAAGGCCCTGCGATGAAGGTATTACTCATCGACAATTTCGACTCCTTCACCCTCAACATCGCGCAGTACCTCTACGAGGTCACCGGAACCTGGCCGACCGTCGTGCCGAACACCGTGCCCATCGACGGGCTGCCGCTGGACGAGGTGCAGGCCGTGGTCATCTCGCCGGGGCCGGGACGACCGTCGCAGGCCGAGGACTTCGGCGTGTGCCGCGAGGTCATCGCACGCGCGGGGCTGCCGATCCTCGGAGTCTGCCTCGGCCACCAGGGGATCGGCGAGTACTTCGGGGCACGCACCGTGCGCGCACCGGAACCGGCCCACGGCATCGTGGACACGATCAAACACACCGGCACCGGCCTTTTCGACGGCCTGCCCCAGGACCTGCCCGTCGTTCGCTACCACTCCCTCGTCCTTGTCGACCTGCCGGACGAACTGGAGGTCACCGCCTGGACCGGGGACGGCCTCGTGATGGCCTTCGCGCACCGCGACCGTCCACTGTGGGGTGTCCAGTTCCATCCCGAGTCGATCGACACCCAGGGCGGCCACACCGTACTGACCAACTTCGTCCGGCTCGCCGCGAACTGGCACGCCGGCGGCACCGACGCCGCGACCGACCAGGACCTCAGCGACTCCCCGGCCGTGACGGCGTTCCGCAAGGTGGGTGGGGTGGGGCAGCTGCGGTTGCACGCCTCGCTCGTCGAGACGCCGATGCCGCCGGAGGAACTGTTCGAGTCCCGCTATGCCAACCGGCCCAACGTGTTCTGGCTCGATTCGGAGCACAGCGACCGACCGGGGGCGCGGTATTCCATCATGGGTGCCGCGACCGGGCCGGGCTCCGTCGTGCTCCGTTACCACCTCGCCACCAGATCGCTCACCCTCGACGGCGACCGTTGCCGCGAGGAGGTGTCCGGCGACCTGTTCACGCTGCTGGGGGAGATCCTGTCCTCGGTCGAGGTGGAGGCGCGCCCGGACTGGCCGATGCCGTTCAAGGGCGGCTTCGTCGGCTACTTCGGCTACGAGCTGAAGGCGCTCACCATCGGCGCGGAAGTCCATCAGGCGACCGGGCCGGACGCGTGGTTCTGCCTCGCCCGCGAGTTCGTGCTCTACGACCACCGACTCGGCCGCGCCTACGACTGCCAGCTCGTACCGGCCGACTACGACGGACGACTGGCGACCGACCCTGCCGAGCAGGACGATCGCGACCCCGACAGCGCGGCCGGAACGGGCCAGACGAGCGGCGAGCGAGCCAGCACCGAGGCCGACGCTGAAGTCGAAGTCGATGTCGTGGCCTATGCACCGGGCCCGGTCGCACCGGAGCGGCTCGGCCTTCGCGACGATCACGACCAGTACCTTGCCAAGATCGAGCGGGCACAGGAGCTGATCCTCGACGGCGAGACCTACGAGGTGTGCCTGACCAACGCGGCCACCGTCCGCTGCCTTGGCGACGGGATCAGCGCGTACCGGCAGATGCGCCGGATCAGCCCCGTACCCTACGGCGCCTATCTGCGTTGCGGCGACACCGAAGTGCTCAGCTCGTCACCGGAGACGTTCCTGCGCATCGGGGAGGACCGGGTCGTCGAGTCGAGGCCGATCAAAGGCACTCGGCCGCGCGGCAGATCCGCCGCCGAGGACGAGGAACTCAAGCGCAGCCTCCGCGCGTCGGTGAAGGACCGCGCGGAGAACCTGATGATCGTCGACCTTGTCCGGCACGACCTCAACGGGGTCTGCGAGCCCGGCAGCGTCCATGTTCCCGAGGCCTTCGCCGTGGAGAGCTACAGTTCGGTGCACCAACTCGTCTCGACGATCCGGGGCAGGCTGCGCTGGGGGACCTCGGCCATCGATGCGGTTCGGGCCTGCTTCCCCGGCGGTTCGATGACCGGCGCGCCCAAACACCGGACGATGGAGATCATCGACAGTCTGGAAGGCACCGCGCGGGGCATCTACTCCGGATCGATCGGCTGGCTGTCCTTCTCCGGAGCGCTCGACCTCAGCATCGTCATTCGGACCGCGGTGGTGCGCGACGGCACCGCCTGCTTCGGTATCGGCGGTGCGATCACCGCGAAGTCCGATCCCGAAGAAGAGTTCGAGGAGATTCTGGTGAAGGCGAGCGTGCCGCACTTCGGCCTGCGCGGCTGGCGGGAACAGCGGTGAGCGAGCTTGTGAGCAAACCAATGGACGCAGGGAGTAGTGCTCATGGGGTCGCCGAGCGTGGCGAGGTGGCTCCGTGAGCACGATCGTCGTTCTCGGCGGGGCAGGCGTCGTCGGGCGGTGGGCCGGCGCGCATCTGGCCGCCCCCGCCGACACGACGATGACCGTGGATCTGGTCGGCGAGGTCGACCTACTGGCGGACGTCACCGAGCCAACGGGGCCATTGGCAAAGATCCTCGGCGATGCGGACGCGGTGGTGCTCGCGCTGCCCGAAGACGTGGCCGCCGCCTGCCTCGACTGGTTGCCGGACACCGCGGCGCCGGAGGCGATCGTGCTGCCCACCTGCTCGGTGCAGGCCCCGGTGTTCGGCAGGGCCGCGCGGGTCCGGATGAGCCAACAACTGGTTGGCGTCAATCCGATGTTCTCGCCGACGCTGCCCTCGGCGGGCCGGCCGGTCGCCCTGATCAGCACCGAGCACCGCGAGCCGCCCGACTGGGTGGCGGCTCGGCTCACCTCGGCCGGCATGACGGTGACCGGCATGACGCCCGAGGAACACGACGCGACCATGTCCTACCTACAGGCGCTGCCGCACGCCGCGGTGCTCGGTTTCGTCGCCGCGCTGGCCACGGCCCCGATCGACGCGGAGCGACTGATGGCGCTGGCCCCACCACCGGCCCGCACCCTCGTCGCCCTGGCCTGCCGCATCCTCACCGCGCCTGCGGAGATCTACTGGGACATCCAGTACGCCAACCCGGCCGCCCACGCCCGCAGAACCGAACTTCGGCAGGCGATCGAGGATCTCGACGGTGCGGTGGCCGAGCGGCGCCCCGAGGACTTCCGGGCCATGCTCGACGACGCGGCGCGCTGGCTCGGCCCCTACCTCGCCAACGGTGCCGAGCACTGCCGGACGATCTTCCGGTCCCCGCGGCCCGACGACGGTTCCCCGGCGGAGGCCGGTGCGCGGATGGAGAACAGGTAATGGCTCACCTCGCTGTCTTCGGCGACCTCTTCGACATCGCCGACCGCGCGCAGGCCCGATTCGGCGCCGCCGAGAAGGTCAGGGTCACCGCCTTCGTACAACGATCCCGGCTGGCCGGCTGTGACGGGATCGACCGCGCGCACGCGATCGTGGCGCTGCCCGACGACGCACCGGTCGGCGAATGGGTCGACGCGGTGCGCATGGTCCACGCGGCACACCCGATCACCCATGCCGCCGCCCTTGTCGACCACCTCGCCGTGGCCGCCGCGACGGCACTGGCCGACCTCGGCGTCGAGTTCCATTCACCGCAGACGATGCGCGACGTGTGTGACAAGGCGGCGACCCGGCGCGTCCTTGACCGGCAAGGCCGTTACCCGGTGCCGCATCGGGTCGCGGCTGATCCGGCGACCCTGATCTCGGCAGCCGCCGAGATCGGCTTCCCGTGCGTTGTGAAGCCGCTGTCCTCGACCGGCAGCGTCGGCGTGTCCGTCGTCCGCGACGCCGAGGCGCTCGCCGCCGCCTACCGCAGGGCGGCGGTGGCCGACGGCCGCGTGCTGGTGGAGCGCTACCTGGCCGGGCCGCAGTACAGCGTCGAGGCGATGTCCGAGGGCGGCGAGCACGTCGTGCTCGCGTTGACCCGTAAGTACTCCGATCCACAGTCCTTTGTGGAGATCGGACACGTGATGCCGGCGCCGCTGTCGGACGCGCAGCGGTCGGCGATCGTGCGGTGCGCCGTCGACGTCCTCGACGCGGTGGGACTGACCTACGGGCCCAGCCACACCGAGATCGTGCTCACCGAGGACGGGCCGATGCCGATCGAGACGCATGCCCGCGTCGGCGGGGACGACATCTGGCTGATGGTGCATGCCGCCACCGGTGTCGACCTCGACGAGGTGCAGCCCGACCAGATCTTCGGCCTGCCCGTCCTGGACCGCGTTCGGTCCATTCTGGCCGGTCCGCCGCCGCAACGGCTGTACCAGGCGGTGTGGTTCGGCGCCACCCGCGCCGAGGCCACCTTCGCAGGCCTCACCGTGCCGGCCGAGATCGCCGAGGGCCAGCACGTCGAGGTGGCCGCGCTGCTCGCCGACGGGGCCTCGGTGCGACCGCTGGCCTCGTCCAACGACCG
The DNA here is from genome assembly GCA_036268955.1 of Pseudonocardiaceae bacterium. Lineage (GTDB taxonomy): Bacteria > Actinomycetota > Actinomycetes > Mycobacteriales > Pseudonocardiaceae > CAJCJE01. The sequence goes on from DATATE010000208.1 coordinate 71,746, forward strand.
GATCATCAAGGTGCGCAGCAGCGGAACGTCCGCGGCCGAGGCGCTGGGACTGGCGGTCTCCGCTGCCGAGCGGGTGGCCGCCGCCTCCGGGCTGCCCACCGACCTCACCAAGGTGGAGGCGACGTGTTGATCGCTGTGGGGGCCGACGACGACAGCGCGACCGCACGATATCCGGCGCAACGGGCCGAGGTCGCCGCGCCGCCCGGTGACGCCATCGACGCCGGCACCATCGACGACATCGACAAGCAGCTCATCGGACTGACCCTGCTGCGCAGGCAGCTGGTGCTCTCCGCGCAGCAGGAGCGCGCCCGGCGAGGTCAACCGAAGATCGAGGCCACCAGGGAAGCCGCGGTGGCCCGGCGATACGCGGCAACGCTGGGCAGCGCGGGAGCGGAGATCGCCGCGACCCTGATCAGGTTCTGTCGAAGGGAAAACTGACGCACCTACCGCGGATCGCCGTGCTGCCGAAGGCAACACGGCGATCCGCGGTCGGCACTCGGCCGGTCGCGAGTGGACCGGCCGCCGGTTCAGCTCGCGTTCGGCAGCACCCGGCAGTAGAGACAAGGCGGCCGTACGGAGTTCGACAGTGGCACCTCCCGCCCCGAGGTAGCGCGTCCCTGATCGCGGTCGAACTCGGCCGCCTGCTGCGTTGGGACGCGGTCCTACTGGATCGACGCCTACTCAGCGGGGTGCTCGAATTCCGCCTCGCCGACGCCGCCGAGGGTTGTACAAGGCTGATCCAGTCCGACACCTACACCGGAATACTGGCCGCACCCCTTCGCCGCCTCCTGGCCGCCAACGAGCCCCTGATGCGCAAGCAGGACACCGCCCTGCTCCACCGAACCGTCGCCGCGACCGCCCGAGCCGCCGACTAGCTCAGCGTCGTGGCCAGACCGAAGTGCTCGGCCACGAGCATCGCGGTGGCTTCGGCATCGCGTGAGCCGTCGACCTCGATGACCGGAATGTCGCGCCGGCGGGCCGAGCGCACGGCATCGTCGGCGACGAGCCGGTCCCGAGCGATCCTGTTCCGCTGGGCCCGACCGGGGTCGCTGACCTCGTGGCTGAAGGTGAACGCGCGGGGAAGCCGGCGGAGCTGGTGTTGGCGGAACTCCTCGGTCGGGACCATGACCACCATCCGGCGGGTGGAGTCGACGATGGGCACGACGAGTTCGGGCCGCAGTCCCCAGCCTTCCGCGACGACCGGTCGCGGTGACACCAGCGCGCGCAGGTCGTCCAGTACCCACTCGAATCGGTCCGGGAACCCGCCGAGGGCTTGGGCCGCCATCTTCTCTGGTGTGGTGTCCACCCAGACGAGTTCCGGGTCAGGGTCGGCGTGCGGCTTCCCGCTCCGCACGCGCAGCGCGATACGACGGTCGTGGTGACCACGTGCATCGTGGTAGTCGTAGTGGTAGGCGGTGAGTCCATAGTGGATCGCGAGAATTCGGGCGACGGTCGACTTGCCGGCCCACTGGCCTCCACCGATCCAGAAGGCCTTGCCCAGCGTGCCGAAGGGGTCCCAGGTCATGGCGAAGAGTGTCACCCCGCCGAAGAGTCCAGAACAAGTCTTGTTTTCGTTGGTTCGCCGAGGTTAATGTAGTGATAGGGCAACAGTCTGCGGCGCCACCTCCATGATCGCGGAGGTGGCGCCGCCGTCGCTCACGACCGCTGTTCCTTTCGTTCATCACCTTTGTGGAATGCGATGAGAATTTCCTGCCGCCGATGAATTGGGCGGTCGGAGCGGATTGTCGTGTGGCACCAGCGGTATTGCCGGCTGGGGGATTTCTTCACCCAGAACTACCTCCCTGCCTGAGAAGCCTTGGGTGCGAATCCGAAGGCGTGCAAGGGCTTCTTCTTTCGGCAAGTTCACCGCCGCCTGCGGCGAGGATGTCTCCAGCGCTGTTGTTCGGCCGGTCGCACTCGGACTCGGTGGTCGCCGACCGTCGATGGCAGCGGGGTTTGGCGTACGAGCGATCGACCACGGCCGGGCCGCGTCGGCGGAATCCCATGGGGCGCAACTGTGTTCCCGGTCGGCGGTAACCGACCGGGAACACAGTGTCCAGCGCAGGGGCGCGCCGATCAGCTCAGGCGGGTTTCGATCGCCTCGATGATGCGCGGGCGCAGCTCGGCGGCGCGGATGACGGCGTCGACCGAGCCGACCTCGACCGCACGTTGAATGTTGTGCACGCGGTCGAACTCGGTGGCCACCTCGCCGAGTTTCTCCGCCCGCACCGAGGAGCGGATCTCGTCGAGTTCGGCGGTCAGCGCGGCCCGGTCGGCGCCGGACGCTGCCGCGACGCGGGCCTCGATCTCCCGGACCCTCTGGTCGTTGGCGGTGCGGGCGTTGACATCCCCGGCGAAGACCACCGCGGCGGCGGGGGCGCCGCCGAGTACCGAGGCGAACGAGCCTTCCAGCGCCAGCACGGTCATGCTCGGATTCAGCGCCTTCGAGAAGACCACGAACGCGCCGCCGTGGTAGCGCGAGATCACGCAGAAGACGATCGGGCCGCGGAAGTTGACGATCGCCCTGCCGATCTCCGCGCCGTACTCCAGCTGGAGCTTGCGCATCGACTCGGGAGAGCCGTCGAAACCGGACAGGTTCGCCAGCACCACCAGCGGTCGGTTGCCGCTGGCCGCGTTGATCGCCCGTGCGGCCTTCTTCGACGAACGCGGGAACAGCGTGCCGGCGGTGTAGGTGTCCGGCCCGTCGGTGGGCGGGAAGCCACGGCGTGGCACCGCGCGCGACTCGATACCCAGCAGACACACCGGCAGCCCGCCGAGGTGCACGTCCTGCACGGCCGCGGTGTCCGCGTCGGCCATGCCCGCCCAGCGTTCCAGTACCGGGTGGTCCTGGTCGGCGACGGCGCGCATCACGGTCCTGATGTCGAACGGCTTCTTGCGATCCGGGTTGGCCGTCGAGGAGAAGATCTCGCCGACCGTGGTGAAGTCGCTGTCTGCCACCGTATGCGGGTAGCTGGAGATGTCCCGGTCGAACGGGTCGCTCGTGGTGGCGCGTCGCGGATGCCGCTCGCCCGGCAGGACGTAGCTGTGGTCGTAGTGCGCCATCAGCACGTCCCGCGCGGCGGTCAGGTCCGGCGCCCAGTACTGCGCCTGACCGTTCGGACCCATCACGCGGTCGTAGCCGCCGATGCCGAAGTTGTCCTCGGCGGATACCCCACCGGAGAAGTCCAGCGACTGCTTACCGGTCAGCACCATCGCCGAGTCCGGTGTCATCACCAGGATGCCCTTGGTGTGCATGAGCATGGTCGCCTCGGCGTTCCAGTACGGCTGCGCACCGACGTTGATGCCGGCCACCACGACGTTGATCTCGCCGCCGTCCTGGGTGAACTCGACGATCCGCTTGAGCGCCGCGGCGATCCAGTCCATGTTCTCGGTGCCGGACTCCATCGAGATCCGGGCGCCGGCCGACAGCGCGTACCACTCCAGTGGTATCCGCATCCGCTCGGCGAGGTCCAGCGCGGCGATCACCCTGCGACATTCCGGCTCGGACAGTGCGCCGAGCGCCTTCGTCGGGTCGCCGAGCAACACCACCCGCGTGATGCCGTCCGGGTGGCGCGGCGTCTGCGTCCTGACGACACCGGCGACGATCGCGGCGCTGTTGCGCCCCTTCGGCCGGTTGACGGGCACGAGTACGCCCGCCTCGTCGAGGTCGTGCTCGGTGAACGCGCCGAGCAGGCCGGTCAGCTCGTAGGGGTAGACGGTGTTGCGGCTGCTCGCGCGCAGCACCTTCTGCCGGTAGCCGTCGAGCGGCTCGACCGGCTCGACCGACGGCTCCTCGATGGTGAGCTGGCTGCCACCGGTGACGTCGAAGGCGATCCGCACCGCGACCTTCGCCAGCACACCGGTCCTGCGGTCCCGCTGGCGGGCGATGAACTGGATCTCCTCAAGTCCGGCGCCGGCGGTGGTCGGCAGCACGCGTGCGGCGATCGTCTCCAGTTCGGCGCGGGTGATCTCGCTCGGCGGCCAGACGTAGACGACGATCCGGTTGGTGGGGAAGCGGCCCTTCGCGGGCCGCCGCGACTGGGCCCGCCGGATCGAGTCGAGGCAGGCGGCGATGGTGTCCTCGGCCGTCGGCAGCGCGACCAGCCTGCCGTCGTGCTCGCGCAGCTCGGTCAGGTCACGGACCTGCGCGAACGCCACCAGCCGGTCGTCGGAGGGGTTTTCCCTTGCCACACACTGGAAGAGGTAGACCTCCTCGTCCGCGGACGGCAGCCGGGTGAGGTCGAAGCGCCGCAGCCGCTCCAACTGCATCCGCTGCGCGATGTACGGGTGCAGGCCGCGGATCAGCCGTTCCTCGGTCATCCCCGTCGTCGATGGGCGGAAGGTGAAGTGCTGGTGCATCACCGCGCCGCCGCTGCCGGCGACGGTGGTGGTGAGCCTGCGGACCTGCCGGGGCAGCGGATGCGAGCTGACCACCTCGTGCAGCGCGGCGGCCATCGCGTCGGAGCCCTCCGGCTGCGTTTCCCAGGCCAGGTAGATGTCGGCGTCGATGTCGTCGTCAGCGGCGGCGGCGACCTCGGCCAGCCCGCGCAACGCGTTGCCGAGCGCGTCGAAACCCACCGCCGTGGAGACCAGCCGGGAGCCCGCGCGTTCGGCGACCACGAACCGGCAGCCCGCCGCATCGCTGGTGTGCACGTTGACCAGGCCCTTGTTGCCGTAGTAGCGCCTGGTCAGCACCTCAAGCATGACCGCGTTGTCCAGGTCGTCGCGGACCAGCCGCTGGCCGAGCAGGCGCACCAGCGGTTCGGTGCTGCCGACCATCGCGGCGATCCGCTCGGCGCGGTCCGGCGCGTCCGGGTTCGCGTCGAGGCAGCGCAGGTCCTTGCGGACGTCGGCGTAGACGCGGGCCCGGTTGCGGCGCAGCAGCGGCTGGCCGAACCAGGCGAACACGACCCCTCGTGCCAGGTCGGACACCACCGGGAAACGCACCTGGGTCGCGGCGACCAGCCGTTCCAGCGCCAGACCCGCGGTCTCCCGCAGCGCCTCGCCGGGCGGTGCTTCGCGCAGCCATTCCCGCAGCAGCGCGGTGACGACCCCCGCGTCGGAGGCCGCGCGCTGCTGCGCGAGGAAGATCCGGAACACCGCCCCTTCAAGCTCGGGGGTGCGCTCCAGTTCGGTGATGCCGTAGTGCCCGAGCGCCTTGGCCAGGCGGCTCTGGAACGTCTCCGACAGCCCGGCGCGGTCGACGTCGAGACTCTGCAGGTAGGTGTGGAAGTACTCCCGTGCACTGTGCACGTGGCTGTTGCCGCCGGTCTCCTCGCCCGCCTGCTTGTTGCGGCTGAGTTCGGAGAGGTCGGCGAACACCGACAGCAGTTCGACCTCCTCGGCGAGCGGACGCTGGCCGGTGTCGGCCTGTTCCTTGCGTGCGGCGAGGTAGTCGGCGAGCACCCGGCGCTCGTCGTGCGGATCGACGTCGAAGCCGAGCAGCAGGCTGCTCAGGTCCTGCAACCCGCGAACGACCCTTTCCCGCACCGGTGCGCCGGACGGTTCGACGGGCAGGTCCAGTTCGACGGCCTCGACGGCTTCCGCCCCGGCCTTGTCGTCGGAGCCGTCGTCGTCGCCGAGCGGCTCCAACCGCAGCAGCGGCGCGCCGGTCTCGACCTGGCTGCCGACCGCGACCGTGCACTCCTTGAGCCGCGCGCGGAAGGGCGCCCGCAGCACGGTCTCCATCTTCATGCTCTCCAGCACCAGCAGCGGTGCGCCCGCCTCGACCTCCGCACCGACCGCCAGCGGTGTCGCGACGACCAGCGCGGGCGCGGGGGAGCGGACGACGCCGCCCTCGTCCCGGCTGACGCGGTGCGTGACGCCATTGACCTCGACAAGGTGGATCGGCCCGTGCGTGTCGGTGACCAGCCGGAACCGGGTGCCGTTGACGGTGATCTGGCCGGTGTGCCGGTCGAAGCGGTCCAGTTCGACATCGGCGGTGCGCGTCTCGGTGCCGGCACCGGTGTCGATGCCGACCCGGAACCGGTGCGCGCCGACCCGCGCGACCCGCACGCGGTAACCGGCGCCGCGCAGCTTCAGTTCCAGCGGCCTGCCGCTGTCGTGCTGCACCTGCGGGCGCCCACCGAACGCGGTCGACAGCAGCCGTTGCCGCTCGACGCGTTCCTCCTCCTCGTAGGCCTCGATGGCGGCGGCGGCCAGCGCGACCGCGGAGTGCCGGTGCGAGACGAGCCTGCCCTCGCCACGGACCCGGTCGATCCAGCCGGTGTCCGCGCTGGCGTCGATCACCTCGGGTGCGTCGAGCAGGTCGAGCACGAAGCTCTTGTTGGTCGCGCCGCCCTCGATGATCACTGTCGTCTCGGCCATCGCCCTGCGCAGCCTGCCGAGTGCCTCGTCACGGTCCCGGCCGTAGGCGATGATCTTCGCGATCATCGAGTCGAAGTCGGCGGGGATCGTGTCACCCTCGCTGACCCCGGTGTCCACCCGGATACCCGGCCCGGCGGGCAGGTCGAGGCGGGCGATCCGACCGGGGGAGGGGGCGAAGTCGCGGTCGGGGTCCTCCGCGTTGAGCCGCGCCTCGATGGCATGCCCGCGCTCGGCGGGCTGCTCACCGGTCAACCTGCCGCCGGAGGCGACGTGCAACTGCAGCTTCACCAGGTCGACCCCGGTGGTCGACTCGGTGATCGGGTGCTCGACCTGAAGCCGGGTGTTGACCTCAAGGAACGCGAACAGCTTGTCGCCGGGGTGGTACAGGAACTCGACCGTCGCCGCGCCTCGGTAGCCGACCGCGACCGCGAGCCGCTCGGCCGAGGTCTTCAGCTCCAGCGTCTGCGCCGGACCGAGCACCGGGGACGCCGACTCCTCGATCACCTTCTGGTTGCGCCGCTGTACCGAGCAGTCGCGGACGCCGAGCGCCCATGCGGTGCCCTGGCCGTCGGCGATCACCTGGACCTCGACGTGCCGCGCCCCGGTGACCAGCCGCTCAAGGAACACGATGCCGCTGCCGAACGCGCGCGCCGCCTCCTGGCTGGTGCGCTCGTAGGCGTCGCGAAGCTCGGCCTCGTCGGTGATGACGCGGATACCGCGCCCGCCGCCGCCCGCGGTCGCCTTGAGCATCAGCGGATAGCCGATCTCGCCCGCCGCGCGGACCGCCGCGTCGAGGTCGCTGACCGCGCCCCGGCTCCACGGCGCCACCGGTACGCCGACCTCCTCGGCGAGCAGCTTCGCGCCGATCTTGTCGCCGAGCCTGCGCATGGCCTCGGCACTCGGGCCGACGAACGTGACGCCGACCTTCTCGCACAGTTCGGCGAATGCCGGGTCCTCGGCGACGAAGCCCCAGCCGACCCAGGCGGCGTCGGCGCCGGTCTCGACCAGCGCGCGTTCGAGCACGGCCAGATCGAGGTACGGCCGGGCGGCGGCAGGACCGAGGTCGTAGGCGAGGTCGGCCTCGCGCACGAAGGCGGCCGTCCGGTCGACGTCGGTGTGCAGTGCGACCGTCTCGATCGGTGTGCCGGTCTCCGCGGCGAGGTCCCGGACGGCGTGGATGAGCCGCATCGCGGCCTCACCTCGGTTGACGATGGCGATACGACTGAACACCGAAGCGAGCCTTTCTTGTAGCCGACGCACAACGGGAGACCGCTCCTCGGCCTCCCCGTAGGGTACAGATTTCCATCTACCGGCTGGTGGGGGAATGTCGTAAGCGGAGCATGTCAGGTGCCCCCGTTTGTAGGAAACCACCAAAAGCCTCGGTGGCCCCCGGTTGACCAGCGCATCCGGCGCGGTGCCCGGAGCGGGCCGGGTCGCTGTCGATGTGAGATGGGCGATATCCACCGGCGAAGCCGTGCCCGCGACAGCGCGCGGCCCCTGCTTGAGAGGTCAGGTCCGAGGCGTCGTGTTGGTGACGATGATCGAACCCGCACCGGGATGCCGTTCCGCATGTCCAAACCGGCGCCGTTGCCGACGGAAACAAACGTAACCTGGCTCGGCGCGGAGGTTCGACCGTTCTACGGGGCCGTGGAGGTAGCGGGGGATACCGCTATTCCGACGATTGCGCACAATGCCGCCGCGACGACTCGGCGCCGGCAAGGGGAGCGAGCGGGATCGCGCTGAGCGAGCAGGATCCTCGTGCGGTCACCGGATCGAGGCGATAGACTGCAGTTCGTTTCCCCGTGGCCTGCGGTTAATGTTGACGTTGATATGCCGAGAATTTTCGATTCATGATTAAGATTCATGATTAATCTGTCGCCAGAAATTGTTGCGGTCGGGAAAAACGCCGGATCGACCCGATGTGGCATTGGTTGCGATTGTTGTTGTAATCATCGGTGACACGCCCGATGAGTCGTATGGTTGCTTTGACCGCGACGAGCGACTTGTCAGGCCCGGCCGAACGACCTGCCGGGTCCAGTTGGCCGGAGCCCATGGCGGGCCGGGCTCGGCGGGGGCGCGCGGGACGGGCTTCGTGACCAAGCGGTCGGCCCGCGTTCGTCCGGCCGGCACGGTCGCGTGATCAACCGCCGCCGCGCCGAGGTGCCCCTCGGGTGGCGTGACCAGGCGTGACGTCGACACCGGAGTGCCCGTTCCGTTCACCGGCCGTGCAAGGCGTTTCGACGTCGCCGTGGTGGCCGGTGCGTGGCTCCCGCAACCACCCATCGTGCAACGGTCACACCGGCGATGGGGGCGGAACGGCCGAAGGTTCACCCGTCCGGCGTAGGAGCAATTTCACACCGCGACGGCACCGATGCGCAACGTTACCGAATGAAACCGGCCGGGCCTTATTCCTCTGGTTGAGTATTTCCGCAACCGCAGCATTTTGACGCGGTTCATCCGGACCGATTCCAGTCACGTCGTCGATCACAGTTGCGAGGTTGGCGGCCAGGTCCTACAGTTGCCCTTGAGTGATAGCGGTGGATGGGGACAGCCACTGCTTAGCTCCTTTCCACCAACACCTATGCTTGGGGGCATTACGGTGACGGTCATTGAGCGTTCTGATGTTTCGTGTTGGATGAAGGAGTTACATAAAGTAATTTCACCTAATTTTATGCGGGCTGAGCCGCGTGAACGCGCGTGGAACTATATGTGCGGACTTGTTGGTGAAACCGCTGGAAGTCGGCGAAACATCGCCTCTTATGCAAATGAACGAAGAGCAGACGGCGCGCAACGGTTGCTGACAACCGCGCAGTGGGACGAGAACGAGGTGCGCGCGAACCTCCTCGACCAGGTCAAGACCCACTTCGGCGTGACGCAGGGCTGTCTGTACACCACCGAGGTCACGTTCGCGAAGAAGGGCTCCGCGCCGGTAGCCGTCGAACGACAGTTCAGCATCGACAACTGCCGGCTGGAGAACTGCCAGATCGCCGTGTTGATGTTCTACGTGGCGCCGAACGGCGCTTTCGTGTTCATCGACGCCGTTCCGTACCTGCCACCGAGTTGGCTGGTGGACCCTGGGCGGCGGCTCAAGGCATCGATCCCGCCGGATATCCGCTATCGCACCAAATCTCAGATCGCGACGGGCATGATCGAGCGCGCGCTCGAGGCCGGCTTCGACCCGAAGATGGCCTTCTTCTCTCTGCTGTGCCAGGACAAGATGTACCTCCGGCACGCGTTGCAGGCGAAGAACATCCCGTACCTGATGTCGCTGACCTCGGGTGAGTTCGAAGGTCTCAGCGGTGTCGAGGCCGATGATCCGCGGTTGGAGTCGAACGCGGTCACCGGCAGGCCACTCGGGAAATCGTTTTCTGGAAGGCTTCCGTTGGTCGAGCAGTGCACCGCGAGGGCACCGATCGGCCATCGGCCGCCACACTCGGCCTACTGCTGCATCGGTAACCACCGAGCGGTGTCGAATGCCGAGCTCAACCGGACCATCGCCGAACTGCGGCGCATGGAAGCCAGGTTGCGCAGCGTCCGGTCGGAAATCCGGCTGGACCGCTACGAGGTCCGCAGTTGGCGGGGCTGGCATCGGCACATGACGCTGGCCATGGTCGTGCAGACCGCGATGGAACTGGCCAGGCAGTCGCCTGCCGAGTTCAAGCGCGAGGCTTCGTGACCGACACGGCAACACTGCTGTTGCACGGGCTCGGCGGCTGTTCCGAGGATTGGCTCGGAGCAGCCGCCGACCTCTCGGGGAAGGCGCTCGTCCCTGACGCGCCCTATCACGGCGGGCGACCCGGCGAGGGGCCGTTGGACTTCCGAGCGTTGGCCGAGGATGCCGTGCGGCAGTTGGACAAGGCCGGACTGGCGAGCGCGACGGTGGCCGGCATCAGTATGGGTGCGGCAACCGCGATCACGATGGCAAGTCTGGTACCGCACCGCGTCCGGTCGCTTCTGCTGGTGGCGCCCGCCTGGCTGGACACCCCGTTTCCGGCCAACCTGAAACGTCTGCGGAAACTCGGCAGGATCATCGCCACCTACGGCCTGCCGCATGCGTGGCAGGTCAGCGCGATCCTGCCGCCGGTCGCTGGCTGGCAGCCTGCCGACCGCGAGCGGCTGGCCGCCCGGTTCGCCGGTTTCGACCCGGTGGCGGTCGCGGCGGCCCTGCTCGACCTGCCCGGCGAACTGCCGGTGATCGACCGGGTTGCGCTGGCCGGCTTTCGCGGCCGGACCATGGTCACCGGCTGGCTGGACGATCCGATCCATCCGGTCGACCTCGCCATGCGGACCAGCGCCCTGTTCGACGCGGGCCCTCCGCTGATCGTTCGCCGCCCGCTCGATCGGGCGACCGAGCAGGACCTGCTGGCCGACTGGGTACGAATGGCGCACGCGCTGGCCGAGCGACCGGACGTGGTCGGGGCAGCGGCGGACGCCGGCACGGCCGGCCGTACCGGCTGAGATCGCGGTCGGTACGACCGGCCGCCGGGTGTTCAGGCCAGGGACGTCGGTGCGGCAAGCTCGGCCAGGTGCCGCAGCGAGTTGGTGAGGTGCTCAGGGGCGAACGGTGGGAACCGCAGGTACTCCCGGATGTGCGGTGGCACCGCCGACCAGTCGTAGGTGAGCGTGACCTCGGTCTCGGACGGACCGAGCGGCCTGAGGTCGTAACGCCAGGTCCAGCCGCCGAACTCCAGTTGACCGTCGTCCTTCTCCGTCCCCGGCAGCCACCCGATGGCGTGCGGCGAGTCGAGCACCTGGACCTTGTTGGCCATCTGGTATTCACCGTCCGGATGGTTGGGGTGATACATGCCCATCCGGAAGATCTGCCCCACCTCGGCCAGCGGCGCCCGGTCGACAGGCTCCTTGACCCAGCCGGTGCCATCGATCGCGGAATGGGTCATCGGGTCCGCCAGCACCGCGAACACCCTCGCCGCGGGCACGGCAACGGTCAGGGTGGCGCTCAGGTTCTCCTGGTCCATGGTGGGCACGCTCCTCGTCATCTCATCTCGGGCCTCCCGCGAGCGCGGAAGGGGACGTTCCCACCATGCAGACAACGCGGCGAGGCGAAACTCATCGGTCGTGTGGGCCCAACTCGCATCGTGCCACCGCACCTCGGCAGGACGCGACCCTGGCGCGCGACACCCACGAGGAGAACTCGCTAGTCGTCCTCGTCGCGGACGCGGTCCAGCAACAGCAGCAGGTCCTCGTGCAGTTCGATCCAGACGTCGTGGTATGACCCGGACAGCGGGGTGACCAGCGCGCTGGTGTCGCCGGCCATGATCCGGTCGTAGGCGGCGTCGAACCGTGCCCGGTACCGGGCGAACCAGGAGAGGGAGCCGCTGAGCCGCTCGACCAGTTCCCGGTTTCGCTGGTGGATCTCGGTCAGCTCGGGCCGGATCTGCTCGACGTCGGCGGGGTCGGCGCCCAGCTGCCAGCGCGTGCACAGCTGCTTGAACTCCTTGTTCAGTACCAGAAAATCGCCGTCGTATACGGTAGCGGCGAGGCTGGTGTCCAGGTCGGCGGTTTGTTCGGCGAAGATCCTGGCGATTTCCGCTTTGCCGTCCTTCGTCAGCATCCAGCCGCCGCGACGGCCGCTGCGATGCGTTGCCAGCCCGTCCTCGGCGGCCTTGTCCAGGATCAGCTGCGCCCTCGGCTCGTCGACTCCGCCGTCCGTGGCGAGATCGGCGGTGTTGGCCCGCCCCTTGATCCGCAGGCAACGCAACACCGCCGTGTCGGCCGTGATCATGAATCGCTCCTTCCGGTGGAGGAGATACGCTGGGCGGTCGCGGCGGCTCTCCACCGCGACAACTGGGACAGCTCGGGGCTGATGGTGCTCGGCGCGGCCTCGGTCGTCTCGGTCAGCGCGCCGTCGTAGACGGCACCGATGGTGCCGTCGATGGTGACCACCCTGCCGACGGTCGCGGCCACCACGCCCGGACCACAGCCCACGACGCAGGGCACCCCGATCTGCCGGGCCACCACCGCGGCATGCGAGGTGCCGCCGCCGCGTTCGGTGATGACGCCGGCCGCGGCGAGGAAGCCGTGGATGTCATGCGGGCTCGTGCTCGGCCGGGCCAGGATGACCTGCTGGCCGTCCTCGGCGAGCCGGTCGGCCTCGTCCGCGTCGTCGACGACCAGCCCGCAACACCGGCCGGGCACCACCCCGGTGCCGCTGGCCAGCAGCCTGCCGAACGCCTGCGCGCTGCCGACTCCCTCGATCACCTTCCGCACGGTGTCCTCGTCGACCCGGTCGAGCGCCTCCGGGATGCCGATCAGACCCTCGCCGACCAGCTCGACCGCCCAGCGCACCGCGGCCTGCGGGGTGCGGGTGCAACGCCGGGCCTGTAGGAAGTACAGCTGTCCCGACTCGACGGTGAACTCGATTTCCACCGGATGCGTCTCGATGGCCTCCAACCGCCTTCCGGCGCTGACGAGTCCACTGTGGACATCTGGCATGGCGGCACGCAGCGCGGCGAGGTCGAGGGCGCTTCGTTCGCCGGAAACGAGGCTCTCGCCCTGTGCTCGCGGCAGCCATTCGCCGTAGGGCTCGTTGGCGCCGGTGACCGGGTTGCGGGTGAGGTACACGCCGGTGCCGGAGCGGTCGTCGCGGTTGCCGAACACCATGGCCTGCACGGTCACCGCGGTACCGAGCTGCTCGGAGATGCCGTTGGCCCGCCGGTAGACCTCGGCCCGCTCGTTGTGCCAGGAGTCGAAGATCCTGGCGATGGCCCAGCGCAGCTGCGCGAGCGCCTCGGCCCGACCTTCCTCGGTGCGCCGCCCGGTCAGCACCGCGAAGGGCGCGTCGGCGAACGCCTTGCGGATGCCCTCGGCCAACTCCGCGACCCAGCCGGTGTCCTGTCCCGCTGCTCGGCCCTCGCCGAACTCGGCCAGCGCCGCCCTGGTCAACCCGACGTTGAGCAGGGTGTCCATCATGCCGGGCATACTCACCGGCGCACCCGAGCGCACCGAGACCAGCAATGCCGGCTCGCCACCGAACCGCCGCCCGGTCCTTGCCTCCAGGTCGTCGAGCGCGTCGAGTACCTGCGCCCATAGTCGCGCCGACAGTTGCCGCCCGTTGGACTGGTAGCGGCGACAGGCCTCGGTGGTGAGGGTGAACGCGGGCGGCACCGGCACCCCCAGCGCCGCCATCCGCAGCAGGCTGCTCGCCTTGCCGCCGAACAGTTCCCGGTCCGGTGGCACCGCACCGTCCAGCGGCACGACGAGCCGGTCCCGCGCGCGGCCGGTGGACCTCGTCCCGGCCATCCGGTCGGCCGCGGTCATTGGTGCCGATCCTTCAGCAGCAGCCAGGCGTTCTTCAGTACCGGCCGCCCGGCACAGTTGGCGGAGACGGCGTAGCCGCGGCCGACTCGGGTGCGGTGCGCGGTGTAGGTGACCTCGCTGCCGGGCAGCACGGGCCGGGTGAACCTGGCGCGCAGATAGCGAACCCGGTCCTCGGGACCTTCCAGCAGCGCACCGCTCAACGCGGCGAATCCGGTGGCCAGGGTGCACATGCCGTGCACGATCCGGCTGGGGTGGCCCGCGGTACGGGCGAGGTCGTCGTCAAGGTGCAGTGGGTTGTGGTCGTCGGCCGCGTCCGCGTAGCGCTGCGGTGCGTCCTCGTCGAGCAGGCGCGTCCTGGTGCAGGCCAGTTCGCCGCGATCGAGCGTGCGCACCCGCCGGCGGTCGGCCGGCCGGCCACTCGCGCCCTGGATCGCCAACGTGCACTCCATCGACACCAGAACACGTCCGGTCCGGTCGGTGACCACGTTGCGGATCAGGGCCGCGTCACCGAAGCCGAAACCGATCAGTCCCTTGACCCAGCCGAATGCCTCGACCTGCGCGCCGAGCGGCAGATCGGCCGCGAACAGCATGCGCTGCTCGGCGTGCAGGACGAGTTGGTCGGTGGTGTCGAGGGCCGGGTCCTGGTAGACCGCGCGCCACAATCCGGCGATCAGCCGCACCGCGTACATGGGCGGCGCGAAACCGCGATCGACCGAAAGTCGAGGATCATCGCCGGTCGCCTCGACATAGGCGAGCGCGTCTTTCTCGGTCACTTCCTGTGTCGGCAGTGAATAGTGCCTGCCGACCAGCGAAGCACGTTTGGACAACTGCTGATCCCCCAACGTTGTCGTGTTGAATGGCGCACGTTCGGTATGGCCGTGCCTGCCACCGTACCGGGATTTCCTGGTCGTCGGTCGGACAAGTGCGGACCTGGGTCGAAATCCGCCGCGTCGACCGTTGTTTACCTCGACGACACCGCTGATCAGGCATTTCGTCGACGTTTGTCGGCCAGGTGCGGTTGTGGGAAGGGTATCTGCGGTTGTATCGGTTGGCGGTGTTGTTGGGTTTCTGGTGTGCGGGAACTGGTGATTGGGTCTGCGGATAAACGCCGTTCTGCCAACTGGGGTGATGTCGTGACTTTTGATCGCGAACGGATTTTCGCGCGTTTTCGGGATCGGCTGGCGCGTCAGCTGGAAATTGATCCGGACAATGAAATTGATTCGGACAATATCGTCGACCTCGTCGCGGAACGAGTCGGTACCGGTGTCTGATCGGGCGTGGATCACCGGACTCGGCATCGTCAGCCCCGCCGGCTGGAGTGCCGAGGAGACCTGGCAGGGCGTCCTCGGCGGCACCTCCTTCGTGCGGGACCTTGAGCGGTTTCCCACCTACGAATCCTCCAGCCGGGTTGCCGGCATGGTGCCCGGCCGCGAAGGCCCGCTGCCGGCGGACTCCCTGTCGCTGGAGTACGGGCTGCACGCGGCGGCCGAGGCGCTACGCGGCGCCGGCCTGCCCTGCGGTGCCCCCGATGATCCCCTTGTCGAGGGCGGCGCGGTCGATGTGGCGCTGGTGGCCAACCACGGGGAGAACCGGCTGCCGAGGGCGCGGGACACCGGCAAGCTGATCGGCATCCGGGAGATCGCGGGGCGGGTGGCCGGACTGGCCGGTACCGACCGCTACAGCGCACCATACGGCGCGTGCGCCGGCAGCGCGCAGGCCATCGGAGTCGCCATGCGGCTGATCGAGACCGGTCAGGCGGACCTGGTGCTCGCCGGCGGCTGTGACGCGCTGGTCGTGCCGTTCGAGTTCATGTCCTTCTCCAGCCTGTATGTGATGAGCACTCGGCAGTGCCCGCCGGAGGAGGCATCCTGCCCGTTCGACGCCCGCAGGGACGGTTTCGTGCTCGCCGAGGGCGCCGCGTTCCTGGTACTGGAGTCGCCCCGGCACGCGCGGGCCCGCGGCGCGCACCCGCTGGCCGTCGCCGAGGGCTTCGGCCTGCGGCAGAACGCCTATCACATGTTCGCGCCACCGCCCGACGGCCAGGGGCTCAACCAAGCCATGCGCTCGGCCCTGCACGACGCCGAGGTCGACACCGGCGACATCGGCTGGGTCAACGCGCACGGCACCAGCACCAAGGACAACGACCTGTCCGAGACGCTGGCGATCCGCCAGGTCTTCGGGGCCGACGCCGACACCCTGCCGGTCAGCTCGGCCAAGAGCCAGCTCGGGCACACGATGGGGGCCTGCGGGGCGATCGAGGCCGCGTTGTCCGTGCTCGCACTGCGCGACGGCGTGGTGCCGCCGACCTCCAACCTCAGCTGCGCCGATCCGCGCTGCGACCTCGACTACGTGTCATCGGGCGCGCGGGAGAAGAAGCTGGATCACGTGCTGAGCAACAGTTTCGGCTTCGGCGGGCACAGTGCGTCGCTGGTCTTCGGGAGGGTGGCATGAGCACCGTCGACATCTCGCTCGCCGCGAGCTACTCCTGCGCCGAGGCGGCAGGCGCGGACCTGCGCACGGTGGCGAGGGAGTTCACCCCACGCAAGGTGATGCGCTTTCTGGACGGCGCCTCACTGGCCCCGTTCGTCGCGGCGGCGATCGTGTACCGCCGCAATCCCTGCTGCGATCCGGCGCGGGTGGCGCTGTACACCGTCAGCGGCTGGGACGGCGCACAGCCCGACCCCCCGTTCACCCCGGACGGGTCGGCAGCCGACGACATCCGGCTCGGCCGGCACATCCTTGAGGACGCCAACCCCACCGGCTGGCTTCGGATGCTGGGCAACAACGCGCTGTGCCAGGTGTCCATCCTCGAAGGATTTCGCGGCCCGAACGCGCATCTCGTCGGTGACGCGCACGCACTGTGGCAGGCCTTGGTGACCGCGGGCGCCGATCTGGCCAGCGGCGCGGCCGATCTGGCGATCGTCCTGGCCTACGACCCGCCCGAGGAGGAGCGGGGCAATCCGTCCGACCGGACCACCAGCAGCGCCACTGCCGTTGCCCTCACCGCCGACGGCGGGCCGGACGTGCTGGCCACCCTGCTGGCAGACACGGAAACGGCCGCCCGGTCCGGCTGCGGTGCACTGGCTGCGTTGGAGACGGCGCTTGCGGCGGTAGGGAAAACGACCCCGGAAACCGCACCGGAGCCGGTCGGCGACAACGGCGGCACCGAACTCGGTGCGGCCCCGGCCGACCTCGGGCGCGCGTAGTGCGGGCCCGGCAGATCGCGCCACCGCTGGTGCTGACGCGCACCGAGGTGATGGCCGGCATCAGCGAGTACTGCGAGCGCGTCACCGACCTGATCCGCTCGCTCGACGCGGGCGAGTGGACCACCGAAAGCCGCTGCGCGGGCTGGCAGGTCCGGGACGTCGCAGGGCACCTCGCCGGCCTGTTCACCGATGTCGCGCTCGGCCGGATGGCGGGACAGGGACTGCCCGAGGTCACCGCGGCGCAGGCCGCGCGATACCGGGACGCCTCGCCGGCCAAGGTGGCACGGGAACTCGCGCGGGCCGGCAGGCTGTGCGGAAGGGCGCTCGACGAGTTCACCGACGACGCCTGGTTGGCCAAGGCACCCGGCGGCTTCCCCGGTCCGCTTCGGCGGGCGGTGCTCGTGCTCTGGTACGAGTTGTACGTGCACGGCGACGACATCATCAGCGCGGTCGGCAGGACACCGGATCGGGGCAGCGGGCTGCGGGCCGGCGTCGTGCACGTCGCGGAAACCCTCGGCCTGTGGGGCTGGGGACCGGCGACCCTTGTCCTGACCGGCATCGAGCGGCTCGACGTCCGAGGTGGCGGCGAACTGGTGGCCGGCGACCCACGGGATTTCCTGCTCGCCGCGACCGGCAGGATGAATCCGCGGCCACTGGGGCTGGACGAGCGGGTGAATATCTACCGACCGGCCGACAGCTGAGGCGAGAAGGCAATCCGGCCGGCCGAGCGGGATTTCGACGAATCACCGGCCGAGTAACGCTGGTGCTATCGTTGGCCAGGAATCCATGATCGTGGAAAGGTGAACCGAAATGGCGTACGGCGAGGCCGAGATAACTATTCGTCGATCACCAAAGGACATCATCGACTTCGTCATGGATCTGCGCGAGTACCGCCAGGTCGACGAGAAACTCGGCAAGATCCACTCGATCACGCCTGCCGAGGACGGCGATGGCGTCCTGTTGAACTTCTCGCCGAAGATACTCGGGATGCCAGGGCCGAGCACCACCCAGCGCGTGGTCAGGAAGAACGACGAGCGCATCGATATATCGGGCATACCGGCCTGGACGGACGCGCTCATGACATTCACCGGATTCTTCACCTGCCAGGAGGTCGATGAGGGCACTCTGGTCACCCGAGCGCTCAACTTCACCTTCAAGAAGCCCTTCGCCGTGGTCTTCGATCCGCTGTTCAATCGCTGGCTGGCCAAGGCCGTGCCGGAAGAACTGGCCAAAGCCAAGGAATATCTGGAAGCCGGCAAAGACTCGGCGTGAGCCAGGGGCAAACGTGGTCCCTGCCGTCGCCGCGCGCGTCGGGCAGACCTGCCGGTGTCCACGTCGTCGACACCGAGGCGCTGGCACCGACGGTACGGGTGTGGGCCGCTGCCCTCGGTTCCGTCGAAGCCGACTTCAGCGCACTGCTGGATCTGCTCGACGACAACGAAAATGCCGTTGCCGCACGACGTCCTGATCACAAGCGGCCGTCCTACGTTCTCGCCCATGCGCTGCGCAGGCTGCTCCTCGCCGAGTGCCTGCCCGCCGAGCCCGGCGAACTGGTCTTCACCGCGCGGCGCGGCGGCTGCCCCGAACCGATCTCGCTCGGCGGCGACCGCTGGTATCACAGCCTGAGCCATTCAGGACCCTTCGTCGCCGTCGCCGCCGCGCGCGACCGGCCGTTGGGTGTCGACATCGAAGGGCCCCGATCCATCCGCAACGCCAACACCCTTGCGGCCGCGCTACTACCGTCCGGTACGGACGGTGCAGGGGGCGTGGCAGCCACCGACGCCGAGATTCTCGCCGCCTGGGTGCGATGGGAGGCGCTCGCCAAAGCCACCGGCGAAGGCATGCTGCGCCGCCTGCATCCGGTGCCGGATCGGTTGTGGGCGAACGGAAATCGGTGGCGGGTGCACTCCCTGAGCCACGACCTCCGCCGCGATCTTCACGTCGATCAGCACCGCGACGTCCACTGTGACCTGCCGGATCTTCACCAAGATCGCGGAACCGACATTCGGTATGGCCGCGCACATTTGGCTCTCGCGCTCGCTGACTGAAGGCCTATTGGTCGACGCCGCAAGTATCTGCGGTTGTGGGGCGGCTATCTGCGGTTGTGGCCGTTGGCGGCGTTGTGGTGTTTCTGGTATTCGGAAACTGGTGCTTGGGTTCGAGGGTAAATTCCTTCGGCCGACTGGGGTGACGTCGTGGCTTTTGATCGTGACCAGATTTTTGCCCGTTTGAAGGTTCAGATGGCGCGTCATCTGGAAATTGATGCGGACAGTATTGAACTGACGTCGTTGTTGGTTGATGACCTTGATGCTGATTCGTTGGATCTGCTTGAGTTGATCCTTTCGCTCAAGGGCGAGTTCGGGATCTCGGTGAACGACGGCGAAGTGAAGCAGTTGTTGACCGAGCTTGCCCGGTTCCTGCCGGAGAAGCTCGCCGGCCCGAACGGGTTGTCGGACGCACAGCTCGCTGAGGTGAGCCGGCGGCTGTGTGTCGGCAATATCGTCGATTTCATCTCGGAACGAGTCGGTGCAGGTGTCTGATCGGGCGTGGATCACCGGACTCGGCGCTGTCAGCCCTGCCGGCTGGAGTGCCGAGGAGACCTGGCAGCGCGTCACCAGCGGTGCCCCCTGCGCCCGCCCGGTGACCAGGTTCCCGCTGTTCGAGGCGCCGGCCAGGTTCGGCGCCTCGGTTCCCGGCTACGAACTCGACGCGCCGCAGGACGTCTCGCTGGCGATCACCTTCGCCGAGTCGGCGTTGGCCGAGGCACTCGCCGATGCCGGTCTCAGGCCGCATGTCGACACCGTCGACGTCGCCCTTGTCTCCACCCACGGTGAACGGCAGCTGCCGCGCGAGGGACGGGGGCCGCTGCTGGCGCACGTGCAGGACGTCGTCGATGCGGTGCGGGCCGGTTCGGGCGCGACGCGCGCCTCCTCGGTCTACGGCGCCTGCGCCAGCGGCGCGCTGGTGGTCGGCTCCGCGGTGAAGCTGATCGAGTCCGGGCAGGCGGACGTCGTGGTGGCCGGTGGCGCCGACTCGATGCTGCGCGAGGTCGACTTCTTCTCGTTCTGCTCGCTGTACGCGATGACCGTCCGGGACTGCGACCCCGTTGAGGCCTGCTGTCCCTTCGACGCTCGCCGGGACGGTTTCCTGATGGCCGAGGGCGCCGCCTTCGTGGTGCTGGAGTCCCAACGGCACGCTCGACGCAGGGGCGCCCAGCCGCTTGCCGTCGTGGAGGGCTTCGGTTCCGCGCAGAACGCCTACCACTCGGTCGCCTCACCGCCCGACGCGCTCGGACCGTCCTACGCGATGAGCAGGGCACTGGCCGACGCCATGCTGGACCCGGTCGAGATCGACTACATCAACGCGCACGGCACCAGTACCAGGGACAACGACTGGTGCGAGACGCTGGCCATTCGCAAGGCCTTCGGCCCGGCCGCCGAGGCGGTGCCGATCAGCTCGGCCAAGGGCGTGCTCGGACACACCATGGCGCCGGCCGGGACCATCGAGACGATCCTGTGCGTGCAGGCGCTGCGCGAGGGCGTTGCGCCGCCCACGGCCAACCTCGAAGTGCCGGACCCGGCCTGCGATCTGGACTACATCCCGAAACTCGCCCGTGAACTCCCGCTGAAACACGTCATGACCAACAGTTTCGGGTTCGGTGGTCACAACGCTTCGCTGATCCTCGGGAAGGTCAACACGTGAGTACTGACAACCTGCCGGCCCGGTTCGCCGACGAACAGTTCCGGGTGGCCGGCGTCTTCAGCCCGGACGAGTTGCCGGCCGACCTTCGCGGCTATGCCAAGGCCAACGCCCACCGCAAGGTCAACCGGTTGCTGGAACGGATTTCGCTGGCCCCGTTCGCCGCCGGGCACAGCCTCTACCAGCGGCTGCCCATCGGCGAGCCGGACCGGGTCGCGCTGTTGACGGTCAGCGGCTGGGACCCGGACACGCCGGAACCGGAACCGACCGGTGGAGGGCTGTCCCCGGCCGAACTGAGCAGTTTCTACCTGCATCCCAAGGGCGTTGGCGACTATCTGCAGCGGATGCCGAACAATCCGATCTGCCAGCTGTCCATCGCCGCCGGGTTCCGTGGCCCGAACGTGCACTACACCGGCGGCGTGGAAAGCCTTGAGCTGATGGCGACGGTGGCCGTGAGCCACCTCGCGGACGGCAGTTCCGACTGCGCGATCCTGCTCGCCTTCGATGTCGAGCGACAGCACCAGCACGCACTGCCGGACACCGCGGACTCCGTCGCGGCCGCTGTCCTGCTCGCTCCCGCCGACACCGGCCCCGACGACTTCGGCAGCGTGGCCGAACTGGTCGACACGTTGCGCACACTGCCGCGAACCGTCGGTGCGGTCGCCGCGCTGCGACTGTGGCTGACCAGCGTTCGAACCCCGGCGCGGGCGCGATGAGCGGCGAGGGGACGGACGACCGCGTCGCACTGGTCACCGGGGCCTCCGGCGCGCTGGGTGCCGCCGTTGCCAAGGTGCTCGACCAGCGTGGTTTCCGGTTGGCACTGCACTACACCAGCGGCCTCGACCGGGCCCGCAAGGTCGCCGCCGAGCTGAGCAGGCCCTCGGTGGTGGTCAAGGCCGACGTCGCGGACTGGGAGCAGACCAAGGCGATGGTCGCCACGGTCGAGGACGAACTCGGCCCGGTCGGGGTGCTGGTCAACTCCGGCGCGGTCCGGCTGGACGGGCTGATGGCGACCCAGTCGGTGCAGGACTGGACACGGACGATCAACGTCAATCTGATCGGCACCTTCCACACCTGCCGGGCCGCCCTGCCCGGCATGCTGCGGCAGCGCTGGGGCCGGATCATCAATGTCGTCTCGCCCGCCGGGTTGATCGGCAGCAAGGGCCAGACCGCCTACTCCGCGTCCAAGGCAGGCGTGATGGGCCTTACCCGTTCGCTGGCACTGGAATGCGGCAAACGGAAGGTGACGGTGAACGCGCTGTCGCCCGGCCTGATGGCCACCGAACTCACCGAGGAGGTGCCGGACGAGGTGCGCGACGCGCTGGTGGCACGTACCGCCTTCCGCAGGCTCGGCACCCCGGACGAGATCGCCAAAGGGGTCGAGCTGCTGGTGGACGCCGGCTACATGACCGGCCAGGTGCTCTCGATCGACGGCGGGATCTCGATATCGTGACGACATGCGGACCTGACCCCACCGAGTCCGAAAAGGACTCGCTGGCGATTGCCTTTCCCGGCCAGGGAAACAAGGCCGAGGCCATGGTCGAGGCGCTGACCCGGTTTCGCCGGCACCCGCTCGTCGACGCGTTCATGGACCGGTTCGGGCTCGCCGATCCGACCGAACTGGATCTGCGGGACACCAGGATGGCGCAGCCGGCCACCTACGCCTGCGGCCTTGCCGGCGTCGAGGCGGTGTTCGGTTCGGCCGAGCAACCGGCCGAGGTGTCGGGACGACCGGACGCCGTGTCGGGACGACCGGACGCTGTGCCGGGACAGCCCGTCGCGGTGCTGGGACACAGCCTCGGCGAGCTGACCGCGTTGGCAAGGGCCGGGGTCATCGATCCGTGGGACGGCCTCGCGCTCGCCGAACGCAGGGGCGAGATCTGTCATGCACAGCAACAGACCCGGCCCGGTTCGATGATCGCGGTGATGGGCACCGACCTCGCCGGCGTCGAATGGGTTCGGCGCAATGCCATCGCAGGCTCCGGCGGTGTCCTGGAACTGGCCGGGCTCAACGGCAGGCGGCAGACCGTGCTCTCCGGGGACACCCGCACCGCCCAAGCGGCCATCGCCATCGCGGGCGAGCTGGAGCTGTTGGCCGAGGTGCTGCCGATCGGCGGCGGCTTCCACTCCCCGCTGATGGCCGAGGCGATCGGACCGTGGCGGGAGGCGGTGGAGGCGGTGTCCTTCCGGCCGCCGGCCACCCCGGTCGTATCCACCATCGACGCGGGCCGTCACGAGGATCCCGCTCTGCTGCGCGAACTGCTCGTCAGGGCGCTGCTGCTGCCGGTGCGCTGGCTGGACGCGATCAGGACGCTTCGCGAGCTGGGCATCGAGCAGGTCTGGGATGCCGGGCCCGGCGAAACCCTGCACAAACTCGGTCGACGGGAGCACATCGTGACGTTCGTCCGACTTCCCCGGCCACAGCTGGAGGTAAGGGTATGACCGTCCTGGTTTCCGGGGCGACCGGATTCCTCGGCACCGCACTGCTGCGCCAGATCGACGAACCCGTGGTGGCCCTCCTGCGCGGCAGCGACTGGGAGAACCGGGCCAGGACCCTGCAACGGCGCACGGGCGCCATCGTGCGCGGCGTGCCCGGTGACGTGCGAAGGCCGAACTGGGGCCTGCCCGCCGAACTGCTCGCCGAACTGCGCGAGGAGATCGACGCGGTGATCAATCTGGCCGGCGACGTGTCCTGGTCGGCGCCGTGGGCGCGACTGGTCGAGATCAATGTGGACGGTGCGGCCAACGCCGCGGAGCTGGCTCGCGCGCTCGGCGCCACCCTGGTGCACGCCAGCTCGCTGTACGCCGGATACGACCACGGCGAAGAGGTCTACGAGGAGCTGCTGGAGGAACGACCGGGGCTCACCAAGTACGAGCGGACCAAGCTGCGCGGCGAATGGGCGGTCGCACGGGCCTGCCGGACGCACGAGGTACCGGCGGTGATCGCCCGCATTCCCGCGCTGTCCGGTGATTTCGACCCGGTGCCCGGCGCGCGGTCCGGGGCGACCAAGGTGCCGTTCTCCAGGATCATCCAGACCGGGGTGTGGCCGGTGCTGCCCTTCGCCTCCGGCGCCCGACTGGATGTCTGCCCGCGCGATCTGGTCGCGGTGAAAATGCTGCGGCTGCTCGCCGAGGCGCCGGCAGGAGTCGTGGTCCGCAACATCGGCCAGGGCGCCGGTGCGCCACTCGTCGAGGCCTTCGCCAAGGAGGCCGCCGCCGCGACCCACGGCGACACCAGGCTGTTCCCGCGCCCGGTCCGGATGCCGGCCCGCTGGTTGCGTGCGGTCTCCGCGCAGGCCGACCGGTTACCGGAGAGCCCGAAGAACTCCGCGGTGATCGGCCTGCGCTACTTCGCCTCGAAAACGGTCTTCACCAGCTCCGGGCTTGATCGCGAGGTCTCGGTGCACAGCCTGGTCCGCACGCTCGGCATGCCGTACCAGGCGCAGCCGCCCGTGCTGGACTCCTACTACGCGGGGTGGCCGGCATGAGCGTTCTCGTCATCGGCGCCGGCGGCTGGGTCGGTTCCTCGGTCTGCGCGGCGGCCGCCGCCGACGGCCTCGAAGTCCGGGCGCTGACCCGACGCCCGGCACCGCACCTCGAACCGCATGCGAAGGTGCACGTCGGCGATGCCCGGCGGAACTTCCTCGGCCTCGACGAGGAGGAGGCCGAACTGCTCGCCGACGAGGTGACCTCGATCGTGGTCAGCGTCGGCAGCTTCGACCTGTCGGTCTCGCTGGCCAAGGCACAGTCCGAACACGTGCTGCCACTGCGCGGGGCGCTGCGCTTCGCCAAGAGCTGTACGCGGCTGACCAACCTCGTCCTGGTGTCGAGTCTGCTGGCCACCGGTGACGTGCGGCAGCCCATGCGCAGCGACTACGACGCGGACAACGGCAAACAGCGCAACTTCTACGAGTGGGCCAAGATCCAGGGCGAGCGGGTGGCCCGCGCCTCCGGCCTGCCGGTGGACATCGTCCGTGCCGGACACGTACTGGCCGGTTCGGCCGAACACGCCCGCCCGGCCCGGCCACAGGCCGTCTTCGAACTGCTGCGGCTGCTGTTCGCCGGCTGGCCGCTGCCGGTCATGGGGGACAACCGCTACTGGTGCCTGCCCTCGGACTTCTGCGCCCAGGTCGTACTGGACCGGGTCAAGCACGGTACCGGCGGATCCTCGGTATGGGCGGTGGACCCCGCATCCCCGACCCTGGCCGAGATCCTCGACCTGGTGAACGTCAAGTACGGCGCGCGGGCCAAGCGGATCCGGCACCGAGGCCTGGCCCGCTCGCTGGCCGCGGTCATCCGGCCGGGCTGGCTGGACCTGCCGATGGAGCGGGAGGTCTTCGACTACTGCACCGCCAACTGGGAGCTGGAACTGAGCTGCCTGAACGAACTCGTCGCCGCCGGGCGGGTCACCGTACCGGCCAACCGTGAGTACCTGGTCCGCACCCTCGATCAGGAGATCGCCCGACTGCGGGAGCTGCCGTAACCATGAGCCTGCCCAGCCTTTCCCTCGACACGCCGAGCACGGTCGCGGACGCCGTGCACAGTGGCTACAACTTCCGCGAGGTCTGTCCCGAACTGCTCTCGCCGCTGAGCTGGTCGATCATCGGCGCCGGGATGGAACAGGGTTTCCGCGCGGCGGCACGGAAGTTCGCCCGCGAGCAGCCCAGCGGGCCCCGGCCGCACTACGTCAGCTACTTCGGGTTTCGGCCCTACTTCAACATGACCACCACCGAGCGGCTCATCGACGAGCTGCGGATCATCGACCCCGGCGGGATCTGGGACCTGCTGCTCGGCGGGCCCGGTCCGGAGGTGGCGAGGCGGCCGAAGGCGAGCCGGACGAGGGCCGCGCTGCGCCTGCCGAGGACGCTGCGGCTGGTGTTCGACAACGCCAACGCCTTCGGCACCGCCCACGCGGCGCTGGCCAAGGCCGAGGCCGGGGTGCTCGCCGCGGTGGAGACCGGCAGCAACTGGCGGGCCGGCGCGGCCTGCGACGCGGCGATCGAGGCAGGCCGGGCGGCTTGGGCCCTGCACATCAGGACCACCACGGTCGCCTACGCCGCCGCCGCGTTGACAAGGCGGCTGCTGCGGGTGCAGTACGACGACGCCACCGCGCTGGAACTGTTGCGCGCCAGCGCGCACCGCAAGGGCGACGGGCAGGAGGCCAGCGCGCGGATCGGCGCGGTCACCATCGACGCCGAGCGACTCAACAACTACGAGGTCGCCGACGCGGGGGATCTGTTCAACCGCTTCTCGCGGGCCAAGCTCGCCGCGGCCGCCTCGGTTCTCGGCGAGCGCGGCAAGACCGGCACCGAGATCGTCGGCGACGAGGCGTCGGTGCCGCTGGGCACCGCGCTCGGACCGGTCTACGAGCAGGCGGTCAAGCTGCTGGGCATGGCGCTCGGCGAACGCGAGCGTTCCAAGGAGATCGGGCTGCGCGCGCTGCACTGCACCAGGGTGCTGCTGGATCTCGGCGCGTTCGGCGCGAAACCGGACGAGGCGGCGCTACTGGGCGTCGGCGAACTGCGCGATCTGGCCGCCGGTGCCCGGCGCAAGCTGGTCGAGGCGCGTCGGGAGGAACTGGAAGTGGCCGCCGCCGCCGACTATCCGGTCGATCTGCAACAGCAGCGGCGCGGCCTTGTCGAAGCCTTCCGCCCGGTTCCGGCCGGTGGCCTCGGTGCCGGCAACGCGCTCGCGCCGGGCTGGGCGGAAGGCGTGCTGGTCCGCGACAGTGACGGTGAGCCGGGCCGGATCGTGGTCGGCGACCGGGTGGACGGCAACTACGTACTCGCGGTGCTGCCCGATGGCGTGGTCAGCCGATACGGCAGTGTGCTCTCGCACGTCGCGATCGTCTGCCGGGAGCTGAGCATCCCGTTCGTCGCCGGACTGTCCATTCCGGACGAGAAACTCGGCAGGACGGCGGTGGTGGACGGCTGGAACGGCACCGTCACGGTCGGCGGCGAGAACTGATGCCGAACCAGTCGCCGACCGCGTGGTACCTCAGCGGCGCCGGGCGAGCAGATCGTGGACCAGCCGGCAGACCAGGACATAGACCACATGCTTGAACAGGTCGGCGGCCAAGGCGTCGCGGCGCTGCCGGCGGGTGGGCTGGTGGTCGGGGCGATGGGCCAGGGCCAACAGCCGCCAGGGCAGCCAGAACGCGGCCAGCTGGGCGAGGTCGGCCCGCCAGCCGGTGATTCCCCGGCCGGCCAGCAGCTCCCGCAGCAGCCCGCCCCAGGTGCCGTAGCCCCAGTGCAGAAGGCCGTTGGCCAGTCCTCGGTGACCGGCATCGGTTTCGGCCGGGGGAGTGCCGCCGCCCAAGGCGGTGGCCACCTGGATCGGCTGCACGTCCCCGGTACTCCCGGTGCGCCTCTTCAGCTGCGCGCTGGTCGCGGTGTACGCGACGGTGGCGACCACGCCTGCGGTCACCCCGCGCAGTACCCGTCGAACCCGTTGCTCGGCCATGGTTTTCCTTTCCCCACAGGACTGATCGGCTGCCGACCCGGACGCTACCCGATGGAGAGAAGGTTACGGTGATGTCCGAAACGGACGAGGTACGAATCCGGCCTGCCCCGGCGCAGCGCCAGCACGTCACCGTGGCCGCGCTCGCCCAGCTGGGCAAGGTCAAGCTGTTCGAGATCTGGATCGGGCCGGTGGTGGCGGCCTCGCTGCTGGCCGGACATGGCGCGCTGACGGTGCGAACCGGCCTGCTGTGCCTGCTGTTTCTCGTCATCGTCGGCGTCACGATGTGTGCGAGCCACGCCTTCGACGACATCACCGGGTTCCTGGACGGCAGCGATCTGCGCAACTACGCGCCGGAACGCAAGCGCAGTCAGGTCAAACCGTTGGTACGGGGCACCATCAGCGTCGGTGCGGCTCGGGTCTTCGCCTACGGCTCGGTGCTGCTCGCCTCGGCCATCGTGGTCGGCTTCTGGGCGCTGGCCGGCTTTCGGCCATGGTGGGCGCTGGTCGGCGGCCTCGTCGTGACGGTGTTCGGCGCGCAGTACTCGGCCGGGATCAACTTCAGCTACCGCATCTTCGGCGGCGGTGAGGCACTCACCGGTATCACCCTGGCGGCCAGCGTCTGGCTGCCCTACGGCGCCGCGACCGGTCGGGTGAGCCTCGCCGCCCTCGTCGAGGGTGTGCTGTTCGGCATGTGGCTGGTGCAGGTGCTGATCTGTTCCAACACCGTGGACGCCGCCGACGACCGGAAGGTCGGCAGGCACACCGTGGCCGCCCGCACCTCGGAGCGTGGGAACCTGGCGTTCGTGGTGGGCATGTTCGTCGGCTCCTTCGCGCTCGCGGTGGCCGGTGTCGGGTTCGGGGTGCTGAGCCCGTGGACGCCGCTGTGCCTGCTGCCGGCCTGGCTGATGCAGTTCTTCGTGCTACGCAACGGCTTGCGCGGCCAGTGGCGCAATCGGCGCAACTACGGATTTCTCGCCCTGCGGATCGCCGTTCTCGGTTTGGTGGTGGCCAATGTCGTCTGAAACAACACCCGAATTCCGGCCCGCTACAGCGGACGTGGTGGTGGTCGGCGCCCGGATCTCCGGTGCGTCGCTGGCCATCCACCTTGCCAGGGCCGGCCGGCGGGTCGTTCTGGTGGACCGTGCCGGGTTCCCCAGCGACACCTTGTCCACCCACCTGATGCAGGTGTCCGGGGTGGCCATCCTCGCCGAACTCGGTCTGCTCGAACAGCTCAAGAGCACGGGCGCGCCGTTCGTCGACGCGGTTCGGGTCGACTACGACAAGGTCGATCTGGACTGCCCGGTCTACCCCGACGCCGGTCAACCGCCCGGAGGGATCAGCGTCAGCCGCAACCTGCTCGACGGTTTCCTGTTCGAGCGGGCCGTCGCGGAAGGAGTGGACGTCCGCGAACACACCACGCTGGTCGACCTGCTGCGCGGTGCCGGCCAGCGGGTCGAGGGCGTTGTGCTGCGTAGCGGGTCGACTCGCTACGAGGTACGCGCGCCGCTGGTCGTCGGCGCCGACGGCCGCAACTCGCGGGTGGCGGAGCTGGCCGGCTCGCGCACCTACAACACGACCGCCAACCAGCGGTTCGCGTTCTGGGCCGACTTCGTCGACGTCAACGACGAGGGCCTGCCGCCGGGCCACCAGTACCGGGACGGGGCGAAGCTGACCATCGCGTTCCACTCCGATGGCGGACGGTTCACCGCGGTGGTCGCACCGGGCCTCGCGGAGTTCGCCGAGTTCAAGCGGAACCTGCCGGACAGCTACGACCGGATGATCGCCGACTGCCCGCAGCTGCGACCGATCCTGCACGGTGCCAAACGGGTGACCCGGCCGGTCGGCACCGCCTACCTGCCCGGCTACTTCCGTGAGTCGGCGGGCCGGGGCTGGGCGCTGATCGGGGATGCCGGCCATTTCAAGGACCCGACCATCGCGCAGGGCATCTCCGACGCGCTGCGCCAGGCGAAGCGGTTCGCCGCCGAGATCACCTCGGTACCGGCCGGCGACGGCGCCGGGCTGGACCGCGCCACGCGGCGGTGGTGGAAGTGGCGGGACAAGGACGCGACCCCGATGTACTGGCTGGCCTACGACTTCGCCAAGAGCGGCGAACTCGGACCACTGGAGCGGGAGATCCTGCGGGTGATCGGGGCAGACCCGAAGGCGAAGATCATGATGATCGACAAGGTGATGTCGCATCGCCTCTCGCCCTACCGGGTGCTGACCCCGCCGCGAATTCTGCGCGCCGCGATCAGGTTAGTCCTGAGTGGACAGTGTTCGGCCGGTACGGTCGGCAGGCTGCTCGGCGACCGGCTGGCGCTGGAGATCGTCCGCAAGTACCGGCAGTACCGGCCGGTCTTCGCCGAACTGCCCAAACCGGCCGGTGGCGCGGCACGGACGAAGGTGGACGGCGATGCCTGGGCGGGCAGCGCCGACGGCCGGGCGGGCGTCGGCACCGCCAACGCGCTCGCCGCGACGCACACGATAAAACCCTTGCAGGTCAACAGCGTCGAGGAGCCGTCGTCATGACCGATATCGTGATCGAGCCGCAGTCACCGGCCCTGACCTACACCTCCTACCTCGCGCTCGAGGAGATCCTCGGCGCGCAGCGCCCGCAGTCCGAGGAACACGACGAGACGCTGTTCATCATCATCCACCAGGTCTATGAGCTGTGGTTCAAGGAACTGCTGCACGAACTGCGCTATCTCCAGCAGCGGTTGGAGGCCAGTGACACCGCGCACGCTGTGCAGACCGTGCACCGGGTGCTGACCATCTTCAAGGTCGCGGTCGCCCAGATCGATGTGCTGGAAACCATGACGCCGCGACAGTTCACCCAGTTCCGCTCCCGGCTGGACGCGGCAAGCGGCTTCCAGTCGGCGCAGTTCCGTGAGTTGGAGGCGGTGCTGGGCAGGCGCGACCACCGGGTCGTGGAGAACTATCCGGTCGGCAGCCCCGCCCGGCAGCGGCTGACCGACGCGATGTCCCGGCGCTCCCTTTTCGACTCGTTCCTGTGCTATCTCGCCGCGCACGGCTACGCGGTGCCGGAGAAGCTGTCCCAGCGCGATGTTCGGGAACCGCTCGAACCCTCGGCCGAGCTGCAGGAGGTGCTGCTCAAGGCATACCGGGACGATGGCGGCTGCGCGCAGGCCGCCGAGCGGCTGGTGGATGTCGACGAGGTGTTCCAGGAATGGCGCTACCGGCACGTGAAGATGGTCGAGCGCACGATCGGGGCGAAGCTCGGCACCGGTGGTTCGGCCGGCGTGGCCTACCTGCGCGACACCCTGTTCGCGCCGATGTTCCCCGATCTGTGGGCGGTCCGCAGCGAACTGTGAGCCTGGTTCCCGCCGATCTCAGGAGATCCTGGCCAGATCGGCCAGCAGCGCATGGGTTCTCGCCTGCTCGGGCTCCGGCCCGAACAGCATCGCGTCCAGATCGGTGACCCCGGCCTCGGCCAACCGCTTCACCTGCGCGGCGACCGCGTCCTCGTCACCGAGCAGCGCGATGTCGGCGCTGTCCTGCGCGCCTTCCCGGTCCAGTACGGCCCGATAGTTGGGCAGCGACCGGTAGATCAGGTAGTCCCGCCGTGCCCGCTCCCGTGCCGCGTCGACGTCGTCGGTGACGCAGATCGGCATCATCGCCACCAGTCGCGGTGCTGCCCGGCCGGCACGTTCGGCGGCTGCCGCCAGGCGAGGCGCGACGTGGTCGGCGAGGGTGCGATGCCCGGTCATCCAGGTGATCGCGCCGTCGGAGAGTTCCCCGGCCACCTCGATCATCCGTGGCCCGAGCGCCGCCACCAGCACCGGAAACCTTTCCTGGGACGGAATGGTGGTCGACCCGTTGGCGGTGACCGTCTCGCCGGTGAAGGCGACGGCGCCGGTGGCGAACATGTCGTTGAGTACCAGCAGATACTCCCGCATGCGCAGTGCGGTGCGGTCGTAGCGGTAGCCCCACTGGTCCTCGACGGCGTGCCGGTGCGACACCCCGATGCCGAGCACGATCGGACCGGAGTAGCTGGCCCGCAGCGTCAGTGCCTGTTCGGCCAGCGCCATCGGATGCCGGGGAAAGGTCGGCACGATGTTGGTGCCCAGCTCGATGCCGTCGACATGCTGCCCGGCGACGGCGAGCGCGGTCAGGCTGTCGTAACCGAACAGAGTGTGCCGCTGCCGCCTGCCGCTGCGGGTGCGCGGTCCGCCACCGGGGCTCTGCGGCAGCCAGGCACTGTGAAAACCGGCTTCCCTGGCCAGCCGGACCTTGGCGAGCAGTTCGCCGAAATCGCTGCCACCGTCGATATTCACGCCGAATCGCATCTGTGAAAGCTATTCCTCCCCAGGTCGGTAAATCGAGCCGCAAGTGCGGTTCTGGTGCACGGTGGGCGAACTGATCACGGAATTCACCGTGCCTGGGGCACAATCACCTGCGACGGAGCCCGGTGCGTCGTGACTGTGGAGGTGAGGCAGATGGCAGGCCGAATTGTGCTGCTCGGCGCCACCGGCTTCACCGGCCGGCTCACCGCGGCGCAGCTGGTGGCGCGTGGCCAACGCCCGCTGCTGGTGGCCAGAAACCCCGACCGGCTCGCGCCGCTGGCCAAGGAACTCGGCGGGCTGGACACCGCGCGGGTGGACGTCACGCAGCCGGGTGCGCTCTCCTCGGTGCTGTCAAGGGGCGACGTGCTGATCTCCACGGTCGGCCCGTTCACCAAGCTCGGCGACGCCGCGGTGCGCGCCGCGATCGAGGCAGGCGCCTGGTACTTCGACTCCTGCGGTGAGGCGCCCTTCATCCGTCGGGTCTTCGAGCGCTACGCCGAACCCGCCGCGCGGGCCGGCACCGCGCTGGTGCCGGGTTTCGGCTACGACTACGTGCCCGGCAACCTGGCCGGTGCGCTCGCTCTCGAAGCTGCACCGAGTGCGGTTCGGGTGGACACCGGATATTTCGTCACCGGTGGCACGCCCGGTCCGGGTCTGATGACGCCCGGTACCGCGGCTTCCTTGGTCGGCTGTCTGTTGGAGCCCGGATTCGCCTTCCGCGACGGTGCGCTGCGGGACGAGCCGGCCGGTAGCCGGACTCACCGATTCCCGCTGCCTACCGGGAAGTCGCTGGCGATGTCGTTGGGCGCCTCGGAACACTTCGCCCTACCGCGCGGCTATCCTCGGCTGCGCGAGGTCAATGTCTATCTCGGCTGGTTCGGCGAGGCGACCAGGCTGATCAGCCTCACCGCACGCGGCTTTCCCCTGCTGGCCCGCATTCCGGGGGTGAAGCCGGCATTCCGGCGGCTGAGCGAACGGCTCGCCACCACCTCCATTGGTCCCGATCCGATCGCGGTGGACACCATTCGCTCCCATGTCGTCGCACTCGCCTACGACGAGGCGGGCGACCAGGTGGCGGAAAGCCACCTGCGTGGACCGAACGGATATCCGTTCACCGCGGCGCTGCTGGCCATTGTCAGCGATCAGGTGGCAAGGACCGGCCTGCGGGCGAGGGGAGCACTCGGACCGGTCGAAGCGTTCGGACTGACCGAGCTGCGTGCTTTCTGCGCCCGCGCCGGACTCGTGGAATGGGTTCACGAATACCACCAGCACTGACCATGCCAACCGCGGTTTCGCCGCATGACCGATTCGAGTGAGTCCGGATGACAGACGCGGTGTCCACCCGCACCGGCAGTGTTCCTGCCGTCGCGAAACTGCTGCCCGTGCTGGTGCCGACCGCGATCGGCACTCGCGCCCTGTTCGTGCTGATGTGCGGCGCGCGGCCGCGCAAGGTGATGGTCGAGTTCTTCGGGTCCCGGTTCGACGGCCCGAGCGGCACCGCGTTCGGGTTGCTGTTCACCGGAACGGACGCCGTACTCGGCTACGGACTGGCACGGTCGCGGACCGCACCCGGTCGAGTGGCGGGCTGGCTCCTCGCCGGCGCGGGAATTGATTTCCTCCATACGGTGCTCGCCGCGACGAACCGGGATTTCAGCCCGACCCGCAGGCGGGCGACCGCCGCGTTGATCGGCGGCTTCGTCATGACCGGCATCGCCATGGCGCGGGCAGCCGCACAACAGGCAGCCGCCCAACCGGCAACGGAGAAATGACCGCCGGAAACGATTGGCCGTCCTGGGCGGTGTGCCCCGAGGGCCGGGACACCGAAGAACCCGACCGGGAACTTGTCACAGCTGTATGAGACCGGTAGCGGCTGCTCGCTACGCTGGCGGCATCCGATCAGCGAAATGGGGAGACATCGTGACGGCTTCTGGGACCGAACAGCAGTCGGTGCGCCGCGAAGGACCGCGTCGAAGCGGCGGTTTTCTTTCTCGACGCGACCGTAGAGGAATTTTGGTATTGCACCTGGCCAGTTCGATCGGCTGGCTCGGAATGGACGCCTCGTTGTTGGTACTGGGCATCGTAGGCCTGACCACCAGCGACCCGGTCACCGTTCGCGCCTCGTTCGTCTCGGCAGGGGCACTCTCGACCTACCTGCTGCCGATACTGAGCCTGCTGGCGTTGGTCACCGGGATCGTGCTCGCGCTCGGCTCGGGCTGGGGGTTGTTCCGGCACTGGTGGGTGCTGATCAGCCTGGTCCTCACCACGGTGGTGACGGTGGCCGTACTCCTCGCGCTGGCGCCGATGCTGCGTGAGTCCGCGACGCAGGCCGCGAGCCTGTCGAACGCGACGCTGATCGCCACGATGGCCGACGCCCGCGTGCGACTGGTGGTCGCACCGGCCGCCGCGCTGATCGTGCTGGTCTTCCTGACCGGTATGAACGTGCACAAGCCGTGGGGTCGGGTGGGCGGCGGTGCGTCCAACCGCCCCACGGCCGTGACAACTGCCGGCGATGCCGACCCGGTCGACGCCGAGCAGGGCTGAGCGGTACAGGTTAACGCGGTCCGGAACCGGTCGTCGCCGTTGCGGCGGCCGGTTTGCCGGGCCTGGCCCCGTTGTCCGAGCCGGCAGCACCCGGTGCCCCGTTCGGTGCACCGCCCGAGGCACTGCTGGGCCAGGGATAGCCGGTGATTCCGGACATTCGCTCCAGTTCGGCGAGCACCGCGGCGCAGTCGAAGGCACCGAGGCCGTCGGACTCGGCGCGCCGCAGCATCTCGTTGGTCGCCGCGGTGACCGGCAGTTCGACGCCGAGCCGACTGGCCTCGGTCAACGCGAGCAGCATGTCCTTGCGCATCAGGTCTAACCGGAAATCCGCGTTGGCAAAGGCACGCCGACCCATCACGCCGCTCTTGAACCGCATGACCGGTGAGCTGTAACCGCTCGCCGCGATCATCTTGATCATCGCGGCGCGCGGCACCCCGGCCTTCTCGCCCAGCACGATGGCCTCGCTCAGCGCCTGCATCTGCGCGCCCATCAGCAGGTTCATCGCGATCTTGGCGGAGGCACCCATACCGTGCTCGCCGAGATGTACGACATCCTTGGACAACACGTCCAACGCGGGACGGATGCGGTCCACCGCATCGGCGTCGCCGCCGATCATGAAACGCAACTCACCGTCCTTGGCATGCTGTGCGTTGCCGAGCACGCAGGTGTCCAGCGCGGCGCACTGCCTGATCGCCAGCCGCTCGGCAAGACGCGTGGCGAACAGCGGGGACACCGTGCTGGTGTCCGCGACGACGGCGCCCCGCCGCAGCGTGTGCTGGGCACCGTCCGGGCCGAACAGTGCGTTCTCCACGACCTCGGCATTGGCCAGGCTGACGAACAGCACGTCGACATCTCGGGCCGCCTCGGCCGGGGTTGCCGCGACCGTGGCGCCCAACTCGCGCAACGGCTCGGCCTTGGCCGTCGTCCGATTGTGTACCGAGGTGGGAAAGCCCGAGGCCAGCAGGCGCCCGGCCATGCCGACGCCCATCGAGCCGAGCCCGACGAACCCGACGCGCAGCGTGCCACTCCCCACGGATGTTGCTTCGCTCATGGACACTCCTCCTGTTGCGGCACAACGAATGTCACGGGCGCTGGGCGGGGCTGAGCACGCCGAGTTCCATCAGGATGCGCGGCATGTCGTCGCTGATCCAGGACTCGACGACAAGGCCGTCGACCACTCGGTGCATGTCGACGCCGTGTACCTCGAACCGCTTGCCGGTCGGCGGCAGGTGCATCAGCTGGCCGGTGTTGGTGCCGGTGGTGGTGAACCGGTGGGCGACAAGCTCACCCTGGCCGATCATTTCCTCGATGGTGGTCTTGAAGTCCGGGAAAGCGGTCCGCCAGAACGTGACCGCCCCCGCGAAGGCCTTGGGGCCGGGCGGCAGTTCGAGGCCGCGCGCGTGTACCACGTAGTCCGGGGCGAACACCTTGTCGACGAAGTCGACCTCGCCATGGTTGAGTCCCTGTTCGGTGATGTAGCGAACGAGTTCGATGTTGTCCGCGACGGACACGGTGCACCTCCGGCTCGACGTTTGCCTGTGCTGCCAGCCTGCTGGTGGGCGATCCTGTTGTCGTGGGGCGCGGATCACCGGTGGTAGGGACCGTCCCGGCGGCACTGGGAGCGTCGATGTCCGAAGGTCCCTGTGCGGATGCCGAACTCGTTGGCACACCAGGGTTCCTGCTGAGACCGTGCCTGGTAGACGGATCGCGGTCAGGTAGCGGATTCTCCGAACTCCCACGGTCACGCAGCAGGCGGGCGATCTCGCCGCCCGCCTGCTGGTCCGCTGATCCGTATCAGGTCAGGCCAAGGTGGCGAGCACCCCGGCTTCCTCCGCCAACGTCAGCCCGGCCTTGCGCTTGCGGTCGAGTCCCAGCTTCCGTTCCTGGTCCATCGCACCGGCGACCGCGTCGGCCAGCGACCGGGGCCGCAGGCCCACCGCAAGCGAATCCGTCGCATCGTGTGCGCGGTAACCGGCCAGTTCGACAGGTGCCCACAACGGCAGCGACTTCTGGCCGATCCAGCGGCGCACGCCGTCGGCGTTCACCGCCTGTTCGTACTGCACGCCGGCCTCGGTCAGCGCCTGTTCCTTCGCGATGACCAGTTCGGCGTCGGCGCCGAGCACCTCCGCCATCTCGTGCACCAGCCCGGTCAGCGACTGGGCCGGTCCCATGCCGTCGTAGGTACCGGAAAGTCCCTGCTCGCCCGCTGACACGATCCACCCGGCCAGATCCCGGACGTCGATGTACTGGGTCAGCAGGCCGGTGTCCTCAGGCACCAGTACCCGGCCACCCTTGCTCAGCCGGCTCGGCCAGTAGCCGAACCGATCGGAGAGATCACCAGGACCGGTGATCAGGCCCGGCCGCACCACGAACCCACGGTCGCCGAACCTGGCCCGCACCGCGTCCTCGCAGGCCACCTTCACCGCGCCGTAACGGTCAGGGTTGACCGGCCGCTCGCCGTTCCAGGCCTCGCGCAGCGGCGCGTGCACCGGCGCGTCGGCGCGCTGACCGACGGTGGCCGCGTCGCGGTAGACATTGACCGAGGACACGAACGTCCAGTGCCCGACCCGATCGGCGAGCGCGGCCAGCGCCTCGGCGACCCACGGGTAGGAGAACGAGGCCACGTCCACGACGGTGTCGAACCGCTCACCGGCCAGCGCCCGGTAGGCCTCCGGCTCGTTTCGGTCGATAACCACCATGTCCGCGCCGGTCGGCACCGGCCCGCGTTGGCCGCGCGCGGCACATACCACCTCATGACCGCGCCGCAGCGCCTCTTCGGCCACCGCTCGCGACAGGAATCCCGATCCACCCAGTATCAGTTTCCGCACGCTGCTGAAGATAGCCGCGTCGGCCACCAACCGCCAGCGTCTTGTGCAAGGCGAATTTGGACTGTCCTTTGTGGTCGGTGTCCCGCTCGGGTCGCGCGCCTGTGGGTCAGGCCTCGGCGAGGTTGGATGCGGGCGGGCGGGCGAGGGCGCGAACAGCACGACAAAACGCCCAGCTCGCCGCCTGCTCTGTCGCCGGCGCGGACACGGAGGTTGGGACCGGGCGTACGTCCTGTGTCGTAGGCGGGCGCTCGGACTACGCAGGAGGAGTATGCGCGAAGACCCGCACCGGGCCGATGCGCACTGTGGTGGTCACGTGTCAGCATGACGCCATGACCGCAGGTCCGGCAGCGCAGGACGGCGATCCGGCCGACGAGGCCGGTCCCGCCGACGGCGACCTCACCGAGGACGCCGACAGCACGGCGGACGCCGGTACCGCAACGGACGCCCGACCCGTCGAGGACACCACCCGATCGGCCCGGCCGACCGGGGTCCGGGCTTCCGATGCCGAACGCGAGGCCTTCGCGCAGACCGTGCTGGCTGCCGGCCGGGACGGTCGACTCGGCGTCGAGGAGATCGACGAGCGGCTGGCCGAGGTCTATGCGTCCACCTTCCGGGACGAATTGCCAGAACTCGTCAAAGACCTTCCTCGGGAGGACTGGCCGGCCGGTTTCGGTGTAACCCCCAGCACCGAACCCGGTCCGGACCGGTTGCGCGGCAGCGTGCCGGCAACGCGGACCTGGAACAGCGCGCTCACCACCCATACCGCCATCGTCAGCGTGATGGCGGTGTTCGCGGTGGTGGGCTGGATACGTTCCGGGGTCCCGTTCTTCTGGCCGGCCTGGCCGATCGCCTGGCTGGGCATCAGTGTGCTGGTGCACTACCGGATTCGGCTGCGCCGCCAACGATGGCTGGCCGCCGGCGGTGGTTGGCCGCCGTGGGGCCCGGCCGGACGTCGCTGGGACCAGGGCGGCCCATCGGGGCCGGGCGGCCGACCGTGGGGCCCGCCGGTATCGCCGTGGGGACCGCAGGGCCGGTCCAGGTTCGACCGGGTCGATCCCCTTGCCGATCCCGGCGATGATCCCTGGCGCCGGTATCGCGGCGACCGGGGCGAGCCGCCCGTGGCCTGAGGCGCGGCCTCCGTCGGTGGGCGATGTTCCCGCCCCGGCCGGGATGGCTGGCTCATGCGCACGGGATACCGGACTCGGCAGGCTTACCGGTGGCGGGCAGGTATCCAGCCGCTCGCCTGCCTGTTCGACAACGGGAGCGAATGTGGAAATCGGACTCGGTCTGCCGAATGCCCTGCCCGGCACGGACGGACGCACCATGGTTTCCTGGGCCGTCGACGGGGAAGCCGCCGGCTTCTCCACCCTGGCCACCTTGGACCGGGTGGTCTACGACAACTACGACGGGCTGACCACGTTGGCCGCCGCCGCCGCGGTGACCGAACGAATCCAGCTCACCACGGCGATCCTCATCGCTCCACTGTGGACCAGTACCGCTCAGCTGGCCAAGCAGGCCGCGACCGTGGACCGGCTGTCCAACGGCAGGCTGGTGCTCGGTCTCGCGGTGGGTGGGCGACCGGACGACTTCGCGGCCACCGGCGCGAGCCCGGCAGGCCGGGGCAAGCGGATGGACGGCCAGATCGAGGAGATGCGCCGGATCTGGGGCGGTGAGCGTCGAGGCTATGCCGGCGGGATCGGTCCGGTGCCGACCCGCACCGACGGGCCACCGCTGCTGCTCGGTGGACACGCCGAGGCGGCCATCAAGCGCGTCGCCACCTACGCCGACGGCTGGATCGGCGGCAGCGGCGGCGTCGGCATGTTCGCCAGGGGCGCCGGTGCGGTCCGCGCGGCCTGGCAGCAGGCCGGCCGGCAGGGCAAGCCGAAGCTCGTCGCCCTGGCCTACTTCGCGCTCGGCGAGCAGGCCGAACAGCTGGGCAACGGTTATCTCCGGGACTACTACGGTTTCGCACCGCCCTATGCCGAGGCCGTGGTGCGCTCGGCCGCGATCGGCGAGGCGAAGCTGCTCGAACTGGTCGAGGGCTTCACCTCGGCGGGTTGCGACGAACTCATTCTCGCTCCCTGCGGTGCCGACATCGAGCAGCTGAAGCTGCTGCGGTCCGCGCTCGGCCGGGACTGAGAGGAGGCTGGGGTGAGTAGCTGGCATGCCGTCCGGTATCCGATCAAGGCCGGCAGCGAGGAACGGGTCAAGGAGCTGTTCCGCAACACTGCCCTGCCACCGGCCGAACTGACCGCGACCACGTCGGCGGACCGGCCGGCCACCCGGTTGCTGAGCACCATGGTCTTCGTCGGACCGGGCAGCGCGGTACGGCTGATCGAGTTCGAAGGCGAACTCTCCTCGGTCATCGCGCATCTGGCCGGCCGCAAGGAAGCCAGGACGTTCCAGACCGAGCTGGCCCAGTATCTACAGACCGACCACGATCTGCGCGGGCCGGGGATCGGCGCGTTCTTCCGGGACGCCACCCTGCAACACGTGCCCGTCGGCGGCTGACGGCGGCGCAGGGCCCAGCGCCGAAGGCGGCGGGTGGGCCCGGCGCCGAGGCCGGGTGAGCACGAGGGCGCTCACCCGGCCTCGGTTTCGTTGCCGTGAAAGAAAAAGACCTCAGTAGGCGATCTCGACGCATCGCTGAAAGGTCGTCGCGGTGTCCAGGTTGGCCAGCAGGTACCCCGCGACGTCCGCACGTGAGATGGACCAGCAGCCGGCGAGTTTGGTCTCGCTCGCGGTGCGATACCGGCCGGTGGGCGCCCCGTTGGTCAGCCGCGCGGCGCGCAGCAGCGTCCAGTCGAGACCGCTGCCGGTGACCCGGTCCTCCATCAGCGCCATGTCCGCGTACGGCGCGCGGAGAATCGCATGCAGCATTCGCCCGACCGCATACTCGGCGGGCCGCTGCACGGGCGGCAACACCAGCGAACTGGTGGACACGCACAGCAGCCTGCGCGAGCCGGCCGCCTTCATCGCGTCGATCACGTTCCCGGTTCCCTGCGAGTACACGGTGGTCGCCCACCGGTGGAAACCGATACCCAGCGCGGAGATCACCGCATCGGCCTCGGCGACCACCGGCGCGACGCACTCGGGCGCCAGCACGTCGCCGGCAAGCACCCGTAGCCGCTCGTCGCGCTCGGCAACCGCGTCCGGCCTGCGGGCCAACACCGTCACCTGATGGCCGAGGGCGAGTGCCTGCCGTACGAGCTGTCGGCCGGTACCGCCGGTCGCCCCGAACACGGCAACCCGCATAGCGACTCTCCCGATGGTCGGTGCACGATCGCAAGCCGGTTCCCCGCGCTCGGCGCGAAGAGGAACCGGCTTGCGATGAGGTGCGATGGACAGATCTCGTTGGATACTAGCGGTCAGGCACCGACCGGAGCGGCCGTCGCCGCCGAGACGGCCGCGACGAGGTCTTCCCGGCTCGCGCCCGGCAATTGCGGCGGCGGGCCACCGCGCAGGGCCTTGCCGACCCGCTCCTTGATGTCGGGGTCGGCGTACAACGAGGGTGGCTGCGCCAGCATCATCATCACCTTGGCGACCTGCCGCCACACCACCGGATCGGCGGTGGACGCGGCGACCGCGGTGCCGAAGGTGACCATGCCGGCCGGCGGCATCATCGGCGGCTGCTGGTTGAGGGTGGCCTGCCACAACCCGGCGCGGCCACGATCGTTGGCCAGCGACTCCTCGAACCAGGGCCGCACCAACGCTTCGGTCTCCCGCGCGAAGCGCACCGCCTGCTCGACATCCACCGTCGGATGCTCGGCGAGCAGGTCGGCAAGGGCGAAGGCGTGGCTAAGGCCCAGCGAAACCCCACGGCCGTAGGCGGGGTTGGTGGTGCAGACCGCGTCGCCGATGCCGAAGAAGCCGATCGTGGCGTTGGCCCGCTCCGTGCTCGGCAGCCGCAGCGAGTTGTCCAACCCGCCCATGGCGTACACCGGCGAGATCGGCTCCGAGTTGCCCTCGGCCACCCAGCCGGCCAGCAGCGGGGTCGCCGCGATCGCCGCGGTGAACGCCGCCTCGTGCCGCAGTTCCTTCATCGCCTTGTCCTCCGGCAGTACGCCGATGGAGATGGAGAAGGTGTCCTTGTCACCGAGGAACAGCACCGCCGTGTAGTGGTTCCACAGGCCGCCTGCGCCGAAACCGCGGTTGAGCGGGCCTGCGGGCTGCGGGCGCAGCCTGCGATAGTAGCGGGTGTAGTAGACGATCTTGCAGCTTTCGCTGTTGGCCTCCGGCACGGGCAGGTTGGCCGCGGCCAGCCATTCGTCGGCGTTGGAGCGCCGGCCGCTGGCGTCGATGACCACGTCCGCCTCGATGGTCGAGCCGTCGTCGAGGCGAACCCCGGTCACCCGGTTGGCCTCGGTCGACGACCGGAGCAGGCCGCGGACGGTGGCGCCGGCCCGCAGGCTGACCTTCTCCCGCGCCAG
Organism: Pseudonocardiaceae bacterium; assembly: GCA_036268955.1. Classification (GTDB taxonomy): domain Bacteria; phylum Actinomycetota; class Actinomycetes; order Mycobacteriales; family Pseudonocardiaceae; genus CAJCJE01. The sequence goes on from DATATE010000208.1 coordinate 112,821, forward strand.
GGTCCGCTGCCGCAGTGCCCACTCGAAGACCGCCCTGCGACAGGTGAGCATGCGCAGCTCCTCGTCGCCGGGCTGGGTCTCGAACTTCCCCAGCATGGGCGGCGTGAAGTCGGTGAGACGTACCTCCGAGGAGCCCGCGTCCAGCAGGGCCTTGTGTACATCCGGTGCGCGGTCACGCAGCAGGTTGCAGCCCAGCGAGGCGAACGCGTGCGAGTGGACCCCCTGCGGAACGGTGGGTCGGGACCAGTCGCTGCCGGCCGCCGCCAGGTTTGCCGGTGCCGCTTCGGTTTCCCGGTCGAGGATGAGCACCTCGTTGCCGTGGTCGGCGAGCGCGAGTGCCGCGCCGAGCCCGACCACGCTACCGCCGATGACGATGACCTTCATGGTTGCTAGCTCCTCGTGCTTGCTCGGTGGCTCGGTCAGGCGTTCCAGAACTCGTCCAGGGCGTAGAGATCGTTGGGGTAGGTCCAGAACTCGGCGATCTTGTCGTCCTCGATCCTGGCCACGTTGACGAAGGGCATCTCGAGCACCCGGCCCTTGCGCTCGTAGCGCGTGTAGAGCAGGGCGAAGGCGTGACCGTCGCTCGCACCGATCTCCAGCACGTCCATCCGGAGGTTTCCGTTGGTCAGCTCGAACATCTGGTTGGCGAACTTGGTGGACTCCACGATGCCCTTGTGCTCACCGGCCAGCGGGCTGCGGCCGGGGTAGTGGTGCACGGCGTCGGGCTGCCAGTACGTGCCGGCGGTCTCGACGTCACCGGTGCCGAACGCGGCGTAGACCTTCTCCATCAGTGCGACGTGCGGGTGATCGACCATGAGCCTGCCATCCTGTCTTGAGGGCTGCGAAAGGGAAAGTCGCCCGGTCGGCCGGACCGCCGGGCGGGCGTTGGTGGTCAGACGCGGACCTTGGCGGTGACCGTCGAGCGGACCGCGGCGGCGATCTTGGTGGCGTCCGGTGCGTAGGCGTCTTCGAGCGTGGGGCTGAAGGCCACCGGCGCGTGCGGGCCGGTCACCGTGGTGACGTGGTTGCGCAGCGCGCCGAACCGGTTCTCCGCGACCAGCGCGGCGATGTCACCGGCCATCCCGCACTGGCGGGGCGATTCGTCGACGACCACGAGGTGCCCGGTGCGTTCGACGCTGGCGTACACGGTCTCGGCGTCGAAGGGGGAGATGGTGCGCGGATCGATGACCTCGCACTCGATGCCCTCCTCGGCCAGTTGGGCCGCGGCGCCGAGCGACTCGTTCACCATCCGGCCGATCGCGACGATCGTGCAGTCCCCGCCCTCGCGCGCGGTCCGCGCCACGCCGAGCGGGATGGTGTAGGAGTCCGCCGGTACGGCGCCCCGCGTGAAGTACAGCAGCTTGTGCTCCATGAAGATCACCGGGTCGTCGTCGCGGATCGCGGAGATCATCAGCCCCTTGGCGTCGGCGACGCTGGAGGGCGCGACCACCTTCAATCCAGGGATGTGCGCGAACAGCGAGTACAGCGACTGGGAGTGCTGGGCGCCCCTGCGCATGCCAGTGCCCCACATGGCCCGCAGCACCGCGGGCACGCTGGCCCGTCCGCCGACCATGTAGCGCAGTTTCGCCGCCTGGTTGAGCACCTGGTCGAAGCAGACCCCGACGAAGTCGACGAACAGCAGGTCGACAACGGGCCGCAGGCCGGTGGCGGCGGCACCGACCGCGGCACCGACGAAGGCGGATTCGGTGATGGGGGTGTCCAGCACCCGGCCGGGGAACTTCCCGTGCAGGCCCTTTGTCGGGCCCCAGGCGTTGTCGAGCTTTCCTTCGCAACCCATGCCGCCGATATTGTCCTCGCCGAACACGATGACGGACGGGTCCGCGCGCATTTCCTGTTCCAGCGCTTCGGCTATTGCATCGAGATAGGACAGAGTCCGTTCCACATCGGTCTCCTCACCGGGACGCTGCCGGGCCGTTCGGCCGGGTCAGTACGACACGTAGACGTCGGTCAACAGTTCTGCGAGATCGGGGGCGGGCGCCGAGCGGGCCGTGGCCACCGCCTCGTCGACGAGCGCTGCCACCGAGCCGTCGATCTCGGCCAGCTCGTCGGGCGAGAGCGCACCGTCCCGCAGTACCGTGGCGGCGAAGGACTCAAGGCAGTCGTGCTCGGCCCGCAGCCGGGTCACCTCGCCCTCGCCACGGTATGCCTGCGCGTCCATGCCTTCCATATGGCCGAAGAAGCGCATCGCCTTGCATTCGATGAAGGACGGCCCGCCGCCGGACCGGGCCCGTGCCACCGCCTTCGCGGCCGCATCGTGCACGGCGAAGAAGTCGTAGCCGTCCACGACCTGCGCCGGAATCCCGAAGGCTTCGGCCCTGCGCGCGACGTCGAGGCCGCGCAGGTGGTAGCTGGTGCCGGTGGCCTGCGCGTAGCCGTTGTCCTCGACAACGAACACACAGGGCAGCTGCCACACCGCGGCCAGGTTCAGGCTCTCGGCGAAGGCACCCTGGTTGGCGCCGCCGTCGCCGACGAAGGCGACCGCGACCTGCTCGGTCTTACGGATCTTCGCCGACAGCGCGGCACCGCAGATCAGCGGCGCGCCGCCGGCGGCGACTCCGTTGGCGCCCAGCATGCCGAGATCGAAGTCGGCGATGTGCATCGAGCCGCCCTTGCCGCCACAGAGGCCACCGGCCTTGCCGTAGATCTCCAGCATCATCGCGGTCACGTCGCAGCCCTTGGCGATGGCGTGCCCGTGTCCCCGGTGGGTGCTGGCGATGAAGTCCTCGGGGTCCAGCGCGGCACACACACCGGTGGCGACCGCTTCCTGGCCGGCGTACAGGTGCACGGCGCCGGGGATCTCGCCGGTCTCGAACTCGGTGTGCACGCGCTCCTCGAACTGCCGAATGGTGCGCATCGTTCGGTAAACGTCGATCAGTCGGTCTCGACCGATCTCCGCGACGACGGAGGTGGTGGCCATCTGCGAACGTCCTCTCCCTGGAACTGGTTTCCGACCGAGCGATGCGGCGACGGGTGATCCTCCCCGGCCCGAACGCGCGACCATTACTACCATCGCGAATCGGGCAGCGGCGACGAGAAGAAATCGTGCCGCTCGATTGGCGTATTGTTGGCTACGCCTACTACGGTTAATGGCTGGATCACATTATCGGCCGAAATCGACGCTATCCCCCTTGCCTACCAGGGGCAAGGAATATCCCGGCCCTTCGCCGTGGGCCGCCGTGCGCGCGACACCGTCGGTCCACCGAGCAGATCGGCAGCTCAACGGGCCTGGTGTGGGACCAGGTGTTCCTCGCATCACGCGAGGTCGATGACCGTCGGCCCAGCTTCTCCGGGCTCGATTCCCCGGCGCCCTGGGTGGTCGCTCACCGGTGCCGGGATCGGCTCCGGCGCCTCGGTACGGGTCGGACCCGAACAGGTTGCGGGTGGCAAGTCGTTGGTAGGAACGCGGTTGCTATTCCCGATCGGGCTATCGCCGCAGAATAGCGGTGGAGATTCCCGCTTCGTCGGGGACCGCTGGCTCATGGCCTTGGGAATACCGCCAGTGAGGCTTTCAGCGGGGTAATTGGGTGAATGGTTGCTTGGTCGCAGACCGGAAAGACAAGACACTCTACCGAGGACGTCGCATGCATAGATCACTCATCATCGCAAAGATCGCGCCGGGTACCGAGCAGCAGGTGGCCGATATCTGGACCGAGTCCGACGCGACCGAGCTGCCCGGCATAGCGGGAGTGACGCATCGTTCGCTCTATCGGCTCGGCGATCTCTACGTGCATCTGCTGGAGACCGAGGCGGCAGGCCCGGAAGCGGTGGGCACGGCTCGTCGGCATCCCGAGTTCAAGCGGATCAGCGACCGCCTCGATCCGTTCATCTCGCCCTACCTGCCGACCTGGCGGGGCCCGCAGGACGCGCTGGCCAACTGCTTCTACACCTGGCAGCCGGGCGAGGCATCGTCATGACCGCGGTGGCCGCCACCCTGGCCAAGCCGTCCTGGGCGCGGTGTCCGTCCTGCGGGACGATGCTGTACCACAAGAAACTCGCCCGCAACTTCCAGGTTTGCCCGGACTGCGGCGACCACCTGCGGCTGACCGCGGCGGAACGGATCGAGCAGCTCGCCGACCCCGGCACGGTTCGCTACTTCGCCGAGCAGGTCTGGCCGACCGACCCGCTGGAGTTCACCGACTCGGTGCCCTACCCGAAGCGGCTGGCCAAGGCCCAGCATGCCAGCGGCCTACCCGACGCGGTCCGCTGCGCCACCGCCGCCATCGGCGGCGTCGAGGTGTGCCTCGCGGTGATGGACTTCCGCTTCATGGGCGGCAGCCTCGGCTGCGCGGCCGGTGAGATGATCACCAGGGCCGCCGAGACCGCGCTGGCACTGCGGTCGCCACTGCTGATCGTGACGGCTTCCGGTGGCGCCAGGATGCAGGAGGGCGTCCTGTCGCTGATGCAGATGGCCAAGGTCAGCCAGGCCATCGGCCAGCTGCAGGAGACCGGCCTGCTGACCGTCAGCGTGATCACCGATCCGACCTACGGCGGGGTCGCCGCCTCGTATGCGACCAACTGCGATGTCGTTGTCATCGAATCGGGCGCCAGGATGGGTTTCGCCGGCCCGAGGGTGATCGAGCAGACCATCCGCCAGGACCTGCCGAAGAACTTCCAGAACGCGGACTTCCTGATGCGACACGGGCAGGTCGACGCCGTGCAGTCGCGGCGGGAACTGCGTGGCTGGCTGCTGAGGCTGCTCTCCTCGACCGAGGCAGGCGCGGTCGGCGTCGACTTCGAGTCCGACCGGGTCCTCGTTCGCGATCCGGGCGACCTGCCGGTCGCCGATCCGCTGCGGGTGGTTGCCTCGGCTCGGGATGTGCGGCGGCCGACCACGCTGGAGTACATCGGCCAGATCTTCGACGGCTTCGTCGAGCTGCACGGTGACCGGACCTTCGGTGACTGCGCGGCGATCGTGGCCGGCTTCGCGAGGTTCCACGGGCAGCCGGTCGCCGTCGTCGGGCATCAGAAGGCGCACGACACCAAGGAACTCGTCGCACGAAACTTCGGGATGCCTCGCCCCGAGGGATATCGCAAGGCGCTGCGGGTGATGCGGCTGGCCGCCCAACTCGGTCTGCCCGTCGTGTCTCTTGTGGACACTCCGGGTGCCTATCCCGGCATCGACGCCGAGGAACGCGGCCAGTCCGGCGCGATAGCCCAGAGCATCCTCGCGATGTCCTCGCTGCCGACCCCGCTGGTCACCGTGGTGACCGGGGAAGGCGGCAGCGGCGGCGCGCTGGCACTGGCCGTGTCCGACCGGGTGATGATGATGGCCGACGGCTTCTACTCGGTGATCAGCCCGGAAGGCTGCGCGGCGATCCTCTGGGGTAGCTCGGATTCCGCTTCCGAGGCCGCGGCCGGGTTGCGGATCACCGCACGCGACCTGCTCCGGCAGGGTGTCGTCGACGGGGTGATCCCCGAACCCGACGGCGGTGTCCCGGCGCAACCGGCTCGCGCGGCCCAACTGCTGGACGCCGCGCTGGCCGAGGTGCTGCCGGAACTGTTGGCCATGACCGGCCAGCAACTGGTCGAGGCGCGCAGGCGGCGCTTCCGCGCCTTCGGTACCGATTGTGTCATTTCCGATGAGAGCCAAGAAGGAGGTGCGGCATAGATGCCCGACGAGCGATCCCCTGTTTCGCCGCGACTGCTGACCGAACTTCGGACCCACGCCCTTGGCCTTGCCGATGACCTGACCGGTGCGCTGCGCCGGATCGTGGTGCGCTCCGGCGACACCGAGATCGAGGTCGAGTGGCAGCAGTCGGAGGTCGTGCGGACCGAGACCGGCCCCGTACCGCTGCCGACCGCCGCGCCGACGACCCTGGCCGAACCGGTCGAGAGCCTTGTCGAGGATCTCACCTCGATCAGCTCACCGATGGTCGGCACGTTCTACCGGGCCCCTGGCCCGGACGCCGAACCGTTCGTCGGCGTCGGCGACCTGGTCACCTCCGACCAGCCGATCGGTGTCGTGGAAGCGATGAAGCTGTTCAACCCCATCGTCGCGGAATGTTCCGGCGAGGTGGTGGAGATCCTGGCCAAGGATGCCCAGCCGGTGGAGTTCGGTCAGCAGCTGATGACCGTGCGAGCGGTCGAGTCCAGCGACTCGCCAGCGAACTGACCGGTCCGGATCGAACTGAGGTGGTGGACGTGTTCAAGAAGGTACTCATAGCCAATCGCGGCGAGATCGCGCTTCGGGTGGCGCGGGCCTGCCGTGAGCTCGGCGTGAACTCGGTAGGCGTGTACTCCACCGCCGACCGCAGCGATCTGGTCCTTCGGCACTTCGACGAGGTCGTCCACATCGGACCGCCGCCGGGTAGGCGCAGCTACCAGAACGTCGCCGCGATCATCGAGGCCGCGTTGCAGACCGGCGCCGACGCCATCCATCCCGGTTACGGTTTTCTCTCCGAGGACCCGGATTTCGCCGAGGTCTGCGGAGAGAACGACCTGACCTTCATCGGGCCGAGGGCCGAGGTGATGAGCGCACTCGGCGACAAGTCGACGGCCCGCAGGATGATGCTCGAACAGGGCCTTCCCCTGCTGCCGGGCAGTGTCGAGGCACTCGGCTCGTTGGCCGACGCGAGGATGGAGGCGGATGCCGTCGGGTATCCGGTGATCATCAAGGCGGTCGCGGGCGGCGGTGGCAAGGGCATGTCCGTGGTGCGCTCGCCGGAGGAGCTGGAACCGGCCTACCGGGCCGCGCGCGCGACCGCGTCGGTCCTGTTCGGCGACGAGCGGGTCTATCTCGAACGCTATGTCGGCCTGGCCCGGCACGTCGAGGTGCAGATCCTCTGCGACGACAACGGCAACGGCGTGCACCTCGGGACCCGGGACTGCTCGGTGCAGCGTCGGCACCAGAAGCTCATCGAGGAGGGTCCGGCGCCGGCGTTGTCGCCCGCCCTCCTCGACGAGATGACCGCGACCGCGGTGCGCGCCGCGGTCGCGATCGGGTTCACCGGCGCGGGCACCGTGGAGTTCCTCGTCGACGAGAACGAGAAGTTCTACTTCATGGAGATCAACGCCCGGCTACAGGTCGAGCACCCGGTGACCGAGATGATCACCGGCATCGACCTCGTGCACGAACAGCTGCACGTCGCGGCCGGGGTGCCGCTGCGCCTTCGCCAGCAGGACATCGTGCTGCGCGGGGTCGCGGTCGAATGCCGGGTCAACGGCGAGGACCCCGATCGTGACTTCGCGCCGACGGCGGGCCAGATCGACCGGTTCATCCCGCCCGGCGGTCCGTTCACCAGGGTGGACACCCACGCTTTCAGCGGCTACCGGCTGGGCCCGCACTACGACTCGCTGCTGGCGAAGGTGATCGTCTGGGCGCCCGACCGCATCGGCGCGCTGAACCGGATGGAACGCGCGCTCGGCGAGTTCGACGTGACCGGTCCCGGCGTGCGCACCACGATTCCGATGCTGCGCAGGGTGCTTGCCGACTTCGAGTTCCGCAAGGCCGAACACAGCACCGCGATCATGCCGAGGCTGCTCGAACAGTGACCAGTCCGGTGAATCCGGTCTGGGGAGCGAATTTCAGGAGGTAGAAGTGACAGTCAACGATGAGGTCAGCCGCATCTCGGTGCAGGACGCGGTTCGGCAGATCCTGGTGACCAGCGTCGGCCTGGCGCCCGGCCAGCTCGAAGTGGCCGAGGACCCCACCTTGGAGGAACTCGGCCTCGACTCGCTGGCCGCGCTGGAACTACAGGCCGTCGTGCAGCAGCGCTACGGCGTCAAGATTCCGGACGAGTCGCTGGAGATGACGGTCGAGTCGATCTCCGGTTTCGTCGAGGACGTTCTCGCGGAGGGGAACTGAACATGGCCGCGCACACCACGAACACGATCGTCATCGACGCGCCGTTCCAGCTGGTCTGGGACATCACCAACGACGTGGCGAACTGGACCTCGCTCTACACCGAGTACGCGAAGGCGGAGATCCTCGAACGCGACGGGGACACCGTCACCTTCCGGCTCACCATGCACCCTGACGAGAACGGCATGGTGTGGAGCTGGGTCAGCGAGCGCACCTCCAACCTGGAGACCAAATCCGTTGCCGCGCACCGGGTCGAGACCGGTCCCTTCGAGTTCATGAACATTCGCTGGACCTATGCCGAGGAGCCGGACGGGGTCCGGATGACCTGGATCCAGGACTTCGACATGAAGCCGGCCGCCCCGGTGAACAACAGCCAGATGACCGATCGGCTCAACACCAACTCCAAGATCCAGATGGACATCATCAAGGACAAGATCGAAGCGGCTGCCCGCACCGGCGCGAGCACGACCGCCTGAGCACCATCGCCTGAGCGGCAGAGTCCGCCTCAAGGACATCCGGACCGATTGGCGCCCACGCGCCTGACATTCACCATGGGAGAGCTGAGATGAGTGCCACTGCGCACAGGACGGTCGCGTTCCGCGATGCCCAACCGAATACCCGTCGCGGTGCCGAGATCCGGGTACTGCTCGGCCCGGCCACGGTCGGCAGCACGTCCGGTTTCATGGGTGCGGCAACGCTGGCCGTCGGGGAGTGCATCGCCGAGCACTACCACCCCTACAGCGAGGAATTCCTTTTCGTGGTGCGGGGAGAGCTGACCGTCGACCTCGACGGTGTGGCCATGGTGTTGCAGCCCAACGAATCCCTGCTCGTCCCGGTCAACACCCGGCACCGGCTGCGCAACCACGGCACCGAGGAGACCTTCGCGGTCTTCCACCTCGGTCCGCTGGCCCCCCGCCCCGAGCTCGGCCACGTGGACACCGAGTCGGCGCAGGAAGCGGCCGAGTTCACTGCGAGGCAGGCATGACCGACTGGCCGAGGCGGACGGTGGTCACCGGCGTCGGCGTTGTCGCGCCGGGCGGAGTGACCAGGAAGGCGTTCTGGGCCTGCCTCACCGCGGGCCGGACCGCGACCAGGCGCGCCACCCTCTACGACCCAACCCCCTTTCGCTCGCAGGTCGCGGGCGAATGCGACTTCGACCCGGCCGAGGCCGGCCTCTCACTGCGCGACCAGCGCCGGTCGGACCGCTACATCCAGTTCGCTCTCGCCGCAGCGGCCGAGGCGATCGCCGACAGCGGCATCGAGTTCGACGAGCAACTCGGTGAGCGCACCGGAGTGGTGATGGGCTCGGCGGTCGGTGGCACCACCGCGCTGGAACACGAGTACGTGGTGGCCAGCTCATCGGGCCGGGACTGGCTGGTCGATCCGGACTGCACCACGCCCTTCCTCTACCAGGCGCTGATTCCCAGCAGTCTCAGTGCCGACATCGCGCACCGGCACGGCGCGCACGGTCCGGTGCAGGTGATCTCCACCGGCTGCACCTCCGGCATCGACGCGATCGGCTACGCCCATCAGCTGATCCAGGACGGTGAGGCCGACGTGGTGATCGCCGGTGCCGCCGACTCGCCGCTGTCCCCGGTCACCGCCGCGTCCTTCGACGCGATCAAGGCGACCACCCCGGACAACAGCGATCCGGAGCACGCCTCCCGGCCCTTCGACAACAACCGCACCGGTTTCGTCCTCGCCGAGGGCGCCGCCGTGCTGATCCTGGAGGAGCTGGAGTCCGCGCGCCGCAGGGGCGCCCCGATCTACTGCGAGGTCTCCGGCTACGCCGCGCGTGGCAACGCCTATCACATGACCGGCCTGCGACCGGACGGTGCGGAGATGAGCATCGCGATCACCGATGCGATGCGCCAGGGCAGGTTCAACGCCGAGGACATCTCCTACATCTGCGCCCATGGTTCCGGGACGCGGCAGAACGACCGGCACGAGACCGCCGCGTTCAAGCGGGCGTTGGGTCCATCGGCCTACTCGGTGCCGATCAGCTCGATCAAGTCGATGGTCGGCCACTCGCTCGGCGCGATCGGCTCGATCGAGATGGCGGCCTGCGCGCTGGCCATCGAGTCGAGCACGGTCCCGCCGACGGCGAACTGGACCACTCGCGACCCCGAGTGCGATCTGGACTACACGCCCAACATCGCCAGGGAACTGCCGGTGGACGTGGCCCTGTCGGTCGGCAGCGGCTTCGGCGGCTTCCAGTCGGCGATGATCTTCAGCAAGCTGGGAGGACTGCGATGAGCCCGAGGGCGGTGGTCACCGGGGTCGGCGTCATCGCGCCGAGTGGTCTCGACGCGGCGGCGCACTGGAAGACCGTGACCAGTGGGACCAACCGGCTCGGTCGGATCAGCTTGTTCGATCCGAGCCGGTATGAGACCACGATCGCCGGTGAGGTCACCGACTTCGAGATCAGCGGTCAACTGGACGGCCGCCTTGTGGTGCAGACCGACCGCTGGACCTGGATGGGCCTGCTCTCCGCGCGACAGGCCATCGCCGACGCCGGCCTTGCCGACACCGAGATCGACCCCTACGAACTCTCGGTCTCACTGGCCAGCTCCTCCGGCGGCAACCAGTTCGGCCAGAAGGAACTGCAACGCCTGTGGAGCCTGCCGGACCGCACCGTCGGCGCCTACCAGTCGATCGCCTGGTTCTACGCGGCCACCGTCGGGCAGGTCTCCATCCACAACCAGGCCAAGGGACCGTGCAACGTGCTGGCCGCCGAGAGCGCCGGCGGCCTTGACAGCATCGCGCACGCGGCGCGGCTGATCCGCAGGGGAGCGCCGATGGTGCTCGCCGGCGGTCTTGAGGCGCCGCTGAGCCCGTACGCGCTGGCCTGTCAGCAGCGCAACGGCTGGCTGAGCGTGGCGGCGCAACCGGAACGTGCCTACCTGCCCTTCGACACCGACGCCGCCGGTTACGTACCGGGGGAGGGCGGGGCGGTGCTGCTGGTCGAGGACCTCGACCATGCGCTGGCCCGCAACGCGCCGGTGATCTACGGCGAGGTGCTCGGCTGGGCGTCGACCCATGACGGCGAGCCGACCAAGCGGGGCGGCAGCGGTTCGGTCCGGCACTACGCGGCGTCCATGCGCACCGCACTGTCCAGGGCCGGGGTCAGCCCGGACGAGGTCGACGTGGTGATCCCGGACGCGCTCGGCGTGCCCGGCTACGACGCGGCCGAGGCGCAGGCGCTGCACGAGGTCTTCGGCGAATCCGGTCCGTCGGCGGTGACCAGCCAGAAATCGCTGGTCGGCCGGATGTACCAGGGCGGGTCCGCGCTCGACGTGGTCACCGCGCTGCTCGCCATGCGCGAGCAGGTCCTGCCGGCATCGACGGGACAGGCCAACCCGGCACCGGGCTGCGCGCTGAACTTCGTCGCCGAGACCCGACCCGCCGAGGTGAACGTGGCGCTGATCGGGGCCCGCGGCTACGACGGCTTCAACAGCTCACTGGTGATCGGCCGATACGACGCTGACCACGCCGAATCCGGTGTGGCACTACAGGAGGCGGGATGAGCACCCAACCGACAACGGGCAAGGCAAGGGTGGTCTTCCTGATCACCGTACCCACCGAACGGACGGCCGATTTCCTGGCCGCCTACGAGGCGATCCGCTACGAGGTCGCGGGCGGCGTGCCGGGACACCTCGTCGACCAGGTGTGCCAGTCGCCCGCCAACCCCGAACAGTGGTTGATCACCAGCGAATGGGACAGCATCGAGTCCTTCGAGGCCTGGGAACGCAGCCCCGACCACCGGACCCTGGTCCGGCCGATGCGCGAATGCATGACCGACGCCCGCTCCCTTCGGTTCCTGATCCGCCAGCAGACCTCTCGAAGCAATGCCGATGTCACGGCGAACGACGAACTGACGTCACAACGGAGCTGACATGAATACGACGGTCGGAGTACTCGGTGCGGTGGGGCTTGCCTGGGCCGGCATCCAGCTGGGCACCCTGTGGATCATGAAGTTGGCCATCCTGCCCATGCTGAACACGATGCCCTACGAGCGGTACGTCAATTCCTGTCAACTCATCGACATGCACGTCTTCCATCCGATCGCGGTCTGGGGCGGTGTCGTCGTGGCGGCCATCGGCGTCGCCGCGGCCTTCCAGAGCACCTCCACGGTGATGGCGGTGCTGTTCGTCATCGGTTCGGTGGCCATGGTCACGGTCGGGTTCACCTCCGAGGTCTTCAACCGGCCGACCTGGCGGCGGATCGAACTCTGGAGTCCGCTGCGGGCACCGGAAGGCTGGCAGCGCACGCGCGTCAACTGGGACACCGCACACCAGGTTCGTACCTACGCGGCGGTCGGCGCGGTCGGCGCCTACGCCGCGGCCGTCATCACCGGGATCGCCTGAACACCGCCGATACGCACTGAAGGGAGATGGACATGCGACTGGTGGTTCTTGGCGCGGCCGGTGGTACCGGCCGGCTGGTGGTGGAGCGTGCGATCACCGCGGGCCATGAGGTGACGGCGGTCGCCCGCGACTGCGAGGCCCTTGCCCGGTTGCGCCTGCGCAGCACCGTGGTCAGGGCGGACGTACTCGAACCGGAGACGCTGCGGGCACCGATCGAGGGCGCCGACGCCGTGGTCTACGCGGTCGCTCCGCCCAACCGCAGCACGACCGTGGTCTACTCGGAAGGCATTCGCAACCTGCTGGAGACGATGCGCGACAGCGGTGTCAAGCGGCTGCTGACCATCACCTCCTCCCGCATCGAGGTGCCGCGCGAGGCACCATTGACGCGTAAGCTCGTCATCAGGTACCTGATCGAAAAGATTTTTCGCAACCCGTACCTTGACATGCTCCGAATGGAAGACGAATTACGGCATAGTGATATGAACTGGACGATGGTGCGGTCGGCCAAGCTTCGCGATGGCACCGAAATAGGTCGATATCGAACCGTTATCAATGGTTATCTACCGCGTGAGCGTCCGTTGAACCGTGCCGATCTCGCGGAGTTTCTGGTAACGCACATCGACGACGCCGACACCTTTAGGGCAGAGGTTTCTATTTCCGGGTGATAACCGTTCGTCCGTATCGCCTGCCGGGTTCTTTCGACGGCCGGCCGATCGGTGCCGTTGTGCGCGCAGCGCTCGATGCGAGGTGGCACCGGTTGTGCTCGCCGTTGGCGCGGCGGCGGACAAATGCGCAGGTATTCGCGGTGTCGGGCCCCTGAGTGGGCCCGACACCGCTGTGTGCGTCCACCGGTTGCCGCGCGGACGGCTCCCGTCGGGCCCCTCTCGGATGGGCGATGGCATCCTGGCCTGCCGTTCTCGGCCGAGCGACCGCTTCGGCCGCCCGTATCGCGAGGTGTTGTTTTCGGTGGGGGACAGTGGTGATCCGCGTTGCGCTGTCGTGGTTCTGCGTTGGTTTGGTTGGGTCGGATCCCTGCTGGATTCGGCTGTTGGCGCCGAATCCGGTCCCAGCTGTCGGCCGAGTTGATCGCTGCGTAGCCCTGCCGCTGGTCTCTTCAGGTGACGGTTGGCGCAGGGGCCCTGTCGCCGGCGACCGTGTGTGATCATGAATCCGTGGCAACTGGTGGCCGACCGACGATGTCCTTGCTGCCGTTGGCAAGCGACACGCCGAGTCGGGATTCCCTTTTCTCCCAATGCGAAATCCGCACTTGCCTGGCCGCGCGCAAGGCCGGATATGGCTGGAGTCTTCGCGAAACCTTGGCGCCGTCCATTGCCGGCCTGCCGCGTCGGGTGCCGGGCGCCGGCTGGTGTGTGTCGGTTGGCCACGGGTACCCGCCGATGACCGCCTATCTGCGGTGTTACCGCCCGGTTGAGCCATGTAACAGCGGTGTTCATCGTAGGATCACGAAACCGATAGGAGCTCACATACTTGTGGTTGGGATAGATCGAAGCTAACCGTACAGACCTTGACCCGCTTCTTCTCTCCGATAGACTTGGTTAGAAGTCTCGTCAAGTAGTCGGTGGGATGGGGCCCCGCCGGCAAGACGGAATGCTTTGTGTGGAGCTTAATGAATTTCTGGGGCTGGGGTGGCTACGAAAGGGGGACGGTGGTTCTGGCTGTCAAAAGGTGGTTCGCAGCCGACATCCTGCTTGCACTCGTGTCACGCGGCAGGACTACTGGGGAAGGAACAACGGTTACCCTTGTTGTACCTAACAGATATTTTTAGAAGTGCACCGTATCGTTCGTGCGTCAACCCGTCCAGTGTGTCCGATCACCAGTTTCCGGGACGTCGGCAGGCGCTTCCAGCCGGGCGGTTCCGCGCAGTGGGCCGTAGCTTCGGATTTCGCTCTCCCAACTGCGGTATTGGCACCGAGTTACCCGGTCTGGGACGGGGCTGCGATGAGTAGCCGCGCTCAGGTCGAGGAGCCGGTCGGCGACATTCTGGGCGCGATGGACACGCCGCGGCGTCGCAGGCCGGGGCCGGTCGGTCCGGACTGGCGGTCACCGCATGACGGACAGGCCTGTTCGCACAATGACGCACTGCGAACGATGCGGCGCGATCTGCACGACAAGGTCGGGTCCTCGTTGGCGGGGATGGCGATGGCGGTGGAGACCGCGCAGCGCATCGTCGGTGCCGATCCTGGCGAGGCTCGTCAGGTCCTCGGTGACCTCCGTTCCGACATGGCCGAGTTGATCACTCTGGTGCGGCGGCTCTCGGCCGACCGGGAAGCACCGACCAAGCTGTGCAGCCTGCCGACCGCGATGCGGGCGATGGTCGGCCGGATGAGCAGGCTGCTCGCCGACCGGCTGGAGATCTCCCTGGAGATCGACCAGGAGGCCAGCACGATCCCCGAGGACGTGGGCTGGGCCGCGTTCTGGATCCTGCGAGAAGCCCTGACGAACGTGCTCAAGCACTCGATGGGGCAGCACTGTTCGGTCGTCGTGCTGGTTCGGGACGATCACCTACTGGTCCGGGTCGAGGACGACGGCGCCGCGATACCCCCGGCTCGTGGCTCCGGCGGTTTCGGTCTGGCCAACATGGCCGATCGAGCGGCCGAGCACGGTGGCTGGTGTACCGCGCGGCCGGTCTACCCGAGCGGTTTCGCGGTGGTCGCCTGGTTCCCGCTGGCGGTCGACAAGTCGGAGTGAATCCGAGAGCTGAATCGAGTCGTGCGTTGACTGGGGAGGCGTAGTGAACGACTCAGAAGGTGATGATCAGGTCAGTGTGTTGATAGCCGATGACCATCCGGTTTATCGGTCCGGCCTCAGAATGCTGCTCAACGGGATCGGGAAGTTACGGGTCGTCGGTGAAGCGAGAACCGGCACCGAGGCCCTGACGATGACCTACAAGTTGCGTCCGCAGCTGGTGCTGATGGACGTCAACCTCCCTGGAGTCAACGGGATCGAGGCCACCAAGACGATTGCCGGCCGGTGTCCGGAAACCGCGGTGATCATCGTGACCATGCTCGACGACCGGGACGTCTTCTTCTCGGCGATCCGGGCCGGTGCGCGAGGCTATCTGTTGAAGGGCGCCAGATCCGAGGACGTCGAGATGGCCATCGAGATCGTCCGTTCCGGTGGGTTGGTCTTCGACTCCCAGGCGTCCAACTGGGTCATCGAACACCTGACCAAGCCACCGGCGTTCGGCAAACCGTTTCCGGAGCTGACCGATCGCGAGCGTGCCGTGCTTGAGCTGATCGCGGACGGCCGAGGCAATGCTGCCATCGCCCGCGAGCTGGGGCTTTCCATCAAGACGGTGCGCAACTACCTTTCGCGGATCTTCGCCAAACTGCACCTCGTCGACCGGACCGAGGCCGCGGTGCAGGCACGCAGGGCCGGTCTCGGCCATTGATCCGCCGGCCCGCCGGCCCAGTCCACCGAGGTACTGGGCCGGCCTTCGGTGTTGCCCCTCGCCGGTACCGGGCCCCGGTGCCGGCGAGGTCGGCACACCGCGCAGCGCGTGATCACCAGCAGCCCGCTGAGCAGCTTGTTCTCCGCCATCCCTCGGTTGCGTGCGGGGGCGCCGACGGTATCCTCGACCGGTGAGGCGCCGACCATGGACCGGTTCGGAACGGAGCTGGACCCGCTCTCTTCCGTCACCGGCCGACCTGAGTCTCACAGCGGGTTTCGCCCTGTGCCTGGTACTGGGAACCATGGCCGCCGCGACCCTGCAGGTGGGCAGGGTCAAGCCCCTTGACTTCGTGGCCTTCCTCCTGCTGGTCCTCGCGGCCGTTGCCACGCTGGCACCCCGCCGGACCGCCCCGGTTTGGGCGCTGGCCGCGGCCATGGTCGTGGTCAGCACCTACCTGCTGCTGGGCTACCCCGTCGGACCGGTGCAGCTGTGCCTGATCATCGCGACGTTCCAGGTGGCACGGCGGCGCCCGCTGCGCGTCTCGGTGCCGGCCTGTGGGTTGGCCGCGGTCGTCGCCTCCGGCACCATCGCCGCACGGCTCCTCGACAGTCGGTTCGGTGCTCTTGGTCTGTTCGCCCTGGTGTGGACGGCCTGGGTCGTCGTGCCGTGGTCGCTCGGCGCGCTGCTGCACGTGCTCGCGGCCACCAGGGAACGGGCCAGGCAGGAACTCGTGGCCAGGGTCGCTCTTGAGGAGCGGATGAAGATCGCCAGTGAGGTGCACGACGTGGCCGGCCACGGTTTCGCCGTTGTCGCCATGCAGGCCGGCGTCGCGCTGCTGGTGTTCGACGAGCAGCCGGCCCAGGTCCGCAAGTCGATCGAGGCGATCCAGGCGATCAGCGCCAAGTCGCTGACCGACCTCCGCGGCATGCTCGACACCTTCCACCCCGCCGAGCACGGCGGGACGGACCTGGTGGTCGGCAAACCCGAATCGGTTCGGCCGGCCACCGGGGAGACCTCTTCGGACACCGGACTTGCCGGGCTCGCCGAACTCGTCGAACAGGTCCGTGCCGGCGGGTTGCCGGTCGAACTGGAGATCGAACCGATGGACACCGCGCTGGCCGAGGACATCGACATGGTGTCCTACCGGGTCGTGCAGGAATCGCTGACCAATGTGCTTCGGCACGCCGGACCCACCACTGCCGAGGTGCGCATCAGCCGCGACCATGACGACCTGCTCATCCAGGTGCGCGACCACGGCGTCGGTTGCCCGCACGGGGACGTCGACAAGGGCCGAGGGCTCACCGGGATGCGGGCGCGGGTGGAGGCGGTCGGTGGGAAGCTGGCCGCAGGGCCCGCCGCCGACGAGGGCTTCCTGGTCACGGCGCGGCTACCGCTGTCGGCGGGTGCCCGATGATCAGTGTGGTGATCGCCGACGACCACGGCGTCGTCAGGATGGGGTTGCGTGCTCTTGTCGACCGCGAGGAGGACATGCACGTCGTCGGCGAGGCCAGCAGCGGGGGAGAGGTGCTCGAACTGCTGCGCGCCCAACGGCCCGACGTGTTGCTGCTGGACATCCGGATGCCCGGTATGGACGGCCTTGAGACGCTGCGCAGGATCGACGCGGAACCGGAACTCGCCGACATCCGGGTCATCATGGTGACCACCTTCGAGGTCGACCAGTACGTGTTCGAAGCCCTCCAGGCCGGCGCGAGTGGGTTCATCCTCAAGGACACCGCGCCGAGCGAACTCGTCAGGGCGGTGCGCGTGGTCGCCGCCGGCGAGGCGCTGCTGTCCCCGTCGGTGACCAGGAGAGTGGTGTCCCAGTTCGCGCGGAAGGTGACCCCGAACTCGGCTCCGGTCGGCGGTCTCGAGGAACTCACCGAGCGGGAGCGGGAAATGGTCGCCTGGGTGACCACCGGCTACTCCAACGAGGAGATCGCCAAGGAGCTGTTCCTCAGCCCGGCGACCGTGCGCACCCATGTCGGCAGGGCGATGGTCAAGCTACGCGCCCATTCCAGGGCCCAGCTCGTGGTGATCGCGGTTCGGGCCGGCCTCACCATCGAACGCTGAAACCCACCTCCCGCGCCGGTTCGGGCACCGGAGACGGGTAGCACGCAGGAGGGTGAGCCCGGCGCGTGGGCTCACCCTCCTGCGTGCGGTTGCGCTGCCGATCTAGGCGTTGGTCCTGCGGACCTTCAGGAGCGCGATGACGCCGTAGACGAGCGTGAGCACCAGGAAGATCCACTGGATCCAGGTGGTGATGAAGAAGCCGAAGTTGCTGAGGCTGCCCATCCTGGCCCAGCTGCTGCCCTGGCCGATGCCGCCGACGGTGATGAACAGCGGCGCGATCAGGCCGATCAGGATGATCCAGCGGGTCTTCGACGCGAGCGCGAGCACCAGAATGCCGGCCACGACGAGGATGATCGGCCCCGGCGGCACCTTCGGGTAGCCGGGCACGCCGATCAGGTACTGGATGAAGATACCGATGCCGGCGATGATGTTGAACAACGCGTTCAACCGGTACGCCGGCGGCGTCGCGGTGGTTGTCGCTGTGGTCATGGCGCTTTCTCTCCTTTGCGGTTGCGTTCCAGGGCGCTCGCCCCGGAGGCTGGGGCCGACGTAGCCGATCTTACCGTCTACATGCGACGTTGTTGGGATGGATCAGGTGATGTCACGGCGGTTGACCAGTACGGTGCTGATCGCCACGAAGACCACGAGATAGCCGATCAGTACCAGCGTGGCCTGTTGGCCACTGACGGTCGCGGTGATACCGGGGTCTCCGCCCTTGCCCATCGTCGGCACGCCGAGCGCCGCGGCCAGCGAACCGGCGTTGGTGCCGGGAAACCAGCGCTGGAGCACGTTGATCGCACTGATCGTCGAGGCGAAGGCGCGAAGCAGGTTCTCCACCGCCAGGGTCCAGACCAGGCCGATGCCGACCGCCAGTGCGGTGCCGCGCAGGATGAACCCGAGGAACATACCGGCCAGCGCCCACATCCCGACGATCAGCCAGCCGGCCCCTACGCCGCGCAGCAGGTCACCGATCGGTGGCCAGCTCACCGGCCCGGAGGTTATCGACGCGATCAACAAGGCGGCCAACGCATCGACGGCGAAGGTCAGTACGACGATCATCAGCATCACCAGCAGCACGCTGGCGGTCTTGCCGGCCAGTACGGAAAATCGTCGGGGCCCCTGGCTGAACATCACCTTGACGGTCTGCCAACTGTATTCGCTGCCGACGCACAGCACGCCGAGAATGAGCGCGAGCGCACCGGCGAACACCGGGAAGCCCTGGATGGCGCTGGGCACCAGATCGGCCGGCAGCGCGCCGGCGAGCACCCGTTGCGCGCTCGCCCCGCTGGCGGCCTCCGGGCCCGCCGCGATCCCGTGATAGCTCAGATACGGGAAGACGTACCCGAACAGCAGGGACAACACCAGCCAGGCCACCACGATCAGCCACAGGGCCGTCCGCTTGCGCAGCTTGAACAACTCAGCACGGAGGCTGGCGAGCATCACACACCATCCTTGACGACGGTCAGTTCGGGCTGCGGGTCGTCGGTGACCTCGAAGAAGATCTCCTCAAGGGATCGTTCGGTCCAGCTCAGCGAGCTGACCGCGATCCCGGCGAGCACCAGCTCCCGGTTGATCCGCACCGCGTCGGCGGGCTCGGCCCGCAACCGCAGCGCAGTGCCCGATGTGGCGATCCGGTCGGCACCGAGTACCTGCTCGACCAGTTCCCGCGCCTTGTCCAACGGCTCCGCGGTGACCTCCAGCGTCGCGCTGCCGCGCAGTTCCTCGACGGTGCCCTCCCGCAGCAGCCGTCCACGGGCGATCATGCCCACCCGGTCGCAGATCTGCTGGACCTCGCCGAGCAGGTGGCTGGACAGTACGACGGTGTGCCCGTCCCGGCCGAGCTTGCGGATCAGCCTGCGCATGTCGGTGATGCCGGCCGGGTCGAGGCCGTTGGTCGGCTCGTCGAGGATCAGCAGCTCCGGGTCCTTCAGCAGGGCGCAGGCGAGACCGAGCCGCTGTTTCATACCGAGCGAGTAGGTGGCGAACTTGTCGCCGCCCCGGTCGGTGAGGCTGACGATCGCCAGTACCTCCTCGACCCTGGTGTCGGGCACCTTGCCGTACCTGGCGAAGGTGCGCAGGTTGTCCCGGCCCGAAAGGTAGGGATAGAAGGCGGCCGATTCGACCAGCATCCCGATCCTGGCCAGCGCGTGCGGATCACCCGGCTCGGCGTCCAGCACCCGCACGGTTCCCGATGTCGGCCGGACCAGCCCGAGCAGGATGCGCAGGGTGGTGGTCTTGCCGGCACCGTTCGGGCCGAGGAATCCGTAGATCTCGCCCCTGCGTACGGTGAGTTCAAGCTGGTCAACGGCGAGATGCTCGTCGTATCGCTTGGTAAGACCGTGTGTCTCGATCAGGTTTTCACCCACCGCAACAGCGTGGCGCACCGACCCCGGTGATGTCGTCAGCGCGGCGTAGGCGACGGCGTACGCAAGATTGCGTAGTGGGGTGTACCCACCCGGCAGACCTATCCCGACCGGCTACGCGTGCACACGTAAGCGTTCCCCCAGCGCAGCGCCGTGTTCGCCGGCCCACCGCCGAGGTAGGCCCGAACGCGCCCCGCACCGCCGAAACGGGTCGCCGGGCCCTGCTTCGCACGTGGAACGTCACCGGCGGGCCGTCGGTGTCCCATCAGCTGCGGGACCGCTGGCTCAAGACCATGGGATGGGCCGGTGTCAGGATTTTCTCAGTTCAACGGGCAGCGGGAGGAGCTTGGCAGGCGGGTTCTCATTACCCGCCTGGGTAAGCGTCAATGTTGGCGCCTGACTCGAAACGTGGTGGACATGAGCCGGTCAAATCCGTCTCCCTCTCGGCAAACCGCGGTCGGTCCGGATCAGGACCTGACCGGGAGCGTTGCGGCGCAGTGGAATCCGGCTATCTGGCATTCACTGCCTTCTACCCAGCAACCGGACTGGACGGGTCCGGGTATCGGATGGGTGCGCGAGTCCTTGTTCGCGCTGCCGCCGCTGGCCACACCGACCGATGTGGACGCACTGCTGGACTCCCTGCGAAAAGTACAGGCCGGGGCCGGTTTCCTCCTACAGGCAGGCGACTGCGCCGAACCGTTCGGCAGTGAAGCAACGCTGGGCGCCGACCGCAAACACCGACTGCTCGGCCTGATGGCCACGATGATCAGCCGGCGCACCGACCTGCCGGTGGTCACCGTCGGCCGGTTGGCCGGGCAGTTCGCCAAGCCACGGTCGCAGCCCACCGAACTGGTCGACGGCCGGCACCTGCCGTCCTTCCGCGGCCTGATCGTCAACGGCGCCGAGCCGAACGAGATCGCCCGCAGGGTGCAGGCCTCGCGGCTGTTCGACGCCTACCACACCTCGCACGAGGTCTTCGAAGAACTGCGCAGGCTCTCGCGCCAGTCGGTGCACCGGTCCATTGCGGATGCCGCCGCCTCCGGACCCCGGTCTCCGTGGTGGGCACACGCTCCCGCCGTTCTCTCCACGACGAAACGGCCCTACGGCCAGACGACCGGGCAGGGCGGCTACTGGCACCACAATGGACTGTGGACCAGTCATGAGGCGCTGATCCTCGACTACGAGGAACCGCTCACCCGCAGGGACGAGGCCACCGGCCGGTGGTATCTCACCTCGACGCACCTGCCCTGGGTCGGCTACCGCACCAACAACGCGGACGCCGCGCACGTCGCCTTCCTGTCCGGGGTGGCCAATCCGATCGCCTGCAAGGTCGGGCCCAACACCGACCCGGCCGAGCTGATCCGCACCTGCGCGCGTCTCGATCCCGACCGTATCCCCGGCAGGCTCACCCTGATCTCCAGGCAGGGCAACATGATGGTGCGCGAGCGGCTTCCGCAGTTCGTCCGCGCGGTACGCGCCGCGGGCCACCCGGTGGTCTGGATGTGCGATCCGATGCACGGCAACACGGTGAAGACCCTGTTCGGGCTCAAGACCCGCTACTACGACGACATCGTCGACGAACTCCGCGGCTTCTTCGACGTACTCCTCGAACTGGGCGAATGGCCCGGCGGGGTGCACCTCGAGGTCGCCGCCGACGACGTCACCGAATGTGTCGGTGGTGGCGGGCCCGCCCTCGCCGATCTGCCGTCGGCCTACCGCTCGCTGTGCGACCCACGCCTCAACGACGAGCAGTCGCTGCGGTTCGCCGCCGAGATCGCGGACCTGCTCACCGCTGCCACCGGCAGCAACGCCGACGCCGCCAGCCTGCTGGCCGGGAACAGCTAGGGAGACGAAAGATCGATGCGGACCTTGCTGATCGACAACTACGACTCCTACACCTACAACCTCTTCCAGCTGATAGCGGAGGTCAACGGTGTCGAGCCGACGGTCGTGGCCAACGACGTGTCCCGAAGCGAACCGGTCGACCTCGACGAGTTCGACAACATCGTCATCTCACCGGGACCGGGACATCCGGCCCGGCCAGGTGACTTCGGCATCTGCGCCGACGTGATCGCCAGGACCCGGATTCCGCTGCTCGGGGTATGCCTTGGCCACCAGGGCATCGCGGTCGGCGCCGGCGGTGTCGTCGACCTTGCGCCGCAGGCGCGACACGGTCACCTCACCAAGGTCAGCCATGACGGCAGCGACCTGTTCGAGGGCCTGCCCGAACAGTTCACCGTGGTGCGATACCACTCGCTGTGCGCGGTGGAACCACTGCCGTCGAACGTGATCGCCACCGCGTGGGCCGAGGACGGCGTGATCATGGGCCTGAAACACCGGGACCGACCGCTGTGGGGCCTGCAGTTCCACCCCGAGTCGGTGGCCAGCGAGTACGGCAGGGAGCTGATGGCCCGGTTCCGGGACATCACCGTGGCCCGTCGCGGCGCAACGCGGCGAACCAACGGAAAGCACGTCCCGAACCTGCTGCCCTCGGCCGCAGACGCTGCCAGCCCCACCCACGTGGAGACGCCCGAGCCGGTCCCGGCCCGGTACGAGCTGGTGGTGCGCACCCTGGATTTCGCGGTGGACACCGAGGCCGCCTTCGACGCGCTGTTCGCCGCCACCCCGCACGCGTTCTGGTTGGACAGCGCGCATGTGGAACCCGGTCTCGCCCGGTTCTCCCATCTCGGCGACGGCTCGGGACCACTCGGTGAGACGGTGAGCTACCAGCTGGACCAGGGCCAGGTCGCGGTCACCCCGACCAGCGGCGCGCCGCGACTGGTGACCGGCTCGATCTTCGACTACCTGCGGACCGAACTGGCGCGCCGCGAGGTCGCCGCTCCGCAGCTGCCCTTCGACCACACCTGCGGCTACGTCGGCTACTTCGGCTACGAGCTCAAGGCCGAATGCGGGTCGAGCAACAAACACCACTCCGCCAACCCGGACGCCCAGTGGATCTTCGCCGACCGCACGGTCACCGTCGACCACGAGCAGAACCGGACCTACGTACTCGCCCTGCGCGACGGCACCGCGCGGACCACCGGCGCCGCCGACGACTGGCTGCACTCGGCAGTGACCACGCTGACCGGTCTACCGGCCGCGCGGCCACTGGTCCGCTGGGCAACCACCTCCGACCCCGAGGTCGTGCAGCCGTGGCTGACCCGCGACCGGGACACCTATGTGGCGGATGTCGAAGCCTGCCGGCGCAAACTGCTCGACGGCGAGAGCTACGAGATCTGCCTGACCAACTCGGCGCGGATACCCATAGCCAGCACCGGAATCGACTTCTACCGGCAGCTGCGCAGGGCGAATCCCGCCCCCTACGGTGCCTATCTCCGGTTCGGCGCGATGGAGGTGGCCTGCTCGTCGCCGGAACGGTTCCTGCGCATCGACCGCGACGGCATCGTGGAGAGCAAGCCGATCAAGGGCACCGTTCGACGTGGCCGGACCCCGGCCGAGGACGAGCGGCTGCGCGAGGAACTGACCACCAGTACGAAGACCTTCGCCGAGAACCTGATGATCGTCGACCTGCTGCGCAACGACCTCGGTCGGGTCTGCGAGATCTCCAGCGTGCACGTGCCGAGGCTGATGGCCGCGGAAACCTATGCCACCGTGCACCAGCTGGTCTCCACCGTGCGTGGGAAGCTGCGCGCCGATGTCAGCGCGATCGACTGCGTGCGGGCCTGCTTCCCCGGCGGATCGATGACCGGGGCGCCGAAGCTGCGCACCATGGAGATCATCGACACCCTGGAGACCACCGCGCGCGGCGTCTACTCCGGCACGATCGGTTTCCTCGGCTGTGACGGTACGGCCGACCTCAACATCGTGATCCGCACCGCGGTCCTTGCCGACGGAGAATTGCGGGTCGGCGCCGGTGGCGCCATCGTGCTGGACTCCGATCCGGTCGAGGAGTACGACGAAATGCTGCTCAAGGCCGCCGCGACCTTGCGCGCGCACCCGCGACTCAACGGCTCGCGCGACAACGACGGCGTGACCAACCCGCTGACGGAGGCCGATTCCCTCCGCGACGGACTCATCGCATGAAAGACGGTCTCATTGCATGAAAGACGGTTGACCGGCGGTCAACCGCACACGAACAGCCGGGTCCGCCAGTCGGACCATGAGAGGAAGGTGCGGCCATGAACTTCGCCGCGGACCTCGAAGAACTTGCCCTTCGGAGTGGCTGGGCCAACCGCACGGCGTACTTCACCGAGGACGGTGAGTGGACCTACGGCCAGCTCTACCAGCTGGCCGCCCGAGCGACCAATGTCCTGCAACGGCAGGGGGTTCGACTCGGCGACCGGGTCCTGATCGTGCTGCCGGACAGCATCGGCTGGGTACTGAGCTTCCTCGGCGTGACCCGTGCCGGTTGCACCGCCGTGCCGGTCAACCCGGACCTCACTCCGGACGACCACCTCTTCATGGCCGACGACTGCGATGCGGCACTGGTGATCACCACCGAGGAACTCGCCGGCCGCTTCGGCGCGGGCCAGGTCCTCACCGTGGAACGGCTGCTCGCCGAGATCCACCGGGCCGACTACTCCCAGGCGGTGCGCACCAAGGTGCCGTTGTACGTGCACTACACCTCGGGAACCACCGGCCGGCCGAAGGGTGTGGTGCACACCCAGTGCAATCCCTTCGCCTATCACGAGACCGTTGGCCAGGCCTGCCTCCGGGTGCAGCCGCACGACGTGACGCTCTCGGTGTCCAAACTGTACTTCACCTACGGCTTCTGCAATGCCATGGTCTTCCCGCTGTTCTCCGGTTCCGCGACGGTCCTCGTCAAGGGGCGACCGTCCCCGGCGATGATCGGCGAACTCGTCGCGCGCTACCAGGTCTCCAAGCTCTACGCGGTGCCCTCCTGGTTCGCCAGGATGGTCGCCGAGGGCGAGCCGGGCTGCTTCCGGTCGGTGCGCACCGCGTTCTCCGGTGGGGAGCGGTTCACCAGGACGATGACCGACCACGCCGCCGACTTCCTCGGTGCCCCTGTCCTCAACCAGCTCGGCGCGACCGAGATCGGTTGTGCGACAACGGCGAACACCGTGGTCTACAACTCGCCCGGCACCATCGGCCGGGTGGTGCCGGGGTTCGAGGTGCAGCTGCGCGACAGCGAGGGCACCGTCCTCGGCGACGAGACAGAGGGCGACCTGTGGGTGCGCGGCGCCGCGATGATGTCCGGATACCTCAACCGGCCCGAGGCCACCGCCGCCGTGCTCGTCGACGGCTGGCTGCGCACCCGTGACCGGGTGATCCGGCACAACGACGGCAACTACACGCACGTGGCCAGGACCGACGACCTGGAAATGGTCGGTGGCATCACGATGTCGCCGATGGAGGTCGAGGACGTGCTCGTCACCCATCACGCGGTCCGCGAGGTCGCGGTGGCCGCGGTGGTCGATGGCATCGGCGCGAGCAAGCTGCGTGCCTTCGTCGTCGCCGAGCCCGGCAAGTCGGCCACCGAACTGGAATCCGAGCTGATCGCGCTGGCCAGAAGCAGGTTGGCCGCGTTCAAGGTGCCCCGCTCCGTCGAGGTGGTCGACGCCCTGCCGCGCACCTCGACCGGCAAGCTGCGCCGCTTCGTGCTCAGGCAGCCCGCGGTGACCGCGAGCGTTGTTCCACCGCAGGGACCAAGCCCACTACCGGAAAGGCGCGGTAGCCATGCCGAACTACACCGCTGACAAATCCTTTCAGATCGGCCTGATGTTCGAACGCGCGGCCGAACGGCACGCCGCCGTGCCGGTGGTGCTCGACCAGCCGCTGCAACTGGCGACCGAACGGGGCACCGAGTGGACCGTCGGTGAGCTGGCCGGCCTCATCGACGAGCTGTCCGCGCGGCTGTGGGCGGCCGGCGTCCGGTCGAGCGAGCGGGTGGCCATCTACAAGACGAACAACTTCGACATCGCCGTACTGGCCGCCGCCGTCGCGCGGATCGGCGCCGTTCCCGCGCTGCTCTCCCCGGCGTTGAAGCCGGACATCGTCGCCGAGCTGTTGCTGCGCCTTGACAAGCCGTGGCTGCTCACCGACGCCGACAAGATCGACTCCGCGTTCGGCGGGGTGGCACCGGTGCGGGCGACGAACAGAGTGCTGCTCACCGCGGGCCGCGAGATCGACGGCACCACACCGCTGTCGCGCTATCTCGACGCGCCGCCCCGTCCCTCCGTCCAACTGCACCCGCGCCAGCCCTCGCTGATCACGCACAGCTCGGGTACCACCGGCATCCCGAAGCTGGCCGTGCACTGTGGCGACTCGCTGTGGAACCGGTTGGTGCCGCAGAAGATCATGGCCTGGCCGATTCGGGGCAAGGAGCCTGCCGCGCTGTGCATGACGTTCGTGCACTCGCGCTTCTACAACGCGTTGCGGGTGTTCCTCGACTACGGCAACCCGCTGCTCGTCGCGGTCGACCACGATCCGGCCCGGATCGCCCCGTTGTTCGTGCGTATCCGGCCCGGTTTCGTCGAGACGCACCCGAACACCTACATCGAATGGGAAGAACTGGTCGACGCACCGCAACAGCCGCTCTCCAGCGTGCGGTGCTTCGGCACCACTTTCGACGCGATGCACCCGCGCACGCTGCTCAAGCTGCTCAACGCCTCCCGCCGTCGCTTCCCGATCTTCCTGCAGCTCTACGGCCAGTCGGAGACCGGCCCGGTCTGTGTCCGCTGGTTCACCCGGCGCGGCATCGTCAAGGGTGACGCGCGCTGCGTCGGTATCGCGGTGCCCTGGTTCGTCAAGCTGCGGGTCGCCGACACCAGCGGCAGGCGGGTCCGGCGCGGCGAGGTCGGCCGGATCGAGGTGCGGCTGCGCAGTCGAGCGCTGACCTACCTCGGCGAGGAGGACCGCTACGGCGACGTGCTGAACGACGGCTGGTGGCAGATGGGCGACATGGGTTTCCGTGGCCGCTGGGGCGAGGTCTACCTGCTGGACCGCGAGGTCGACCAGATCGAGTCGATGCCGAGCAACCTCCAGGCCGAAGACGTGCTGATGTCGCGGCTGGAGGAACTGCGCGAGGTGGCCATCGTGGCCGGCCGGTCGGGTGAACCGGTACCGGTGGTGTGCACACGGGGGGAGCGACCGCTTGACCTGAGCCGCTGGCGCTCGGCCGTCGCCGACCTGCCCACCATGGCCGACCCCATCCAACTGCACTTCGACGACGTGCCGAGGACCTCGACCTGGAAGGTCCAGCGACCGGAGCTGATCCGGCTGCTCAACCAGACCAACGCGCCCTGACCGGTGCTCGGCTACTCGCTAGGCTGGGATTCCAGCCGGTGATCGATAGCTGGAATCCCAACTGATTGGAGTTCTCGATGTCAACCGCCCGAATCAACCTCGGCAAGGCCTGGCCCGCTGGCAAGAAGGCGATGGCCGCGCTCAACGTGAGCGTTGCCGACTCCGGCCTTGACCACCGGCTGATCGAGCTGATCAACATCAGGGCCTCGCAGATCAACCAGTGCGCCTTCTGTCTGGACATCCACACCAAGGACGCCCGCGCGGCCGGCGAGACCGAACAGCGGATCTACGCGCTGAGCGCCTGGCGGGAGACGCCGTTCTTCACCGACGAGGAACGCGCGGTGCTCGCGCTGACCGAGGAGATCACCCTGATCGCCGACGGCGGTGTCGACGACGACGTGTTCACCGAGGCCGCCCGGTTCTTCGACGAGGAGACCCTCGGCAAGGTGATCATGGCGATCATCGACATCAACTCCTGGAACCGGCTCGGCGTCACCCAGCGGCTGCCCGTTGGCGGCTACCAGGCTCCCGTCGCCGCCGCCGCGAACAACTGACCGGCGTCACGTAGTTCACCAGCGCGCCCGGCCGACCCGGTATCGCCGTCGGCCGCGCCCGGCACGCCAGAAAGGGCCCGCTTACCATGACGTCAGCGGATGACAGTCTCGACACTCCGGTACTCGTCATCGGAGCGGGGCCGGTCGGCCTCGCGGCCGCACTGGCCCTGCGAGCCAAGGGATTGCCGGTCACGCTGCTGGAGGCGGAAGGGCGCGACCGGGTGCGGCCGGGCAGCAGAGCGCTGTTCGTGCACCAGGAATCGCTGCGGTTGCTGGACGCGGCCAGTCCGGGGCTGGCCGCGCGGATCGTCGACAACGGTGTGGTGTGGCAGACCAAACGAACCTTCTACCGTGGCCGACAGGTGTTCGCGAGGACGTATCCGCCGGCCAGGCCCGGTGCCCTGCCGAAGTTCACCAGCCTGCGCCAGATCGAGACCGAACGGCACCTGCTCGCCGCCTGCCACGCGGCAGGCGTCGAGTTGGCCTGGGACTCGGAAGTCACCGAGATCAGCTCGACCGAGCGCGGCGTCAGGCTGCGCACCGCGAGCGGGACGCAGTGGTCGGCCAAGTACGTGGTGGCGGCCGACGGTGCGCACTCGGCGGTGCGCAAAGGGGTCGGCATCAACTGGCAGGGCAGGCGTTCCGAGGGCTTCCACGTCGTGGTGGACGTCGCGGACGGCGGTGCGGACATGATGCCGCTGGAGCGGGTTTTCCACTACCAGCATCCGGCCCTGGACGGTCGCAATGTGATGCGGGTGCCGTTCGCCGGCGGGTTCCAGGTCGACGTCCAGTTCAGTGAGCAGGACGACGTCGCGGACTTCGCCGAACCGGACTCGGTGCGCCGCTGGCTGCCGAGGGTGATCGACCCCCGGTACGTCGACTCGGTGCTGTGGTTGTCGAAATACCACTACCTTCAGGTGGTCGCCGAATCGTTCGTCGACTCGGCACGGCGGATCCTGTTGATCGGCGAGGCCGCCCATCTGTTCCCGCCGTTCGGCGCGCGCGGCATGAACAGCGGCTTCGCCGACGGTTCCTCGGCGGCCACCTCGATAGCCGAAGCGCTGGCGGCAGGTGCGGCCGGTGCGGCGAACGCGGCGATCGAGCGCTTCGACCACAGCCGCCGCGCCGCCGCCCGCTACAACAGTGACGCGGCCGGCACGGCGCTGGCTCATATGCGGCCCGCCTCGCGGACCCTGCGGCTGCGTCAGGCGACCGCGGCGGCCTTGTCCCCGCTGGTGCCGCCGTTCGGTTCCTGGCTGGAACATTCGCCCTACGGTCCCCGGACCGCGCCGCCGACGAACACCACCGGCAAGTACTGAACCCACCGCCCGATCCTGCTACCCCGCTCGGATTACCGCGCGCGGTCGGTTTTGGGTTACCGCAGCCAGCGCAGTGCGGCGTCTGCGGTGTCGTCGGGGCTGTTGTTGAAGGCGATGGCCGCCTCGGGCGCGTGTCGGCGGACCAGGTTGACCACCTTCTCGAACAGCTCCAGCAACGGCTCGTGCTTGCGAATACCGCCCCCCGATCACGACGCAGGCGTAGTCCTTGCTGCTCAGCGCCTTGACGATCGCTCCCTCGGGGTCCTTGTCGAGGTCCACAAGACACATGTCGGCCTCGATGCCCAACTCCTCGAAACGGGCCTGACCGCGTGCCAACGCCGCCACGACCGGCTCAGGGTCCCACTCCGTGAGCAAGGTCGGATCGACACCGACCACCAGTACCGGCCCCGAAGCCGTGCCTCCTGCCATGCCCGTCCCTCCCGCCCGACTGCGCGCTACGCGATCCTAGGCCGGTGCGCCGGTCACCGCGGTTCATCGGCGGGAGAGCCCACGATTCGGGGTGTCCCCGTTGCGGAATCGGCGCGCTCTGGCATCCTGAATTGTCGGGTTGCTTCAGTCCGGGAGGGAGACGGGAGTGGCCAAATCGCCACAGGACTCACGCAAGATCGTCGTCGAACCGGGTGAAGTGCCGTTCGTCCTGGAGTCGGCGGCGGCACATGACGTCACGGTGCACAGGGACCAGCTGCGCGGAATCGAGCCCGTCAGCACCGTCATTCTGACCCTGTTCGGGGTGGTCACGGCGGTGAGTACGGTGCAACACCTGCTTGAACAGCGGCGCGGCGGCCAGCTGATCGACCTGCGGCCAGGAGCGGAGGTGTTGTTTCGCCGTACGCGCGATCTGATGTACGGGATCGTGGTGGTGATCGCCGTCGACGGAAAGGTGACGGTGGAGGTCAAGGAGCCGGAAGGAATGTTCGGCAAGGTGATCGCCACGCTGCCTCGGCTGCTGCCCACCGGGGGCA
Source organism: Pseudonocardiaceae bacterium (assembly GCA_036268955.1). Lineage (GTDB taxonomy): Bacteria > Actinomycetota > Actinomycetes > Mycobacteriales > Pseudonocardiaceae > CAJCJE01. The sequence goes on from DATATE010000208.1 coordinate 142,938, forward strand.
GTGCGCAACAGGTGGTGCGGACGGTGTCCGGGACCTTCGGTTCCGACGTCAGCGTCGCCGAGACGAAGGACGATGGCACGTGAGCGCCGCTGACGACGCGCAATGGTGTCTTGACCAGCTCCGCGAACAGAACCAGGCCGCGCTCGACCTTGGCCGACCCTCCCTGGCGGACGGTCTCGTCGTGGACAAGATGCTCCATCCCGACCTCAGCCCGCGGCTGCGGGAACAGTTCGAGCGCGAGGCACAGGAGATCTACGACCGGTATGCCGAAGGGCTGGCCAGGACCCAGCGGAACATCGAGCAGACCGCGGCCACCACGTTCATGTCGGTGGACCTCGGCCAGCGTCCGCTCGTCGCACACCTGTGGACCGGACAGACCCACGCCGTGTGCGTACTGGGAATGAGGCGCCTCGAAGGGCGCGGTGCGCTGGCCCGCACGGCGTCGGCGCTCTCGGCGACGGTGCGGAGCCTGCGCCTGCCGTTGCTCCGGTCCGGGAACGTCTCGCGGATGCCGTTGCGTGCCTGGTGGTCCTCGGTCGGTGACCATTGGCGCAACGCATCGTGGCCGCGCCCCTATTTGATCCTGTTCGAGGACCAGCTGCCGCTGTTCATCGAACAGATCTGCGGCACGGTCGCCCGCGCGATGCCGAGTTATCCGGCCGCGCCCGGAAAAATGAGTTTCAAGCTGAGCGTGCCGGACGTGACCGAGTGGATCGCGGCCCATCCCGAGATCGGCGCGTTCTTCGCGAATCTCATCGTCGGCTATGCCGTCGACGGTCGGATCCGGCCCGATCCGACCGTCTATCGCACCATGGCACCGGATCATCGCCGGTTCGCGGGCCTCCTGCGGGAGTCCGTTCGGTATTTCATTCTCAGCCACGAATACGCGCACATCATGATGGGTCACCTCGACACCACCGCGACCCGTCGAGGTGTGCTACCCGCCGCCGATGCCGAATCGCTGGACTACTCCCACGGCCAGGAGGCGGAGGCCGACTCGATGGGCACGATGCTCGCGCTCAACGCCTGCGTCGACCACGCCAAGCTCGACCATGCGATGGCCTTTCTCGGCGTAGGGCTGTATCTCGACGTGATGGACATGATGGACCGTGCCGTCGCGTTCCTGGGGACCGGCAACGAGAACCTCCGGCAGATCGGGTCCCATCCGCCTGCCGCGCAGCGTAAGCGAAGCATCCGCCGCATGCTGTCGATAATGGTCGACGCGGGCGGCGGTGACCTGGTGGCTGAGAAGTTCCGGACGGCGCTGGCGATGGAAGAGATCCAGGCGGAGATCATTCGGCTGCTGTGGGAACGGACCAGGCCGGTCCTGCTGGATCTGCGACAGCGTGGCGTGCGACCGGCGCGAAAGTGGCTGATCGTCCCCACCGAGACGGCCGATGCCACCGATACCACCGGGACTACCAAGGCCACCGACAACCCGGCCCCTGCGCCGCGGCCCGCCTCTCACCACAACGTGGCGCCTCGACAAGACCCTCAGCGGCAACGGCCGGAGCAGCCGAAACCATCCGCATCGCCGGACTTCGTGCCGACCTCGTTCCTGGTGGCCGAGGTCTGGGACCTGCCGAGCAGGGACGGCCTGATGGTGAGTGGTACGACCCTGGAGGGAAAGATCCGGTCAGGCATGACACTGCGCGGTGATGCCGGCCAGCCTGTCCGAGTGCTGTCGCTGGAGTTCCTGTCGCCGCGCGACATCGCCCTCGGTCAGGTGACGGTCATGGTGGAGCGGACCAACCCCAGCCCGGTTCGGCGCGATGCGTTGCTGACCGCGGTACCGCCATCGGAGTGAGACGACCTGGAACAGGTGAGCCCGGTCCGGCCACTTCCGGCTTGTCGTCCGGTGCGGGGAGCGGTTACGCGGTGGGGCGTAGCCGATCGGCGCCGAGCAACAGCGCGGCGCCGAGTAGTTCCACCGCGCAGGTGGTGATCAGGATGACGGTGAAGCCGTCGCTGCCCAGCGCCGCGACGAGTTGCGGGCCGAGGCTCGCGCCACCGATCAGGGCGAAGGTGTACAACGCGACGCCGGTGCCGCGATTGGCGCCCGACAGCGATCCGACCAGCTCGGTCAGGCCCGGCGAGACGACCGCGATCGCACCGACGAAGATGAACATCAGCACGCCGATGGTCAGCAACGAGGAGTGACCCGCGAAGGCGAGGCCGAACACGGCGACGGCACCGACGATCAGGGCCAGCGCGGCCCGCAGCGTGGGCCGCACCTTGGCCAGCGCGCCGGCCAGGAACGGAATGGCCACCATCGCCGGCAGTGCGCTGGCCCGCAGTTCGAGCAGCGCCTCCGGCTTGCCGACCAGCGAGGCCGGTCCGTGCAGCTGTAGCGCCGTGTACACCGCGACGAAGCTGCCGAGCACCGGCACGGCACCGAGATAGATCAGCAGCAGCACCGGTCGGGACACCAACCGGCCCATTGACGCGAAGACGCTGCTGAGGCTGCGTCGCGTGGTGCTGAGTATGTCGGGCAGCATCACCACCCGCAGCGACAGCGCGAGTACCGCGACGATGACCGCGTTGATCAGGAAGACCCAGCGCCAACTGCCGGTCGGCAGCAACGCCTGTGCCACCAGTTGACCGGTCACCGTTGCCGCGACCATCGCGGTGACGAGGCAGGTCAACGCGACCGAACGCTGCTTCGGCGGAATCCGTTCGCTGAGATAGGCCAGCGCCGCCGGGGAGAACCCGGCGGCGCCGATACCCTGGGCGATCCGGCAGACGATGCCCACCGGCAGGGACTGCGCGAGCGCGGCGACGGCGGTGGCCACGGCCAGCACGGTGAGGCCGGTGACCACCACCCTCCTGCGGCCGTAGCGGTCCGACAGCGGACCGGTGACCAGGAAGCTCGCCGCGTAGGCGAAACCGAACGCGGTCGTGGTCCAGGTGACCGCGGTCGCGGTGGTGTGCCAGTCCTTGGCCATCGCGGAGAACAACGGCAGGACCAGATACATCTGGCCGACGACCAGCAATCCGATGACCGTCATGAGAGACACCGTGCGCGTGAAGGGAGCGGTGGTCACCGGAGTGCTGGTCGTTGTCGTCATTTCCCCGCCTTGATCAGTTCTTCGTGCCGATCAGTACTTTTCAGCCGAGATTGCGCCAGACCTGGAGAGAGTCGGTGCCTTCGTTGACGGCGATCACGTCCTGTTCACCGTTGCCGGTGATGTCGACCGGGCTGACGTCGGCGACCTCACCGGTGGTCGAGAAGGTTACCGGGGCCCCGAAGGTGCCGTCACCGTTGCCCATCAGCACCGAGAAACCGCTGCCCTTGGTACCGGGAGGAGGCGGCGGCGCGGCCGGGTTGCGGTTGGTCGCGGGAGCCACGGAGGTGATGATATCCAGCTTGCCGTCGTTGGTGACGTCGGCGAGCTGCATCCGGTTCACGCCAGGGGCGATCGCGTAGTGCTTGGCCGGCAGGAGTCCCTGGCCGCAGCGGTTGCCGAGCAGCACGTCCGCCTGCTGGTTGACCAGGTCGGCGGTGACCACGCTCTGCACGCCGTTGCCGGTGAGGTCACCGACCGCGACGTCGTTGATGGAGTCGCCGGCCGCGTAGTCCCGTGCCGGATAGAAGGTTCCGTTGCCCTTGCCGATCAGCACCGACAGCGAGTCCTCGATCCGGCCGAAGTTGCCGGTGATGATGTCCGGGATGCCGTCACCATTGACATCGGCGACCACCAAGCCCTGTGGTCCCGGTCCGATCGGGTAGTGCCGCTCGGGGCCGAAGGTCCCGTTGCCGTTGTTGAGCCGGACCGAGACGTCCGCCGCGAAGTTGTTGCCGGTGATGATGTCCAGCCGGCCGTCGTGGCGCAGGTCGGCGACTGAAACGGTGTCCGGACCGTAGCCGACCGAGACGATCTGCGGCGTCGGGTTGAAGGTGCCGTCGCCGTTGTTCTTGAAGATCGCGACGTAGCCGACCGGGTTTCCGCCGGAGACCACGATGTCGGGCCTGCCGTTGCCGTTGAAGTCGGCGGTGGTGACGTTGAAGTTGAAGATGTAGGGAACGGGCGTCATCTGGTAGTCGACCCTCGGCGCGAACGTCCCGTCCTTGCGGGCCATGAAGACCGAAATGGTGTTGCTGCCACCGCCGGTCACAATCGCGTCCTGGAGGCCGTCACCGTTGAGGTCGGCGTGGGTGATGGCGAAATCGTTGGCTGTGCTGGGCAGCGCGTATGAGACCGGATCGGCGAACTGCGGCGCGGCCTGCGGCTTGGTCGAGGTGTGCGCGGCAGGTGCCGGGGCCCAGCACCGCTGGCTCGGCGTGGCGGCGGAACCGGATGACTGGGCCGCCACCGCGTACCCACCGGACACCGCGGCGGTCGCGGCCACCACACATACCGGTAACAGTTTCCAGATCGTCTTTCGTTTCATCGACGTCTCCGTGTCCTTCCCTGATCGGGGGCTCTGCCCTGCCGGTTTCCAGGCCGTGCGGGGCAGGCTGCGCGACGATCCTGACGGCCGGGGTGTCCCAGGGTCAGGAGTCAACGGTCTCGGCATTTTCGGGATTCGGCCTGTACAACAGGGATTTCACCGGTGCTGCCAACAAGGACGGCACCGAGGATTCCAGCGGTGATCGCGTCGGCGTGGGAAGGGCCTGCGCGCAGTCCTGCCACCACTGCCGCCAACCCGCGGCACGGACCGGCACGGCGGGGGAGACCGTGCTGCCCAGCCAGCCGACCACCGGTCGGATCCCGTGCAGGGCGTTGGCCAGCCACGCCTCCCGGCCGGCCAGGTCGGCCAGCCTGCGTCGGCGCCGCCGGACGGTGATCCCGCGTGCGTGCGCGGCCCGGCTGATCAGCTCGGCGGTCACACTGGGCAGCACCCGCAGGCTCGGGTCGGGCAGGCACAGGATGTCCCCCTCCCACCACAGCAGGCTGGAGGTGGCGCCTTCCAACACGAACCCGGAGTTGGTGACCAGCAACGCCTCTGTCGCGCCGTGGGCCACCGCGCGGTCGCGCAACGTGGCCAGCCGGTCGATGTCCGGTCCCTTGCGTCGGGGCGCCTCGCGTGAGTCGGTCTCACCGGGCGCCCAGACCACGATCTCGCCCGTCCTCGGTGGCGCTGGCCGCAACCGCAGTCGCAGTCGGTTGCCGGCTCCGGTCGCGACGAGTTCGGCGCGGGGAAAGAGCATTCCGTTGCGTGGCAACCGATCGAGCAGCGCCGACCAGAACGCGGGCAGCTCGGCGGATTCGATCCCGTCGACCGCTTCGCAACCGGCCAGGAACCGGGCCCGGTGCAGGTCCAGCCCGCGCGCGGTCCCGTGTTCCAGCAACCAGGAGTCGGCGACCAGCAGTTTTGCCGGGACCTCCGCCGCCGGCCGCAGGCCGGAACCAGCCTGCCAGCACAGAAGTTCCGCCACGCCGTCCTTGTCGACCCCCTGTCGGGGGCCGGGTAACACCGTGTCCGCACCGACCCCCTGACGAGGGCCCATCTCCGCCGCGCTGACCCCGATGCCGGCCACGATCAGCTCACTGGGCGTGCTTCGACCAGGCTGAAGGCGGTTTCGGTCGGCACCACCCTGGTGAGTTCGTAACCGCCCGCACTGAAGACCTCGGCGTACTGCGCCTCGGTCCGCACGTTCCCGTTCATGGTCACGCTCATCACCAGGTCGAAGTTCTTCACGAACCTGGAACTCTTGTCGTCGCGGATGAACTCGGCCGCGACCACCTTCGCCTTGGGCGAGGTCGCCTTGCACTGGCGCAGCAGACGCACCACGCTGGCGTCGTCCCAGCTGTGCATGACCTGCTTGACGACGTAGGTGTCCACACCGGACGGAACGTCCTCGAAGAAGTCGCTGTCGTGCAACCGAAGACGGTCCGCGCTGATCAGCGGGGCCAGATCGGACCGGCGTCGAGCCTGATCGACGACCGGTGCGAAGTCGACGAGGATGCCCCGCTCGACAGCGGGGTAGGCACGCAGGATGGCACCGAGATAGGTGCCGGTGCCACCGCCGAGGTCGGCGATCACCTTGTTCTGCGCGAATTCCGGATAGGACGCGGCGACCTGGTCGCTGAGCGCCTCGGAGAAGTCGTTCATAGCACCGTTGAAGATGCTGCCGGCCTCGGGGTGCTGGGCGAGATAGCCCCACAGTGTCGTCTCGTAGGCGATCTCGAAGCCCGGTTTGCCCGTTGCGAGGCCGTCGGCGAGGCGGCCCCAGGCGGTCCACAGCCACCGTGAACCGACCAGTTGTGCCATGGAGTACTGCGATCGCGGGTAGTTCTTGCGCAGCAGATGCGACAACCGGGAGTTCTCGAAGAGGTTCGGCTCGACCTCGCGGAAAACACCCTCCTCGACCAGCAGCCGGAGCACCTTGCCCAGTTGGACGGGGTCGGTGCCGCTGCGCTCGGCGAGCAGTTGAACGGACATCGGCCCGTCGGCGAGCACATCGGCGAGTCCGTGCTGTGCGGCGACCGAGATGCACAGCGCGACGGTCGGGAACATCAGCTGCGAGAGCGCGAATGCGTCCGCGGCGTCTTGCGCACTACTCTCGCTCATGCTTTCGCCCTGCTTCCTTCGTCGCCCGCTTGGGCGAGATCAGTACCGGCAACAGATTTGCCACCCCAGCGTCTGGCCTCGCGGGTCCCAGGTCGTGGGGCAGGCGTCCTCAGGTGGTGGGAAATGGGCCGTTGCCCGATGTGTGTGAGCGGACGTGAGCAAACTGGTTCCCAGTCATCGTGGTGCGCGTCCCTCCTGATCGGGGACGCCATGACGATCGGCACGGGACCATGCTGTGCGAGGGTGGAGTGCACGGAGAAGATCCGGTACTCGCGGCGGTGGAGAACCTGCCTGCAACCCGCTCCCGAAAGTTGAGGTCAAGGTGGAACAGCAGTCTTTGTCGTTGCCGACGTTGCCCCGCGTGCGGCAACACCCGTTCGACCTGCCGCCGGAATACCTGACGTTGCGGGCGGAAGCCCCGATCAGCCGATTCGTCTGGCCCAACGGTGTCCAAGGCTGGCTGGTGACCTCCTACGAACACATCAGGAGCCTGCTCGCGGACAACCGGTTGAGCATCAACAGGGCCGGCAACATGCCGCCATCGCTTGCCATCGGCCGCAAGCCGGTGATGATGCCGCGCTCGCTGGTGTCGATGGACCCGCCGGAGCACACCAAGTGGCGCAAGCTGCTCATGCGCGATCTCACTCCCGGCAAGGCGCGGGCGCTGCAACCGAAGATCGAGGCGATCACCCAGGAGTACCTGAACGCGATGATCGAGCAGGGTTCGCCTGCCGACCTGTTGCCGTCACTGGCCTTCCCGGTGCCCTCACGGATCATCTGCGAGCTGCTCGGCGTGCCGTCCGAGGACCAGGAGTTCTTCCAGCAGCAGACGCACATCCGCAGTTCGGTGTCGAGTACGCCCGACCAGGTCGACGAGGCGACCATCGCGCTCACCGACTATCTGAGCAAGGTGGTCGAGGGGAAGAAGCGGCATCCTGTCGATGACCTGCTCAGCCACCTCGGCGCCGGTGAGATCGACGGTGAGCCGGTCTCCGAGGAGTACATGGTCGGTATGGCCATGCTGTTGCTGTTGGCCGGGCACGAGACGACGGCGAGCACCATCGGCATCGGGGTGGCCAACCTGATGGGCAACGAGACGCTGATCAAGATGGCCCAGGACCCCAAGCAGGTGGACAGACTCGTCGAAGAGGTTCTGCGTATTCATTCGATCATCCAGTTCGGGGTGACCCGGCGGGCCACCGAGGACATCGAGATCGGCGGGCTGCGCATCGCCGAGGGCGAATGGGTGTCCTGTCTGCTGGCCTCGGGCAACCGGGACGAGTCGCAGTACGCCTGCCCGCACGCCATCGCGCCCGAACAGCCCGCGCCCGCGCACCTGACCTTCGGCTACGGGGTCCACCAGTGCATCGGCATGAGCCTCGCCCGGGTCGAACTGCGGGTCGTGCTCAACGCGCTGTTCACCGCGCTGCCGAACCTGGCGCCGACGCGGCCGGTGGAGGAACTGAGCTACCGCAACGACATGTTCGTCTACGGCCTGCTGGAGCTGCCGGTGACCTGGTGATCGAATCCGGTTCCGGATACCTGTCGGCCGAGGGGCCGCTCGACTGGCTCCGCTTCGAGCGATGACCATCCGCTGATCAATAGTCAATAGTCAATAGTCAATGGCGGGCATCCTGCCGGCGGTCGTATCGACCGCCGGCATTTCGCCGTGCCGTCGTCGATGTCGACGATCCTGATCCACGCGATCCCGCTGGCCCGCTGCCAGCGGGATCGCTGTCGTTGTTGGCGCGTTGAGCCGCGTACCCCCGGTTGTCGCGCGGCGCTCGTAGAGCCGATCAATCTCACACTATGCGAGAGATCTTCATATCGTAATTCTGTAATCATGTAACGTGGAAGCTATGCGTGTTCGAACGGATACCCAACGACACCAGAGCAGGGCGACGACAACCAGTCCGGACCCGACCTCCAGACCGCCGACCCCAGGCACATCAGGGACATCGGGTCCACCGCCCACATCGCGGGATGATCCGGCACCAACCGATCACGCTGAGGACTCCAGCACGACCCGTGCCACCTGGTGGGGGGTGGCGCTGTCCTCGCTGCTGGCCGGTGCGCTCTACGGCTGGGGACTGACCAGGGGAGCACCCCACTACTACTACAGCGCCGCCATGAGAAGCATGACGCTGAGCTGGCACAACTTCTTCTTCGGAGCGTTCGACCCCGCAGGGTCGATCACCACCGACAAGCTGCCGGGATCGCTGTGGGTGCACGCGATCTTCGTCTGGCTGTTCGGCATGCACGACTGGGTACTGCTGCTACCCGAACTACTCGCCGCCGTCGCCACGGTACCGCTGCTGTTCGGCGCGGTCCGGCGTTGGGCCGGGCAGCGTGCCGCGTTCATCGCGGTGGGCGTCTTTCTGCTGACGCCGGTCATCTTCGCCACCGCGCAGGTGAACATCCCGGACACCCTGATGGTGCTGTGCGTCGTCGCGGGCGCCTACGCCTTGTCGCGCTCCTTCGACGCACGTGGCTGGGGCTGGCTGGCACTGTCGGCGGTGTTGCTGGGCATCGGGTTCCAGATGAAGATGCTGGAAGCCCTGCTGGTCCTGCCGGTCTTCGGCCTCGCCTACCTCGTCGGCGCCGCCCGGCCGCTGCGGGTACGGATGCTGGCGACCGTCGGCTACGGCCTTGTCACGCTCGCCGTCTCGCTGTCCTGGATCATCGTGGTCGGCCTGGTGCCTGCCGGCAGCAGGCCGAAGATCGACGGCAGTTCGTCGAACTCCTTGTGGGACATGGTCTTCGTCTACAACGGGATCGGTAGGAGCGGGTCCGCGCAGGACAATGCGTTCGCCGCGCTGTTCGGCGGACCGGCTGGCCCGCTGCGGCTTTTCGACGACAAGGTCAGCGGTGAGATCAGCTGGCTGTTGCCGCTGGCCGTGCTGTTGTTGGTGGTTGGGTTGGTCACCGCCCGCGGCAAAGGCAGGCGGGAGCTGGCCGGTTGGCTGTTGTGGGGCGGTTGGTTGGCGATCTGCGCGGCGGCCTTCAGCGTGGTCAGTGAGATGCATCCGTACTACACCGTGCTGATGGCCCCGGCCGTTGCCGCGTTGGTCGGGGTGGGTGTCGACCGGGCCTGGGGAGCGTGGCGGGCCCGGCGATCGCAGGGTTGGCTGCTGCCGCTCGGCGTGGTGCTCACCGTGGCCTGGACGTCGGTGGTGCTGCTGCGCGTGCCGGTCGGCCTCGACTGGCTGGTTCCGGTCGTCCTCGTCGCCGGGGTGATCGCGGTGGTGGTGTTCAGCGTCCATCAGCTGTCCTCCGGTCGGGTGTCGGTGGGCCGGCAGCGCGCGGTGCTGGTCATCGCGGCGGCGGCCGGTGCGCTCGCCCTGTTCGCCGCGCCCGCGACGTGGATGCTCGGCACTCCGCCGATCAGCGCGAACCCCTCGCGCGAGTCCGATCCGATCGCGGGGCCTGCCGCGTTCCAGGCCCTTGACGAGGCATCGATGGGCGGCGGCGGGGGCCAGGCCGGCCTGGACCTGTCGCTGCTGCACTACGTCCAGGCGCACAACGCGGGCGAGCGGTTCCTGTTCGCCGCGGGCCAGGCCAGCATCGCGGCGCCCTACATCGGTGACGGGCAGGATGTGCTGCCGCTACAGGGTTTCACCGACCTGTCCTCGTCGGTGGACGGGGCCGGGGTGGCCAGCATGGTCAGCCATCAGGACTTCCGCTACGTGCTGATGCTCTATCTGCCCACCGGGACCCCGACCGCGCTCAGCGCGGAGCAGTGGGTGCGCGCCCGGTGCGCGGCGATCCCGGCGACCGCCTACGAACCAGCAGGTCACGGTGCCGCCCAGCGCTGGGCGCCGACGCTCTACGACTGCCGGCAGAGCGACGGTTCGCAGTCTCGCTGAGGGTAGTTCACGGTGGCCGGGGTGACGGAGTTTCCGCCACCCGGCCACCGTTTCGCGTCCTCGGCCGGCCACCATGTGCCGCAGGCTCGGTCCGGGAAGACGTCCCTGGTCAGGCCGGGTGTCGCCGTTCGCTTCGCTCCTCGACGTAGTCGGGAACTACGCCCTGTGGCTGACGACGGCCGCACCCGGCCGGCACGATAATGGGCGTTGTGCAGGGACCAGGTGGGCCGCCGTCGGCGGAGGGTGGGCCTGCCGGTCGGTGCGTACGCCACTCACCGTGATCGACGAGCCATCTCATGAGTCCACTGTGGACTCTCGGGTCTCGTGTCGAGGTGACGTCGCGATGCCGGACGGCAGTCCCGATCTGGTCTGACAAAGCTTGGTTCAACGCAGGAGGCGGAAATTGGTCCAGACTGACGGCGCCGCGCGAAAAGTGCTTCGCGCTGCCGCACTGACGGCAGGCGTGGCGAGCGTGTTGGCGCCCATCGCCGCGCAGGTCCGAGTCAGTCGGGCCACTCGCCCGTTGACCGACGTATGGCAGCGGATGCCGGTGGAATCCCACGGCTCCACCCTGCTCGGCATCAGCTTTCGGCCGAGGCAGGCCGAAACGCTCGGCCTCGACGTCGGCGACAGCCTGCGCACGCTGCTGAAGTATCAGTTCCAGCTCATTCGGTTCGGCGCCTACTGGAACACCATGGAGCCCGCGCCGGACAAGTTCTGCCCCGACGAACTGGACCGCCAGATCGACGCGGCGGAGGCGGCCGGCAAGCAGATCATCGTCTGCGTCGGCGCGGTGAAGACCTTCGGCTATCCGGAGTTCTTCGTGCCGGATCACCATCTGCCGCAGCCGCTGCGCGAGGGCGCGCTCGTCGAACCGGCCGATCACGAACGGCTGCTGACCGCGGCGACCGAGTTCATCACCAAGGTCGTGGAGCGCTACCGTGACCGTGAGTCGATCATCGCCTGGCAGGTCGAGCACGAGGCGACCGATCCACTGGGGATGGAGCATTCCTGGCGGCTGTCCACCGCGTTCGTTCGGCGGGAGGTCGAGGCCGTGCGCGCCGCCGACCCGAACCGGCCGGTCATGATGAACGGTTTCCTGCCGACCTCGCTGCCGGTCGGCGCGCAGCAGTGGTGGCGCACCCGCGACCAGGGCGATTCCCTGGTGGCGGCGAAACAACTGGCCGACATCGTCGGTATCGACTTCTATCCCTGCCACGCGGTCGCGGCCGTTGGTTCGACCACGATGTACTTCGACGGCAGCCGCAGCCGCTGGCAGCAGCATCGGCGGCGCGACCTGTTCGAGTGGGCCGCCGCGGGCCCCGGCCGGGAGCTGATGGTCTCCGAGGGACAGGCCGAGCCGTGGGAGACGGTGACCAACCCGCCGAACCCCGACAACGAGGGCATGCGCAGCTGCCTGCCGGAGCAGGTGATCGAGAACTACAACCAGTGCATGCGCTGGAATCACGGTGTACCGGCGCGGATCTCCGCCTACCTGTTCTGGGGCGCGGAGTACTGGCTGCTTCGCCACCGCGACGGCGACCCGCGCTACCTGCGTGCCTTCGCGCGAGTGCTGGACGCCAGCTGACCGACCTGAGCTGATCGGCCTTTCGCACCCCGGTACCGGTGTCCGGTACCGGGGGAGTGGTCGTCAGCGGGCGCGTTCCCGGTAGTCGAAGACCACCGCGCCGACGATCAGCAGTACCACGAACAGCACACCGATCACCAGGATGTCCAGCAGCGGTCCGGTGCTCACCACCTGACCGTAGCCGGGCGTTCCCGCGTAGAAGGCGGCCCGGTTCAGCTCGACCGCGTACCGCAACGGCATCGCGTGCGCGATGCCGTTCAACAGCGGCGGCAGGCCACGCAGCGGGACGAGGACACCGCCGAGCACGTACTGCGGAATGATCAGGAACTGGAAGATCTGCATCGCCGACCGCTGGTTGGGCAGCACCGCGATGGTCGCCAAGCCGAACGCGCCGCCGAGCAGGCAACAGGCAAGGCAGGGCAACAGCATCCTGCCGAGTTGCTCGGGGGAGAACCGCACCCCGAAGATCACCGCGAACACCACGACGCAGAAACCCTGGAACAGCGCGACAAGGCTCTCCCCGGCGATCTTGCCGGTGACCAGTGTCAGCCTGGACACCGGTGTCACGAACAGCGCCTGGGAGAAGTCGTTCTCGCGGTCCTCGACGATCGAGATCATGCCGGCCGCCGCCGACTGGAACAGCGTCGCGGCAAGCACTCCGCTGAACGCGAGCGCGACCGCGTTCAGACCGGTCACCTCGCCGACGGTGGACTGCAGCACATTGCCGAGGCCGGCGATGAGCAGAATGGGAAACGCCAGATTCACCGCGAGCCGGGGATAGTCGCGCACCAGCTTGATCACGTCGCGCTGGGCGATGGCCAGGATCGACCACAGCTCATGTGCGGTGCGCGATCCGCTTCGCGGGGCGACCGCCAGTTGGTCAGTCATGTTTCGACGCACTTTCCAACAGCAGGAGATAGGTGTCTTCCAGCGTCGGCTGCACGATCTGGAACTGGGTCAGCTCGGTGGTCAGCGCGCTGACGATCTGCTGCGCGCTGCGTCCGGCCAGCGGAACCCGCAACGGGCCGGCACCGTTGACCTCCAAGCCCATCGCGAGCAGTTCACGGCGCAGCGCCTCGGGATCACGCGCGTCGAGCATCAGCTCCGGTTTGGTGTATCGCGCCTTGACCTCCGCCGGGCTGCCGCGTTCGATGATGCGGCCGCCGGACAGGACGCACACCGAGTCGGCGGACTCCGCCTCCTCAAGGTAGTGCGTGGTCAGGAAGATCGTGGTGCCGAACGTCTGCTGGATTCGTTCGAGGTAGCTCCACAGGCTGCGCCGGCTTTCCGGGTCGAGCCCGGTGGTCGGTTCGTCGAGGAACAGCACTCTCGGCTGGTGCAGCAGTGCGCGCACGATCTCCAGTTTGCGTCGCATTCCACCGGAGAGCACCCGAGCGCGCTTGCCGAGCAGCTCGGCGAGGCCGAGCACCTCGGCCAGTTCTCGCACCTGTTGCCGGTAGGCGCCGGGCATCAACCGATACAGCGGTCGCCACGGATACAGGCCGTAGAGCACCGCGTGCATCCTGATGTTTTCCTCGGCGGTCAGGTTGAGATCCAGCGAGGGCTGTTGGAAGACGATACCCAGTTCCCTGCGCACCATCGCCTGCTCGGTCGCCAGGTCCCGGCCGGCGATCCGCACCTCGCCGCCGCTGGGGCGAAGCGTGGTGGTGAGGATGGAGACGATGGTGGTCTTCCCGGCGCCGTTGGGCCCGAGCAGACAGAACAGTTGCCCCTCCGGCACGTCGAAGGACACGTCGTCGACGGCGTTACCGCTCGCCTTGTGGTAACGCTTGCGCAGCTGCCGGACCTCGATCGCGTTCACTCCGCGACCGGGCTCCGGCCTGGCCTGCCCGGCCGAGGTCTCATGCGTTCGCGCGCTGGTCACTGCGTACTCGCAGCCTTCGGTAGGACAGGTCCAGCCGCAACCATCGGGCCACCGCCGCGATCGATCCGGTGACCAGACCGACCAGCACCCTCGGTAGGTACGGTGCGCGCACCTCGCGGGCGAAATCGCGCATGAACAAGGCAAGGTTCACCGGATTGGGGAGCAGCCGCCGCGCCGAGCGCTGTGCCTTGGCCATCTCGGCCGCCGTCTCCAGCAAGGCTTCCATGTCCAGCGCCGGCCGGGTTTCCACCAGTACCCGGACCTGTTCCCGGTCGGGGTTGGCGAAGCTGTGCACGGTCCCAGGTGGAATGGCCACGGTCTCGCCGGGGCCGACGATCTTGCGCCGGCCGCCGATCCGGAACTTCATCCGTCCTTCGACGACGGTGAAGCGTTCTTCCTGCTCCGGGTGCACATGACTGCTCGGTACCCGGCCGCCAGGAGCGAGCAGGAGTTCCCACGCCAGCAGGGTGCCGCCGGTCTCGTCCGCGGTCGTGTGGATCACGATCGTCTCACCGCTGACCGGGTTCTCGATGACGTGTTTGCTGGCGGTGATGACTGCCTCCTTGCTCAATGGCGCCGGTGGGGGTGATCAGCGACGCCAGCCTAGCGACCGGGATGGCATTCCGTCGTCTACAGACAGGATTACTTCCGGCATACTCCTGGGGGCTGACAAAACCGCACCCGTAATGCGGCCGACGTAGGACGACGGCCGCAACACGGCTTAGCTGGGCAGTTTGTTACTTTAGTCCGATTGTCGGGTGGCTGGTCGTAGGGGTGACGGCCTGGCGTCGAGGTCAGCTGCCGATGCCCTGCCGGAAGCGGAAGAAGTGCTGCGGATCGTAATGGCGCTTGACCCGGAGCAGCCGGCCGTAGTTCTCCGCGTAGTAGGCGCTGCGCCAGTCGGTCAGCCGCGAGTCCATGAAGTTCACCTGGTCCTCGCCGTCACCGTAACGCACCGCCACCGCGAATCCCTGGTCCGTCCAGCTGTCCAGCGCCGTCTGCTGGTCGGGGGTCGGCGTGAAGCTGAACAGACCGGCCGCGAAGGTGAAGTAGTGCTGCGCGGTCCGGTGCACGTACGCCGTTGCCGTTCGTGGGACCCGGTTGACCTGGCCGCCGAGCGCGCCCCAGCTCATCAGCCGCAGCTGGCCGGTGTTCGGACTGGCCTCGAACGCGGTGAGCAGCTCGTTGATCGCGGTACTGTCCAGCGGACTGTTGAGCAGCCGTCCGCGTTGCAGCATGTAGCTGTTCCTCGGCAGCAGCGCCTCCGGGTTGCTGCCGGTCCGATGGCATTCCTGCACGGTCTTGGTCGCGCAGTTGAACTGCTGCATCATCGCCTGGTCGTAGGACGTCGGATTGGTCACCCTGCTGGTCGGGGCGCTGCCCACCGCCGAGACGAGTTCGTCGAGCAGGGGAGTCAGCCCGTCGGCGTCGGCGCCGAACCAGTCACCGCTGATCATGATCGTCGGAGCCGCGCCGCCCGCCGCGTTCTCGTTGATCACGGTCAGGTTCGCGATCAGGTCGTCGGGGGCCTGCTGTGCCCAGGGCTGGTGCGCGGCGATCACGTCCGCCGCCGCGGCCCATGGCCACATGAGACTGAAGGTGACGATGGTCGTGACGTTCGTCGGTTCGATCTCATACCGGGTGACCACGCCGAAGTTGCCGCCACCACCACCGCGCAGGGCCCAGAACAGGTCGGGCTCCTCCGTCGCAGAGCAGTGCACGAACCGGCCGTCGGCGAGCACGACGTCCGCGCTGCGCAGTCGGTCGGCGGCCACCCCGAACTTGCGTACCTGCGGTCCGATCCCGCCGCCCTGCAGGTAGCCGCCCGCGCAGACCGTCGGGCAGTTGCCGGTGACCGCGGACAGGCCGTGGGAAGACAATGTCGCGAGCAGGTCGACACCCTGGACGCCGGGGCCGATGTGCACCGTCGAGCGGCCGATGTCGATCGCGTTGAACCGGGAGACGTCCAGAACGAGACCGGTGGTGGTGGAATAGCCGGCGGGTGAATGCCCGCCGCTGCGCAGCGCCACCGTGATGTCGTTGTCCTGGGCGAACCAGAGGCAAGTGCGGATATCGCCGATATTTTCCGCATAGGCGATCGCGGCAGGCGAAATGCTGTCGAAATAGCCGTAGTCCAGCTGTTTGGCGGTGGTGTAGTCGGTATCACCGGGTAACACCAGGTCGCCGTGCAACGCGCGGCGCAGTTGCTGCCACCGCGCTGCGCTGGTCTGCTCCGTCGCCGCGTTGGAAGCCGGCGACAGTGACGCGCCGAGCGCGGCCAGCCCGACCGCGCCGATGCCCGCACGCAGAAATGTCCTTCGATCGACCATGACCTCGCACTCCCTACCAGCCGGGGTTGACGGCACGAGTCTGGCGAAAGTCGGGACGCCAGGCGAGGTCTGCCTCGAACTTGGGACGGATTCCCAGTGGCGCCTGGGATATCCGCCCTCCTGTTCATGAGTTCGGCCCGGACACCAGGTCAGCTGCCGCCCAGCTTGGTGATGACGGGCGCGAACTGTTCCAGGTAGTTGGAGCTGACCGTGACATAGGAGATCCCCCACCGGGAACGCCACTCGCGCAACCGGTCCGCGCTCTCCTCTGGGCTGCCCGGCAGCACGGTGACCGCGCCGGTCGCGGCGAGTTCGGCGGCGCTCATGCCGATGAACTTCTGGGTCTGCGGCGGCAGGTTGTCGCCGACCGCGATCAGGTTGATGTTCAGCTCGATATCGGCGAACCGGTCACCGGCCGCCGCCCTGAAACGCTCGACGACCTCGTCCACCTCGGTCTCGGTGGTCTGCGGGCGCCAGGTGAAGGTCACCGTGTCGGCCTCGCGCGCGGCGAGGTCGAACAGCTTCGGGCCGGAGCCGGACAGCAGCAGCCTCGGCCGATCGGTCTGCTGCTTGACCTCGGCAACCGTTTCGGCCAGCCAGTCGAACCGCTGCTTCGGCGTGCCGAACTCGCGGCCGAGCGTGGCGGCGTGCTGCTCGCCGCCGGGACGACCGGTGCCAAGACCAAGCTCGAAACGGCCGCCGGAGAGTTCGTGCAGGGTTCGGGCCTGCCAGTTCAGCATCTTCTTGTCCCGATAGGACACCGCGAGTACGAAGGTGCCGAAATGCAGCCTGCTGGTGACCGCGGCCACCGAGGCCAGCGCGGTGAGCGGGTCGCGGCCGGTCACCGGGTCCGGGGTGATCAACGTGTCGAAGCCGAAGTCTTCCGCACGCCGGGCTAACCCGGTGAAGGTGGCGACATCCGGCGCGTAGCCCGCCATGATGCCGAAGCGAAACGGACGATCGGTCATGATGTACTCCTGAAGGGTTTCGGCCTGTTGGCAGCCCCGATCATGCTACGAAGCGGGTCATGGTCGCATCCCTGCTCCGACAAAAGGTACCCGAATCCCGAAGCGGGTGGGACGACTGACTCACGACGCCAGGAAGCCGCATGACGAACCTTGGCGGTGGACTGATGCGGAGTTCGAGTCGGAGGTGGCAGTTGGCTGCGTACGGTGACAACAGTGGTGCGGTCGGCGGTGACCTGCCAGGCAAGGACCTGATCAGCCTTGTCACCGACAAGGTCGTCAATGGTGGCGATCTGACCGTTGTTCGCGATTTCTTCGACCCGGCCTACGTGCTGCACAAGCCGGGGTTGTCCTTTCCTCGTGGACCCGAGGCGTTCAAGATGGCGATCCGGCAGTGGCGGGAGGCGTTTCCCGATTACCGGGTCGAGATCGAGGCGCTGGTCGCGGAGGACGAACTGGTCGTGAGCCGCTTCGTGGCAACAGGGACGCATCGGGGTGGGCTCATGGGGATGCCGCCGACCGAGAAGTCCTTCACGGTTTCCGGAACCGATGTACACCGGGTCGTCGACGGGCTGGTGGTGGAGTCCTGGCTCGCCGACGACCTGCCACGGATTCTGACCGAGGTCGGGGTCATGGCACCGGTGCACACCAGTTCCAGTCAATGGACGTGACCACAGCACACCTGAGGAGGAAGGGGGAGACCATGACGAGGCGTCGACTTCTCCTGTTCGATGTGGACGGTGTCCTTGTCGACAGGGGCGAGCTGCGCAGGCTGCCCGGTGCGGCCGAGGCGCTCGCCCAACTGCGGCACGGCGGCGACGCGGTGCTCTCGCTGCTCACCGGCGAGGACGAGGACGTGGCCCGGCACAGGACCACCGTGGTCGGTGTCGAGCGCTATCTGGATTTCGCCGTCGGCGGCTACGGCTCCGACGGCGAGGACCGATCGGCGCTGGTCTCCTCGGCGCGGCGAAAGGCCGAGAACAGCTACGGTTGCGCGTTCAGCACGCTGGTGGTCACCGCCGACTCGGCGGACCAGGTCGCGCTGGCCCGCGCGGACGCCGATCTGGTGGTCGCGGTCGCCGAGACCGAGGCCGCGGCGGCGGAACTGCGGGCGGCCGGCGCCGACCACGTGCTGGTGAACCTCACCGCACTCGTGCCGCTCGCCACGGCACCCGAACTCGCCGCTGACGTTCAGTCATGACCGTTCGGGCCTGGACGTTCGGCTATGAAGTCGCCACCCGGCAGGAATCGGGTGTACGGGAAACGAAAGCGAGCCCTGCCGCGCAACGCGGCGACCGGTGGCACGCATTGACCAAGACACGGGAGTCGTGATGACCGCAGTAAAGGCAGAAGCTCGCATCGGCACCGGGAGCGTGTGGATCTGGGGTGACAACGCCTTCAAGCAGCAGTGCGACGGCACCACCGACTCGCGGCTGCTGCCGGCGAAGCTCGACGGCCTCGACGACGTGGTGACCATCGCCGGTGGCGGCGGCCACGGCGTTGTGCTGCGCTCGGACCGTACGCTGTGGTCCTGGGGCCGCAACGACCACGGCCAGGTTGGCAACGGTACCAACGAGAACAGCCCGACGCCGGCCAAGATCGACGGCCTTGAGGACGTTGCCGTGCTCTCCGGCGGTGGCGGTCACACCCTCGCGCTGACCGGTGACGGCACGGTGTGGGCCTGGGGCCACAACGGTCGCGGTGACCTCGGCGACGGCACCACCGACAACCGCAACCGGCCGGTGAAGGTCAAGAACCTGACCGATGTCGCGGCCATCTCCTGGGGTGGCGGGCACAGCGTCGCGCTGCGCAACGACGGTAGCGTGTGGACCTGGGGCCACAACCTGTTCGGCGGTTTGGGTGACGGCACAACGGAAACGCGCCTCGAACCGGTCAAGGTGGACCTCGCCGACGTGGTCGAGGTGACCGGCGGCGGTGGGCACACCCTCGCCAGGACGGCCGACGGCACGTTGTGGGCCTGGGGCCGCAACGACCGTGGCCAGGTCGGCGACGGCGGCAACGAGACGCAGCTCTCCCCGGTGCGGGTCAAGGGACTGGAGAACGTCGAGATCCGCTCGTTCATCGGCGGCTACTTCCACAGCCTGGTGCTCGCCACCGACGGAACCGTCTGGACCTGGGGCAACAACGACAGCGGCCAGCTCGGCGACGGCACCTTCAACAACCGCAACAACCCCGACCAGGTCGCCGGCCTCAGTGGGGTCACCGCGGTCGCCGGTGGTGGTGGCCGCAACGAGTTCGGTCCCGGTGGCCACACCCTCGCTCTGCTGGAGGACGGCACGATTCGCGGGTGGGGCCTCAACGACGCAGGCCAGCTCGGCGATGGCACCACCGAGAACAGGACGCGTCCGGTGGATGTTTCCGGGCTGACCGACGTCATCGCCATCGTCGCCGCCGGCGGATACAGTATGGCCCTGGCCTGAGCCGAACCGGCTTGGACCATTCCGGGTCGACGACCCGGCGTAGGTCGATACCTTGGGGGAAGGCGGTTGCGGACTGGTGGCCGCAACCGATTGGCCCGACCTGATCACAGACATATCCGATGACGGAGGCTCCCGATGACGGAAGCAGCAGTGCAAGCACGCCATCTCAGTGTGACCGCAATCGGCGGTCTGGAGAACATGGAGCTGTGTACCAGCCAGCTCGGTGAACCAGGCCCCGGTGAGGCCGTGGCGCGGGTTGCCGCGGCCGGCGTCTCCTACGGCGACCTGCTGTTGCGGCTCGGGGTCATTCCCGGTGGCCCGAAGCCGCCGTTCACCCCCGGCTACGATTTCGCGGGCGTGGTGGAACAGCTCGGCCCCGGCGTGTCCGGCCTCTCGGTCGGCCAGGAGGTCGCCGCGCTGGTCCCCA
Organism: Pseudonocardiaceae bacterium; assembly: GCA_036268955.1. Lineage (GTDB taxonomy): Bacteria > Actinomycetota > Actinomycetes > Mycobacteriales > Pseudonocardiaceae > CAJCJE01. Next base: position 162,956 of record DATATE010000208.1, read on the forward strand.
CCGGCGGCTACGCCGACCGGGTGCTGATCGCCGCCGACCGGCTTGTTCCCCGGCCGACGGGAGCGGAGCCGGTCGAGTCCGCCGCGGTCGCGCTGAACTATTTCATCGCCCATCAGATGCTGCATCGGGTCGCCGAAGTGCGGCCGGGGCAACGCATCCTGGTGCACGGTGCGTCCGGAGGCGTGGGTGTCGCGTTCCTGCAACTGGCCGAACTGGCCGGCATCGAATGCCATGGCTCGGCGTCGAAGTCAAAACTCGACCTGGTGACCAAGTTCGGCGCTCATCCGATCGACTACCGCGCCGAGGACTTCGTCAAGGTGATCAGGGCGCTGCCCGGTGGCACCGTGCACGCGGTGTTCGACGCGATCGGCGGCAGCCACTTCAACCGGTCGTCCTCGGTACTGGCCAAGGGCGGGATTCTGGTCGGCTACGGGCAGAGTGCCGTGCTGGTGAACGGAAAGCCGAACATGCTCATCGGCGCCCGAGGCTTCCTCGGCGGGATCATGCTGCCCAAGCTCGTGCCCAACGGCAAACGCAGCGTCTTCTACAACGCCTGGAGCCTTGAGAAGACCCAGCCGCAGGCCTATCGAGAAGACCTCACCGCCGTCCTGCAACTGCTCGCCGACGGAAAGATCGTGCCGCCGGTGGCGAAAACCCTGCCACTGGAGGGCGCCGCCGACGCGCAACGGATGCTGGAGCAGGGCTCGGTGACCGGGAAAATCGTGTTGACGACGGGAGCCTGAGATCGCCCACCTACGCGAAGCGTCGTATCAGGCACGGTCGCAACCGGTTGTCCGTCCCGAGATCACCGAGGATCTTCCCGGTCTCGACCGATTTGTCGCAACCATCATCGATACCAGTTGGCCGTGAAGGTTCCTGTCGTCGTGGGACCCGATCGGCGAGCCGCACGGCCGAAAGCTCTTTCGGCGGTGCTCGCCAGAGAAAGTCGCATACGTTGTCAGACAACAGCTTCCGCCGAAGGTGCCGGTTCGGCACGTGGAATGAGGACCCGTCGTGATTGAAGCCGCCATTGAGAACAACGAATCCTTCGACTTTCCGCTGCCGCGCAGCTGTCCGCTGGAACCGGCCGACGACTACGTCCTGCTGCGGGAGCAGCGGCCGATCGCCAAGGTGGACCTGCCGACCGGGCAGACCGCCTGGCTGGTGACCAACCACGCCGATGTGCGCAAGCTGTTCACCGACCCGAGGATCAGCTCCGACCGCACCCACCCGAACTTCCCGCTGCGCACCCTGATCGAGGCCGATCTCCGGCAGAGCTTCAGCGGTGCCAGCAAGGCGCTGATCGGTCTTGACCTGCCCGAGCACAAGGCGCCACGGCGGATGCTGGTCAACGAGTTCACCGTGCACCGCCTCAACGCCCTCAAGCCGCGCATCCAGCAGGTGGTCGACGAGCTGATCGACGCGATGCTGGCCAAGGGGCCCGACGCCGATCTTGTCGAGGACCTCGCGCTGCCGGTGCCCTCGCTGGTGATCTGCGATCTGCTCGGCGTGCCCTACTCGCGGCGCGAATTCTTCCACGAGCGCACCCAGATCCGGCTGTTGCCGGCCAGTACCGCCGAGGAGCGCGCGGTGGCCAGCCAGGAGCTGCGCGCCTACATGGACGAACTGATCGCGGAGAAGGAGAAGACGCCGACCGACGACCTGCTCGGCAGGCTGATCGAACGCAACCGGGAAACCGAGGTGTTCACCCGCGACCTGCTGGTCGGCATGGCACAGCTGCTGCTGGTCGCCGGGCACGAGACCACCGCGAACATGATCGCGCTCGGCACCGTCGGCTTACTGACCCGGCCGGAGGCGGCCGACCAGTTGCGTGCCGACCCTTCGCTTGCGGTCAAGGCGGTCGAGGAACTGCTGCGGTACTACCCGATCATCGACAACCTCTCCAGGGTCGCCGCCGCCGACATCGAGATCGGCGGGGTGACGATCAAGGCCGGTGACGGCGTGATCCTCTCGCTCGCCTCGGCCAACCGGGACGAGGAGTTCTTCGACGGCGCGGACACCTTCGACGTGAACCGGGGTTCCCGGCACCACGTGTCCTTCGCCTACGGCGTGCACCAGTGCCTCGGCCAGAACCTGGCAAGGACGGAACTGGAGATCGTGTTCACCACCTTGATGCGTCGGATCCCGACCCTCCGACTGGCCGCCGAGATTGACGATATGCCGTTCAAGAACAACGGCACCATCAACGGCCTCTACAAATTGCCGGTAGCCTGGTAGGCCGTACGGCTCGGCGGAACAGGGCCGTCGGCCCGGTCGATGCGAAATCCTCGGCCGGGTCGACGACCAGAATACGTTTGCTGATAACGAAAAACCACTCACGCCACCGGATTCCGGTGGCGTGAGCCGTAAGTCCCGTAATTCCGATCAGGTGTGTTCGAGGCCTGCGGCGGGTGCTTCCCGCCAGAGCCGGGCCAGGGTGCGAATGCCGGCGGTCAGCAGGCTGATGATGCCGCCCACCGTGAGCACCGTCGTGATCAGCGGTGCGTCCAGCGGCGCCAGCGGGTTGATCGAGACGAAGGTGTCCACCACGACGACACCGGCGGCAAGGAGATAACCGGCGGCGCCGAGCGCGACGATGCGCACCCGCTGCGCTTCGGTCCAGCTGGTGAAGGAAGTCAACCAGGCCAGCGTGGGCAGGATCAGGATGCCGTGCATGGTCGCGGCGTGCCCGGACTTGAAGGCGGTCGCGACCGTGTAGGCGGCGGCCTGGGAGATGGTGCGGGTCGCGTTGACGCCGAGTCCGATCATCATCGCGCCGATGGCCAGTGCCACCAGGAAGGACACGAACCCGGCCCGTATCGCGAGTCGCATGCTGGGCGGCATGTTCGGGTTGCGCCAGAAGGCGCCGACGGCCATCGCGAGGGTGGAGATGATGATGACCGCGCCACCACCGGCCGCGGTGAAGGCGAACGTCGCGTTGAGTTTGGTGCTGACGTTGAAGTGCGAGGGCACGCCGCGCCAGGCCTGGATGGTGATCACCGCGACCTCGACGATGCAGGCGAGGGTGAAGACCGACAGCAGTCGAGCGCGGGTGCGTTCCCGCAGCGGCACGAAGTTGGTCACCCAGGTGATGGTTGCCACCGTGAGACCGAAGGCCAAGCCGAAGTCGAACGGTTTGCGCCAGGACACCGGTCCGTCCCAGGGACCACCGACGACGAGTTGCACGCCGAGGTGGAACAGGCCGCTCGCGAACAGCGTCGCGCCGACGAGATAGCAGATCCGATCGATCCGACCGGCGCGTGAGTAGTAGGTGGCAAGGGCCGACTTCACCCGTCGCCGCAACCGCCGACCGGGTCTTTCGTCACGGTCTACGGGTGGCTCGACGTCTCCGCCAACGGCCGCCCTGACCAGCCGCGCACTTTCGGCGCCCATCTCAACTCCTCGATTCCGTCTTACCCGACGGCGGGACGCCGTTTCTCCCGGAGCCTCGCCAGGACACGCTGGCTCGAACAGCTGGGCTACGACAGCTGTGACGAATGGTTACTCACGATAATCCATTACTATCATGAACGATTGCGCCGCCGCTACGATCTCGGGTCCGACGGCCGTAGGTTCACCGGGTTGCGCCGCGTGCCCGGTAGCCGGCCAGTACCCGGTCGACCAGCGCACCGGCCGCCCCGGTGTAGGCGGTCGGGTCGAGCAGCGTGGCGAGGCCCGCGACGTCCGGGAGCTGCTCGGCGAGCGCGGTGGCGAGATCCTGGCCGCCGGCCGCCACTTCCTTGGTGACCCTGCCGAGCAGCTTCTTCGCCGCCGCCTTGCCGAGCAGTGGTGCCAGCGCCACGTTGAGCCGTTCGCTGACGATGCTCCCACCGGTCAGCGCCAGGTTCGCCGTCATGCGCGCCGGATACACCGTGAGCCCCTCGGCGAGTTCCGCCGCGGTATGGGCCGCGCCACCGGCCAGGCGCAGCGCCTCGCGCAGCGGCTGCCACTCGGCGTGCCAGGCCCCGGCCGGTCGTTCGTCCTCGGCCAGCATGCTCTGCGCGAGGACCAGCGCGAGCGCGGGCACCTGGCGGGCGGCGGTGACGATCAGCGTGGCCAGCACCGGATTGCGCTTCTGCGGCATGGCCGATGACGCGCCCCGGCCCTCGCCCGCCGGTTCGGCCACCTCGCCGATCTCGGTGCGCGACAGCGTCTGCACGTCGATGGCGAACTTGCCGAGGGCGCCGGTGACGAACTGCAGCACCGACCCGGTGTCCACGATCGGGGTGCGCACCGTGTGCCAGGGCAGCACCGGCTCGGCAAGGCCGAGTTCCTCGGCGAACGGCGCGATCAACGCCACCCCACCGGGTGCCTGTCCCGCGGGCGCGTCGAGTTCGGCGTACTCCTGGTAGGCGGCCAGGGTGCCGGCGGCGCCGCCGAGTTCGGCGGGCAGTCCGCCGTCGCGCAGTGCGCGTACCCGGTCGGCCGCGTCGAGGACCAGTCGCAGCCAGCCGGCCGCCTTCAGCCCGAAGGTGATCGGCACCGCGTGCTGGGTCAGGGTCCGACCGGCCATCGGGGTGTCCCGGTGATCGGCCGCCAACCGAGCCAGTGCGGCGGCCACCCGGTCCAGGTCCAGCGCGATGCCGGTGAGCACCGTGGCCGTGATCAGCATCGTCGCCGAGTCAAGGATGTCCTGGCTGGTACTGCCCCGGTGCACGTATTCGGCGGCGGCCGGGTCCTGCGCGGCGACCACCGAGGTGAACGCCGACACGAAGGCCACCACCGGATTCGCGCCGCCCCTGGCCTGCCGGGCGAGCGCGACCAGGTCCAATGCTTCAGCGCGGGCTGCCGAGGTGATCGCCTTCGCGGCCGAGTCGGGAATGAGGCCGAGGCGGGCCTGGGTCCTGGCCAGTGCCGCCTCCACGTCCAGCATGGCCTGCAACCAGGCTTCGTCGCTGACCTGCGCCTCGACCGGTGTGCCGGCCCAGGTCGGCGCCAGCAGGCCGGAGTCGGTGCCGGGGGAGAACTCTGGCATCGCGGTCTCCTTCTCCTGCTGGGATCGGTGTGCTGCGGAAATTGTGATCCTCGGGCGGTTCAGCTGGCCGCGTAGGCCGTCCGGCTGCGCACCGGTGCCGCGCCGGCCGCCGGTTGCCGCGTGGCGACGGTCAGCACCGCCCGTGCGATCGCGTCGGAGTCGGTGAGCGTGACCGACCCGACCCCCGGTCGGATGCCGGCCGCGGTGACCCAGTGCACGTACTCGGTCGGCACACCATAGGCGAACCGGCGGGGGTGCGGTCGATGCCGGTCGTCGACCAGCCGGTACGGGGAATCGGTGACGGCAAGGCCACCGCTCTCGAAATCCGCGCCGTTCTCGTCGGGAATGCGGTAGGTGCGTGCCTGCCCGGTCGCCAGCAGATGGCGCAGCAGCGGGTTGTCGCTGCGGCGCAGGTCGACATCGGGAATCCGGGCCTCGATCAGGGTGGTGACCTCGACCGCGGGCTCGTGCACCGAGGTTGCGTCGACAAGGAACGCCGAACCGTCGTGTGCGGGCGTGACCCGCATCCCCGGTCCGATCGCCCGCAGCACGCCCGCCTCGACCAGCGCCATCATCTCCTCGATCCGCCGCAACGGCGGCCCGATCGAGAGGAACGCGTTGAGCGGGGTGTACCAGCGCGCCAGCTCGTCGCGATACGAGCGGCCGGTGATCCCGCCGTGGTCGACCACGAGACGCACCTCGTTGCGCAGGTCCCGCAACGTGTCCAGCGCGGCCTTGAGCGGACCGTGTACGTTTCCGCGCCGGGCCTCGGCGGCGTCGTTGCGCAGGTATTCCAGCAGCCAGTCGTGGAACTGGGCACGGTCGCTGAACTCCTGGTCGCCGTACGGGCGGGCGATACGGTCCCAGTCCCAGCGCTGCGCGGCGTCGATGCCGAACCGGCGCAGCAACGCGGTGTCGTCGGAGTCGGCATGCTGACAGGCGAGGTACTCACGCCGGAACTCCGCCGCCGAAGCGCCATCGCCCCGCGCCGCGACCAGCGCGTGGTAGTAGACCGTGCGGACCTCCTTGTCGATCAGCGGCCACACGTCGCGCATGAACGTCAGCCGGAACCCGGCCGCTGATCGTCGCCGCAGCCCGGCCACCACCTGCTCGGTGAGGAAGGCCGGTTCGTGCCTGCCGAGGGCGCCCTTCTCGTTCTCGCCACGGGCATGGTGCGGCACACCGCGCCGGGAACCGGCGTACAGCAGTGGTTCCCGGCCGGAAGGCAGGTAGACGAGGCCCTCGCGCCCGCGCTCGAACCGACCGCCCCTCGTCTCGGTGAACAGCGCGAGATAGTCGAAGAAGTTCAACCCCATCCCGCGCAGCGCGACCCGTTCGCCGGCCTGCGCCCGGTTCAGGTCGATATCGGCCGGGTTGCTCGGCGGAATGTAGGTGAGGTCATGGTCGACGGCGAAATCGCGAAGGCGGGTCTCCTCCTCGGTCAGCCGGACCGGGCCGTGGCCGAGCGCGAGGACGACCGAGTCCACCGACAACCGGGTGCCGTCGTCCAAGGTGACCACCTGCTGCCCGTCCGGACCGTCGCCCAGCCGCACCGCGCTGCGCCGGTGCACCGTGATCGTCAGCCCGACCGGTGCGGTACGCACCAGCCGCCGGAAAACCCATTCCAGGTAATGGCCGTACAACGCACGGGAGGGGTAGGAGTCCGGTCCGAGTGCGCGCGCCTGGGCGCGAACCTCACCGGGATCGTCCGGCCCGACGAGCTGCTTGGCCCACTCGTAGAGGCTGGGGCCTTCGACCACCGGTCCCGCGCAGGCGACGCTGTCGTCGGTGAACAGGCTGACCTGCGAGGAGACGGTGTTCATCAACAGGTGCGCCGGCTGGTCGGTACGCCAGACGCCACCGGCACCCGGTGGGAACGGGTCGACGAGGTGCACGACGACCGGAGCGTCCGATGTGGACAATACGGTGCTGTTGGCGCAGATGCGTTCCAACACCGACGTGCCACGTGGACCGGCACCGACAATGCAGACACTGGTTCCCGAGGACAACATGTTCACTCCCCCATGGCGTTGTGCCGGTCCGGGGTCAACGGCTCGTCCGACGGCGCCCGAGGATGAAGCGATTGGCCCTATATCCGCACTTGTCCTGAATGGACACCATCACCCCCGGTCATCGTTCGTCGTGATCGTAGCGTAGCCGGGTCGGGGGTCCTCGGTCGTGAGCCGACAGTCCCGAGCGGCAAGGAACTACGGCGGTGCCGACGAGGTGTCGTCATCGCCGACCGAGGCGGCGAGCCCGCGCGGCAGGTGCTTCCCGGACCTCGCTGACCTCGGCCGTCCCGGACCGGTTCCCCGACGGTCGGGATGTGATGCCCATGCCGCCGGGACCGCCGCTGGGGCACGCTCACACCGGAGGCACCCCCAAGTCCACGAGGGAGAGCGCGGATGTCGGATATGAAGCCGTACCTGGCCACGCCTGAGCAGGGCAAGGCGATTTGGCACATGGGGGCGCTGATGATGTTCAAGGCGACCAGTGAACAGACCGACAACCAGTTCTGGTTGGCCGAGCAGACGTCGAACTTCGGTTACGCCTCGCCGGTGCACGTGCACAGCAGGGAAGAAGAGACCTTCTACGTGCTCGACGGCGAGCTGAGCATCGAGATCGGTGGCGTCATGTACACCCCGAAGGTCGGTGACACCGTCTTCGCGCCGAGGAACGTGCCGCACTCCTACAAGGTGGAGTCGCCGGTGGCCCGTTGGCTGGTGCTCGGGACTCCCGGTGGGTTCGACGGCTGGTTCTTCGACACCGGCAAACCGGCCGAGCGGCTTGAGGTACCCGAGTTCAACCCGGCCGATTTCCCGGACTTCGGCGAGGTGATCGCCTCGGTGGAGGCATACGGCGGCAAGGTACTCGGTCCGCCGCGCGCCTGAGTCCAGCCGCGAACCCAACGACCGCGCACCCCGGCATACTGGAAGACGAGCGATGACGATCGACATCCACGGACATGTGACCTCACCGGAACTGTTCAAACGGTTCCCGATGCCGCCGAGCCTCGCCGATATCGACGGGATGATCGAGCAGAAAGCGAAGCTCGGCATCGACACCACGATCGTGGGCAGTCCGGTCGGTGCCGGAACCATGGTCCCGGTACCAGGGCTGGACAACTACGCGCAGTCCGCCGACGCGATCGACTCCTTTCACGAATGGGTCGCCGAAACCGTGCGGGCGCACGGAAATCACCTGCGCGGCTACGTCTACCTGAACCCGTTCGCCGATGACGACTCGTTGAGCCGGGCCGCGAAGCGGTTGGCGCAGGAGGAGTTCGTCGGCCTTATCGTGAACACCAGCGTGCGCGGCGAGTACCTCGGCTCGCCCGACGCCGACCAGTTCTTCGCGCTCGCCGCCGAGACCGGCAGCCCGGTGCTGCTGCATCCGCCGGCCGAACCCGTTGGCGCGAGCGCGATGCACGGCCATCTCGGTCTCATCGAGCACATCGCCCGACCCTGCGACGTGACCAGCGGCGTTGCCTCGATCCTGTTCGCCGGCTGGCTGGACAAGTACCCGACGCTGAAGCTGATCGTGGCCAACGCGGGTGGTGCGCTGTCGCTGCTGCGGGAAAAGCTCGACCTCGCCCAACAGCGCGCGATGGCCGGCGGCCCGCCCAACGGCCGCCCCGGTGGTCCTGGCGGCCCCGCTGGTCCCGCTGGTCCCGGTAACGCTGGTGGTCCTGGTGGTCCGCCCAACGGTCGGCCCGGTGGTCCGCCGCCGTTCAGCCAGCCGGCCGGTCCACCCTCGGGCCCGCCATCCGGCCGTCCCACCGGTCCGCCGGCAGGCGCTGTCGGTGGTCCGCCGTCAGGAGCGCGGCCCGGTGGTCCCGCTGCCGAGGCACTCACGCCGATCAGCAGGCAGCTTTCCCGGCTGTACGTGGACACCGCGACCCCCAGCCAGCTCGCGCTGGCGGCGGCGGCCGAGGTCTTCGGGCCGGAGCATCTGCTGTTCGGCACCGATTCGCCGCCGTTGACCTCGCCGCTACAGGCCACGCTGGACATGGTGGCGCGGCTGGACGTCACCGAGGCGCAGCGTGACGCGATTCGGGCCGGCACCGCCCGCGAACTGTTCGGTCTCACCGAGGGCCCGACACCATGAGCACCGAGGACGCGCGGGTACTGAGCGGCAGGCGGGTGCTGGTGGTCGGCGGCTACGGCGGCCTCGGCGCCACCATCTGCGCGCAGCTGGTCGAACAGGGCGCGGCACTGGTGATCGCCGGCCGCTCGGTGGACAAGGCCCAGGAGTTGGCCGACCAGCTGCGCGAGCAGGGCGGTCAGGTCACCGGCAAGTACGTCGACCTGGCATCGGGGGAGAGCATTCGCCAACTCTTCACCGAACTCGACGACGAGTCCGGCGGGGTGGACGTGCTGGTGAACTGCGCGAGCAAACTGGCCACCATTCCGGCGGAGCGGTTCCCGGAGAACGAGTTCCGGGAGATCCTGGAGACCAACCTGACCGCTGCTTTCCTGCTCTCCCAGGAGTTCGGGCGGCGGCTGATCGACAAGGGCGAGCAGGGCAGGCTGGTACACCTGTCCTCGGTGCGTGGCGCGGTCGGTGGCCGGCAGGGTTTCAGCGCGTACGGGGCCAGCAAGGCCGGGCTGGACCTGTTGGTCAAACAACTGGCCACCGAGTGGGGCCGGCACGCGATCACGGTCAACGCGGTCGCACCCGGATTCGTCCGTACCGAGTTCGTCCACGAGGCCAACCAGAACACCAAGTTCCTGGAGATGGTCAAGCAGCGGATCCCGCTCGGTCGTTTCGCCGAACCAGAAGAAGTCGCCAGCGCCGTGTGTTATCTGGTATCGCCGCTGGCCCGTTTCATCACCGGTCAGGTGCTGTACGTCGACGGTGGCGTCACCGCCAGCCAGTGAAGGTGAACAAACTCAAGCTCACGTGAGGAGAACCATCGTGTCCACCTGGCATGCGTTGTTCTACCCGTTGAAGGCGGGCAGCGAGGAAACTGTCAAGGAACTGTTTCGGGCCAGCGGCCGGCCACGTTTCGACGTGACCGACGGCGACGGCAAACCGGTGGGCAAGCTGCTGGGCACCATGGCCTTCGTCGGCAAGGAGATGGCGGTCCGGGTCATCGAGGTGGAAGGCCCGTTACCGCTGGTCGCCGCGCACATGAGCCGGCAGGCCGAGGTCAAGGAGTTCGAGCGGTCGCTTGAGGAGCACCTTTCCCAGCCGAGGGACATGGTGACTCCGGCCGGCGCCCAGCAGTTCTTCCGGGACGCGGCGCTGGAATGCGTGCTCGCCCGGCGGCACGACGAGCCGCTGGAGGCCACCGCCGCTGTCTGAGCGCGGCCGTGTCACCCTTGTCGCGGC